>DPGD01000008.1:32439-52138 GCA_003522145.1 Clostridiales bacterium | reverse complement strand
TTCCGGGTTCTTTGCCCTTCCATGAAAAGTATGTTGCCATCCGCAAAAAAGTTTTCGGATCGACCCCTTTTTCAAAAGGGGTCGCCGGGTGCAGGGCGGGGGCCCTGCAAAAAGTATAAAAAGGGAGCCAGAGCGCAAAAATGAACAGGAAAAACAAAAACCAAGGGCTGTGCAATCTTCGACTGCACAGCCCTCTTTTCTTTGCAAGAACACCGAAAGAATACTCAATCCTCTTCGCTCATATTGGCTTTAGCTTCAGCGATAATCTTCTGGGCTTCGCTTCCGGGCACCTCATCATAGCGCACGAAATAAAAGGAATAGGAGCCTTTGCCCTGCGTCATAGCACGCAGGTCGATGGTATACTCCACCATCGTGGCCTTCGGCACTTCCGCATCGATCGTAGTATATCCGGGTTTGCCCTCGGCGGGATTGCTTCCGAGCACCGTACCTCTGCGTTTGCTGTTGATGTCGCCCATCACCGCACCGACCACGCTGTCGGGAATGGTGACCTTCAGCTCTCCGATAGGCTCAAGAAGCACCGGCTTTGCCAAAGGCAAGCCTGCCTTATATGCCAAGGAAGCGGCCATTTTGAAGGACAGTTCGTTGGAGTCCACATCATGGTAAGAACCGTCATACAGATCGGCCGCCAGTCCAACCACCGGATAGCCGGCCAAAACGCCCTTCTGCATTGCTTCCAAGAGTCCCTTTTCGATTGCCGGGAAATAGTTCTTCGGCACCGAACCGCCCACCACGCTCTGGGTAAAGGTCAGCCCGTCGCCCTCTCCGGGAGAGAAGCGGATCTTCACATCGCCGTACTGTCCGTGACCGCCGGACTGCTTTTTATGTTTGCCCTGCACATCGCTTCTGCCCTTGATGGTTTCCCTGTAGGCGATCCGGGGAGCGGACAGCACCACATCCAGACCGTTGCGGCTCTTCAGCTTGGAAAGCGCCACATCGATCTGCATATTGCCCATTGCCGAAAGGAGCAATTGCTTGGTCTCGGCATCGTTTTCAAAGCGCAGGGTTTTATCCTCGTCCAACAGCCTGTTGATGCCCTGAGCAATCTTGTCTTCCTCGCCCTTGTTCTTGGGGGCGACAGCCATGGTGTAGAAGGGTTCCGGATATTTCACGCCGGCATATTCCACCTCGCCCGATTCAGACAGGGTATCGCCCGTACCGGTGCCCACCAATTTGGTAATTACGCCGATGTCGCCGCAGGAAAGAGCCTGAACCTCGGCGGTCTTTTTACCGACAACAGTGGAAAAGTGCGCCATTTTTTCGGCAACACCGCTCCGATTGTTCTTCAGGGTCACGCCGGAGGTCAATTCTCCCGCCATCACCTTGAAATAGGTGGTTCTGCCGAACTGATCCACCGTAGTCTTAAACACAAACAGTTCAGGGGTTCCTTCGGTACGGATGGCCTTCTTTTCCTCTTTCCCATCCACGATCACACGCTCGCTTCCCTTGGAAATCGGATTGGGGAATGCATCTGCAATGATCTCCACCAGAGTATCCACACCCCACAATTTGGTGGCGGCGCCCGAAAATACCGGAACGATTGATCCGTCGGAAACGCCTTTATGGACGGCCTCGTTGGCCTCCTCCTTGGTGATCTCCTCGCCATTGAAGTATTTTTCCATCAGCGCTTCATCGGTGGTGGCAATCGCTTCAAAAAGCTGTTCTCTGTATTTCTCCACGGTGGGCATATAATCGGTGTTGATTTCGCCCACGGTATGTCCTCCCTTGGCATCGTACACATACTTTTTCAGATCCAACAGGTTGATAAAAGCACCCGGAGTGGCGGCCGGAACCACGATCGGACAAACCGACTGACCAAAGGTTTCAATCAAAGAGGAAAGCACCTTCTGGAAATTCGCTTCGGGATCGTCGCACTTATTGACGAAAAAGGCTCTGGGAGAGCCTGCGGCAGAGGTGTTTTCCCATGCTAACTCCGTGCCCACCTGAATTCCGGACTTGGCATCCACCGTGATGACCGCAGACCCGGCAACCCGGAGTCCGGTCAGCACTTCGCCCACAAATTCCAGAAATCCGGGGGTGTCGATCAGGTTGATTTTCACATTCTTATAGTTGAAATTTGCGCAGGAGGCCGAAATGGTAAAGCCTCTCTTGATCTCTTCCGGATCATAATCGCAAACCGTATTTCCCGCACCGGTACTGCCCAAGCGGTCGGTTGCCTTGTTCATATACAGCATTGCTTCCGCAAGGCTGGTCTTTCCGCTTCCGCCGTGTCCTAAAAAACAGATGTTCCGCAAGTCCTTTGTTTGAATGACAGCCATTTTACAAAATACCTCTTTCCACAAGATTTCTATGAAAGATAAAAGCACCAAAGCGAAAGTACCGGCGTTCCGCCTGTGCGAGTTCACGAACAATTTATATTATATACGATATATTCTTACTTTTCAAGTCTGTTTTTTAGAATTTTTGTTGTTCAAAATCGAGAAATCCCGGAGATATTTTTGTGCAATTATGCCAAAGTCCCTGCACCAATCCTCTCTTTTCAAGGTATTGATCCAGTCCTCCTAAAATTTTTTTCTTGTCCGTACACCATGGCGGCGCACACAATTCCGATTTCTCCGGATCGCCGGAAATCCGCTCCACCACCGTCTCCGGAGGGAGAAGGCAGATCTGACAGGCCAGAATCTCCAGATATTCCGCAAGGGACAGCAAAGGCAATTCTCCCCGCCGGTACGCCTCCTCCGCCCCGGTGCCCTTCCGCACATACAGCTGATGGAACTTCACCCCGTCAGGCCCCAGTTTCCCCAGAACTCGGGCGCTCTCCAGCATCATTTCCGGCGTCTCCCCCGGAAATCCGTCGATCAGATGCACGCAGACCCGAATCCCCCGGCTTTTCAGCGCTTCATAGCCCTGCAAAAACTCTTCATAGGTGTGGCCTCTGTTGATCCGTCGGGCAGTCGTCTCAAAAACACTCTGAAGCCCCAGCTCTACGGTCAGCCTGGTTCGGGCGTTCAATTCCGCCAGGTAGGAAAGTACCTGCGGGGGCAGTGCATCCGGCCGGGTAGCTATGGTCAACCCTCGCACATCCTCAAAGGAAAGGGTCTCCTCAAACAGCGCCCTCAGGCGGGAAACGGGCGCATAGGTGGAGGTGTTTGCCTGAAAATAGGGTATGGTGGGCAGCCGTCCCCACTTCTTCTCCAGTCTTGCCCTGCCCTTCTCATATTGGAGGCGCAGGGGCTCACACGCCGGAGCGGTCGTCTCCCCGCCGCCTCCTCCGCAAAAGAAGCATCCCCCCGTTCCCTTCGTCCCGTCCTTGTTGGGACAGGTGAAGCCTCCGTCCAAACCGATTTTGGCACACTTGCAGCCAAAGGCCTTTTTCAGGTAGTAGTCATAGGTATGGTACCGCTTCTCTTTTTCGGCATATTCAAAATATCTGCCCATAAGCAATCCCCTTCTGCCCATCCTCACTTTTGGACACCTCGGACACCTCTAAAAATTCCCCGCACCGCAGGCAAGGGAATTTTTGCTCCGGAGCTTCGTTGCAGAAAGCCTGAATACGAATCCACAAAGTATTCCTTCCTCTTTGTGCCTTGTTCTTCGCAAAAACCGCCGCCGGATAGATATATTTTTGAATATGCTCTGGGTGTTTTGAGGTGCTTTGTGTGAATTTTGTACCGTGCGATCCCGTTTCCGACCCGCTTCCTTTTCTCTCTCTGTGCTTTCCGGCTTCTGTTTCTGAAAAAGGAGGTGTAAAAAAACCCGTGCCAAGCCTTTTTACGCCCCCGCCGGCATTGGTATTGACGGCTTTCAGCCTTCATTTTGTCGCAAAATCCGCCTTCATTTCAAAAAATGAAGGGCAAAACCGACCAAAATCCTATCCAAAATGCCGGAACCCCCCGCCGGCATTTTTAAAGGGGCTGTAAAACAAGCAGTTTTTTACAGCCCCACAGGAACCAAAAGGTATGAACGGTCTTTCCGGAATTTTCCGGGTCTCGTTTTCAGAATTTAGGATTTCCGGAATTTTATTTCTTCTGGAGCAGATTCCGGATCTCCACAAGCAGTTGCTCCTGCTTCAGCGTGCTTTCTTCCAGACGGGCCTGCTTGGCGGCCAAAGCCTCTGCCGCCGCTTTTTCCTCTGCCGCTTTCTCCTCAGCCGCCTTCTTGTCCGCTTCCGCCTTGGCTTCTGCCTCCATCGTCTTCTTATACTCGGCAAGATTCTTGGCCTTCACAATGATCCGCAGAACCACAAAAATGCAGAGCGCCGTAATCAGGAAATCAATGATCGTCTGCAGCCATGTTCCCCAAAGAATCGCAACCTCCGCCTGATCCACCGTAACGCCGTCAGCCTTGTAGGTCGCTTCATGAATCACCGTTTTGAGAGAATCCAGACTGCCCGACTTGACAAAAAGGCCGACAAACGGGTTGATGATGTAATTGACTAAGCCTGTCACGATTTTGCCGAAAGCTCCGCCAATGACAACACCGACTGCCATATCGACCACATTGCCCTTTGAAATAAACGCCTTAAAATCCTTGAAAAAAGTGCTCTTCTTATGTTTTGCCATAACTTTCTGCCTTTCCTTTCTGCATACACCGGAGCAACTCGCTCCTGCTTTCTTTGCTGATTCTACCGTACCCGCAGATTTTTGTCAACAGCTTTCGTCATTCTTTTTTCAAAAAATTCGGCATCTGTTTTATAAAAAGCATGAATTTTTATTCTTTTATAATTTGTTTTTGTTCTTATTTTCCGTTTTGTTGAATTATTTTACTATTTTTTCTTCTCAAATTGAACTGTATTTTACATTAAGACATATTTTTTTGCAAAATATAAAAAACGAACACACTTCGTGTTTCCTTTCTAAAGCGTTCCGACCAGAAATAATTTGTTTACAAAAAGCACCACATATGGTATAATATCCACATCGAAGCACAATATATAGTGAGGATAGTGAAAAAAGCATGAGAAAAAGCGACTCTGATTCAAGGTCATTTCCCGTGGTCACACTGAAAAAACGCCTGCTTGTCAACGATCCGTTTCATCGGAAATTCTGCTGGGACTTGCTGATCTACGATTCAGACGGCAACCGGACTCTTGAGGATGTTGCAACCGAGAGAAAATATGCCGAGCGGCTTCTGCGCCTCTTTCGCAGAGAACAAGTCGGTTCGGTTCAAGCCCCGGATGTGCTGGAAGACCTTTTTGCGGATCCGGAGTATCTGGAATAGAAACAGGAGGTGCAAAAAAGCTCGGTCAGAGGTTTTTACACCTCCTTTTACCGACCCTTTTAACACCCCCGGCGCACCCCCAAAACCGGCAATCGGCCGAAAACCGTCCGGTTTTTTCTGTTCTTCCCCCGGATTCACCTGTTCCCACAGCTTTGTCCCGCCGGTTGCAACCGGCATTTTTTACTTTTCCGTCGCTTTTTCGGTTCCCCTGTCATTTCTGCCCCTGCGGTATGCGCAACGCCCTTGTTGCCCTTCCGTTTGAACTTCCGGGCTCCCGCTCTTTTGTTCTGAAGGGTTCTTCGGAACGGCACTTCTGACTTTAGAAAATATCCGCGCCAGCCAACGGCAGTGCCGAAGAACCAAGCGCAAAACAAAAGTGCACCCATTGCCTTTTTGAGCTTTTTGCAACGACGCTGTGCAGAAACTTCCGGCATCGGAGGGGCAGGAATTTTTCGAGGCGTCCGAAGCGGTTTACGCCGCCTTCAAAGCTCTTCGTCCCGCTTTTCCGTCCCCAGCGAAGCCCGAACTGTCCGCCGCTCTTCCCTTTTTCTCTGAACTTTGCCGCCGTCTCTCTCTGCACCCCAACCGTCCCTTCAAGCATCTGATTTTCTCCACAAAAAAAGGAGGCGCTTTGTTTGTCTCTGGGATATATTTCCTTGATAACGGCAAAAGCTCGTTCTGTATCTCTGCCTTTCCGCTCCTCTTCTCTGTCGGCTCTCCCCTCGGCCGAGTTTCGAGCCGCTCGCTTCTACTGTTCCAATCCCTTTTGAAGCGAACATATTTTTTGTGCATTCTAACGATATATTCGGCGTTTTTTGTTTGATTGTTTATATTAAATGCTGTTTTTATTGAATATTATTTCATGCATTGCATTTTTATTCTTTTTAAGCTCTTTCTCCGATTCGTTGAATTTGCGGTCTTTTTCGGCTTTTTCCCTTGTTTGGGACAGACTTTTCTTTTTTCAGACCAAGAAAGCCTTCTTTCGCCTTCTCAAAGCGACAGCTTTTTTATTTTCCTTCTTATAAAATCAGGAATACGGAAGTCAAAAAATATGCCGAAAGGAAATTCTGCAAAATGAAATTTCTCAAAAAACAAAGAATCAGAAACGCTGAAAAAGCTGAAGATTGTTCCGAAATCGAGGAAATGGAACTGCGCCTGAAAATGATGAAGGAGCATTTAACCATACATCTGATCGAGATCGACCGCATTTGTCCCTCCGCTTTGGTTCTTCCCTACCCGGCCGATCGGCTGAATGAGCTATGCGACAGCATCCGCCGGTTTGGACTTTTACAGCCGCTGACCGTGCGGCGGGTTTGCAAGGAAGCATCCTCCCTCGGGGGCATTTTTACCCTTATTTCAGGGAACGGTAGGTTGGAGGCGCTGAAAAAGCTGGGCATACGGAAGGCCCCCTGCTTTATCGTTAATCTACCCGCCTCTTCTGCCCTGTCGGCCTCTGCTGCTTCCCTGCTTCACAACGAAAAGCGGGATGTTTTTGAGCAGGCGGAAATTCTCTCTGCCGTTTCAGAGGAGCAATGCATTTCCAATGAAGAGCTGGCAAGGCGTCTGTCCATCGATCCGAAAGAACTGAAAAAGCGCCTTGCCTGCACGGTATTCAGCCACGAAGAAGCCAAAATGATGCGCAACTATGCTTTTCCGGAGGAGCTGATTTTCGCCCTGTCTACAGTCGAGCCGGAAAACGCCCGGAAACGAGCCGTAGCCGAATGCGCCACCTGCCTGCGCAAGTTGACCGAGTCGGTGGGTGTGGTTGGGCAAAACCGCAGAGGCGTTTTCAGCGACATTCGTCCCTTTTACAATTCCGTGGATCGGCTGGTGGCGCAGATTCGGGCGGCAGGCTTTGGCGCAAGCAGTCACAAGGCTGAAAATCCTGCGGAATACATTGTGACGATACGCATTCCCAAGCTGAGCCAAAGGTATATTGCAGACCTGCAAAGCGCTTCCGCCTCTGCCGAGTCTCCCTGCAAGGAAGCTCCGTCCGGCCGATTTTCAAAGGAAAGCCTTGAAGCCAGCGTGGCAAAGGAGGGTCCTTGTGCAGGCCGCACCGAAACGAAAGCCCCGGATGCGCTCAGCGCCCAATAGTTTGTGGCAGCGCAGAAGCCCCTCCGACCGCCTTTGAAACAGCAGTTTGTTTGCGTTTGACAAACCGAGAAAGTTCTCTGCGTTCAACAGACGAAGTTTTTGTTTCTCCTCAAGGCCGCTCAAAGCTTCGCAACAAAGGGGCTGTGAAAAATTCCGATAGAATTTTTCATCCCCGATGACATTGGTCTTGGCGGCTTTCAGCTGTCATTTGCCGCGACATCCACCGAAGTTTCTACAAAGCCAAAAGGCCAAACCGACCGAGATCGCGTTAAAAACGCCGGAATCCCCGCCGGCTTTTTTGAGGGGCTGTAAAAACATCGATTTTTACAGCTCTTTTGCAGCGCGTCCCCGGCTGACGCCGCTGCCTTTATCGGACAACAGCCAAGACTCTCTGTTGCATTGTTCCACATGGAACATTCCGTTTTACAGAGCGCCGCCAAGCTGATCGTCCGCCGTTTTTTGGGGGCAACCTTCAAGATTGAGCATTCGAATTGTTCCACATGGAACAACCGCACAAAACACCCCCACGCAGAAGGCCTTTGCAGGCACCGCGCGCTGTGCCGTCCCACGGAAAGAAACGTTAAAACAAAAAGATTCCAACAAAAAGAAAAAGAAAAAAGCCGTTTTGCATTGACAATCCTCACGGGCTTTGCTATAATATAAATGTACAAAAACGGTCGCACCCATTTTAGGCTGTATCATTTCTGTCGCAGTTTCGGCCCTTGCCGGTTCTGGGCAGAAAGGCGGCTTTTTAGCGGGCGACCGACGCACTTAAAGCAAAAAAGGATGACAAACAATGGGAAAGATACTCGCTTTCGCCAACCAAAAAGGTGGAATCGGAAAAACCACATCGGCCATAAACATCGCTGCCGCCATGGCGGTTGCCGGAAAAAAGGTGCTGGCGGTGGACTGTGACCCGCAGGGAAATATGACCAGCGGCTTCGGCATCAACAAAAAGTCACTGCACAACACCAGCTATGATATGCTGGTGGGCAGAGTATCGGCATTGGACACCGTTCAAAAGACCGCTTTCGACAACATCTCGGTGATTCCGGCAAACATTTCTTTGGCAGGAGCGGAATTTGAGTTGGTCGAACTGGAAGACCGGGCATATCGTCTGAAGAACGAGTTGCTGAAGCTGAGAGACGAATACGATTATATCGTCATCGACTGCCCGCCGTCTTTGGGAATTCTGACCATCAACGCTCTGGCGGCCAGCGACGGCGTGGTGATTCCCATGCAATGCGAATACTTCGCCTTGGAGGGATTAACCCAGCTCATGATGACCATCCGCAAAACAAAGGAGTTGTACAACCAGGATCTGGACATTACCGGCATTCTGATCACCATGTACAACGGCCGGCTGAATCTGTCTACGCAGGTTCTGAAGGAGCTGAAGCGTTACTATGCGGACAAGCTTCTTTCGGAACCCATCCCCAGAAGCGTGCGCATCAGCGAAGCTCCCAGCTTCGGAATGCCCATTTGCTTCTACGACAAGTCCTGCAAAGGAACTCTCGCCTATGAAAAGGCGGCAAAAGAACTGATGACAAAAATTTAAAGCAGGGAAGTCCCGGAAATCCCCTTTAAGGCGACGGACGACCTCTTGCTTCAGAAGGGAAAAAACTATGGCAAGCAAAATGAAAACCGGTTTAGGCAAGGGCTTGGACTCGATTTTTATAGACAACACCGCCCCCAGCGGCGGAAACGGACTGGTGCGCCTCTCAGAGATCCAACCGAGAAAGGATCAGCCGAGAAAAAATTTCGATTTGGAGAGCCTTCAGCAATTGGCCGATTCCATTGCCGAGCACGGCCTGCTGCAGCCGGTGGTCGTGCGGGAAGCTTTAGGCGGATATTATGAGATCATTGCCGGAGAAAGGCGTTGGCGGGCGGCAAAAATGGCCGGGCTTTCGGAAATCCCGGTGACCATTCTGACAGCCGATGACCGGAAGGCCTCGGAACTGGCAATTATTGAAAATGTGCAAAGGGAAGACCTGAACCCCATGGAAGAGGCCCAGGCCTATAAAAAGCTTCAGGAGGAATACGGGCTGACTCAGGACAAAGTGGCCTCAGCCGTAGGAAAAAGCCGAAGCGCCGTTGCCAACACCCTGCGGCTTCTGGATTTGCCGGAAGAAGCCGGCGCTCTGGTCGCTACGGGAAAGCTGTCTGAGGGGCATGCAAAGGTGCTTTTAGGGACAACCTATGAAGAGGATCTGATCAAAGCCGCCAAAGAAGTGGCGGAAAAGGGCTTGAGCGTCCGGGAAACCGAAGCTCTGGTCAAGCGCCTCAACGCCGCCTCCGCAGCGGAGGAAGCGGAAGAGACCTTGAAGGATTTTCCTGTAAAAGTGAACTACACCAAGGTGTTGGAGGAAAAAGCAGGCCGAATGTTAGGCCGTCGGGTCTCCATCAACGGCAGAGGCAAAACCAGGCGCCTGGAGCTGTTTTATGAGGATCGGGAGGATTTGGAAAACCTCCTGAAGGTTCTCTGCGGCGACCGCATTTTTGAAGACGAAACCTGATTAAACGCTGAAAAGTTGAATGATATAACAAAAAGGTAATTATAGGTACGCGGAGGGAAGAAAGATGTTAGACATTAAATGGATCAAAGAGAACCCGGAGGATGTAATCACCCGGTTGCACAACAAGGGCAAAGAAGCAAGAGAAGAGATCAACAGAATTCTGGAGCTGGATGCCCGGCGCAGAGAGCTGATCGGCAAAAGCGAAAAGCTGAAGGCCGAGCAGAACAAAGAAAGCAAAATGATCCCTCAGTACAAAAAAGAGGGCAGGGATGTGGCGCCGATCTTCGCCAGACTTAAGGAATTGGCCGACACCGTGAAGGCAGACGAAGCGGAACTGAAAAAGGTTGAAGAGGAATACAACACGCTGATGCTGTCGCTGCCCAATCTTCCCGACCGGGATCTTCTGCCGGGAGGCAAGGAAAACAATGTGCCGCTGCGCTACTACGGAGAACCCCACCATTTCGATTTTACGCCCAAGAATCATGTGGAGTTGTGTACCGATCTGGGATTGATTGACTACGAGCGGGGCACCAAGCTCTCCGGAAACGGCTTCTGGATCTACAAAGGCATGGGCTCCAAGCTGGAATGGGCGTTGCTCAATTATTTTATGGAGACGCATTGGAACGACGGCTACGAATTCCTGATGGTTCCCCATATGCTGGGCTACGAATGCGGTCTGACCGCCGGTCAGTTCCCCAAGTTCAAGGACGAGGTCTATTGGTTGGAAACCGCCGAGGACGAGCGGCGGCGCTTCATGCTTCCCACAGCGGAAACGGCTTTGGTCTCCTTCCACCGGGGCGAGATTCTGAATGAAGCCGACCTTCCGAAGAAATACTTTTCCTACACCCCCTGCTTCCGCAGAGAAGCCGGAAGCTACCGGGCAGACGAGCGGGGCATGGTGCGGGGACACCAATTCAACAAGGTAGAAATGGTGCAGTACACTCTGCCTGAAAAATCCGATGAAGCCTTTGAGGAGCTGGTGACCAAGGCCGAAAACCTGGTCAAGGGCCTGGGCTTCCACTTCCGCACGGTGAAGCTGGCGGCAGGCGATTGCTCCGCCTCCATGGCACGGACCTACGATATTGAGATTCAGATCCCCTCCATGAACGGCTACAAGGAGGTTTCCTCGGTGTCCAACG
Organism: Clostridiales bacterium; assembly: GCA_003522145.1. Lineage (GTDB taxonomy): Bacteria > Bacillota > Clostridia > Oscillospirales > CAG-272 > UBA11512. The sequence continues at coordinate 41,187 of DPGD01000008.1, read as the reverse complement.
CCCGGGATTACCAGGCACGCCGGGGCATGATGCGGGTGAAGAGAGCCGACGGCCGTGTGGAATACCTGCACACCCTGAACGGCTCAGGCCTGGCCACCAGCCGGATCCTGCCGGCATTGGTGGAGCAGAACCAGAGAGCCGACGGCTCGGTGGTGGTACCGGAGGTTTTAAGAAAGTATGTGGGCTGCGAGGTCCTGAAAAAGTCCTGAGTTCTCTCTGCAAAAGCCCTGTTTTCGGCCCGCTTTTGACCGGTTCTGACCTTCCGGCTCCTTCGGTTTGACCTTCGGGTGCCTCTAAAAATTTCCCGCACCTCCGGCAACGGCGGTTTCGCCGCAGAATTTATTGCAAAAACCGGACCGGACAAGGTATTCCGGCGTTTTGCGCCCCTTCTGCGCAGGATTGCCCGCCGGCTAAGCTTTTAGACTATACTTTCAATTTTCAGAGATACCCTTTCGTTTTTTCTCCTTCCGGCGGCCTTCCGGGGTCTTCCGGTCTGCGTTTTTGGCCGAAAAGGGCATTTGCAGGCACCTTGCATCCTGTTGTTTGCTCTTCCAATCGGCGCTCCCTGAAATTTTAGGAGGATTCATGTTTTCATACCTGAAAGAACTGTTTGCGACAGCCGGAACCGGTTCCTTTGAATGGATTCTGATCTGTCTTTATATCGGCATTCTTCTGGCCTGCGGGGCGGCTCTCTATGACCGGCGGCTGTTGGGCAACTATATCCGAAAACTGGTTTCTTTGGATGCCACTGTCCCCGAACGGGCCGTGACCCTGAAGGAAGCGGGCTTTGAAAAGAGCAGAGCCGTGAAAAGAGCCCTGCGGGGCAACGGCGTCTTTGCCGGCACCGTATTTGAAGCGGCGGAAACGGTGGAGTTAGACAGCGAGAGTCACGCTCTTCCGATGTTCAGAGAGTCCTTTGACCCGGAAACCGCCCGGTTTTATATTCCGGAGGCGGTAAAATACCGGGCAGAGGTGCGCTTTGAGCGAAAAGGAAGCCACATTATGGCGTTGGTGCTGGGTGCGATCCTTTTTGCCGTTCTCCTGGTCGTTCTGATCCTCTCTAAGGATCGGATCTTAGGCCTGATCTCCGACTTTTTCAATGCTCTGGCAGCATGATTATTCCTAATTTCAAGCGATGCTGAAAGGAAGGTACCGCAATGAACAGAAAGAAAAAAATAGAGGGTTTGCCCTTCTACAAATCAAGGATTTTCCTCATCGTGTTGGCGGCTGTGGTGGTGCTGTGCGGCGTAGGGATCCTTTGGCTGCGCCTGGCGGGCTACCGCCGGTTTTCGGTTAAATATTTAAACACCCTGGACGCAAAAGAAGAAACCCTGTCCTTCACCGGCTTTCTCCTTCAGGACGGAACCGTGAAAAAGGGGCGGATCTTTTCGGATACCGGCTCTGCAGAGGTCGTGTATAACGGTGACGGCTCCTACACGATGACCTACTCAAATGGCGACCTGTATGTGGGAGAGCTGGACGGACTGCAACGGCAGGGGCAGGGAAAAATGACCTATAAAACCGGAGATGTGTACGAAGGAGGCTTCCAGAACGATAAATTTCACGGAGAGGGAACCTTCACCTATGCCGGGGGGGATAGCTACACCGGCTCCTTTTCCGGCGGAAAAAAGAGCGGCTATGGAAGGTATGTCTGGTCTGCGGAAAACGGCAAGGGTGCAAGCTACGAAGGGGAATTCCGGAATGATCGGCGCAACGGCTACGGCGTCTATACCGAGCCGGACGGCACGGTTTACGCCGGGAATTTCGTGAACGACCTACGGGAGGATGACAATGCCTCGGTCTGCATTGTGACCGCAGAGGGAAAAATCGACCGGTACTACGGCGGTTTTGAAAACGATGTACGCAGTGGCTTCGGCTACTATTTCTACGCCAACGGCGATGTGTATGTGGGGCAGTTTTCAAACAACAACATTCACGGCACCGGCACCATCTACCGGCTCTCCGGCGGAAGCTATACCGGCGAATTTGAATGGGGAAATATCAAAAAAGACCAGGCAACTCCGGTTCCCGAAGAGAAAGCGGCGGAGATTCTTTCCCTTGACCCTACGGTCAATCCCTTGAATTGAGGAAACGGGTATGAAAATTCTTGTTGTAGACGGAAACAGCATCATCAATCGGGCATATTTCGGCGTCCGACCGCTGACCAATCCAAAGGGCCAGCGCACGGAGGCGATCTACGGCATGACCAACATCATTCTGGCTCAGACCGAAAAGTACGCCTTTGACTGTGTTTTCGTGGCCTTCGACCTGCCTGCGCCTACCTTCCGGCACAAAATGTACGAGGGCTACAAGGGCAACCGGAAGGGCATGGAAGAGGAGCTTTTCTGCCAGATGGCGCCGGCAAAGGAGCTTTTGAAGGCCCTCGGCTACCGGATTCTCGAAAAAGAAGGCTACGAAGCAGACGACTTTTTAGGCACCGTTTCACGGCTGACCGAGGAGCGGGGAGGCGAATGTTTTATTCTTACGGGCGACCGGGACAGTCTCCAGCTGATTTCCGACAAGACCAAGGTGCTCTTGGTGACGAAAGGGGAAACGGTCTGTTATGACGAAGAAAAATTCAAAGAAAAATACGGCATTCTGCCCACCCAGTTTGTAGACGCCAAGGCGCTGATGGGCGACTCTTCCGACTGCATTCCGGGTGTGCCGGGAATCGGCGAAAAGACGGCTCTGCCCCTGATTGCCCGGTTCGGCTCCTTAGAAGGGGTTTACGCTCACTTGGAGGACTCCTTTATCAAGGCAGGAGTGCGTACCAAACTCAGCGAATTCAGGGAGAGCGCCAACCTTTCCAAAACACTTTCGGAAATCTGCCGGCAGGTACCCATAGCTCCTGATTTTTCAGAGGAAAAGCAAAGCGGAGGGCTCTACGATCTCTTGAAGGAGTTGGGCTTTTCCAGCCTGATTGCAAGACTTCATGTCCAACCGGAGGAGCTTCTGCCGAAGGAAGCGCCCAAGGCCGACTACACCGAAGCCTCCCTTGCGGTTCTTCAGGAGGAGCGGGGCGAGGTGGCCGTGGTTCTGGGGGAGGACTGCCTGTATATTTCCTCCCAAAAGGGCAATTTCAGGATTCCCGATCCAACGCCGGCAGAGCTTGGTTTCTTTTTTTCGCCCGAACGCTCTGCGGTCGTGCAGGATTGCAAGAGCTTTTACCGTTGGCTGGCTCTCCGGGGAATCACCGATTTTGAAGCCAAGGACGACCCGATGCTGATGGCCTATGTGCTCTCCTCCACAGACAACGACTACCGTCTGTCCGCCCTGGTGGGAAAATATCTTGAAAAGCAGCTTCCTGCAGGCGAACCGGGAGCAAGCTGCCTGTGCGCTTTGCGGGATGTCCTTGAAAAAAGGCTGAAGGAGCAGGGAAGTCTGCACTTATACCAAGACCTGGAGCTGCCCACCGCCGGAGTGCTGGCCCGGTGCGAGGAAGCCGGATTTCTGGTGGACAAAAAGGGTATTGCAGACTTTGGAAACACCCTTCTCCTGCAAATGCAGAGCGAGGAGGAAGAGATTTACCGTCTGGCCGGCAAAAAATTGAATCTGAACTCGCCCAAACAACTGGGCACCCTGCTTTTTGAGGAACTGAAGCTGACCGCTCCCGGCATCAGAAAGACCAAAAGCGGCTACAGCACCAATGCGGAGACCTTGGAAAAACTGCGGGGAACGGACCCCATCATCTCTTTGATTTTAGACTACCGACAGTTGTCCAAGCTGCGCTCCACCTACACCGAGGGGCTGCTGAAGGTGGCGGACGAAAAGGGAAGGGTACACACCACCTTTACCCAGACCGTGACTGCGACCGGAAGGCTGTCCTCTGTGGAGCCCAATTTGCAGAACATTCCGGTGCGCACCGAGTTAGGCAGGGAGCTGCGTCGGTTTTTTGTGGCTCCTCAGGGAAAAAAGCTGATCGACGCCGACTATTCCCAGATCGAACTGCGGTTGCTGGCGTGCATTTCGGGCGATCAGAACATGATCAACGCCTTTCAGAACGGCGTAGATATTCATACAGTCACTGCCTCCCAGGTCTTCGGCGTACCGCCTGAAGCCGTAACGCCGGAAATGCGTAAGTCCGCCAAGGCGGTGAACTTCGGTATTGTCTACGGCATTTCCGCCTTCTCGCTGTCCGAAGATCTGGGCGTCACCAGAGCGGAAGCCGACGACTATATCAAAAGCTATTTCCGCACCTATCCGGGCATTGAAAGGTATCTTTCCGAAACCGTGGAAAGGGCCAAAAGGGAGGGCTATGTCACCACCCTGTCCGGCAGACGGCGCTCCATTCCCGAACTGACCTCCGGCAAGGGGATGCTGAAAAAGTTCGGAGAACGGGTAGCCATGAACAGCCCGATTCAGGGAACGGCCGCCGACATCATCAAAAAAGCCATGATCCGGGTGGATAGGGCACTGCAAAAGGCTGCGTTGGATGCCCGGCTGATTCTCCAGGTTCATGACGAACTGATTGTGGAATGCTCCAAAAAAGATGTTTCTGCGGCGGCAGAAATCCTGCGCCGGGAGATGGAGGGCGTGATGCAGCTGGCCGTGCCCCTTACGGTAGAGCTGAACATCGGAGACAGCTGGTACGAGTGCAAATAGCCGCTCTGTCGCTTTCCGTGCGCCGCCGGAGCTTTTCTGGCCTTTCCGAAAAGATCCTTTCGCAGGCTTTTCAGGTCTGTGCCTTTCGGGCTCCGCCTTTGGCGTCTCACGGTGCCGCCGTCCTTTTCCTGCAGTTATTTTTTCAATTCTCATTTTTGGGCACCTCTGAAAATTCCCCGCCTCTCCGGCAACAGCCGCCGGACACCCTTTGAATCTTTAGAGATACCCTTCTATTCAACAGAAAACGGGGGAACACCGGATTATGGAACGGGTCAGTAAAATCAACTATTATCTGGACATTGCACAGACCGTGGCAGAACGGGGAACCTGCCTGCGCCGCTGTTTCGGTGCGATCATCGTCAAAAACGATTCCATCATTTCCACCGGCTACAACGGCGCACCCAGAGGTCGGAAAAACTGCTCGGACCTGGGATGTTGCCGCAGGGAAGAGCTGAAAATTCCGAGAGGCGAACGGTACGAGCTCTGCCGTTCGGTTCACGCCGAGGCCAACGCCATTATTGCGGCGTCCAGAGAAAATATGATCGGCTCCACCCTGTATATGGCCTGTATCGATCCCAAAACCAAAGGGATCCTGGGAGGCACCACCTCCTGCGCCATGTGCAAGCGGCAGATCATCAACGCCGGCATTGAAACGGTGATCGTGCGGGAAACCGCCGACACTTACAGCATTTACAATGTGTCCGACTGGGTGGAGAACGACGACAGTCTGTCCTCCCTTTTAGGCTACTGATGGAGTGCCTGTTACCCGAAGGCTTCGCCTTCGGCCAAGTGAAAAAGGATCGGCTTCCAGAGGTTCTTGCCTTGGAAAATGCCTCCTTTTCCACTCCTTGGAAGGAGGAGAGCTTTCTTTTTGCCCTTGAACATCCGGAGCTGTTTTCCTTTCCCTGCATTCTTAGAGAGGGAAGGATCGTGGCGTATGCTCTGGTTTTCTGTCTGTTTGAAGAAGGGGAACTGCAGAATATCGCCGTTTCTCCCTCCTGCCGCCGCAAGGGCTTAGGCCGGGCGCTTCTGCGATATTGCATCGGGCTGGCCTTTGAAAAAGGGGTCCAACGGCTTCTTCTGGAGGTGCGGGCGGGAAATTCGGCCGCAAAAAGCCTCTATGAAACCGAGGGGTTCGTTTCCTATGCATTCCGGAAAAACTACTACAGAAACCCCACCGAAGACGCCATTCTGATGGAAAAAGGGCAGGACACGCCCCCCGAAGCTACAGAAAAAAGGGCCGCAAAGCCCTTGGAAAAGGAACCGATATGTTGATTTTAGCCTTTGAATCCTCCTGTGATGAGACCGCCGCCGCCGTTTTGGAAATGGACGAGCCGGCCGGGGTGCGGAAGATCCGATCCAGCCTTGTGGCCTCACAGATCGAGGTTCATGCACTGTACGGCGGGGTCGTTCCGGAAATTGCCAGCCGGGCGCACGCCGAAGCCATCTCAGGTCTATGCCGGGGAGCTTTGCGGGAGGCCGGCGTGACCGAAAAAGACCTTGACGCCGTGGCCGTCACCTACACCCCCGGACTGATCGGTCCTCTTCTGGTGGGCGTGAATTTTGCAAAGGCCTTTGCCTATGCCCACAGAAAGCCTCTTGTGCCGGTCAATCACATCATGGGGCACATTGCGGCAAACTACCTGGTCTATCCCGACCTGAAGCCTCCGTTCCTCGGACTGGTGGTGTCCGGTTCCCACACCTCTCTTTTGGAGGTTTCCTCCTTCACCGAGTATAAGGCCCTGGGCATGACCCGGGACGATGCCGCCGGAGAAGCCTTTGACAAGGTTGCAAGAGTTCTGGGAATTCCCTATCCGGGCGGAGCGGAAATGGACCGTCTTGCCTCCTTGGGAGACCCCAAGGCCATTCCTTTTCCTTCCGTCGCCGTTCCCGGCGACACGCTGGATTTCTCCTTTTCAGGCTTAAAAACAGCGGTAATCAATTATGCCAACACGCAAAAACAAAAGAATCTGCCTCTGCCCAAAGAGGATTTAGCTGCCTCCTTTACCTACACCGTCACCAAGGGAATCGTGAAACGGCTGGAGGAGCTCTATAAGCAAAACCCCTTTCAGACCTTTGTGCTGGCCGGCGGCGTTTCAGCCAACTCGCACCTGCGCAAAGCCCTTCAGCGATTCGGAGAAAAACGAAAGGTGCGGATCTGCTCCGCTCCCCCCAGCCTTTGTACCGACAACGCCGCCATGATCGGCGCCCAGGGATACTACGATGCGCTGGCCGGGCATTTTGCTTCTTTGGATCTGAACCCCAAAGCCACCTGCGACATCTGAAAAGCCCGTCCCGGCGCCGCCGCAGGAACTCCCAAAAAGTCTGTGCACCCCTGTTCCGTCCTTCACCGGTTGCTTTCCTAAGATTTACCTATAATTATTTATGCGAGGATAAAAAATGAATCACGACCGCTACATCAGCCCTCTCTCTACCCGCTATGCGGGAAAAGAAATGCAGTATCTTTTTTCTGAAGATATGAAATTCACCACCTTCCACAAGCTGTGGATTGCTCTGGCAAAAGCCGAAAAAGCCATGGGCGTGGCTATTTCGGAGGAACAAATCGCCGAAATGGAGGCCCACCTGCAGGATATCGACTACGAAAAAGCCGCAGAATATGAAAAAGCCCTCCGGCATGATGTGATGGCACAGATTCATGCCTGGGGAGATGTCTGCCCCAAGGCCCGCCCCATCATTCATCTGGGTGCCACCTCCTGCTATGTGGGTGACAACACCGACATGATTATCATGCGGGAAGCGCTTCGGCTGGTGAGAGGAAAGTTGCTGACCGTTTTACAGAACCTTTCGGAATTTGCCCTCCGCTGGAAGGACGAACCGGCCTTGGCCTATACGCATCTGCAGCCCGCTCAGTTGACTACCGTCGGTAAACGGGCAACCCTTTGGATGTACGACCTGACCTTGGATCTGGCCGATTTGGACTATGTGTCCTCCTCCCTCTGCCTGTTAGGCTCCAAGGGAACCACCGGGACCCAGGCCTCCTTTGCGGAGCTCTTTGACAATGACCGGGAAAAGGTGAAAAAAGCCGAAGAAATGATCGCCAAAGAAATGGGCTTTGAAAAGGTCGTGCCGGTTTCGGGACAGACCTACACCCGCAAATTCGACGACCGGGTTCTGTCGGTTTTAAGCGGAATCGCCCAGTCGGCCTATAAATTCTCCAACGATCTGCGTATCCTTCAGTCCTTTAAGGAACTGGAGGAACCCTTTGAAACGAACCAGGTCGGCTCCTCCGCTATGCCCTATAAGCGCAATCCCATGCGCAGCGAGCGTATGGGAGCTCTGTGCCGCTTCGTCATTTCCGACCGGACCAACACCGCCATCACCGCTTCTACTCAGTGGATGGAACGAACCTTAGATGACTCGGCCAATAAGCGTCTGTCTGTTTCCGAAGGCTTTTTGGCAACCGATGCCATTCTGAACCTCTATATCAACATCACCTCCGGCCTTGTGGTCTATCCCAAAATGGTCGCACGCCGGGTGGCGGCGGAACTGCCCTTTATGGCCAGCGAAAACATCCTGATGGATGCGGTGCGCCGGGGCGGGGACCGTCAGGATCTGCACGAGCGCATCCGCCGTCATTCGATCGCCGCCGGTAAAAAAGTCAAGGAGGAAGGTTTAGAAAATGACCTTCTGGAGCGCATCTGCGCCGATCCGGCCTTTGGCATCTCTATGGAGGACCTGCGCCCCATCCTGGACAGCCACAACTATGTGGGTCTTGCTCCGGAACAAACCGAGGAATTCGTGCGCACAGTCGTACAGCCTTTGCTCTCCTCCGGAGAGGAGATCGTCGGAAGCGAAATCTCTGTGTGAGACCCGGTTCCCGTGGGACAGCGACCGGTGTCCATAGATCGGTTTCCCAAAATCAACGGTTCCGGCATTCCGGATTCTATGCCTTTCAATTAAAAATATAGTGTCTGTTCGCAGAAAAAGTTTTCGGATCGACCCCTTTTTCAAAAGGGGTCGCCGGGTGCAGGGCGGGAAGCCCTGCGAAAAGTATCAAAGAAGGGGTAGCGACCGGCGCCCATAGACTGCGGCACCCAAAAATCAACAGTTCCGGCATTCCGGGTTCTTAACCCTTCCATTGAAAGTATGTTGTCTGTTCGCAAAAAAGTTTTCGGATCGACCCCT
>DPGD01000008.1:0-32222 GCA_003522145.1 Clostridiales bacterium | reverse complement strand
GGGTCGCCGGGTGCAGGGCGGGAAGCCCTGCAAAGAGCAGGGTGCAGGGCGGGAGCCCTGCAAGAAGCATTGGGCAAAGGGGAATCAGAGCAATTTTTCAACAGCGGCCATTTTTGCGCAGAGACAGAGGACTTCCGAAGCCTTTTCCAAATCGGAGATGGAAGGAAAAGAAGGGGCGATACGCAGATTCTGATCCAGGGGGTCTTTTCCATAGGGGAAGGTATCGCCGACCTTTGTTAAGGTTACGCCCACATTTTTCGCCAGCTCATAGGTGCGTTTAGCGGTTCCTTCGGGCAGATCCAGAGAGATGAAATATCCGCCCTTGGGCTTTGTCCAACGGCCCACGCCCACCGGGGCCAGTTCTTTTTCAAAGGTATTCAAAACCATTTCAAATTTAGGGCGCAGAAGGGCGGCGTGTTTTTTCATATGGGCACGAACGCCTTTGGCGTCTTTGAAGAAGAGTGCATGGCGCAGCTGATTGATTTTATCGTTACAGATGATCTGATTCTTCATAATGGACTTTGCATAGTCCATATTTTCTTTTCCGGAGGCCATCATAGAAACGCTTCCGCCGGCATAGGTCACCTTGGAGAAGGAGGCAAAAATATAGGCCAGGTTGGTTTTCCCCCGCTTTTCAAGTTCGATATAGAGGTTAAGAAGGGGTTCAGACTCCTCATAGAGATCGTGGATGGCATAGGCATTATCCCAGAAGATCCGGAAATCTTTTGCCGCGGGAGAAAGGTCGGCAAAGCGGCGCACCGTTTCATCCGAGAAGGTAATACCGGTAGGATTGGAGTATTTCGGTACGCACCAGATACCCTTCACCTGTTCATCCTTCACCAGCTCTTCCACTTGATCCATATCGGGTCCTGAAGGAGTCATCCTCACCGGGATCAGCTCCATATTCATACACTGACTGATGGCAAAGTGCCGGTCATAGCCGGGAGCGGGGCAGAGAAACCTGATTTTCCCTTGGGCGCTCCAGGGAGTTGCCCCTTTGTAAGCGCCGAACATCATATGGCGGGCGACCGTGTTGAACATCAATTCCAGAGAGGAGGCGTTGCCGAGAAAGATGCTCTCCTCAGGCAGCTCCAGAAGGTCGGCAAAGATTTTGCGCAAGGAGGGCAGTCCTTCAAAGCCGCCGTAGTTCCGGCAATCGATTCCTTCGCAGACCGTCTGTTCCCCGCTGTTCAGAACGGTCAGCAGTCCTTCACTCAGCGCCAACTGCGCTTCTCCCGGCTTTCCTCTGGACATATCCAAGGACAGATGCATCTTTTCATATTCCTTATACCGGGCGTCCAACGCCTGTTTTTCTTTTTCCAATTCCGCCTTTCCGGCTTTTGCATAAATCATCCGAGTTTCCCCCGTTTCTTCACTTTCTTTTATCATTATATCTCTTTTCCGCTTTGTTGTACAGAGCTTCCGGCCATTTTCTCCTATTGTCCTTTTTTATACTTATCATAAGACAGCGTTATGTATAGCGAAACATTATAAATAAGTATTATATGAAAAGCTTTTGCAAAAAAAAGAAAGCTGTGTTACAATAGGCCGTAGGGTCCCTCTGAACTGTATGTTCGGCAGCCGGCGGTTCTGCGGAAGAACGAGGCGCAAAAACGAAAGAACTCTTTTTGTATTTCGGGTTTTTGCAACGAAGTTCCAAGGCAATACCGGGTTGCCGGCCGTTTTGGGAATATTCAGCGGCACCCGGCAGCAAAAATGAAAGGGGTATCTCTGCATGAGCTCAGCCGACAGCGCATTCATCCGAACCTGCAAGGAAATATTGGAAAAGGGAACTTTTGTGGCCGATGAAAAGACCCGTCCCCATTGGAGCGACGGGAGCCTTGCCTACACCAAAAAACTTTTCGGAGTGGTCAACCGATACGATCTGCGCAAAGATTTTCCGCTGATTACCCTGCGCCCCATTTCGCTGACGGCGGCAGTTGACGAGGTGCTTTGGATCTGGCAGAAAAAATCCTCAAACATTCACGATCTGCACAGCCATATATGGGACGCCTGGGCCGATGAAACCGGCTCCATCGGCAAGGCCTATGGCTATCAGATGGGCATCAAGCATCAGTACAAGGAGGGCATGTTCGATCAGGTGGACCGGGTCCTTTATGACCTGAAGAACAACCCCTGCTCCCGTCGGATCCTGACCAACCTTTACAATTTTGAGGATCTGCACGAGATGCGGCTCTATCCCTGTGCCTACAGCATGACCTTCAATGTAACCGGAAAGACCCTGAACGCCATACTGAATCAGCGCTCTCAGGATATGCTGGCAGCCAACGCCTGGAATGTAGCTCAGTATGCAGCCCTGCTTCTGATGATCGCACAGGTTTCGGGCTTGGAGGCCGGAGAATTGGTCCATGTGATTGCCGATGCCCACATTTATGACCGGCACATTCCCATTGTGGAGGAGTTAGTCTCCCGTCCGTCCTTTGACGCACCGAAGGTGACTTTGGATCCCACCGTCACCGATTTCTACAAATTTACCCCGGAAAGCTTCACGGTGGAAAACTACCGGCACGGCGAAAAGATTCCCAAATTTGAAGTGGCCGTGTGAGCGTTCTGTCAAAAAGGTTCTGTGGCACGGTCCCCCTCTGCTTTTTTGAGAAACCGCCTATACAAAAGCAAAAAAATCAAGGTCGTCCATTCGGTAAACCTTGATTTTTTTGTCAGAGCCGCACCTGGCGTTCCCCGCTGTTCCTGCCATGGGACAGCCCCAAAGGCTTATTTTTCAGAGGGCTTCTCACGCAAAAGGAGCTCTAAGGAAATTTCTCCTCCAAAGGGCAGAAGAAGATACTGCAGCCTGATGTTCAGTTCCCCGTCGGTTTTCCGAAAGGAGTAGTGCTTGGTGTGCAAAAGCACTTCGGCCGAAAGCCCTCCGGCAGAGTATACCCCCGGCAGGCTTTTCCCCTCTTCAAAGCGCAGAAAAGTTCCGTCCCGGCGCTGAAGGAAAAGCCGTCCCTCCAGCCCCTTGAGCACATTCTCCCCCGATTCGGGATCGGTGTATTTAATGAGGAAGCCTTTCGGCATGGACGCCCAGAGACAGGACACATTCTTCACAATTTCCTCTCCCCCCGCCCGGGAAAGAAACCGCAAACAAGCCGCCTTCATAAACACCTCAGAAAAAAGAAATCAAGATCTGCCGCAGAAGGGAAGGAGAAGTTCCCGTAAACCAGAAAACAAACAGAAGAAGGAAGAGCTGCAGGAGAAAAATCAAAGGAATCCCGAGCATAAAGGAAAGGTGCCTCGTCTTGTGGCGGATAAGGAGCATCGTCAGATACATCGCCAAGGCTCCGCCCAAAGCCGCCAGAAGGAAAAGTACAAATTCAGGCACCCGGTATCTTTTGAGATGCTTGGCGGCGAACTTGTCATAGATACAGAAAAGCACCGAAAGGACCGAAAAAAGGGCAGAAAGTATGCCCACGATCTGTATAGCTGTTCTCAGAAGCCCCGCCTCCCCTTTTCTTTTTCCGGCTTTATCCGGCAAAAGGTATGGTATCACAGAGAAATGGCGCTGTCAAGTCCGACTTCCAAAGAGAGATTTCAGAACACTGTTTAATTTTTCTGAATTTATTGCATATTTTTTGTGCAATTAGGAGAAAATTCAAGGGCAATCGGGAAAGAAAAAGAAAATCTGCTTGACATAAAGGAAAAAGAATGCTATACTATTCATCGTATCGGTAAAAAAGGGATACTTGCGCCTCCACGCAGGAGTTTTCTCTTGAAAATCGGTATATTTACAGAGAGAACGGCGCAGAATACGCCGGAATACTTTGAGAAAAGGAGGAATAACATGCCAACATTTAACCAGCTGGTAAAGCAGGGCAGACAGCAGAGAACCTACAAGTCCAAGGCGCCGGTGCTTCAGTCGGGCTTCAACACCCTGAAAAATGCACCGACCAAGCAGAGCTCTCCCCAGAAGAGAGGCGTTTGCACTAAGGTCACTGTAACCACCCCGAAAAAGCCGAACTCCGCTATGCGGAAGATCGCCAAGGTTCGTCTGACCAACGGTTTGGAAGCCACGACCTACATTCCCGGTATCGGACACAATTTGCAGGAGCACTCGGTGGTTCTGATCCGCGGAGGAAGAGTGCGTGACCTGCCCGGTGTGCGTTACCACATCATCAGAGGCACGCTGGATACTCACGGAGTGGACAAGCGGAACCAGGGCCGTTCCAAATACGGCGCAAAGAGACCGAAGGCAAAGAAGAAGTAAGCGCTTTGCCGAAAGCGGTCAAACACCAAGGTAACTACAGAAAAATTGAATCTGATTTGCTTTTCCTGTTTTTGTCAAAGTAAATGTAAATATACCGTGATAGAAACCCCGGAAGGCGCAAAGCGGAAGAGAAGCTTTCGAGTACCTATGATATCATTTCTAATGAAGGAGGGAAGATTATGCCCAGAAGAGGACAAGTAGCCAAGAGAGATGTGTTACCCGATCCGCTGTACAATTCCAAGCTGGTCACCAAACTGATCAACAACATTATGTACGACGGCAAGAAGGGCGTAGCGCAGAAAATCGTCTACGACGCATTTGCAATGGTTGAACAAAAGAGCGGAAAGAACGCTTTGGAAGCATTCCAGCAAGCTCTTGAGAATGTAATGCCCGTGCTGGAGATCAAGGCGCGCCGTTTAGGCGGTGCCACCTATCAGGTTCCTATGGAGGTAAGACCTGAGAGAAGACAGACATTGGGTTTGCGTTGGATCAGAAACTTCTCCAGAACCCGCAGTGAAAACACCATGGCGGAGCGTCTGGCAGGAGAGATCTTAGACGCAATGAACAGCACCGGCGGTGCGTTCAAGAAAAAGGAAGAAACACACAGAATGGCAGAGGCAAACAAGGCGTTTGCACACTACAGATATTGATCTGCCGGCGAAGGAGACAAAATGTCAAGAGATTGTTCCCTTGAAATGACCCGTAATATCGGTATCATGGCGCACATTGATGCAGGAAAGACCACGACGACCGAACGGATTCTTTTCTACACAGGCAAGACGCACAAGCTGGGTGAAGTGCATGACGGCTCTGCCACGATGGACTGGATGGTGCAGGAGCAGGAGAGGGGTATCACCATCACTTCTGCGGCCACCACCTGTTTCTGGAAGGATCACCGCATCAACATCATCGACACTCCCGGACATGTGGACTTCACGGCGGAAGTGGAAAGATCGTTGAAGGTTCTGGACGGTGCAGTCACCGTTATGTGCGCCAAGGGAGGCGTGGAGCCTCAGTCCGAGACCGTATGGCGGCAGGCAGACAAATATCATGTACCCCGCATGGTGTATGTGAACAAAATGGACATCATGGGCGCCAATTTCTACAGAGTTCTTGACATGATCAAGGATCGGTTGAAGGCAAACCCTGTGCCGATTCAGCTGCCCATCGGCGCTGAAGACAAATTCCGCGGAATCATTGACCTGATCAACATGGAAGCGGATATATACTATGATGATCTGGGCAAGGACATGCGGGTGGAGCCCGTTCCGGCAGATATGCTGGAAAAGGCGCAGCAATACCGTACCGAATTGGTCGAGGCCGTTGCGGAGCTGGATGAAGAGCTCTTCATGAAGTACTGCGAAGGCGAAGAGCTGACCAAGGAGGAAATCAAGAAGGCTCTGCGTATCGGAACTCTGAACAACAAGATCGTTCCGGTGGTCTGCGGCACTTCCTACAGAAACAAGGGCGTACAAAAACTGTTGGACGCCATCATCGACTATATGCCCTCCCCCGTGGATATTCCGCCCATTAAGGGTGTCAATCCTCACACTGAGGAAGAGGAGGAGCGTCCCTCCGGGGATGACCTGCCGTTGGCCGCACTGGCCTTCAAGATTGCCACCGACCCCTTTGTCGGAAAGCTCTGTTTCTTCAGGGTTTACTCCGGTAAAATGGTTACCGGCACCACGGTTTACAATTCCTCCAAGGGGAAGAAGGAGCGTATCGGCCGGATTCTGCAGATGCACGCCAACGACCGGAAGGACATTGATGTTTGCTATTCCGGCGACATTGCCGCAATTGCAGGCGTGAAGTTCACCACCACCGGCGACACCCTGTGCGATGAAGAGCATCCGATCATTCTGGAAAGCATGGAGTTCCCCGAACCGGTTATCCGGGTCGCCATCGAGCCCAAGACCAAAGCCGGTCAGGAGAAGATGGGTATAGCGCTCTCCAAGCTGGCAGAGGAGGACCCCACATTCAAAACCTACACCGATGAGGAAACCGGGCAGACCATCATCGCCGGCATGGGCGAGCTGCACTTGGAAATCATCGTTGACCGTTTGTTGCGGGAGTTCAAAGTGGAAGCCAATGTGGGCAAGCCTCAGGTTTCTTACAAGGAAACCATCCGCGGCACTGCGGATGTGGATATGAAGTATGCACGGCAGTCCGGCGGTAAGGGTCAGTATGGTCATGTCAAGATCATTCTGGAACCCAACGAACCCGGCAAGGGCTACGAGTTCATCAACAAAGTGGTGGGCGGCGCCATCCCCAAGGAATATATTCCTGCAGTGGATGCCGGTATTCAGGGAGCCATGCAGACCGGTGTGCTGGCCGGCTATAATGTTGTGGATGTAAAGGTCACCCTTTATGACGGCTCTTACCACGAGGTGGACTCCTCGGAGTTGGCGTTCAAGATTGCCGGTTCTATGGCATTCAAGGAAGCCATGCGGAAGGCCAAACCGGTTCTGACCGAGCCGATTATGAAGGTGGTTGTCATCACACCCGACGACTATATGGGCGATGTGATCGGCGATCTGAACTCCAGAAGAGGTCAGATCCAGTCGATGGAGGCTTCCGCCGGCGCACAGCATGTCACCGCATTCGTTCCCCTTTCTGAGATGTTCGGTTATGCCACCGACCTGCGCTCCAAAACGCAGGGACGCGGTCAGTATGTTATGGAACCCAGCCACTTCCAGGAGGTTCCCAAGAGCATTTCCGAGACGATCATCAGCAATCGGGCAAAACAGCAATAATAAACCAAAAGGGTCTTTCACGATTCAAAGTATGTTTGGTGCAGGGGATTTTGTAAAAAGAGCAGGATGCCAAAAGCCGAAAATATTTTGTTGAAGGCTTTTTGCAACGAAGTTCCGCCGCAAAATTACCGCTGCCCGACCTGCGGGGAATCCTTGGAAGTACCCGTAAATCAACAAAAATCCAAAACAAAAAAATTAAAATACGGAGGATATTACAATGGCAAAGGCTAAATTCGAAAGAACAAAACCCCATGTGAACATTGGTACCATCGGACATGTGGACCACGGCAAGACAACCTTGACTGCGGCAATTACAAAAACTCTGTCTTTGAAGAACGGCAGCATCGAGTTCATGGCATACGACCAGATCGATAACGCTCCCGAAGAGAAGGCAAGAGGTATCACAATCAACACCAGACATGTTGAGTATGAAACCGACAAGAGACACTATGCTCATGTGGACTGCCCCGGACACGCTGACTATGTAAAGAACATGATCACCGGTGCTGCCCAGATGGACGGCGCAATCCTGGTTGTTGCAGGTACTGACGGACCTCTTCAGCAGACCAGAGAGCATGTTCTGTTGGCTCGTCAGGTTGGCGTGCCCGCAATCGTGGTGTTCATGAACAAGACCGACCTGGTGGATGACCCCGAACTGTTGGATCTGGTTGAGATGGAAATCCGCGACCTGCTGTCCCAGTACGACTTCCCCGGCGACGATATTCCCGTTATCCGCGGCTCTGCCCGTAACGCTTTGGAATCCGCCAGCAAGGACCCTTCCGCTCCCGAGTATGCCTGCATCTGGGAACTGATGGATGCTGTTGACAGCTATATCCCCACTCCCGATCGGAAGTCCGATCTGCCCTTCCTGATGCCCGTTGAGGATGTCTTTTCCATCTCCGGCCGTGGCACTGTGGCTACCGGTAGAGTGGAAAGAGGTACCGTGAAGGTTTCCGATACCGTTGAGATCGTTGGTCTGTCCGACGAGAAGAAGACCACCGTGGTTACCGGTGTGGAAATGTTCCACAAGCTGCTGGACCAGGCAGAAGCCGGCGACAACATCGGCGCTCTGCTCCGCGGTGTTTCCAGAGATGAGATTGAAAGAGGTCAGGTTCTCTGCAAACCCGGCTCCATTCATCCTCACACCAAGTTCGTTGGCCATGTCTATGTTCTGACCGAAAAGGAAGGCGGCCGTTCCAAGCCCTTCTTCCCCGGCTACAGACCCCAGTTCTACTTCAGAACCACCGATGTTACCGGTACCATCTCCCTGCCTGAAGGCGTTGAGATGTGCCGTCCCGGCGATAATGTGGATATGACTGTGGAACTGATCACTCCCATCGCTATCGAGAAGGGTCTTCGTTTCGCTATCCGTGAAGGTGGCAGAACCGTCGGTTCCGGCGTTGTTGCTGACATTATCGAGTAATTTTTAAAAAAGAGGGATGCCGCATTGCGGCATCCCTCGGATCCCTTTTAATCGGCATTTTTGCCTTGAAAAACGGTTGCCCGGATTGCCGGGCTTCGGAAAAAAATAGGGTATCCCTAAATTTCCAAAGTAAGTTTGGCGCCAACGGTTGTGTCGAAGAACAAAGCGCAAAATCAAAGAACACCTTGTGTATGAAGACTTTTTGCAACAAAGTTCTGCGGCAAAACGGCCGGTGCCGGATACGGGGGAATTTTCAGCGGTACCCTGCATACAGATCAAATACTTTGGGGGTTGGTGAAATTCCACACCGGTGGTGACGAAACCAAAGACCGCGCAGTGCCCAAAGCTCTTCAAGGTTTCTTAAGGAAGCCTTCGGAGCATTCGTCCAAAAAATCCATTCCGATTTTTTCGACAAGATCCGCAGATCGGGGAAGAGCAGGGGGCAAACGGCAGATTGTTTTCCCAGTCCACGAACGCCAAACGGCGCCGAGCAGGGGAGGTTCCTGCACCGACGGTACAGTCCGGATGAGAAAAGCAGCGTTTCAGCGCACCCTTTTGGGGAGCGTTTTTCTTTTTGGGAGGATTTTCGCATACAGTTGAAAAAACTTCCGTCCGACCTTTTTTCACCGAAATCTTTCGGCTTGGATCGTTTTTTCGGTCTCTTGAACGAATCTTTTTCTCTGAACCTTCGGCCAAGAGCTTTCAGGTTCCGTCTTTGAGCCTTGAAACCCTTCTTTTGACCCGGCTTTTACCGAAAAGAGAAACGAATATGCGCAGCCTTGCTTCTCTGAATACAACTATTCCGTGAGGAGAAAGGTGCTTTCATACCGAAAGCAGTAAGAATTATGAAAAACACAAAAAACACAAGCAAAAACAGACCTTCCTTCATTCGTCCTCTGTCCGTCACCGCCATTTTGTCGGCGGCGAGCTTTGTACTTCAGCTTTTAGAGTTTTCTTTGCCCTTCGTTCCGGATTTTCTGAAGTTCGATTTTTCCGATCTTCCTGCCCTTCTTGGGTCCTTTGCTTTAGGGCCGCTTTGGGGTATGGCCATATCCCTGTTGAAGAATTGTCTGCATCTGCCCTTTTCATCCTCGATGTTTGTGGGAGAGCTGTCCAATTTTCTTCTCTCTGCGATCTTTGTCGGTGCCGCAGGAATTATTTACCGGCGGCATAAAACCAAAACCACAGCCCTTGTGGGGGGAGCTGTGGGCAGCGGAGCCTCGGCTCTGCTTTCCTTAGCCACAAACTATTTCATTGTATATCCCTTCTATATCAAATTGTTTTTCGGCGGAGATCGGGAAGCTCTGATGAGCGCTTATAACCGGTTTCTCCCCTTCGGCGACAAGCTGTTTTTGGCCCTCGTCGTGTTCAATCTGCCCTTCACCTTGGTAAAGTGTTTGCTGGTCACCATTCTGGCCCTTTTGATTTACAAGCCTCTCTCTCCGTTGCTGAAGGGCAAGGAGTCCTGATGTCCGACCGCTCTTTAGCGTCGGTAAGGGAATTGGTAGTGATCGGATAAAAAAATACATTTTTTTGCAGTGACTTCTTCCACAGCCCGGGATTCTTTAAAACCGGGCTGTTTTTATATCCGGAAATTCTGCCGGAATATCCGGACAAAACCGTTCTTGCTGCAGAATCCTCTGAAAACCTCTTCGCACATTGAAAAGCGGCGTTTTTCCGCAGAGATTCGTTGCAAAAGACCTTCCTATACAAAACGCTCCGGCATTTCTGCCCCTCGTTCTTCTCACAGACTGTTCTCCGCCGGAAACACTTTGAATATTTCGAGAGACCCTGTAAAAATTTCCCCGTACATCTTTTATTTTTCAAAAAAATGTGTTATACTACCCAAAAGACCATTCCAACATCTTCCGGGAGGTAAAAAATGAATTCCAGATCAGGCAGATCCCAACAAATCAAACACAACTATACCAAAATCTACGCCTTGACCGCCGCCCTGTGCCTGGTTGTCGGCCTGATCGTCGGCCTGACTGTGGCGCATTTTGTCCGCCTTGATGAAACTCCGGCCCATACCGAAGGCCCCGGCAGTCCCACATCTCTCCCTTCGGAAACCGGACCTCTCCCGACAGAAACCCGAACTGAAGCCGGCACTTCCCCAAGTACCACCGAACCACCAATCGGAGCCATTTCCTGGGTTTCCAAAAGCTCTGCCGACATCAAAACGGCCAACCCGCTTCTGCCGGTCAGTGCCGAACTTCCCTTCACCGGGATGCCTTCGGGCGTCGTGAACATCTACGCCAAACGGGAAACACGAAATGACCGGAAATTGCAGTTGGCAAACAGCCAAATTTCGGTCAACGAAGAGGCCTTAAGAGCTTTTGAAGAACTGAACTTTGCTCTCATTGAAAGCTATCCGGAATTTGAATTGCTGATTCTTGCCGGAATGCCCACAGACGGCACCACCGGAAGTCTCAGTTGCTCCGATGGCAACAAAGAGCTTCCCGCTTCTGACCATGCCGCCGGTTATGCGCTGGATGCCCGCTATACCACCAAAGTCGATGATAAAACCGTCAGTTATCAGTTTTCCGATCCGATTGTAGCCCTGCAAACCGCCTTTCTCTTTGAGAAAGGCGCCAAATTGGGCATCATTCAAAGCCGGGTCCATGTGGAAGAGCGCACCTCCTCCGATCTGCGCCACCTGCGCTATGTGGGGATCCCGCACGCCTCCTATATCTACCAGAACAATCTGACCCTGGAAAGCTATCTCAATGAGGTGAAAGGCTACAACATCAACCGGCGCCTTCAGATTGCCCTTGCCGACGGCACACTTTATGAGGTATACTATGTGGCCTCTTCCGGGGATACCACTTCGGTTCCCCTTCCTACCGAAAATGTGCAAAACAACACCTACACCATATACGGTAACGGAACCGACGGATTTATTGTCACGCTGAAAAAGTAAACCTCTCGCAACAATAAAATATTTCTCTATTGAAAAAGTCCTCTATAGTGTGCGCTGTTCAAAACAGCGCCCGGAATTCCAAAGAAATTCCGGGCGCTGTAAACTTTTTCAGAGGTGTCCTTCCGCGTTTTTTCAGTTTTCCTCGTCGTTGTCCAGAGCAATCACCACACGGCGATTGTTATCGGTACCCACCGAATAGGTCGTAACACCTTGAATGCCCTGCACTTCCGAGTGAATGATCCGCCGTTCATAGGCAGACATGGGCTCCAGAGAGATGTTCTTGCCGTACTTCAGCACTCTTCCAGCCATTCTTCTGGCGAGAGCCTTCAAGGTCTCGGCACGCTTTTCTCTGTAATTTTCAATATCCAGGAGAATTTTCTGGTATTCCCTCTTCTCCTCTTCTCCCGACTTTTTATTGGCCGCAAGATTGGTCAGATACTGGAGCGCATCCATGGTTTCGCCGTGGTAGCCGATGAGAGAGCCGGCGTCCTTCCCGGAAATCCGGATGATTTTTTCCTCTCCGTCGGTTTCCTCAATGGTCGCTTCGGCCTCCAGCTCCATATCCTCCAGCAGAGTTCTTACAAACCGCAACGCCACATTGTTTTCCTCTGCCGTCTCCGTCCTTTTTGCAGGAGCTGTTTTTGCCACAGAAGTCGTTTTTTCTGCCGGCGCTTCCGCTTCCTCGTAGCAGACCTTCAATTTGGCGGCCACTCTGCCGATTCCCAAAATTCCCTTTTTCGGCTCTACCAACACTTCATATTTCAGCTCTTCCGGCATCACACCCAACTGTTCCGCACCGTTTCTCAAGGCTTCTTCAATAGTTGAGCCGGTTACAATCAATTCTTGTTTCAAAACAGATTCCTCCGAAATCACTTATTATCCGATTTGTCTTCGTTGTTTTTCTCTTTTTTTTCGTCTTTCATAGACGCTTTGCCGACTTTTCCCTTTTTCTCCTCCGGTTTTAAGAAGACACTGTCATCCTCTCTCATTGGTGGCAATTCGGGATAATCCTCTTCGTCCTCGTCGCAATGCAAAGTCTTGGCTCTGGGCTTGGAAGGATCGCTGACCGTGGCGGAAACCTTCTTTTTGCCACCGTCCTTACCCTTATTGTACTCTTTTTCCGCTTTTTTATAGTCCTCTTCGGTAAATACCGGCAGGGGCATGATTTTATTGAGAATAAATTGTTGTACCGTACCCAACAGATTGTTGAAAATCCAGTATATGCCCAGCACTGCCGGGAACATGAAGGTAAAGAAGGTGCTGAGTGCCGGCATCATCAGATCCATAATTTTATTGGCAGCGCCCGTATTTGACGCACCGCCGGCGGCTGCCTGCTGGTCGCTGAGCCCTCCGGTCATCTTCCGGTTCAGCTTCATGCTGAAGTACAGCGTCACAAAGGTAATAATCGGAATCAGCAAATACAACACCTGCGGCCAGGAGAAGGTGATGGAAGGCGTCACCGACAGGTCGACATGGTTGCCGAAAGCGTAGAAGTTCGGCAGGTCGGAGGCGGCTCTTTCGGACATTCCCGAAACATTGGTGAAATTCGCCCAATTATCCCGCAATACCGCCACCATATCCAGGTCTGTAATCCCGTTCACACTTGCCGTCTGGGCATAATTGGTGATGGAGCTGGTCAGGTTCCACCCGGAAACGCTGTTATAGCACAGCACATTCTTTATGGAATTGATTAAAGTTGTGGAGTATCCTGCCACATACTGCAGGGGGTTCCGGATCACCTCATACAGAATGATGATAATGGGGAACTGAATCAGCAAGGGCAAGCATCCGCCGAAGGCGCTCACGCCCTCTGCTTGCTGGGCTTCCATAATTTCCTGCTGCATCTTCTGCTGTGTGACCCGGTCGTTTCTGCCCTTGTATTTGTTGCGGATCGCCTGTTCCTTCGGTTTGAACTGTGCCTGCTTGATCATGGTCTTCTGCTGCTTGTAGCCGAACCAGACAAGCAAAATCTTCACTAAGATTGCAAAAACAAACAAAGTAAAGATATAACTGGGCACAATATTATTGATAAAGCTCAGAACCTTGCCGATGGGCATATAAATGTAGTACATGAAGCCCCGGCTCTCGGCAACCTTATCTGCGGCAACCAGCGTATAGGTCTTATCTTGGGCATCTGAGGCGCTGTCTTCTACGAATTTGTAGCCCCGGTCGCTCATCTCCACATAAACACGGTTGATTTCCACATCATTGCCGTTGGCATCCGTCGCAGTTACCTTTGAAATCTCTCCGCCTTCATAGGCCTTCACTTCTTCCGGATACTGAAGCACAAAGGTCGAGGTAAAGTTGTTTTCCGCATCCTTCTCTTTTTTCAGATTCAGGAAGCAGAAGTCCTTCTTGAACTGCTCAAAAGCCGCTTTCAGTTCCTTGTTCTCTTCCTTTTCCAAGTCCTCAAAAGACAATTCTTTGCCCTGCTGTGCAAGGAACAAAACGAACTTTCCCTTTTCGGAAAGGCTGTTGTACCGCAGGACCTCCTCTTCCTTCTCCTTATCGGTCGTCGGAGCGTGCAGATCGTCCTTATCGGTCAGTTTTTCCAGAGTGTAGGTCTTCACTTTAGCGTCAGAAGCACTGTCCTCCACAAATTTATAGCCCAGGGTGTACATATCCGTGTAGGTCACATTCGGATTGTCCGCCCCGCTGTTCACCAGCTTTGTGCCGGTAATCAATTCTCTCAGGACATATATTTTGTGGCTCTTTTTGTCGGTTTCCGTACCGTAGCTTTCTTCTTCGATGGACAGGAAGTAAATGTTTTCCTTTTTGAACTTTTCGAATTTCTCTTTTTCTTCGCCTTTTAAGTCCGCAGCCTTCTTGTCCTTCAGCTTTTCCAACTCCTCGTCCGACAGGCTTGCCTTGTACAGCACGAATTTTCCTTCATCGGACAGGCTGTTGTATTTCAGTTCATCTTCTTTTGCCTGATAGGCAGTCGTATCGGTTTTGCTTCCGGATCCGAAGCATCCCACGAAGGAAAGCATCGTGGCAAAACACAGACAAAAGAGCAAAAGCGAACGAAATCTGTTCTTTTTCACGGTTTTCTGTTCCTTTCTTTTACGGGTCAATCCATGTCCGGTGCGTACCCGCTTTTGTGCACCGGAAAAGAGCGGTCAGGAAAAATCCTGCCGCGTACATACTTGTCGCACGGAATATTTTACAAAAAATAATTATTGATCTTTTCGTTTTTTTCTTTTGCACCGGGGAACCGGATCGTAGCCGCCCTTTGAAAAGGGATTGCAACGCAAGACCCGCCAAAGGGAAAGAAAAAAGCCACAGAATATCCCCCATTCCCGGAATGCCTCCAAGGCATATTCCGAACAGGTGGGCAAATACTTGCACTTCCCTGCACCCAAATTCTTGGAAATGTATTTCCGATAGAATTTTACGGGAAAAAGGGCAATTTCCACCAGTTTTTCGTGGAATTTCTTCACAAGAACAGCTCCAATCGCTCAAAAGAACGGAAGAGATCCCTTTTCACATCCTGCATTTTTGCGCCGCCGATTCCTTCTCTTGCCAGAATAACGATCAGATTTCCCTTTTTCAAAGGACGCTCGCTTTCGATCTGCCTGTAGGCCTCCCGAATGATCCTCTTTGCCCGGTTGCGCTTGACCGCTCCCCCGTTTTTTTTGGATACCGAGATTCCCATACGATTGATCTTTTCTTTCATCGGATTCGCTTTACGCAGTTTATTGGCCTTCAAATCCTTCAGATAGTAAACCACCACGGTTTTTCCTCCTGCCTTTTTCCGGGCAGAAAAAACCTTGTTGTATAAATGGTTCTCGCACAGAACCCCGTAGCGCATTTCTGTTTCCTTTCTTCCGTCAGACGGTCAGAGCTCCAAAATTCCTCTTATGGCAAAAAACCCGCCTGGATACCGTTTTCTCTTGTGGGAGATTACGCAACCGGCGGTGTATATTTGCTTTACTGCTCGTCCACCAGAGCTCAATAGGTGAGTCTGGCTCTGCCCTTCTGGCGTCTTCTCTTCAGAACTTTTCTGCCGTTGGCAGTGCTCATTCTTTTTCTGAAGCCGTGTTCCATCTTTCTCTGGCGTTTCTTGGGCTGGTAAGTTCTCTTCATTTTCGGATGCACCTCACTTTCGCTAAGTATTTTCCATTGCGACGCTTTCCATTATATATCAGAAAAGTTCTTTTTGTCAAGGGTATTTTTCTTTTTTTAAACGAAAAGCTCGGTATTTTTGCCTTTTTGTTTGTAAATAAATTGTAAATTTTTGCAAATTTCTTGCCTTATTTATAGATGTATGGTATAATACTATATATTATGTGTCAAGAGGAAAGAGCCTTCTTTGGAGACGGCATGGTCTCTTTGAAAGCGATCAAAACAAGGAAAGAATCAAAAAGGACGGACGATATGCAGTCATTGGATCAGATTTGGGAATCGGTATTAAGCATTTTACAGGAAAAGAGCACACGATCGGTTTACGATCTCTGGTTCAAGGATCTGCGGCTGGTATATTTGGACGGAGACAAAGCTGCCGTTGTGATTAACAGCGACCTGAAAAAGGATATCATTCAAAAGCGCTATGCACAGCCTTTGACCGAAGCCCTTTGCGAGGTCATCGGTTTTGATCCTCCCATCACCGTTCTTTCCGACGAACAGGAGAAGATCGATCCGCAGAAGATTTTTGAAGAGAAAAAGTCTTCGGAACCGGAAAAAGAGGTTTTTTCGGCCTTGGAAGAAAAGGAGAGCTTAAACGATCCTTCGCCCATTCTTACCAATGATGAATACACCTTTGACAACTTCATTGTAGGTTCTTCCAACAAATTGGCCTATGCGGCCTGCACGGCCATTGCCAAGAATTCCTCTTCCTCCTTCAACCCGCTGTTTATTTACGGCGACAGCGGTTTGGGAAAGACCCACCTTCTGTATGCCATCATCAACAGCATGAAAGCCAATTTTCCCAAGAAAAACATTGTGTATATCAAGGGCGACGATTTCACAAACGAGCTGGTCAGCAGCATCGCCAATGAGGACACCCTGTCCTTCCGCAACAAATACCGGAAAGCAGATGTACTGTTGATTGATGATATTCAGTTCATTGCCGGCAAGGAGTCCACACAGGAGGAATTCTTCCATACCTTCAACGCTCTGTATGAAGATCACAAGCAGATCATTCTGGCCGCCGACCGACCGCCGAAGGAAATGAAGACCCTGGAGGACCGGCTGCGCAGTCGCTTTGAGTGGGGATTGATCGTGGATGTTCAGCTGCCGGATTATGAATTGCGGCTCGCCATTCTGAAAAACAAGGCGAAAATGATCGGAGTCCATATTCCCATGCCGGTTCTGCAGTTTTTGGCGGAAAGCCTGCACAGCAACATCCGGCAATTGGAGGGAGCGGTCAAAAAGATCGGAGCACAATCCTTCCTTTCGGGCGTGCCCGTTACCGAGGAAATAGCAAAATCCTGCATTGCAGAGCTGTCTGCAGGAGCAGAACCCCAATCCAAAACCGTTGAGAGAATCATTTCCAAGGTGGCCAGCAAATACGGAATGACCTCTGAGGATATCAAAAGCCGGAAGAAAACCAAGGAAATTGCCTATGCCCGGCATATCTGCATTTACATTATCCGCAACATCACCGATATGTCCTTACCGACCATCGGAAAAATTTTCGGCAGAGATCACTCCACGGTAATGGCTTCTCTTTCGGTAATTGACAACGGAAAGAAGAAATCTCCCTTGCTGGATGTGGAGATACGAGATCTGATCAAGGAAATCAAGGAAGGGTAAGCAATCACCGAAAAAAACCGGCAACAGAAAAGAAAATGCCCGATTTTTTCACAGGCTTTTTTGAAAATTTTTGCACAATTCCACCGCTGTTTTGGGGAAAAAAGCCTGTCTTTTCCACAATTTTTCAAACTCTTTTTCCGGGGAAAACTTTTTTGCCTTCAGAAGAAAAATTTTTTCCACAGCTTTCCAACCTTTTTTCAAGGTGCTTGTCCCAAAACGCTCCCCTGAAAAAAGGCCGGTATTTCCTTTGAAAACTCTGCTTTTCCACAGAATACACACCCTCTATTACTGCTACCTCTGCTTTTATATAATTATTCTCTCTTTCCGGAAAATTTGAAGCCCGGCAGGCAGAAAATGCTTGTTCCTTTTTGCCTTGAATACCCTTGAAAAGTCTGTTTTGCAAACAGTTTCTGCGCTACAGAAGAAAAACCCCGAAAAAACAAAGGTCCGTCAGGATTCTTACGAAAGGATTCCACCTATGAAAATTGTCTTTGATAAGGATGTACTGGTCAATGCTCTCACCCCCGCTATGGGTGCCGTTTCGGAGAAAAATACGATTTCGGCCATTGAAGGAATACTTTTTACTACAGACGGTCCCTCCGGCTGTATCCTTTCTTCCTATGATCTGGAAAGGGGATATCGGACTTCCGTTAAGGCTGAGGTTTTGGAAGAAGGCTCCTTTATCATCAATGCCAACAAGCTGTACAGAATGATCCGCACCATGCCCGAAAGGCAGATCACCATCGAAGTGAACGAGAAATTTCAGACGAAAATTTCCTCAGGAAATTCCCGCTTTTCTTTATCCGCTCTTCCGGGAAACGATTTCCCCAATCTGCCGGATCTGAACGGAGAAGGGGGCATATGCTTCAGTCAGGCACTTCTGAAGAAAATGATCGGGCAGGTGCAGCACGCCATTGCTTTTGGAACACAGCGTCCCGTTTTGACCGGTGCTTTCTTTCAGATCACCGGAAAGGGGTTGCTGATGGTGACCTGCGACGGGAATCGATTGGCCTTGAGAGAAAAGAATTTTTCTCTGGATTTAGAAGGCACAGAGGAGAAATTCTCCTTTATTGTGCCGGGAAAGACCCTTTCGGAGCTTTCCAAAATACTTTCTGCCGATGAAAACAAAGAGGTGGTATTGTCTCTCGGCAGAAAGCATGTGATTTTCCGGATGGAGGAAAGCATTTTCTTCTCCAGACTGATTGACGGGGAATATATTGACTACAAGAGGGTCATTCCGAAAAACAACAACATCAAGGTGCTTTTGGACCGTCAGGAGCTTCTGGAATGTTTAGAACGGGTGGCTCTGGTGACCGATGACAAGTCGGTGGGTCAGATCATGGGCTTTGTAAAATGCGTTTTTGAGGGAGATACTCTGAAGGTCAGCTCCGCCTCTTCGGTTTCTTCGGTCTCGGACCAGATGGAGATCGAAAAAGAAGGAGAGGACATCACCATTGGCTTTAATTGCCGGTTCTTAATGGAAGCTCTGCGGGCTATTTCGGACGAAAAGATTTATTTGTCCTTGGGCACTCCCTTCATGAGCATGGTGATCGAAGCAGACCCAAAGAAGGATGAAGGGGACGAAGAAGAAAAGGATGGAAAGTATTTATACATGGTCTGCCCTGTGAAGATGAAAGATTAAAAAATGATTCTGAAACGAGTGCGCTATCAGAATTTCCGGAACATTGCAAGCGCAGATATTTCCTTTTCGCCGGGAATCAATCTTTTTTGCGGAGATAACGCCCAGGGAAAGACCAACGCCTTGGAGGGTATCTACCTTTTTGCCCAGGGGCGCTCCCATCGGACAGCCAAGGAGAAGGATTACATCACCTACGAGCAGGATTTTGCCAAGGTGATCCTGGACTATGAAAATAAACAGCGGGAAAATCAGTTGGAGCTGCGGTATCTGCGTTCGGGCCGAAAATTCTGCCGGAAAAACGGACTGGCGTTGCGCAAGATGTCCGAATTCATCGGAAATTTCAATGCGGTCATTTTTTGTCCGGAATATCTTTCGGTGGTACGGGAAGGCCCCAGCCAGCGGCGAGCATTTATGGACGGAGCTCTGGCACAAACCGATCGGGTTTATCTTTCGGCTCTCCAAAAATACAATGCAGCCCTGCTTCAGCGAAACCGGCTGATTGCCGAATATCCTTTCCATCCGGAGGCCTTTGACCAAACCGAAGAGCTTTGGGCGGAGCAGTTGGCGGAAGAGGGCGAAATTCTTTCCTTCAAACGGGCGGAATACATGGAAAAAATCGAAAAAGAAGTCCGAAAGATCTTTGAAGACATGATGGAAGGAAAGGAAGAGCCCCGGCTTCTATACAGAAAGCCGATGAAAAAAGAGGAGTATATGGAACTGTTCCGGAACAACCGGCAAAGGGAATTGAAGGCAGGAACCACCCTTTTCGGCGTTCATAAGGACGATATTGAAATTCTGCTGAATGAAAGATCTGCAAGGGTCTTTGCTTCGCAGGGACAGCAGAGAAGCATTGCCGTCGCCATGAAACTGGCGGAAGGAGAGGTTTGCAGAGAAAAAACCGGGGAATTTCCGGTATTTCTTCTGGATGATGTGTTCAGCGAATTGGATGACCGCCGGAAAAATTATATTCTTTCGGGAATGGAAGGACGGCAGGTGCTGATCACCTGCTGTGACCGGAAGGATGCGGAACGGATTCCCGATGGGAGGGTGATCTTCGTTGAAAAAGGTCAATATACGACGGTACGGTAGTTCCGCTTATATACAGCTGGAGAACAATCGGTGGCTGAAAAAGGAAGGCATTCTTTTGATCGGGGATCTGGACAAAAGCACCACTTGGTCGGCCGCAACAAGAAAATTTCTCGGAAAACGGGAAAAAGAGGGCATGGTCACCACGGTTTCCTACGGATTGCCGAAAAGCTTTATCGTCTATGAGGACGGAAGAAAAGAGCAGATTTATCTGTCGGTATTTGCACCCGAAGTGCTCAAACGCCGTCTGTAGGGATTGGGTTCAGGGTGTTCCGGCATTTGGAAGGCTTTTTCAAGAAGAAAATTTGAAATTCGAGGATTTTTACAGCAAAAAGCCTTTTGAAAAACATCTCTTTTGTTTTTTTCGGGAACGAAAAAACCGTTCCTTTTTTTCGGGATTAAAAATTAAAAATCATAGAATTTTCACATAATATTTTGATTTGGGGTAAGGATGGATTATGAGCGAAGAAATCAAAAAAACCGGGTATGACGAATCGGAAATACAGGTTTTAGAAGGACTGGAAGCGGTGCGGAAAAGACCCGGTATGTACATTGGCTCCACCTCGGTGAAGGGCTTGAATCATTTGGTTTACGAGATCGTAGACAATGCTATTGACGAAGCCTTGGCAGGCTATTGCAAAAATATCACCGTAACCATCAACAAGGGAAACAGTGTAACCGTCACCGATGACGGCAGAGGAATTCCCACGGGTCCTCACCCCAAAATGGGTATTTCGACTTTGGAAGTGGTGTACACCATTCTGCATGCCGGTGGAAAGTTCGGCGGCAGCGGGTACAAGGTTTCAGGGGGACTGCACGGCGTGGGTGCCTCGGTAGTGAATGCCTTGTCCAAGTGGCTGGAAGTGACGGTTTACGATTCAAGAACCGGAAAGGAATACCGTCAGCGCTACGAAAAGGGCAAACCCACAGAACCTGTAAAGGAAATCAGACCTACGGACAAAACCGGAACCAAGGTCACCTTTTATCCCGATGATGAAATTTTTGAAACGCTGGAATTTGAATATGAAACGCTGTTGGTCCGTTTGCGGGAACAGGCCTTCTTAAATGCCGGAATTCATATTCTTTTTACCGATGATCGGGGCGAAGAGCCGGTTGTGAATGATTTGTGTTACGAAGGGGGCATTCGCTCCTTTGTGGACTATCTGAATGAAAATAAGCAGGGACTGCATGAGGTCATTTATCTTGCCCAGAACAACGAGAACAATTCGGCAGAGGTCGCCATCCAGTATACCGATTCCTACAGCGAGACCTTATTGTCTTTTGCCAACGATATTCGCACGGTGGACGGCGGAACACACGAAATGGGCTTCAAAACGGCTCTTACCGGAGTGATCAACGATTATGCCCGAAAATACAAATTCTTAAAAGAAGCCGACAGCAATCTGTCGGGTGAGGATGTGCGGGAAGGCATGACGGCGGTGGTCAGCGTAAAGCTGTCGGAGGCCGAATTTGAGGGACAGACCAAGACAAAACTGGGCAATTCCGAAATGAAGACGGTGGTTTCCAAGCTTCTGAACGAAAAACTGACCACCTATTTTGAGGAGCATCCTGCGGCGATCAAGGCTATTTTGGATAAGGCCATCTTGGCCCAAAGAGCCAGAGAAGCCGCCCGGAAGGCCAGAGAAGCGGCCAGACGAAAGACGGCTCTGGATTCCGGCCAGATGCCGGACAAGTTGCGGGACTGCAACGAGCGGGACCCGGCTTTGACCGAATTGTTCATTGTGGAGGGAGACTCTGCAGGAGGCTCTGCCACGCAGGGCAGAGAGTCGCTTTTCCAGGCCATTCTGCCTCTTTGGGGAAAGATGCTGAATGTGGAAAAGGCCCGGGCAGACAAGATCTACAGCAACGAGAAGCTGGCGCCGGTCATTACCGCATTGGGTGCCGGCATCGGAAACGAATTCAATCTGGAAAAACTGCGGTACCATAAGATCATTATCATGGCCGATGCCGATGTGGACGGAGCCCATATCCGTACCCTGCTTTTAACCTTCTTCTTCCGCTTTATGCGGCCGCTGATTGAACAGGGTTATGTCTATTCGGCTGTGCCCCCGCTTTACAAACTGACCAGAGGAAAGACGGTACGGGTGGCTTACAGCGACGAGGAGCGGGACAGAATTTCTTCCGAAATGCGGGGAGATAATCCCAACGCCAAGGTGGAAATTTCCCGGTTCAAGGGTTTAGGAGAAATGGACCCGGAGGAGTTGGCAGAGACCACCATGAATCCCCGCACACGAACTCTTCGGCGGATCGAACTGGAGGATGCCGTGGCGGCAGACCGGATTTTCAATATTCTGATGGGCGAGGATGTGGAGCCCCGCAGAGAGTATATCGAGCAGAACGCCAGGTATGCGGTGAATCTGGATTATTGATTTTCGGAAATGCTCCCCCTGAGGGAAGACCCCTTTGAACTTGAAAAACAGAGTCAAAAGCTCTTGGCTTCCTTGGGAGCATAGTTCTCCTTTGAAGCATTCTGCCCGAACAGCAAGAAATTCTTCAAGGGCTTTGAAAAAACGGACAGCTTCAAAAAAAGCCTTTGGCAGGCTGTCGCAGCGGGGATCCCCTGCGCAACAAGAAAGGAACGGACAAAAATAATGGCAAAGAAACGATCGGACTATCTTCCCGAGGAAATTACTTTTCCCGATCAGATAATTACCCATTCAGAGCTGGTTCATGAAATGAAGAGCAGCTACATTGAATACGCCATGTCGGTGATCGTGGGCAGAGCTCTGCCGGATGTGCGGGACGGCCTGAAACCGGTGCACCGGCGGATTCTCTATGCGATGTACGAAGATGGTTTGACCAAGGACAAGCCCTTCAAGAAAAGCGCCACCGCCGTCGGTGATGTTCTGGGACGGTATCATCCGCACGGGGATGCTTCCATATACGACGCTTTGGTGCGTCTGGCGCAGGATTTCTCCATGCGCTATCCCTTGATTGACGGACACGGAAACTTCGGTTCGGTGGACGGCGATCCGCCGGCTGCTTACCGGTATACCGAAGCCAGAATGGCCAGAATCGCCGATGAAATGCTGCGGGACATCGACAAAGATACGGTGGATTGGGACCCGAACTTTGACGAATCAAGAAAAGAACCGAGAGTTTTGCCCAGCCGTTTTCCGAATTTGCTGGTAAACGGATCCTCCGGTATTGCCGTTGGAATGGCCACCAATATTCCGCCGCATAACCTGAGGGAAGTTATCGATGCTACCGTCTGCGTGCTGGACCATCCGGAAGCGACTTTAGAGGATCTGATGCAACACATCAAGGGCCCGGACTTTCCCACAAAGGGCATTATTATGGGCAAAAGGGGCATTCGGGCGGCATACGCTACCGGAAAAGGGCACATCACCGTCCGCGCCAAGACAGAATTTGAAGAATATGCCAAGGATCGGACCAGAATTATCGTGAACGAGCTGCCCTATCAGGTGAACAAGCGTCAGCTGATCAAGGCGATTGCCGACCAGGTGCACGAAAAGCGGATAGAGGGCATTTCCGATCTGCGGGATGAAACCGACCGGGAGGGTATGCGGATCGTCATGGAACTGAAGCGGGACGCAAATCCTCAGGTGGTATTGAACACCCTATTCAAACAGACCCAGATGCAGACCACCTTTGCCATCACCATGCTGGCCTTGGTGAACAATCAGTCTCAGCCGAAAATTCTTTCGTTGCGGCACATTCTGGATGAATATATCGCCTTCCAGAAGGACCTGATTTTACGGCGTACCCGGTGCGAAAAGCGGAAAGCCGAGGAAAGAGCCCATCTTCTGGAGGGACTGCTGATCGCCCAGGCAAACATCGATGAAGTGATCCGGATCATCCGGAATTCCTACGATGATGCCAAGGAGAACCTGATGGCCCGGTTCAACCTTTCGGAGGTGCAGGCTGCGGCCATTCTGGAAATGCGTCTGAAGGCTTTGCAGGGGCTGGAAGAGGAAAAACTGAAGGCGGAGTATGAGGAGATCGAAAAGCGGATCGCTTATTTGGATACGATTCTGAATTCCGACGAAGTGCTGGTCGGCGTTTTCAAAAAGGAACTGAACGACATCAAAGAGCGCTACGGAGACGACCGGCTGACCGAAATCTGCGAGGTAGAAGACGAAATCGACATTGAGGACCTGATCGAGCGGCACACGGCGGTCATTACCATGAGCAGTGCCGGCTATATCAAACGGCTTCCTTCGGATACCTACACGGCCCAGCACCGGGGCGGCAAGGGCATTACCGGCATGAGCACCAGGGAAGAGGACGATGTTTCCGATGTGGTGGCGGTGGATTCCCATTCCTACCTGATGATGTTCACCAATCTGGGAAAAGTACAGGTCATCAAGGCCTACCAGATTCCCGAATGCAGCCGAATGGCAAAGGGAACGAATCTGGTGAACATTCTGGAACTGTCCGAAGGGGAAAAGGTCACGGCCATGCTTTCGGTCAGCGACTTTGAGATGGAGGAGGACAAGGAGGAGTACCTGCTCTTTGTCACGGCCAACGGCACGGTGAAGAGAACTCTGCTTTCCGAATTTGCCATTCGGAGAAAGGGCGGCAAGAGAGCCTTGTTCTTGGACAAAGGGGACGAATTGGTCTATGTGCGTCATACTTCGGGCAAGGATAAGATCCTTCTGGCCACCAAGGACGGCATGGCGGTCTGCTTTGACGAAAACGATGCCAGAGTGATGGGCAGAACGGCCAGAGGTGTGCGCGGAATCCGACTGGAGGACGGCGACCGGGTGATCGGCGTAGCGTTGGCGGAAGAGGGCAAAAAACTCTTGACCGTCACCGAACAGGGCTTCGGAAAACGGAGTGAATTCCGGGACTTCTCGGTGCACAACCGGGGCGGAAAGGGTGTTCGTTGCCACAATTTGTCGGATAAGACCGGACGGCTGGTGGGCGTGCTTTCGGTGGAGGAAGAGGACGACCTGCTGTTGGTCAGCAAAGAGGGCGTGATCATCCGGGTTTCGGTATCCGATATTCCGGTGTACAGCCGCAGTGCCGGCGGAGTGATTGTGATGCGCATGAGCGGCAACAACAAGGTGGTCAATTGCACTGTGGTCAAGAAGGAGGAGGCTGCGCCCGAAGGAGGGGAAAGCCATCCGGATGCCGCAGGACAAACGCCTGCAGGAGAGACGGAAGAGGCAGAAGACAAGGAGTGATCCGGGAAAAAATCCCGGATAAAAGGGAATTCCGGAAGGTGCCTTGAAAGGCAGAATCCGGATGCGCTTTGGACTCCGGCCGCCGGAAACAAAACGAAAAGCCAGGTTTACAAAAAGCGGAAGGTGTTTTATGAAAAAAATCTGTTCGGTTCTGCTGGTCGGGATCCTTTTCCTGACGGTGCTGTGTACCCTTTCTTCCTGTAAAATGCCCGGATGTCCGGAGGATGCGGAAATCCGGCAGGCTGTGGAAAAATTGTTGCCCACAGCCTACGATGCGGCATACTGTATTTTCGGACCGGGCTTGACGCCCGACCCGGACTATAAAATTGATGAAAGCTGGACCACAGCCCATTATATCCCGGTATCCAGAGAAGAAAAGTGTAAAACCAAAAGCGATTTTGAAGCCATGCTGCGTGCAGCATTCTCGGAAAAATATGCCGCAGAGCTGTTGTCCATTGCCTTTTCCAACGGGGGAGTGAGCATGAGCCGGTACAGCGAGCAGGATGGGCGTCTGACGATCGATGTAACGCAAAAGCCGGTTTATGAACTGAAAACCGAGTATTACACAGACACTCTGAAGGTCACCAGCGGCACAAAGACGGCCTGTGTTGTGGAAATTTCCTACAGCATTGACGGCGGAATCACCAAAGCCACCGGAGAATTGCAGTTGGTTCGGGAAAACGAAAAGTGGGTTTTTGACAATTCTCCCTATTGAGAGGACATTCGGAGAAATTTTCAAGGGAGCGCATGAAACTTCACCTTTAGTTCATTTTTCATTGGTAGAATGAGCAGGACAAGGAAGATCCTGCGGCAAAGGAACAGGGTCACTTCGGAGACCTCCTGCGTATCCGGCGCAGCTGCCGGAGCCGAGGAGCGTTCAGAGAGGCCTTAAAGACAAAACAACGGAGGATAAAGATGGCAGCGAAAGCAAAGAAAGCGGCCGTAGAGCAGAGCACCGATGCGGCTGAAAAGAGCAAGGCGCTAAATACGGCAATTTCCCAGATCGAGAAAAAATTTGGTGCCGGGACGATCATGCGGCTGGGGGACAGCAGCAATATGGTGGTTTCCGCTGTGTCCACCGGCTCCCTGACACTGGATATGGCCTTGGGCGTGGGGGGTCTTCCAAGAGGCAGGATCATCGAAATTTTCGGGCCGGAATCTTCCGGAAAAACGACGGTCGCACTGCACGCTGTGGCAGAGGTTCAGAAGCAGGGGGGCGTGGCCGCTTTTGTGGACGCCGAGCACGCTCTGGACCCTAAGTATGCAGAGGCGTTGGGGGTAAACATCGGAGAAATGCTGGTTTCGCAGCCCGATTCCGGAGAACAGGCCTTGGATGTGACCGAAGCGCTGGTGCGCTCGGGTGCCGTGGATATTGTGGTGGTGGACTCGGTTGCGGCTCTTGTGCCCCAGCAGGAAATTGACGGAGATATGGGTGCGTCTCATGTGGGATTACACGCCAGACTCATGTCTCAGGCACTGCGGAAGCTCTCCGGAGCCATTTCCAAATCCAACTGCATTGTAATCTTTATCAATCAGCTGCGGGAAAAGGTGGGTGTCATGTACGGAAACCCGGAGGTGACCACCGGCGGCAGGGCTTTGAAGTTCTATTCTTCGGTGCGCATTGAGGTTCGGAGAAGCGAGAATCTGAAGAACGGCACCGAGGTTTACGGCTCCCGCACCAAGTGCAAAGTGGTGAAAAACAAGGTAGCGCCTCCCTTTAAGACGGCAGAGTTCGACATCATCTATGGAAAAGGGATTTCCAAGGTGGGCGAGATCATCGATCTGGCCATGGATATGGGCATTGTGGAGCGCTCCGGCTCCTGGTTCTACTATGACGGAAATCGGATCGGACAGGGCAAGGATGCCGCCAAGAAGTATATTGAGGAAAACAAGGAACTGCAGAAAGAACTGGAAGACAAGCTGAAGGCCATGAAGGACCGGATCGAGCTGAAGGAAGAGCCGGCAATTTTAGGAGATGACGAGGATGAATCCGGGGAGTTTGATATTTCAGTACTTGGTTTGGATGACTGAGAAAAAGCAGGATAAGAAGTCAGGATAAACGGCTTTTCTGCCGGGAATTTTTGCTCTTCTGCGAAAATTCCAAAAGAAAGGGAAGGTTCAGACGAAATGTACATGAGAAACAGAAAAATTGCCGAATCAGAAGAAGAAGGCGCAATCCGGATGGCAATTTCGCTTCTTGCATACAAGGAAAATACCGAAAAAGAGCTTTTCAGAAAGCTCTTGGACCGCGGATGCACCGAGGAAGATGCCAAGGCGGCGGTTCGGTTTGCCGTGGAGAAAAACTATCTGTGCGAAGAACGGTATTTTCAACGGTTTGCCGAAAGATGCGCAATCGACCGTCTTTTCGGCAAAAGAAGGGTGATTCAGGAAGCAAGAAGAAAGGGTTTTTCGGAAAGGACCATCAAAGAAGCCGCGGATTTTCTCAAAGAGATGGATTTTGACGAACTGTGCTACAGGGCGTTGAAAAAGGCGGGCAACGGGTCAAAGGAAAAAACAGTGGTTGCGTTGAACAGAAGAGGATTTTCCACCACCAATATCCGGTATGCCTTTTTGGCATGGGAAGAGGAATTTGGTATGCCCTACGGTGCAGAGGAGATCAGAAGATACACAGAAGCAGAGAATTGTGAGGATGAATGACCGCCGGGTACCTCAAAAGATCCCCCGCACAGCGTGCAAGGGCTTTTTGGCCCCGGAGCTTCGTTGAAAAAGGCCTTGATACCAAAGGATTTCTTCGTTTGGTCCCTCATTCTGCGCCGGGATGGGCTGTTGCCGAATAGACGTTGAGTATTCTGGATACCCATCCTTTAAGGGTTAAAGGGAAGCCTTTCGGACGGTCCGGATTTTTCAGAAAAAACAGCAGGAATAGATGCATATGGAAAAAGAAAAAGCAAAAATTGGGTTTGTGTCCTTAGGGTGCAGCAAAAATCAGGTCAATACCGAACGCATGATGTATTTGGTCCGTGAGGCGGGCTATCAGATTGTGCCGGAGGATATTGATGCCGATGTGATGGTCATCAATACCTGTGCTTTCATTGAAAGTGCGAAAAAGGAAAGTATTGACAACATTCTGGATGTGGCGTGGCTGAAAGAGAACCGGAACCTGAAGGCGATTGTGGTCACCGGGTGTTTAGGTGAGCGCTACAGAGAGCAGATTTTGGAGCAGATGCCGGAGGTGGATGCGGTTCTGGGTACCGGCAGCTACGAAAAAATTGTAGCTGCCATCGGGAAGGTGTTGGAAAAAAAGACCTATACCTCCTTTGAGGACAAGAATGTCTGCGAAATGGGCGGAAACAGAATACTGACCGACCGGAGCTACAGCGCCTATCTGAAGATCGGAGAAGGCTGTAACAACCGGTGCACCTACTGCGCCATTCCCCTTATCCGTGGGGTCTACCGAAGCAGACCGATGGAAGAGCTGGTGAAAGAAGCCCAATGGCTGGAGGAGCAGGGGGTCAGGGAGATCAATCTGATCGCACAGGATACATCGGGTTACGGGGTGGATCTGTACGGTGGGTATCGATTGGCGGAATTGATTCACAAAATTACGGAAGCCACGGAGAAGGTCTATATCCGAGTGCTTTATTGCTATCCGGACAAGATTACGGACGAACTGATCCGGGAATTCCGGGACAATGAGCGGCTTTTAAAGTACATCGATCTTCCTATTCAGCACATCAGCGACCGGGTGTTGAAGGCGATGAATCGGCACGGCAACCAGAAACAGATCCGGGAAACCATTGCCCGGCTTCGGAGGGAGGTTCCCGACATCACCATTCGCTCCACCGGCATTGTGGGCTTTCCCGGCGAAACGGAAGAGGATTTTGAGGAGTTCTGCGCCTTCCTGAAAGAAGTGCGCTTTGACCGTTTCGGGGCCTTTGCCTACAGCAGAGAAGAGGATACGCCCGCCTATGATTTTGAGAATCAGGTGGACGAGCAGACCAAACAGGACCGTCTGGATCGGCTGATGGCTATTCAGATGGAGATTTCTGCGGAAAAAGCCGGGGAACAGATCGGAAAAAATCTGGAAGTATTGGTCGAGGGATACGATCCGGTTTCAGAGGCCTATTATGGCAGAAGCCGGGCCGATGCACCGGATATTGACGGAAAGGTTTTCATCCGGGCCCCAAAGGGCGCCTATCGGGAAGGGGAGTTTGCCAGAGTGCAAATTACCGAAAGTATGGATTACGATCTGGTCGGAGAACCGGTTTGAGAAAAAGGGGGAAGTTGGAGTGAACCTACCGAACAAATTGACCGTGGCGCGGATCTGCATGATCCCGCTGTTTATGGTCTTCCTGCTGGTTCCTTTTTCTTTTGGCGGAGAGGGAGAAATGGTATGCCGGGCGGTGGCGGCGTTTTTGTTCTTAGTGGCGGCCATCACCGACCACCTGGACGGAAAAATTGCAAGAAAACGGCAGTTGGTTACCGATTTCGGCAAATTTTTAGACCCGTTAGCAGATAAAATGATGGTATTGGGCGCCTTGATCGGGCTGATTGTGTTGGCCGGCAGAGGGGCGAGCACCACAGAGGGCGATGTCTACTACCGCCTGACGGCAACTTTGTGCTTTCTGATCCTTTTCAGAGAGCTTGCCGTCACCTCTCTTCGATTGGCCGTGTCCGGAAGTAAGGGAGTCGTGATTGCGGCGAACATCCTGGGAAAAATCAAGACGGTGTCCCAGATCGTTTTTGTGATGGTGGCGCTTTTGGAGCCCATCGTTTTCGGAGAGTATCTTTTGGGGCATTTTGAGGTGTTTTTGGCGGTGAGTCAGCATCATCTTTTGTCCTACGCCGCCATGCTCTTCACGGCGGTGATGACCGTTTGGTCGGGACTCTCCTATTTCAAGGCGTTTTTTCCGTTAATCAACTCAAATAAGTAAGTTCTTTTTCAGAAGGACATCTCCCAAAATTCCCGTGTGTCCGGCAACGGCAGTTTCGCCGCAGGATTTTGTTGCCAAAACCTGAAATACAAAAAGTATTCTTTTGTTTTGCACCCCGTTTTTCCGCAAAACTGCCCGCTGCGAACAGGCTTTGAATATTTTGAGATACCCGGAGAATATATTTTGGAACGGCGTGAATGCCGGGAAAGGACAATATCTATGACATTGGTGGTTATGGCGGCCGGCATGGGTTCCCGCTACGGCGGGTTGAAGCAGTTGGATCCGATGACAGAGCACGGCGAGGTTATTCTGGATTTTTCGGTATATGATGCCAAAAGAGCCGGTTTTGACAAGGTGGTTTTTGTCATCAAAAAAGAGATGGAGGATCTGTTCCGGGAAAAGGTGGGCAACCGGATGGAAAAGCAGATTCAAGTGGAATATGCCTATCAGGCCTTGGATATGTTGCCGAAGGGGGCAAAGGTGCCGGAAGGCCGGGTCAAACCCTGGGGCACCGGCCATGCACTGCTCTGCGCAAAGGAAGCCGTGGGCAAGGACAACCTGATGGTCATTAACGCCGATGATTTTTACGGGGCCGAAGCCTTTGCGGCAATCGGCGGCTTTCTTGCAGGCACCCCCACCGATTCTCCGCAGTTCTCTATGGCGGGCTTTGTTCTCAAAAATACCCTGACGGAAAACGGCAGTGTATCCAGAGGAATTTGCGTGACCGACAAGGAAGGTTTCCTTTCCTGTATTGATGAGCGGACCAAAATCTACCGCCGGGCGGACGGACAGGTGGTCTATTTTGAGAACGATGTGGAGTATCCCACCGACGAAAACGGCTATGTTTCCATGAATTGCTGGGGATTTACGCCTCAGATCTTCGACTTTCTTGAAAGCGGCTTTGAGGAATTTATAAAAAGCTCCGGACAAGAGCTGAAAAAGGAGTTCTATCTTCCGGCCTGTGTGGATGCCGCAATGAAAAAAGGAGCCTGCAGCGTGAAGGTGCTTCCGACCCATCATAGATGGTACGGCGTGACCTATCCGGAGGATAAAGCGTCGGTGGTTTCGGCTATAAAGAGCAAGATTGAAAGCGGAGAATATCCGGACGGTCTTTTTGAGCAGAAAAGATAAGACAAAAAAACAGGAGGAACAGTCAAGTATGATTCTGGTAACCGGAGGCTGTGGGTATATCGGTTCCCACACGGTAGTGGAGTTGGCCAAGGCTGGCGAAAAGGAAATCGTCATTGCCGACAATCTTTCCAATTCCAAAAAGGATGTTTTGGAGCGGATCAAGGAAATCGTTCCGGTCACCCTGCATTTCTATCAGGCGGACATCGGTGCGGAAGCGGACATGGAAAGGATCTTTTCGGAGCATCCCATTGATACCGTTGTCCACTTTGCCGGACTGAAGGCGGTGGGCGAGTCGGTGGCAAAGCCGATTCTCTATTATGAGAACAATGTGGCAGGTACGCTGTGTCTTTTGAAGGTCATGGCCCTCCATGGGTGCAAAAATATTATTTTTTCCTCTTCGGCAACGGTCTACGGACCCCAGAATCAGCCTCCCTATACCGAGGAGATGCCCACTTCTGCCACGAATCCCTACGGCTGGACCAAGGTCATGCAGGAGCAGATCCTCCGGGATGCGGCCGTGGCAGACCCGGAATTCCGGGTGGCGCTCTTACGCTATTTCAATCCCATCGGAGCCCATGAAAGCGGCTTGATCGGCGAAAATCCCAACGGGATCCCCAACAATCTGCTGCCCTATATCTGCAAGGTCGCCATCGGAAAATTGGAGAAACTCCATGTGTTTGGCGATGATTATCCCACCAAGGACGGCACTGGCGTGCGGGACTACATCCATGTGGTGGATCTGGCCATCGGCCATGTGAAAGCACTGGAATATATAAGAAAAACGCCCGGTGTGCTCACCGTGAATCTGGGCACCGGCGTGGGTTATTCGGTTTTGGATATCGTCAAAGCCTATGAGCAGGCCTCCGGGAAAAAGATTCCTTATGTGATCGATCCCCGAAGACCCGGTGATATCGCTACTTGTTATGCCAACGCCGAGAAGGCTAAAAAGCTTTTGGGCTGGACCGCCGAGAGAGGCCTTTTGGAAATGTGCAAAGACAGTTGGCGGTTTACCGAAAAAAATCTGTAAAACAGGCAGGCAGAGGAGCTTCCTCTGCCTTTTTTATGTGGGACGCTGTCCCACACCCTGCCAAGGGCGCGTTTTTGGAAAAACGCTCCGTGGAACCCCCAAAAACTTCTTCGGGGCGTAAAGGCAAAGCCGGACTGTCTGTTGGTGTTTCGTGCACTTCGTCCCGCCTGAAAAGGCAAAGCCTTTTCAGGTCGTGCA
>DPGD01000017.1 GCA_003522145.1 Clostridiales bacterium | reverse complement strand
AACAGGATGCCGTCGATTTTCAGTTTCGGGTTGATCTGCCTCTTGACCTTTGCGATGGACTGCATCAGCAGGTCAAGCCCTTTGGCCGAGAGATACGACGGCTGGGACGGGATGATCACGCTGTCCGCTGCGGCCAGTGAATTGATCGGCATCATACCAAGCGACGGCATACAGTCAACGAGGATATAGTCGTAATGGGGCTTGACCGCATTGATATATGTCCGCAGTACGCTTTCCCGGCTCATGGCGTTGATCAGCCGGATCTCCATGCCGGACAGCTCAATGTTTGCAGGGAGCAGGTCAACGCCCTCACCGTGATGCAAAATACCGCAGCCGTCCGGGATGGGGGTATCGTCGATCACATTCTGCATGATGTCCGCCAGCGTAACGGGCAGCTCATCCGGCTTCGGATAGCCGAGGGAGAGAGTCAAAGAGCCTTGCGCATCTGCATCAATAAGCAGCACCCGCTTGTTCTGATGGGCAAGCCCGATGCCGAGGTTAGCGGTGGTCGTAGTTTTGCCCACGCCGCCCTTTTGGTTCGTCACTGCGATCACTTTGCAATTTGCCATATGGGTTTCCTCCTTTGCATAAATTTAGCCGCCTGCGGCGACGCAGACGGCTATGTAGAGAAGCAAAACGACCGCTTGCTTTTACACAGACGGTCGTTTTACGGTAGGACACAAGAGGACACACGGTTCACATTTTCAGTTGAACGCTTTTCCATCCCCAAATTATTCTGCTAATACTTTTGCAATATGGCGCGAAAATTAGCAGGATATTGAGGGAAACGCACTGATTTTCAAAGGAACTCAAATCATCCAGAATCCTTGATATTCCAAGGCTTTTCGGACATTACAGAACACACAGGTACACGGTTAAAAACGAGATTTTTTGAACTCCTAAGAATATGTTATAACGACCGCTTTTCGGGCAAAGGCGATTGACATTGAGTTGGTTTGTACCTATAATTGAATAGATTTTAAAGATGTTTCCGTAGCTCAGCTGGATAGAGCGACCGCCTCCTAAGCGGTAGGTCGGGTGTTCGAATCACCTCGGGAACGCCAAAAAATGCCGGGAAGCCATGGTTTCTCGGCACTTTTGTGTTTCATTATTCACTTATTTTCTTGGGTGATTTTTTTACTTTTATTGTGTCAAAACAAAAACAAACTATTGATACGACCCGACCGAATTCGGTCTCCGGAGTCTCAGGATAGTATAAGACCTTGGTGATCCTTTTGATAGACCACTTCCAGATTCCCGGCAATTTCCGACAATTGCCCGTTGAAAATGCGAACCAGGTCCTCATCCCGGAACTGCTCCAATTGGTCGTTCACCGCTTCTTCGGTGATCTGAACCCGCATAATCAGGTGTACCCCCAGATTACTTTCAATGATCTCGCTGATCTCACCGGGCTTCAGAGAAAGGGCGGCTTTTTCAAAATAGGGTTGCATTTCGCCGACACAGCAGTAGCGGACGCCCCGGTTGGTATCGGCACTGTGCAGTTTGGCCGCCTCATAAAAGTCCTCTTCGGTCTGAATGGTTTTTCTTAATTCCTGCATCCGCTCCAGCGTGCTGGCATATTGCCC
The DNA here is from genome assembly GCA_003522145.1 of Clostridiales bacterium. Taxonomy (GTDB): domain Bacteria; phylum Bacillota; class Clostridia; order Oscillospirales; family CAG-272; genus UBA11512. The sequence goes on along the minus strand of DPGD01000017.1, from coordinate 7,037 downwards.
CCTGTTATTCAGCAGAATCTGCACGGCGGCATAGAAATACTCCTGTATGTCCTGCCGCAGCTGTTCCTCCGAAAGGGTATAGCTGCTTTTAAAGGAATAAAAAAGATTTCGGTTCAAATAATAATTCTTTGCCTGCTCATAGTACACATTCTCACTCATATAGGCAGACTCCAAAGAAGCATAGTATTCCTCTTCCTGTTCATAGCTTTCTCTGGCTTCTTCCAACTGATCCTTGATCAATTGCGTGTCTTCCTTCGACAGCGCCACCTTTTGTTCCTCTGCCATTTTTTCAATGGCAAAGTACCTTTGCAATTCCGTCTCGACGGCAGATTGGAGCTCCTGCTCCTCCCTTTCGGTCAAGGGACGCTCCAGCGCTTCCGCTCCATAGAGCTGAACACAGTTCTTCATGCACACATACCGGTAGAATTCTCCGGTCACCTCATATCCGCCCACCGTCATGATTAAAGTCTCGTCGCCCTTTCGATAGGAAGAACAGCCGGCAAACACGCCCATCAGAAGAACAAGCGTCAAAAAAAGCAACGCCATCCTCTTTATACCGCTCATCGGAATACCTCTCTTTCAGACAACGGGGTTGCCGCACTAAGTCCGGCCACCCCGCTGTTTCTCTGTTTCTTTGAAATGAATCTTCTTTTTTCGGAAAATGTTCCTTGGAACCGGACGGTCAGTCTGTAGCCTCTCCCAGCACCTCGGTCACGGATTTTCCCTCTTTGACCAGCTTGGCGGCAATCAGCGCCTTGCGCACATCCTCCGCCCGGGCAATATAGCGTCCCTCTCCGTCCAGAGTATAGAAGGCCCAGATGCCTGCCTCGTCGTAAAAATAGAATTTCAGGGTGTGGCTCCGATGATCCTCACTGTCCACCTCGTAAACAATTTCCACATGCGGATGATCCAGATCTACCTTTTCGATCTGCTCCATCTGTTCTTCCACATTGACATACATCCGGATGCCCAACAACCGGGAATAGAATTTCCGGAAATTCTTAATTCCGGTCAGGTCTCCCACACTGGGTACGGAGCTGCCGTCCGACAGGAGAATGTTCCGCAGAATGGGACGGCCGTCTTCATCCACTTCCTTGCCGGTACCGGTGCCGTTCATCTTATAATCCAGCGTAAAGCTCTCCTTGAACCGATCCAACTGCTCGTCTAAATATCCCTCCGGCAGTGCGGTGCAGTCCACCGTCAGTCTGGCCAAATAACTGATGTCCAGCATGGAAACAAATTTGCTGATAAAATAGGCCTCATCCTTTTCTACGAAAGGAATCTGGGAGGCATAGACCTTGATGATGATGCCCCTGCCTATATTGTAAGCATAGTAGAACCTTCCCTGCTTGTCCTCCTGAGGAGCGCTCATCAACAGGGCATTTTCCAGTTCCACCTCGGGAGAACTGTACTTCTTGCTGGTATAGAACGACCGATAGGGATTCTCTGTAGAAATACCGAATTGCTCCAAAACCTTCTCGTCAATGTCCCCGTGCATATAACCCGACTGTCCGTCCACCGTTTTGAATACGCTGGGAATCGCATAAACGGTTTCGGTGCCGTTGATCCCCTGACGGAACAGTTCGTAAAGCATCGCCATATATTCCGAGCTGGTGTCATAATAGTTGGCAAGCTGTCTGCCGTTCTCGTCCAATAAAGGTTCTCCGTTCTTATCGGTCAACAGCTTGATGGCAATGGATTTGGTGGTTCTGTCCAAGGACAGCGCTTCTTTGCTGGTGAGCAGCTTGATGGCAACGATATAGTCCTTGCCCTGCTTCAGCTCAAACTGATCCAAGGCATAGTCGCTGCTGCTGGCAGCCGACTGAGCCACCTCGGTAAAGATCGGTGCGACCACATTCAGCATTGAAGCCCCTACGCAGGTGCTGGCAGTGGAGTCCAACCGGTATACCATCTTGCGGCCCTTGTATACCGCATACCGTCCGTCTCCGTCCGGCGTGGTATTGCCCAGATACAGCGTGTGCTCCACGCCGTCGGCATCCACCGTGGTGACGCGATCCACCTTGGAAAAATCCTCAAATCCGTATTCGGCGTAGTCGATTTCCACATCCTTCAGGTCTTCTTCGGTCAAAATCAGATTGTTGATCCCGCCCAGCTTTTCCAACTCGGCGGCATCCATTTTTTCCGCCTTCTGCGCCCGCAGTTCCTTCAGCATATCGGAAGAGGGCATGATATGCTTTCCGGGGGTCTTTTTCAGGGCGGAATGGACGGTATACAATTCATAGGTATAGGAAATGGACTCATACCCATCCAGCGCATAGTTTCCGCCCTTCACATAGAAGCCCCAGTCGCCCTTCTCACTGTTGTATAACCGGTAAAGCTGTTCGTCGCTCTCCTCCACCGAATGAATGTAGAGAGTGGAAGAAGAACGGACCTCCCCCTCCAACAGGGGCTCCGATTCGGTTTCCTCCACAGAATCACCCCGGTTCAGAAAGGGCTTCAGTACGAAGAAATACAGCGGCACCGAGACCACCAGAACGGTGACGATCACCAAAATGGCAATCACCTGCTTCGACAGATAACTTTTGCGTTTCGTTTCCATTACTTATTCTTTCTCCTTACATACACCCAGACCCCGACGCCCAGAATCGCCGCCGGAAGGACTACTGCCATAAACACCAAGAATGTCTGCTTGCGCCGGAAGCTGACCCCGGACACATTGGTTTCATAGGAAAAATCCTTCATCTCAATGGCCGTCGTACCCAGATTGGATTCCCGCTCGTTGGTGGTTGCCCGGAGGATATTCACCATCAGGGTTTCGTTGGCATAGGCGCCGTTGCCCAAATACTCGTCGGAAACAAAGGAGGTGTCCGCACAGGCAATCACATAATTGTATTTGGCATAGTCTCCGAAGATGTTCTCCCGCAAAGAAAGGGCAAGCACGGCACTGCCGGCGGCAGACCCCTTATCGTTCTGCGCTCCGGAAGAGCATTTCAGAATGGTTCCGTTGGAAATCTGCTGGTTGGATGCAGAAACATCGGTCACCTTGATGGTTCCGGCACCGTTCATCACCGTCAGATAGTTGTCAATTCCCGCCAACTTCTTCACCAGGCTCAGCGTGAAAGAGCTGGGGTCAGTTTCGTAGGCAGGACGGAAGAGCGTTGCGTCGTTTTTACCTTCGGTTTCCGAAAGATCCTCCCGGATCTTATCCGCCGCTGTGCTGTTCACAATCAATCCCCACTCGTTCATCACGGCGTTCAGATTGGTGTTGGCACAGCCGCTATCCGGGTCGGCAAAAAGCAGAAGGCTGGCATACGCCTTGTTTTCGCTGTCCGTATAGTCGCCGTCCAGCATTTTTTTCAGCACCACGGTCTCTTTTCTTCCCGCCGTTTCATTCATGCCGCTGAATTCCACCTTGGGATTGTTGACAATAATCAGCCGGGGGCGATCCTCATAAATCATGGTTTCCAGCCCTTCGGCAGTCCGGAGATTCACCTTTTTCAGAGTGTACCCGCAGGATTCCAAAAGATCGGTAAAGGTCTGACCCAACTCGTCTTCTCCATGTCCTTCGGTCACATAGGCAATATACTGTCTGCTGCACAGCGACAGAATGGTTGCCGTGATCTTATGCTCTCCGTAAAAGGAAACCGGAACCGTGCTGCTGACACTGCTGTCATAATAGAAAAAGTTCACATAGCTGATGCCCCTGAAGATACCCTCATTGTTGTCGAAAATCACCATGTCCGGATTCATGCTGTCCAAGCCCTTTTTTCTGTACTCCGCCAACTCTCCGGGATGAGCGTACATATCCACATACTTCAATTCGATATGATCCGGATAGTGGGCGGCATAGTCCAAGGCCAGAGAGTGCACCATTTTGAGATAGAAATCCCCCGCATTCTCCAGCTGGCTGTCCTCGATCTTATCCTTTTCCTGAAGGAAGGTCATGGTCAGCTTGCCGTCGAACACCGTTTTTCCGTCAGCCCCCTCCTTGAAGATCTCATCCAAAAGGGCCTTGGAGGTGTCAGACAGGGTATACAGCTGTTCCTCGGTTGTATCTATATACCAGTGATAGTGAGATGCAAGCAGGGTAAACACCGCATTGACCAGAATGATCAGGACCACCACTGCCGCCGTAAAAGCCACTGACAACGAGCCGTAGCGGAATTTCTTGTTCTTCCAGAATTTTTTCATTGCTTTCCGCTCCTTTCTCAATGCCATCTTTTTCTCTCAAAGACCCGGATGGTCAGAAGCAGGAACACCCCGGAAATTGAAAGATAATACAGAATCGCCGAAAAATCGAACTGCCCTCCGGCAAGATAGGAATACCGTCCGCCGATGGCGAAGTAGGAAAGAAAGGTACGCAACCAGGGAACGGAGATCAGCGATGCCAGATAATGGGAAATGCTGGCAACGGCCAGTACCACCATGGACAATAACACCGCCACCAGCTGGCTTTCGGTCAGCGAAGAAATGAAAATACCGATGGCAATGCACGCCATGCCGATCAGCAGCATACTGAGAAACAAGCCCAGGACAATGCCGCCGGCGGCGGAATAGTTATGGAAGGCCAAAAAGAGGAAATTCAGCATGGAGGTGGCCACCGCAATGAAATACACCGTCAATGCGCTGAGAAACTTGGCAAAAACCACTTTCGTCAGGGACACCGGAGCGGTCAACAGCAATTGGTCGGTTTTCAGGCGCAATTCATCGGAGAAGGTTTTCATCGTCAGAATCGGCACAAGGAGAATATAGGCATAGATCATGGCTGTGAAGCAGTTTGAAATACTGGCTGTATCTGCCATGTAGGTGTTCATCGCAAAAATCACCGCATTCACCGCCGTAAACACCGCCAGAAACACATATCCGATCGGCGTGGTGAAGTAGGAACGCATTTCCCTTTTATAAATAGCAAACATCGATTATCTGCCTCTCTTTCTGCTCTTTTTGGAGACCGGCTCTTCTTCCTCCACGGCGGTAATGAAAACATCCTCCAGATTCAGGCCCTGAGCTTCCAAGCCGATAATCGGATAGTGATTGGCAGCCATCAGATTAAACAGCGGCTTGCGCAGGTCAATTCCCGGCTGGCTTTCCACTACGAAGGTGCTGCTGTCCAAATCCTTTTTCCCAAGACAGCTGACCGATGAAACCCCGGCAAGACTGCGGATCGCCGAAAGAATCTCCTTTTCGGGACCGCAGATTTTGGCCGTCAGTTTCGACACATTCGTCACGGCTTTGGAAATCTCTTCGGTTTTTTCATTGGCCACGATCGTTCCTTTGCTGATGATGATGATCCGGTCGCAGACAGCCTGCACCTCCGAGAGAATATGGGTAGACAGGATCACCGTGTGCTTTTTGCCCAAAGAACGAATCAGATTCCGCACTTCCACAATCTGCTTCGGATCCAGCCCGACCGTAGGCTCGTCAAAAATCAGAACCGAGGGGTTGCCGATAAGAGCCTGCGCAATGCCCACTCTCTGCTTGTAGCCCTTGGACAGATTCCGGATGAGCCGTTTCCGCATATGCGCAATGCCGGTGACTTCACAGATTTCCGCCAGATGCTCGTCCCGCTTCAGGGTGGTGTCTTTCAGGTCATAAATGAAATTCAGATATTCCTCCACGGTCATGTCCATATACAAAGGGGGCTGTTCCGGCAAAAAACCGATCTGCTTCTTTGCTTCCAGAGGATTCTCCAGAATGTCCATACCGTTGATTTCCGCTTTGCCGGCACTGCAGGAAAGGTATCCGCAGAGAATGTTCATGGTGGTGGATTTACCGGCACCGTTCGGACCCAAAAAGCCAACGATTTCGCCGTCGTGAATTTCAAAACTGATGTCGTTTACCGCTTTGATCCGGCCATACTGCTTTGCGAGATGCTCAATTTTGATCATACCGATGTGTTCTTCCTTTCAGATTGCCGGATGGGCCCCATCCGACCAGTTAAACCCATTGTACCATCTTTTCATGAACAAATCAAGATGTTCTGCCGCTTTTTTGTGAGTTTTTGTCGGCGCACAACCGATGGGTTCCGCAAAGAAAAAATTGCCTGTTTCTCTTGACGGCTTTGGCATTCTCTGATACAATGCCTGTGGATGAATACAGAAATCCCATATCCCATCCATTCAACATATCAATTGAGGATCTGCCGGCCACGCCGGGAAAGGAATGCTTCATGAAAAAACCGCTTATCTCCCGTTTATTGCCTCTTCTTCTCATCCTGTCGATGCTTATTTCGCTGGCATCCTGCGGCTCCGGCACCGCAACATCGGTTACGGCAGGGGAAGACCCCACCACAACATCCGGCTCAGCTGTTCTCCCCACCGCACCCTCCACCCCGACCGGAACGCCTGCCACCGAGACACCTACTCCCGAACCGGTCGTGCCGACCGTGGTCATCGCCGGCTCCGACTTTCAGAATCCCTCGGCCGGTAAATCGTCTGAAGCCAAAGGCTCGCTCTATCTGACACCCATTCTCGAGCAGATCCGGGACTACTACGACAGTGTCGGTCTTTCGGTCAACGGTCTGCTCTTCGGCGGCGATTACAATTACTACGAATATGAATACGATCCCAAGAACACCCTGTCGGGCATCACAACCCTCCGGAACACCGTGCATAAAGTGCTGGGTGACGATCTTAAAGAGGTCTTCATCCAGGGCAACCACGATGCCGTCTGCGACCTGATCGCCTCCACCGGCGCCCACGACACCGCCGCCTACGGCGTTTTTGTCGTCAATGAAGACGACTATCAACAGGGCGACATGGTAAACGAAGAGCTGAACAAGGCCGTTGCCGCCAAAATGCGTGCCTATTTTTCCGAAAAAGCGGCCATGAATTATTCCAAGCCCATATTTGTCTGCTCCCATGTACCGTTGCATACCACAGCCCGCCCCTCCAAGGACTTTGTTCCGGGTGACGCCAAATATGCCCAATACCTCTTTGATGTTCTCAACGAATTTGGCGACCGGCTCAACATCATCTTCCTCTACGGTCATGATCACTCCAACGGTTGGGACAGTTACCTCGGCGGATCGTCGGTCTACTTGAAGCCCGGCGACAATGCTCATGTACGGTAAGGAA
>DPGD01000027.1:5334-31154 GCA_003522145.1 Clostridiales bacterium | reverse complement strand
CTTTCTTCCCCTTTACGGGAGGAAGGCTTTTTTGTTTTGCAGTGGGGCTTTTGCCCCTTTTCTTTTTACAGAAACCTATTTTACAAGAGAATCCCCACGGAAGAGGGACTCGTCCTCTTCCGTGGGGATTCTATAGGTTGTACCCCAATTGGGTACTTTGGCAATGGAGTGCGTTTGGACTTTTGGATCAAAGTGCATTTACAGTCTTTTTCCGATTGAAAGAACCGATTTGCAGGCTTTTTTCCTTTTGAATTTCTTTAGGGTTCTCAATACTGTCTGCCCCAGACCACCATGTGTTTGGCCTTTTTTCCACAGCACACGCAGGTGTCGGAAAGGTGTTGCTCGGTGAAGGGAATGCACCTGGATTTCACGCCGCCGGTTTCGTCCTTCAACTGATCCTCGCAGGCCGAATCGCCGCACCACATTGCCCGGATAAAGCCGGGCCGGTTGGCGGCAATCTCCAAAAATTCCTCGTGGGTATGAGCATCGTGGGTCTTTTCCTCCCGATTTTTCAAGGCCCGCTCCACCAGCTCGTCGTGAACGAACTTCAGCATGGCTTGAACCTCTTCCTCCAGATTATCCAAGGAAACAAACTTCTTTTCCCTGGTCACCCGGGAGACCAGCACGCAGGAGTTATTCTCAATATCCCTGGGTCCCAGTTCCAGACGCACCGGCACGCCCTTCATTTCATACTGACTGTATTTCCAACCGGGGGAGTTGTCGGACTGATCCATATAGACCCGGAGCCCCGCTTTTTTCAGACCTTCGGTCACGGACGCCGCCTTTTCCAAAACGCCTTCTTTATGCTGTTGGACCGGAATCACGACTATCTGGATGGGCGCAATGGCCGGAGGCAGAATCAGGCCGTTGTTGTCGCCGTGGGTCATGATGATTGCTCCGATCATCCGGGTGGAAACGCCCCAGGAGGTCTGGTGCGGATACTTGATCTGGTTGTCTTTATCGGTAAAGGTGATGTCAAAGGCCTTTGCAAAGCCGTCTCCGAAATAGTGAGAGGTGCCGCCCTGCAGGGCTACGCCGTTGTGCATCATCGGCTCGATGGTGTAGGTTTCCATGGCGCCGGCAAATTTTTCCTTTTCGGTCTTTTGTCCGGTGATGGCGGGGATGGCCAGGCTCTCCAAATAGAAGTCCTCATAGACCTTCAGCATCTGCAGAGTTTCTTTTTTTGCCTCCTCCTCGGTTGCGTGCATGGTGTGTCCCTCCTGCCAGAGGAATTCGGAGGTACGCAGAAAAGGGCGGGTGGTTTTTTCCCACCGGACCACATTGACCCATTGGTTATAGAGCTTGGGAAGGTCTCTGTAGGAATGAATGATGTCCTTGAAGTGCTGGCAGAACAGCGTTTCGGAGGTGGGACGCACGCACAGCCGTTCAGACAGCTGGTTTTGTCCGCCCACTGTGACCCAGGCGCACTCCGGCGCAAAGCCCTCCACATGATCCTTCTCCTTCTGCAAAAGACTTTCGGGAATGAACATGGGCATATAAACATTCTCGTGTCCCAAAGCCTTGAACCGGGCGTCCAAGTCCCTTTGAATGTTTTCCCAAATGGCATATCCGTAGGGACGGATGACCATACAGCCCTTCACGCCTGAATAATCGGCAAGCTCTGCCTTCTTCACCACATCGGTATACCACTGGGCAAAATCCTTTTCCATGTCCGTGATCTGACCGACCATTTTTTCCTGTGCCATAAAATTTTTCCTTTCAAAATACCAAACTACAGGGTGATTATATACCTTTTCTTCCCTATTGTCAAATCTTTTTCAACAGAAAGAGCCTAAAAAGCAAACAGGTCCCCGGGGCAAGCCTGTCCGCTCTCAAAAAAGGGGTGCATCGGGGGATCGAAGCACTCCTACCTATAGAAGATTCCGTTTCATTGGAGGGTGAAGCTGCTTTGCCCGGCAGCTTCCTTGGCTCTTTTGGCCCTTACCAGTCCGGCAAGCACCAGCATTCCGCAAAGAATGCCCATGGTGTCGGTGACAACATCTTCAAATTCACAGGCTCTTCCCGGAACGAAGATCTGGTGTATTTCATCGGAAACAGCGTACAGAACGCTGAATGCCAAGGCGGACAAAAAGGCAAGAAAAAGCCTCCCCTGCCGATCGTTCTTTTTTCGGAAGGTCAGGCAAAAGGAGAAAGAGCAAAGGCCCAGTGCCATGAATTCCAAACAATGCCCGGCTTTGCGCACCAGACTGCCCAATTCGTTTTTCTGTGTTTTCTGCTCACCGGGAGAGAGCTGGTCGTAATTCGGAATCACCACGGGTGCAAGCGCCTCGGTGATGGTTCCGCTTTGCTTTCCCGAAACTTCGGAATCTGCCGCCGAGTTCAGAAAGATCAAAAGGCAACAGCCAAGCGTCAGAATCAGGAAAAGACCGCGGATAAATCCCGTCCTTTTTTCTTTTTCGGTTTTCACGAGCGCATCCTTTCTTTGCGTTTTCCGGATGTGATGTCTATCCTGCTGAAAAAATCGGCGCAGGCTTTGGCCTCCGGAGGCTTTTGGTGCGTGTGCACTCCAGGTATTCTGCGATGTCAAACTCTTCAAGGGGGCTGTTCTTTTTTAAGTACAGGGGGTGATGAGGGTGTCCTTTTGCGGACCGCTTGCCACAGGTGTACCACTGCGCACCGTACTGTTCCCCCAGAGACACCATCTCCGCCATGCAATCAAACAAATACTCCCTTTTTTCAATGATTGTTCCCCATGCGGCCCAGATAGCAGGCTGTCTTCCCGCATTTTCCAGAATGTAGGTAAACGCCGCCATGTTCTGTCGGTGCAAAAGAGAATTGAAGGTTCGCTCCATATAGTCCGGATCTGTTGCCCGCTGGGCATACAAATTGAACATGAGAAACGAGTCGTATCCGTTGAAAAGCGCCGTGCGCTCCACGCTTTTCAGCGTGTTATCCAGAGCGTCCGGACGGGCGGTGCTGGGATTGATTCCGATGCAGATCAAGGGTTTTTTCCCTTTGGTGCCCAGGATGTACCGGAATTCATCGTACCGACAGGGTACATAGAGCCATTTTTCGCTGTCGTAGTCCTCCTGCGGAAGCAACGACTGTGACAGGGCGGCCCGGAAATCGGGGATCTGCAATTCTGCGGTTCCGCATTTTGGAATGTGCGCCATGTACATCTTCCCTCCGCCGTTTTATTTTATGCCCAGTGTATCATATTTTTTGTCGAATGTCAACTTTTGGAGCGAGAATTCCGGATTTTCCCGAGCGTTGGTGGATGTGCACATTTTTGTCCGCACCTTTTTAGTGAATCTGTTCATTGCGTTCAAAAACAATTTATGATATACTAAATATACTTTTAGAATTTTGAACATATTTTGAAGTTCAACCAAATCAGGAGGAACCTATGAATCAAAGAGGAAGAATTCCGGCGCTTCTGCTTTCGCTGGTTATGGTTTTTTCGGCTTTTGCAGTGCTGCCTCTTCAGACGGCTTTTGCCGATGGGGAGGAGAATATTGCCTTAGGCAAACCCGCTTACGCAAACAGAAACAGCAGCAATGCCGCGGTCATCACAGACGGTGACGACACGACCTATTGGAGCGGGAGAGAGATTCCCCTCTATGCGGAGGTGGATCTGCAAGCCAACTACAAATTGGGGAAAGTGGTCATCAAGCAGCCCTTAAAGGTGAGCGAGGTGCGTAGCTACGACACGGCCTTCAATGTGTATGGCAGTACCGACGGCAGAACCTTTGACCGGATCGGAACCATGACCGCCCCGGAAAAGGCAGACGCGGACGGTTTGGTCTTTGAAATTCAAAGCCAGAAGTCCTACAGAATCGTCAGAGTGCTCAGTCTGATGTCCACAAAAGGAAGCAGTGCCTCCACATATATTTCGGAATTGGAGGTCTACGGCGAAAAAACCGCCGACCCGGTGGCCGAAATTTCCGACACCTTTTCGGTTTCTTCCTATGAAGAATGGCTGAAAAAGAACTGCAATGTGGATCTTTCTGCCATAAAGGACGCAAACGGGAAATACGACATCAAGGATACCTACACCAAGGAGGATACCGTTGCCGCCCTGGAAGGTCTGGTTTCCAGAATTTTAGGCGAGGAGTATCTGTCCTATTTTACCTTTGAGATCGGAGCTCCGTTGCTTAACGGCAATGATTATTATGAAATCACCGACAAGGACGGAAAGATCCATATCAAGGGAAATGAAGGCGTTTCGGTGGCTTCGGGCTTGAATTACTATCTGAAATACTTCTGCAATGTACATATCTCTCAGGAGACCAAACAGACCAAGATGCCAGAAAAGGTGGTTCCGGTGGAGAAAACCATCTATAAGGAATCGCCTTATGAAGTCCGCTATGCCTACAACTATTGCACACTTTCCTATACCATGCCCTTTTACGGTTTCGATGAGTGGCAGAGGGAATTGGATTATCTGATGCTCTCAGGGGTGAATGTGGTGCTGGATACCACGGCTACGGAAGCGCTTTGGGTCTTGTATCTGCAAAACTACGGCTACAGCGCAAGAGAAGCCCTGCAGTTCGTTTCGGGCTACACCTGGAAAGCCTGGTGGCTGATGGGCAACCTGGAAGGAACCGGAGGCCCGGTGTCCTTCACATGGATGGAAGATACCGTGGAAATGGCACGGAGGAACCAGCGGTATTTGGCAGTTATGGGCGCCGATCCCTGTTTGCAGGCCTTCACCGGCACCCTGCCCACCGACTTTGCGGAAAAGGCAGACGCCACATTGAAGGAGCAGGGATTTGAAAATGTGGGCTCCTTCATGACCTCTACCGGCTCCTGGGCCGGCTTTACCCGTCCCTATGCGCTGAATACCACCTTCCCCGGCTTTGATTCGCTGGCCCAGAAGTTCTATGAAGTCCAGAATCAGATCTACGGCAGAATCGGCGACTACTATGCCGGCGACTTCCTGCATGAGATTTCCTCCGGCTTCCAATTGGACAAAAGCTTCAACAAGGCTCAGATGAGCCGGACGGTTCTGGATAAGCTTTTAGAGGAAAACAGCGACGCAGTCTGGGTGATACAGTCCTGGTGGGAAAATCCTCTGCCCGAAGTGGTGGAGGGCTGGGGCGAGGATCGGGAAGACCATATCCTGTTGCTGGATTTGGCTTCCGTGCAAAGTCCCCGTTGGACAAACACGACCAACTATGGCGGCCATGAATTCGGCGGAACCTCCTGGTGCCTCTGCATTCTGGAGGACTACGGCGGAAGAGAGGGCGCACATCTGAGCCTGAACGGGATGATCCAGAATTTCAGAAATGCACAGAAGAATGCGCAACACATAAAGGGCATCGGACTGACCAGCGAGGGCACCGAGCGGAACCCGGTGGTTTTCGATCTGTTCTGGGAATTGGGCTGGAGCGATTCTGCCGAAGTGACTTACCGCACCTGGATCAAGGACTATGCAGAACGGCGCTACGGCAGTTCGGTGGCCTCCGGCACCTGGGCGGATCTGTGCAAAACGATTTACGGTACCAACACGGTAGACGGCACCACCATCAACAATGCCATCACCAACTATCCTAAGTTCGATTATACCGGCGGATATTTCTACCCCTCCTATTCGCAGCAGATCTTTTCCGCCACGCTCAAGCAGCTGATCGGCTATTATGACGAGCTGAAGGATGAAGAAACTTATATTTACGACCTGGTGGAACTTCTGACAACCAGACTGAGCAGCGATGCCACCGCATGCTTAGCCAATGCCTTCAAGGCGGCGCAGGAGGCGGACTATGAAACCTTCCACGCCAACAAAACCAGGTTCCTCCGTGCCATGCAGCTGATCGATGAGCTGGCGGCTTTCTCGGAAAACGAGTTGCTTGGAAAATGGGTGGGAAGAGTGGACACCTGGGTGAACGATACGCGCACCGGCACCTACGGGGACTTTGATGTGGATCTGATGAAGCTGGATGCGGTGATGCTGATTACCAACTGGAGCACCATAGACCTGGGCAACTATGCCAACCGCTCCCTGAACGGTCTGATGGAGGACTACTATTACCGGATGTGGTCCAATTTCTTCGCCAAAGCCGAAAAGAAGGTGCAGTCCGGCAAGAAAATCACCGATGGCAACGACACCATGGGCGTGTCCAATCTGAGCACCTACTACAACTACGGCAGAGAGATCGCACTGAACATTCTGAACGGCAAACAGTATTTAAGCACGCCGGTTCCTGTGGAAGGGGACGCTGACCACCGGAGCCTGAAAGAGGTCCTTGAGGAGATCCAGAGAGATTACCTGGAGAATTTCAAGGCTGTGTTGAACACCGCTTCTCTCATCGAAAACGACAGTGTGAAAAGCGAAGACGGCAAGCTGACCGGAATTCCCGACGGAACCACTGCAAAGGAGCTTTCCGCCCTCTTCACCGTCACCGGAGGAGGAGCGAAGGTGGGCTTTGTGGATGCGAAAAACAAGCTTTGTCCGGAGGATACGGCTGTGGAATCGGGGATGAAGGCGGTGATCGTGGAAAGCGACGGATCAATTCTGGACAATGTGAATCTGATTCTGGAGGTAAGCGCTCCGGTGATACCCACGCCTACTCCCCTGCCGACTTCTGCATCTACGCCCGCTTCCGAACCGGCTTCCCCGGACGGAACGGTTTCGGAAAGCACGAAAACCACTGCTTCCGGCTCGGGAACTTCCGATGAGGAGAACCCTTCCTCGGCAACCCTGTATATCGTTCTGATCGTGGCGGCGGTTCTTGTCCTCGGCGGCGGGGCAGCGTTCTTCCTGCTGAAAAAGAAAAAGAAATAAGGGCACCTCGGAAGATGCCCCGTTCCTTTGGCAACGGCGGTTTTGCCCTTGATTGCAAAACGACGGCCTTTGGCCGGCAAGAGCCATGTTGCAAAGGAGGAGTAAAAAGCTCTGTCAGAGCTTTTTACTCCTCCTTTATATTTCTGCCTTCCCGTTCAGGCTTTTGTATAGGCACAGGCTTTTGGACAACGGTCTACCGGCGTGCCGATTTACCGGAAATTCTTTGCAAAGTATATATTTGATCGCAGGCTTTGGCCACTTCGGAAGAGTGACTGACCAGAATGACACACTTTCCGCTGTCTGCGAGACTTCTGAAAATCTGCAGGATGTCCTGTTGGGTATCGCTGTCCAGATTTCCGGTCGGCTCGTCTGCCAACAGAACCTGAGCGTCATAGGAAAGAGCCCGGCCGATTGCCACTCTCTGTTGCTGTCCTCCCGACAGCTTTAAGACCCGGCGGTTGGCTTCGTCGGTGTCCAGCCCCACGCTCTCCAGAAGCTCGTAGGCTTTCTTCTTTTTATTTATGCCCTTTACGCCCGCAATTTCCATGGACAGAACCACATTTTCAACCGCTGTGAATTTGGTGACCAGGTTGAAGCTCTGAAAGACCACGCCGATATATTTGCTGCGGAATGTATACTTGTTGATTTTTTTAATATCATTTCCGTCATAGCAGATGGAACCGCTGTTCGGCTCGGCGAGTCCGGAAAGCACCGAAAGCAAGGTGGTTTTTCCGGCGCCCGATTTCCCGGAGATACAATACATTTTTCCTTCTTCAAAATCGTAGGATATATTCTGCAGGACCGGCGTGCGATCGTAGGAAAAGCAGATGTTGTTTAATGACAATACCGACATGGATTTTTCCTCCTTAATCTCTGTTCGCAAGAATTTTCAGCGGCTCATAGCGCATGACAAATAGAATGGAGACCATACCGGAAATCAGCGTCAGCAAAACACCGATGCCGAGCATCTGCAGTATACTCAAACATGGTGGTGATGCTTTCCTTGAAAATCATATTGTCCATAAAAGCAATCAGCGTACGGCATTGCCTGCCATTTTATAGAGCCTGCCGTCGCTCAGTCCCGTGGCCTTGGCTTTGTCGAACTGCTCGTCGGTAAAGCCCTGCAGTCACCAGCATTCTCTCGGTGTGAGCTTTCGCACACGGCCGTAGCGGAGAATACCGTGCCGGTCCTGCACCGTAAGGGTGAACATCGGCTCGTTCGGTTCTTTGATCCGCCGTCCCTGCTGGCGGACGGTTTCTTTGTCCGGCGTCAGGACGGCTCTCGGCTCATCCTCGATGAACACGGCGGAATGCTCGCCTTTTCGTTTGCTGATGCCGCTGTCCTGTCTTGCCGTAATGCACCGCGCTACCTCCGTCAGCTTCGGATCGTAGTTCATATCGATAAAAAAATAGCCCTGCGTATTGCCGGGCGTTACGGTATGAGCGATCTGTTCTCCGACCCGGCCGCACCGTGTGTTCATGGTGGGGTAGGCAAGGTCGATACTGTCGCCGGGGTGTGCAAGCTGAAAGCCGGATTTTGTATCCACCTTAATAGGCAGGGCTACATCGTAGAGTCCGGTTTTTCCTCCGAAGCCTCCGGCACTGCTTGTGAGAGTAATGCCGACTCCCTCGTCCGAGTAGACCCGATTGCCCTCTGTGCCTCCAAGGAGTTGGATAGGAGATGCTGCATTTGCGTTTGTGAAAGATAGTATTTCTCCGACACATCTTTCTCTAAGATATCCGATAAGATACACTCTCTTTCGGGCTTGGGGGACTCCGAAATTCTTGCTGTTAAGCACCTGCCATGCGACATCGTACCCCAATTCATCCAGCGCAGAGAGGATGGTCGCAAAAGTCCGGCCTTTGTCATGCGACAGGAGACCGGGAACATTTTCAAGAAGCAGAAATGCAGGTCTTTTAACGGCGGCAATGCGGGCGATCTCAAAAAAGAGAGTGCCTCTTGTGTCATCTTGGAATCCTCGACGGAGTCCTGCGATACTGAAGGACTGGCAGGGAAAGCCGCCGCAAATAAGGTCGATATCCGGCAGGGTGTATGGATCAATGGTTCTTGCGTCTGCAAAATATAACTCTCCTTCCGTGGGGTATATGGCGTCATACGCCTGCTTTGCGTATATATCTATTTCGCAGGAGCCGACGCATTCGAAGCCGCCGAGTCTGTCAAGCTCCGACCGAAAGCCGCCGATGCCTGCGAACATATCCAGATATTTGATCGGCATAGATCATCCGACCGATACCGTTGTTTTTTCTGTTCCGCCTCGCTTTCCTTACATCGTCATACCGAATCCCTCGGATTCGTCCTCATCCTCGGTTTCCTCATTGTTGCCGTTGTCGCCCTCACATTCGCCCGCAAAGCCGTTTTCTGCGGCTTTCTCGTCCGTTTCCTCACAGATATCCTCTGTGGGGCTTTCGGCGTCGATTTGGCTCTCACGCTCGGTCTGTTCTCGGTCGGGCTCAGTTTCAATAAGACCGAGGACGAACTCCTTTTGGCTCATATTGTTGCGGTGCAGGTAGTCCTTGATTCTCTGAAACAATTCCTCCGGCACCTGAAATGCCATCGTTCTCATATTGCCCATGCTATTTCCTTTTTTCTGCTGTATTTTCGGGTGGAGTTCATCGTCCACCGCAAGAGTAATGAATTCAGCCATTGTCATCCCTTCATGCCGTTCGAGATATTCTCTGATTTTGGCATGGAGGTCGGCATCGATTTTTACGGTGATGCCTTTCTTTTCATCCGCCATTGCGCTCGTTCCTTTCTATATATTTTTTGATGATTTTCGCAAGCAGTTCCTCTGCCGACACTTCACGCTCGGCGGCTTCTCGGAGCAGCATATCTGCCTGCGGCTGTGGAATTAAAATATCGTGTTCCAATAGGCAACCTCCTACATTCCCATAACGGGCCCGTTGTCCTCGTCCATGTCCTCGCTGTCGGCCTGTTCCTCAGCAAGCTCTTCATCGGTGAGCTTGCGGAAGGAGTCCTCGCCGGGGATGATGCCGAGCTGTCTGCCGTTATCAAATTTGCAGTGCAGGGTACACATATCGTCCACATACTTTACCGTGCCGCTCATATTGTCCTCAACGGGGCGGGGATCGTCGCCCATGTGCAAAAGCAAAATTCTTGTGCCTTCGGGGTACATTTCTCTGTACCTCTGTGCCTGTCTGTACAGGCGGTCATATTCGTTCATGCTGTTTACCTCCGTGTTTTCGTTATAATTTCATTTCGTAATATTTCTCAGGCGAGAGTAAAAAAGAGAAGTCGACATCCTCGATATTGTCGCAATGCCCTGACAGGAAGTTCTCATCCCGTTCCATGCGCATCATCAGATAGGCGACTTCTTCGGGTGTTGCCGTTACGGTTTCCTCACCGCCGTACAAATAGGCTTCGGCGTGTACGCTGACCTCTGTTTCCGCATCGACATTCTCCATAAAGTCATCAAAGGCTGTCCAGCCGATGAGGTCGTCGTACTCTCTCGGTATCCCACCGACCGTAAATTCAAATTCTTCATTGCCTGCGGTTACGGTCACCGCAGAAAACAGCAAGGCCATATATTACATCCCTCCCATTGTCATAGGTTCATCTTGATATAAAATGTCGAGCAGACTGGTGTCGTTGTAGATAAAGCCGTTGCAAACAAATTTGCCGTAAAATTTATCCGAGATATATTCTCCGAATCCCTCATAGTCAAAATAATCTTCCATTTCAAGATCAAGAATATATCTGTCCTCGGTTTCGGTAAAAAATCTTCCCACCTCGGCATAGCCTGTTGCCCCCTCAATGAAGGTGAAGCACCCGATATTTCTTGCCAGCCTTGTGAGCTGCTCGGCGTCCTCGGCTTCGGCATATTCCGCCACTGACCACAGCTTTTTCAGATCCATATCCTGCGTATTAACGGCGGCGGTCAGCCGGTTCAGTTCATAAACGCCTTTCTTGGCGGCGATCTCACGGAATCGCCCGAACCATTCGGGGCTGTCGGTATTGAAGTCCTCCAGCGTGATTTTCACCTCATCCGCCGTTGTGCCAAGCCTTGCGAACGCCTTGTCGATGGCTTCCTCCTCACAGGGAAAATACAGATATTTGGTTTTGCCGTCATACTCGGCCTTGGCAACGCAAAGCACATCTGGATCATACAAATACGGTGGGAAGGTCTGCCCGTCATACGGCCTTTGGAACGGCGTGTTTTCGTCCACGAACAGCATTCCGTGTTCGGTAAATATGCCGTTGCCGGACTGTATCAGTTCCCGTCCGAACTCTGCATATTTCGGGTCATCCTCATCGTGTGCCGGCACGCAGCCGTTGACTGTCAGCAAATACTCTCTGCCGATTTTGCCCATGTCCCCGATATCCCGAATCAGCGGATATCTACCCAGAGTAAAGCTCAGATTGATGAGGTCGGTAAGCGTATCAAAGCCCTCTAACTTCATGGCTTCATAGAACTGATATTCCTCGTCCCCGAAGAAGCTGTCCATGCGCTTGGCGAGGTAATTGACCTCATCCAGATTTGCGAATCTGTCTTGCAGAAAGTCGAGTTCTTCGGGGAATACCACCTCGGTCACATACAATTCCAGCGGTCGTACCTGCTCTGCGCCGATCTCGGCAAGCGCCTCTTTCAATACCTTTTCCGTGCAGGGGAAGCGGATGTCGGCCTGAGCGTTGTAATAACGGATTTTTAGCTTAATCATGGCAGTTCTCCTTTACGGCTACGAGTCCGAATCGGCGGATGGCCACAGCATTGCAGATCGTGCGGAACAGCATGGACGGCACAAGGTCGGCATCCGCCAGATCCGAGACGGTGATATGCTTTGTACCGAGAGTCAAGTCCTTCGCCGCACAATAGAGGGTATAGGCTTTCTCGGAGCAATCATAGAGTTTGATTTTCTCAAAAAAGACGGTGTTTGCGGCAATGTGGTGCTTGCAGCAGCTCCACAGCCGTCCGTCTGCCGTCAGCAGATACAGTGCCGACAGCAACGCAAAGTTATCTTTGCGCACATTCCTTGCGGCAAGGACAAATCTTGCCCGATGCCGTTCGTTTAGGTAGATCATGGGATTTTCCTCACTTTCGATATATTCATGAAATCGCTTGCGGAAGGGCGGACAGCGTATCTGCCGCATAGTGTCGGTCAGCAGCTCCGAGCGAGCGGCGGTCGTTATGATAAGAATTTTCTGCGGCGCGTCAAAACGAAAGCCTGTGCCTCTCGGTCTAAAATTCGGAACGGTCGTCATCAGCTGTTCTATGCGTCTGTCATATGGATTATCTGAAAATATGGTCATTTCTGTTCTCCTTGTGAAATAGAAAAAGCCCTCCGGTTTTTGTGTAACCAAAGGGCGATTGATAGTATTACATATTCTGTTGTGAAGCTGCCGGCTGTTCAAAGGTCGGTGGCTCGATTTCGAGGGACGGGTATCCGTCCGTGAGTTTTTCTTGGAGCCTATCCAGCTGCCGTTCCTGCTCATAGGTCAGCGTTTCGCAGTTGGCCTTGACAAAATCCACACAGCGATAGATGTCTGCCGATTCATTCTCACTGAACAGGCGGTGTTTGCTGACGAGACCGGAGCGCACGGCAAAGGACTCCTTGGCGTATTCGTAGTTCGGCGAGTAATCTCCCCAAAACACCGCATTGCCGTCTGCGTTCTGTTTCCATGTGCAGAACATAAAACCGTTCTTTTCGCTGTAGGTCGCCGCCAACACCGTATCTCCGAAGGCGGCAAGCTGTCTGTAATCGGAGACATCGACAGCTTTCATCTGCGGTGCGTGTTCGTAGAGTCCGACATATTCTCGCACCGTAGAGATCTCATCCTGAATATCTGCAATTTTACTTCGGTATTCATCAGAGAGGTTTTTGTCGGCGTTGCTTAGAAATTGACCGTTGTATTTTATCCGGCAGAGGGGGATGCCGTCCGAGGACACCCCCAGCCATCCGTCACCGTCCATTTCGGTTTCAAAGCGGTCTCGCAGTCGCTTGGCTAATTCTTTTTGAAGCATAGTCATTTTCTCCTTTTTCGGTCAACAAAAAAGGCAGATAGATTTTCGATTTCTATCTGCCTGTGTATCTGATATTTACTTTTCGGGAGTTCAAGTCTATCCACAAAGGGAAAATGGCGATTTTACATCTATGTTTTGGCACAGAGAAAAATCGCCGTTTGGGTAGCAAAAAAGCCCGATATATTCGGGCTTTTCGCAGGAGACATCTTTTTTGTCTCCACATTATGGTACGGGCAACAGGACTTGAACCTGCACGCCGGAGGCGTAAGATCCTAAATCTTATGCGTCTGCCAATTCCGCCATGCCCGCATAGACTCAGTATAGCATATCCGACCGGGAAATGCAAGAAATTTTTGAAATGCGTTGCGCTTCTTGCGGCGTGCGGCCCAGTCAATCATCAATAACCGATCGGGAAACAAATGACGAGCCGGGCAATAACCGGAGACGGGAAACAAATGCCGAAACCGGAAACAAACGCCGGAGCCGGGCAATAACCGGGGAGCGGGAAACAAATGACGGAATCGGGGAATAAATAAAGGCAGAGGGGTGGGGGTCAGCTTGCCGGAGGAACAGAGGAAAGTTCTGAAAAACAGAAAAAAGCCGTTTTCATCGGAAAGGACAGGCTGTAATTCGGCAATTCGGCAGCTTTTGCTTCGGTTGCCGACCCTGTTATTGACTTTTGCGGCCTTGTATGCTACAATGCCCCCACAAAAGAAGAAAAAGGCAGAAGAAACTCATGAATTTCGTTAAAAAAATTTTTCGCATCTTATGGAGAGACCACCGGGACGGGCTTTGGTTTCTTTTTTTCCCGGTGTTCGGCATTTACTATTTTTTCATTCAGCATATCGGCCTGGAGTATAGGGTGATTCATGTTTCTTTGGACGATAAAATTCCTTTTGTGCCGGCGTTTGTCATACCCTATATTCTTTGGTATCTCTATATACCGGCCACCCTGTGCTATGTCTGGCTGAAGGACAAAAGGGGGTTCCGGAAGCAGTTATGGTGCCTGTATCCGGGGATGATTCTCTGCTATGTGCTCTTTGTGCTCTTTCCCACCACTGTGGATTTTCGCCCGGCTGACCCAGGCTCCGGCTTTTTCGCCTTTCTTTGCCGAATCATCTACAGTGCTGACAACCCGGTGAATGTGTTTCCCAGTCTTCACTGCTACGAAGCGGTCGTGGCGCATCTGACCACCTTCACAAGAGGCCCCTTGCGGCACAACCTCCCCTTGCGGATTTCTTCTGCCCTTTTGACGGTGCTCATCTGCCTGTCCACGGTTTTTGTCAAACAGCATTCGGTTCTGGATGTGGCCGCCGGAACGCTTCTGGCGCTGTTGTCCTTTGTCGTGTGCAGCTTCATCTTCCGGAGAAAGGAAAGAAGAGAAGCGGCGGCAGGTGCGCCGGAGCATAGAGCCTATGAGGACGCAGTTTCTGCCGGCGTGGAGAGCTTTCCCGCCCGGATTGGGGAAAAAAGCAGGGAAGGGCTTCCTCCGGAGGATGCAAAAGAGGAGCCGGAAAGCAGGGAACAACGGGAAATCTGACGGTTTTCAGAGGTCTGTGGAGCGCTCCTGCAAAATATTCCGGGGAAATTTCCGGTTTTGTGCTTTTCAAGGCTCTGGTTAGAATTGTATAATTGCAGAGAAGTCGGAAATCTTCATTTGGGGGACTTTATATCGGCATACAAAAAGAATTTGTAAGAAGGGGCTGTCGCATTAAGACAAGCCCGAAAAGAGAAAAAAGCGGTTGAACATTGCCGAAAGACATGGAACAACCGCTTACTTTAATGCCTTCAGGCAGGTTGAGTGCGTAGTGCGAAACAGACAAGGGGCTGTCGCAAATGCATAGAAATATGCAGGAGCGACGGCCCGTTTTTTATTCTGACGGCGTGCTGAAAGAACCACTTCAGTCAACTGCCGACGGTGTTTTGGCATTTTGGGACCGATGACGGCGGATGATGATTACGGCCATCAGGATGCCTATGATCAGAACACTCCCCCATTGGGAGGTGGACAGTCCCAATAATTTGCCTCGTTCTGCGTCGCCGCGGAAAAATTCGAGAACGAATCGAACGACCGGATATGCAAAAAAGTAAAAAACGGTGTTGCGTCCTGTGCGGTGCCTATGCGAAAACAAGAACAACTGCACGGCAAACAGAACCAACAGTGTTCCGGCCTCGATCAACTGTATCGGCAACAGAGGCATCCCAATCGGTGTGGTCCCGACCGTGCTGTGATACACATAGCCGTGTTTCCAGGGAATTCCGTAGCAGCAGCCGTTTTCTGCCGAACGGGAAACACAATCAAAGACCGAATGCGTGCGTCCGGTATAGTCGTGTGTTGCGAAAGGATTTCTTGTATGGAAGCCCTTCTGAAAGGGATCCCATTTTATAAGATGGGGTGTAAACTACGGCAAAATTGCTCTTGCAAGCAAGAATACAGGCCGCAACCGATTGAAATATACCAAATTGGGATATTGTGATTATACCATACATAATATTGTCAATAGTTTTTTTGAAAAAAGGTGAGAAGTTTGAAAGATAAATCTTTCAAACGCGTTTTGTGGCTTTCGCCATCGGAGCGATGGCGATTTTGCTCCGCAAAACCAGCCCCAATTCCGCAAAAAAGGATGCTTTCGCTGTGCGAAAGCCATGGTCATAAAAATGGAATTTCGACTCAGATCTTTGCGAAAAGAAATATTTCTCAATTGAAGCTTGCTCTTGACCTGAATATGAACCAAAACAGTATCAGCAGATACGAAAACAGAGAACGGGAGGCGGACTACGATACTCTTATAAGGTTTGCGGATTATTTTGATGTATCTTTGGATTATTTGCTCGGAAGAACGGATGAAAAAAAACGAAATAGATTTAAGTCCGCATAGAAGTGCGGAGGGGATCAGATGCTTGGAAACGGAAGCGACCAGGGACTTTTAAGGCGGTAGGGATAAGGACAGCTTTCGGTTTATAAAGGTCACGGGGCTCAACCGTTTTCCGGTATTCCTTTTTGATTCGTCTCGCATCCTGGACAAAACTATAAATATTCCGGAAAATTTTCCTGTTTTCTATTGACAAAGCGAGAGCGATATGGTATCATACCCCTTGCTTAAACGGAGGCATAGCTCAGCTGGTTAGAGTGCTTGCTTGACATGCAAGAGGTCATTGGTTCGATTCCAATTGTCTCCACCATCTTTGCAACATAAAAACTACAGCACAGAAAACCCTTGTAGATCAAGGGTTTTTCTGTTTTTTGGAAATGGTCCCTTTCTTGATTTTTGGTTGAAAAAGGCGCCGGGAAGGAAAAGAAAGCCGCAGGGGCGTGTGTCTGTAGGCCCGTATCCTTGACAAATGAAACATCTTATGCTACAATGAAAAAAATGAATGTTTTTTGACATTGAAAAACATTCATAAGGTAAAAAAGGAGAAAAGGTATGAAGAAATTGCGGACCCTTCTGGCTGCATCTGTTTTGGCGGCGGTCCTCCTGCTGACAGCTACCGGTTGTGGCAGTGGCCTGGCAATTGAGTGTGAGGGCGAATATTCCTATGAGCTGACAACCCTTACCTCTCTCCCGGAGAAGGTCACTTTCGGTGGCACCGATGATTCCGGGTTGGTGGTTGTTATGGAAGAAAAGAAAAACGGGACGCAGTATTCCCTGTATGACATGGCCGCCAACGCCTTTGTTGCCGATGCCAAACTGGACAAAGCATCGGAGGATGTGAACCAGTCCGGCATGATCTATCTGGCTCATGGCGTTTTCTATTCCACGAAGACCAACAGCGACGACGAGACCGAAGTCACCATCTACACCCGCAACGGTAAAAGGGAGGTCGGCGTGGCAACCGTTACCGACGGTATGGTCGCGGACAAGGACGGCACCCGTATTTATGTAGACCTGAAGGGTGAACTGCAGACCGAGACGGACGAATTCAAGAAGCTTGCTGTTTACGGAACAAATCGGGTTGGCGATTATTACATCAATGGAGCAGATGTTTTCAATAAGGACGGCAAATATCTCTACACGATCACCGAGAGCATTTTGAATCTCCCTTCGGGCGCTGTGAATTTGGAATCGTGGTCTGTCGGCAACTTTCTATTCGGTCAGGGTTCTATCCGTGTGCCCGACGACAGTGAAGAGTATGATTATTATGACAGCAAGGGAAAGCATGACCTGCTTACCTATCGGCTGGATTTAAGCTGCGGAAAAGCCGCCCGGGTGGATATGGACTATGTTGTGGGCAAGGTCTTGACTGCGATCAATGACGATTGTGTTGCTCTGCAGGTGTCCGCCATTGAGAACAACCGCATCATGGAGAACGATGTGGCACAAATTTTCGGAACCGACGGCAAGGTTGCCGTGGATCTGCAGAGCATGGTTCCCGGCGCAGAACAGGTTACCGTGCAGGGCAAATACCTGATTATTGATGACGGCCAGAATTCCTTCCTTTACGAGGGAAAGAAAAGACTGTACGCCAGTGAATCCTCCTGTACGGACTATAACTACGATTTGGTTGTAAAGAGCTCTGACACCTCCGTATATGTATACGATCTGAAGGAGAATCTGATCAAGAAGCTGCCGGTGAAGGACATTGTGGACCGGGGATCGCTTTATAACGGTGACCTTTGGTATGCCACCGAAACAGAGGTTCTTGTGCTGCACAGAGATACGAAGAAGGCCGTAACCGTTCTCACTCCGGAGCAGAACGCTAAGCTCATCGAGAGTTCCCCTTATTATCTGGAAACAGGGATCGGCGGTCCGGACGGGTTCAAATGCACCGTACATTTCTTCGACGAGGCGAACACCAAGGTGGAGATGACCGGCGAGCCCATCGTGGTTGCTGTTTCCAAGGGTGTAGGCGTGGATTACTGCATTTTGAGACTCTTGAAGCCGACGGAAAATTCCACTGCGGTTCCCGTTTATTATCTGATAAAGACCACTTATCCCACCCAAAAGTAAAAGATTCCGATGAAAAGCAAAGGGGCTGTTAAAAAATTCCGAAAGAATTTTTTAACAGCCCTTTTTGTATAGAAATTCTTTTTGGAGGAGCGGTCAAGCGGAACATCGGGCTTTCATTTTCCTTTGAAAAGTCTTTTGAAATAGCGTTTGTCCTGAGGAAACAGGGCTTTTGTCAGGGAGAGCAGGGGCAGATAGAGCAAAAGGAAGAGGACCAGTGCCGGGAAGAGCAGCCAGAAGCCGAACCGTTCGCCCTTAAGAAAATTCCACAACAGCTTCACAAGGGAGGCCGAAAGGAAGGCGCAGGCACCGGGGAGCAGTACGGAACGCAGAAAGGAGAGGGTGAAGCCGGTGCGTTTCCGTAGTTTCTGCACGCTGAAGAAGGTGTTGAAGCATTCGGAAAGGAAAACCGTGATGAGATAGCCGTAGGCACCCATTCTCGGCACGAGAAAGATCACCAGCAGCAGAGAAATGGCCGCATCGGCGATGTTGACCTTCATGCAGTAGACCTGCTCTCCCAGCCCCTTCAGAACCGAGTCGGTGGCGGTGTCGGCGTACATCACCGGTATCAGCAGGGCGAAAAGAGAGATCATGTGGCCCACCCCCTCGGTTTTATAGAGGGCGAAGCCCAGCTCCTCTCCGAAAAGCACGAAGAGCGCCGAACAGCCGAAGGCGAAAAGCAGGGTGAGCCGCAGGGTCAGAGCGGTACAGAAGGAGATGTTTTTTTCCTTTTTCTCTGCCTTGAAACGGGCAATTTCGGGCATGAGGAGCGAGGTGAACGGGGTCAGGATGGCATAGGGAAAGAAAATGACCGGCAGGGCCATGCCGTGCATGATTCCGTAGGTCCCTAAGGCTTTTTCCACGCCGTATGCACGCAGACCCCGCGGAATCAGAATATGCTCGGCGGTGACTAAGGCCGAGCGCACCCATGCGGCGGCGGCCAAAGGAAGGGAGATGCCTAAAAGTCTTTTGGAAAGCCGGGGAAGGGCTTTTCCCGATTTGGGCAGATTTTTCCGGGTGTCTGCCATGAGTATCAGGCAAAGGAGCAGAAAGGCAACCGTTTCCGAAAGGGCCGCACTGTAGGTGACGGCCTCCACGCCCTGCCCTTTGGAAAGAAGCAACGAAAAGAAAAAAGCGGTCAGAAGTATTTTCAGACCGGTTTCAAAAATCGAAACCAAGGACCCCTTGAAGGCCCGTCGGCAGGCGTTCATGTAGCCGGAGAAGCAGGCGGTCAGGGCGGATACCGGAAGCACCGGGCACAGCGCCCGCAAACAAACCACCGTTCGCGGATCCTTTAACACGGAATTTCCGAGAAAGCCCGAAAGGGAATAGAGCAATACCGCCGCAAAAAGCCCGAAAAACAGGCTGTAAAGTATACAGCCCTTCAGACTTCTTCGGGTTTCTCTGTAATTTTCCAGCGCCAGAGCGTCGGCGCAAAGCCGGGTGCAGGTCAGGTTCACTCCGGAGGAAGCCAGCGTTAAAGCCAGCGTATGGACCGAGGAGACCAAGGAAAGAAGCCCCATGCCCTCTGCACCCAGCTTTCCGCTGACATAGACGGTATAGGCCATTGCGGCGAAACGCAGGACCAATCCCACAAAGGAAACGGTCAGACCGTTCAGAAAATAGACCTTGGCTTTTCGCATATACACCTCAAGAATTCAAAAGGACGGTAAAGAAAACGGTTCGAGAGGAACATCCGGGAAAAGGAACCGCCGGACGCAAAAAACGCCTCACGGACGAGACACGCTTCCGGTGCTATCATCCTATGAGGCGAAAAGAAATTATATGTTCCGGTTTTCGGGAGAAAAGAAGGGAAAACGGGTAAGCAGAGGAATTTCTTCCGGCGGCAGGGAGAAGGTTTTCCCCGCAAGGTAGGAAAGACACCCGAAGTCCCCCTTGGGGCAAAAGGTCAGTCTGTAGGCGCAAAGTGCCTGAAAATAGGCTCCTTCCTTCCGATCCTCTCGACCGGAGCCGTATTTTCCGTCGCCGAAAAGCGGATGGCCGATGTGAGAGAAGTGAGCCCGGATCTGGTGGGTGCGCCCGGTGATCAGGTGCACCTCCAGCAAAGACAGCCGATCGGTCTCCGCAAGGACCCGGTATTCGGTCAGAATCTCCTTGGGCTCTCCGAAGGAGGGCTTTTGATCGAAAACCTTCACCAGATTCTTCCCGCTGTCCTTCAGCAGATACCCGGATAAAAGCGCTTCTTTTTTCTCAAAAATGCCGTGTGCAATGCAGAGGTAGCGCTTGTCAAGGCCCCCCTTCCGGATCTGCTCGTTCAGCAGACGCAGACTTTCGGCGTTTTTGGCGGCAAGAACCAGGCCGGCTGTGTTTCGGTCGATCCGGTTGCAGAGCGCCGGGACAAAGGATTGCTCCTTTTGGGGGTCGTACTCTCCTTTTTCCATCAAATAGGCTTTCACATGGTCAATCAGCGTGCCGCTTTCCTGCTTTTCATCGGCATGCACCGACATTCCGGCTTTTTTGTTCAGCAGAAGAATGCGGTCGTCCTCATAAACAATGGAAAGCTTCGCCTTCAGGTGGGTGAAGGCCTGTGCGGCAGACTCTTTTCTGAAAAATTCTTCGGGCAGAAAAATCTGCAGGACATCTCCCTCTTCCAGCATTTCGTTTGGCTCTGCCCGCTTGCGGTTTCTCTTGATTTTTTTCTGTCGGATCCCCTTGTACATCAGGGAGGGGGGCAGATTAGTGTATGCCTTCAGCAGAAACCGGTCCAAGCGCATTCCGGCATCGTTTTTTTGAATCCGAACCTCAATCATGACGGCCGTTTTCTCCCTCTTCCTTGTTTTCTTCTTCTTCTTCTTTCTCCTCGGATTCTTCTGTCATCTCTTCTGCACCGTTTTCTTTGGCACCCGTTCCTTCTGCGTCCTCTTCAGCCTGTGCTTCTGTTTCGGAGACTTCTGCGGAAAGCACAGTTTGGGAAAGGCTTCCTGAAAGGGAAGGGTCCTTTCTTTTTTTCAGTCCGTAAAGCAGGAAAAGGGTGAGGGCACACAAAAGGATCTGCAGTAAGCTGCCTAAGAGCAGATTGTTTGTGAGATAGGAACAGGCGGAAAAGGGGAAAAAGAGATAGGCGTACCATTTCGGCTCCGGCGGAACAAGGCTTCCGGAAGGGATATACAGAATCAGATTGCCCACGACCGTCCAGAAGGTGATTGGCAACAGTTCTCCTGCCAAATAGGCACCTTTGGAAATTTTAGAAAGATTGGAGCGGCGGATCACATAGTGCCAGAAAAGCGCAAGAACCACAAAAGAAAGGGAAGAAACGCACCGCACCGTCAGGGAGACGCTGTTATCCCCGCTTTTGAAAAGATAAAAAGCGGGAATGCTGAACACAAGTGTCATCAGAAGAAAGAGAAGATGAATGACAGTTTTGAAAAACAGATATTTCCCGGTGAGCTTTTGCATGGACGGTTCCCTCCTGAAATCCGAATATAAGGCTTGTATACGGGGTATTGTATCACAGAGAAGAGAAAAAAACAAGAGGATAAAACGCCCCCCTTGCCGACCATTAGAACTATGAATTCCAAGGGACAAAGCGGTTCGGCTTTGTCCCTTGATCGTGTATACAGCAGAGCTCCTGCTTAAAGCGCCTTGCCAAGCTCCGGTTGCGGCTTCGGTCAGGAAAGGTCCTTGCGATAAACGCTGCACTCTTTTGAAGAGTAGATTTCCGAAAACCCGGCCTTTTCAAGCAGATGGCAGAATATTTCCACATTTTTTTCGGAAAACTCAATGCTTGGATAGCACTCAACAGCGCTGTATCCCGACTTTTTCGCATAGTCGAGAGCCCTTTCAAGAAGTTTTCCGGCAATTCCTCTTTTTCGATACTCCACCGCAGTCACCATATCGGAGATGACCAGTGTGTCCTCTGTGCTTGCCTTATAAAACCCTTCCGGAACGCTTCTGCCCATGCAGACGAATTCCGACTTTCTGTTGCATCCGCAGAAACCTACGGCTTTTCCGTCCGACATACAAATTAGACCCTGCAACTTTCCTCTTTCAATCAACCTTTCTGCCGCTTCTTCCCGCCGGGAAATGAAGTCCTTTTTGGTGCGGTTGTTGGAGGGATCCTCCAGAGTCTGCATCTCTGAGGGCGTCAGATAGCGGTGCTCTCCGAAATACACGACCGAAGGCCCGTACGGGTGGGTGTTCATAAAGGACAGGAAATCCTTTTGCGTTTCCTTGGACAATGCTTGGAT
Organism: Clostridiales bacterium; assembly: GCA_003522145.1. Classification (GTDB taxonomy): domain Bacteria; phylum Bacillota; class Clostridia; order Oscillospirales; family CAG-272; genus UBA11512. The sequence goes on along the minus strand of DPGD01000027.1, from coordinate 9,256 downwards.
TTTCATATCGTTTGCGACCTCCGTTTACAAATGTAACATCAAAGATTCAGTACCCTGTAGCTATGCGTTAATGTTCCATACGAATTATAAACATAAACCGAAATATAGTTGTGACAATAGCCGGTTGTATATGTGTATCCGCCTAATAAAGCAAGTCCTGCCTCTGTTTGTTCATAGCCTAAGTTCAATTTAATGAAGGATTCCTCAAGGGTTAAATAGTCATATGCGGTTGTTGTAATCTCGGTTTTCCCGCTTCTGGCAGGGGATATAACACCCAAAACATTAATATTAAACATTGGAATAGCATACAAAGCAACCAAAATCACAAGTATCAAACAGATTTTCTTCGCTATTTTCATTTTTTTCTCCTTTTTTATCAATATTCATAATTTTTCTCTGAACCAATGTGCACGCCAAAGGCACGCAAAGCATCTGACAACCCACTTTGCGTGCGGAAAATCCGTAAGAGAAGAGGATACCTCGCTTCGCTAACGAACAAATTTTTTTCAATTTTACAAAAGCAAAAATTTCCGTCTCTGTTTATTACCGTCATCCTAATTTTCTCCGCTTTTCTCAAATATTCTCGGTGCGTGTTTCAAATGAATGCGAATGGATGCAAATGAATGCATGTACAATGTTATCATGAGATTATTTGCTTTCTTCAAGAACAGCATACCATAATTTTGCAAATTTGTCAACAATTTTTATGTTTTTTTTTGAACATTTTTTGCTTTTAAAATGAATTTGACCTCTGCAGGGGCGGTGAGTCGGCAGAAATCCGCTGAGCCGGAGCGGCTTTGGTTTTCCTTTGGCCTTTCGTTCAAGCATTCAAAGAAAGTCGAAAAAAGAAGATTTTTATTTACCGAAAGAAAAACAAATTCTTGAAAGAAACTCTTGAAATCCGGGAATAGATTTGCTATATTGTAAAGAAGAAAGCGGAAAGAAGGGCAGAAAAAGTGAAAACAAAAAATTTCTTTGCCAGGCGTTTATCGGCGTTTCTTCTGGCGGCGCTGGCGGCTGTGACGGTTTCCTGCGGAACCGGAGTGTCGGTGGCTTCCTCCGATGCACCTGCTTCCGGCGCTTCAGGCGAACCCAAAGAGAACACAACCGGAACCCCCGTCGAAACCGGTGAAACCGGCCAGACCGAAACCTCTCTTCCGCCTCAGATCGACCGTTCGGGTGAGCTTTTGCCGACCGAACTGATGGTTCACAACCGGACGACGGTTCCCGATGAACAGGGAGCGTATTCTTCCTGGTTGGAACTGCACAATGTGTCGGGGGAAACGCTGTCGCTCTTTGAATTTTCTCTGCTTTACGGCACCAGTGCCTACCGGTTGCCCGATGTGCAGTTGAATTCCGGGGAATACTACCTGTTTTTCCTGCCGGAGGAGCCGGAGGAAACCGGCACCATCGCCGTTTCCCACAAGGGGAGCAAGGGCGTCTCTTTTTCCTATAGCAATCCCTCTCCCGATCATTCCTTTCTCTTTGCTTCGGGGGCAGAAACCGATCTGCCCACGCCCGGAACGGGAGAGTCTGCGCTCTTTGGCAGACTGCTCATCAGCGAGGTTCTGCCCCTCAACACCCACTACCCGGTGAACGGGCAGATCGGCAATTATCTGGAGCTGTACAATCCGGGCACCGAAGGGCTGAGGCTGTCGGAGTTTTACCTTTCGGACAGCGCGGGAAACCTTCTGGCATCCAAGCTCCCTGACGAGGTTCTGGAGCCGGGGGCGTACCGTGTGTTGCTGGGAGACGAATTGGGCGTTCTGCTGTCCTCCGGAGGAAAAACGCTCTATCTCACCCACCAAAACGGCGGTCGTGTGAGTGCGTTCAGCTATCCGGAGGCAGAAAAAAACAAATCCTTTGACGGCAAAGAGTGGGCCGAGCCCTCTCCCGGCTATCCCAACACCGAAGAGGGGCGGAATGCCTATCTGATGAACCGCCGGGGACTGGTGATCAACGAAGCGATTTCCTCCAATTCGGTATACAATCCCCGAAACGGGGAGTGCTCCGATATGCTGGAATTGAAAAATATCGGAAACGAAGCCCTGAATCTGGCGGATTTTTATCTTTCGGACTCTCGGAAAAATCTTCAGAAATACCGTCTGCCCGCAGTGACGCTCCAGCCCGGTGAACTTTATGTTGTATATTGCGACGAGGAGGGCAAGGACTGCTGCCCCTTCAATCTGTCGAAAGACGGAGAATTTGTGCTGATAAGCGATCAAAGCGGAAAGATCACCGATGCGCTGGACCTTCCCTACATTCCGTCCGACCGGAGCTGGGGACGAAGCGAAAAAGGTCTCTGCTATTTTGAAACGCCCACCTTCGGCAGGGAAAACGGAGAGGGCTTCCGGGAGGTTTCGGGAAAGCCCCAGGCAAGCGTGGAGAGCGGTTTCTATCAAGACAGCTTTTTCGTGACCTTCCCCCGGGAGGGAAAAATCTACTACACCACCGACGGCGGCCGTCCCACTTCGGCTTCCGCTCTCTATGCAGGGGAGCGCATTCCCGTTTCGGAAAGTATGGCTCTCCGGGCAGTTTGGTATGAAGAAAGAAAACTGCCGGGTGAGGATGTGATCTACAATTATTTTGTGGATGCGCCCGATGAGGTCAACGCCACCGATCTGGAGCTTCCTGTGGTGAAAATCACGACGCTGGAAAAGGATATGTACGGCGAGAGCGGGATCTACACCAACTGGGAAGAGCGGGAGTTGGAGGTGCCGGGAAATGTGGCCCTCTATGTGAACGGAAAGGAAGAGTTTGCGCTGAACTGCGGTGTAAGGCTTTTCGGTGACGACAGCCGCGATCTGCCCAAAAAGAGCTTCCGGGTGAAATTCCGGGCAAAATACGGCTCTTCTAAATTGAAATATGATGTGTTCGGCGACGGGGAGATCACGGAATTTGACGATCTGGTGCTCCGCTGCGGTTCTCAGGACTATTATAACGCCATGATGCGGGACGAATTTGCCACAGGCATCGCGGGAGAGTACTGCCCGGAGCTTCTGGTGCAGAAATACCGTCCGGTGAATGTGTATGTGAATGGGGAATACAAGGGCGTTTACTATATACGAGAAAAAATCAACCCCAATTTCATTGCGGCACACACCGGCGTCAGCCCCTCTTCCGTAACCGTGGTGGCCAATATGAATCATCCCGAATGGGGAACCAACGGAGACGGCATTGACAATCTGTGGAACTATATCATGAGCCATGATATGACCAATCCCTCCAACTATGCCTATGTGTCCGAAAACCTGTCCATCGAGAGCACCATTGATTATTATATCCTGCTCTGCTGGGCGGATAACCGGGATCTGGGAAATACCAGAATCTACTATTCCTCTGAAGGTGACGGCAAATGGCGCTTTCTCTTCTATGATTGCGATCTGGGCTTCGGCATCGATTCCCGATATGCTTCCGTGTCTACAGTGACCTACCTCTATGACTGGAAAAAGAGCAGCAAAATCTGCGCCTTGTTTGTCCGGCTCCTGGAGAACCAGCAGTTCAAGGATCGGTTTTTGAAGAGGCTGGCAGAGCTGACCACTACCGCTCTGTCCAATCAGACGGTTCTCGGCAGAATTGAGGAGCTGCGTGCGGCCATCGACCACGATATGAAATATATGGTCTATATGTATAGCTACGAGGATTGGTCCCAGGTCAAAGTCCCTCGCTTGCAGAACTATGTGACCGGCCGAGGAAAACAGCTTCAGGAGGATTTTGCGGCGCTCTTGGGACTTACTGAGGAAGAAAAAACAAAATATTTCGGATAAGGAAGTCTCCCGACAACAGAATCTCCGGAATGGCGGTGCCAATTTCAGGTGCCCGCCATTCCTTTTGGTTTCTGTGAGATGCTTTCCCCCCTCTTCCCCGTGGGACTCCGTCCCACACCCTGCCAAGGGCGCGTTTTTGAAAAAACGCCCCTTGG
>DPGD01000027.1:0-5121 GCA_003522145.1 Clostridiales bacterium | reverse complement strand
TGGAACCCTCAAAAACTTTTTGGTGTGTAAAGGCAAAGCCGGATTCTTCGCCCTTTCATAAAAAGTATGTTGCCCGCCCACAGAAAAAGTTTTCGGATCGACCCCTTTTTCAAAAGGGGTCGCCGGGTTGCAGGGCGGGAGCCCTGCGAGAAGCATAGGGCAAAGGGCGGGGCATACAAAGAGATTGAAAAAGCACGATTGCGATGGGAATGCTGTTGACAAACCGATTTTCTTGCGGTATACTATACATTGTAGGAATGTATCTTGGAACGAGCAAAGCGAAAGGAAGGTTAAGTAGATGAAAAAGGGATGGAAAAGCGTATGGGCGATAGCTTTAGTATGCTGTCTGCTGATGCCTTCCTGGCCATTGGCGGCAGCGGCTGACACCGATGCAGTTGAGGGAAAGAAGGGGCTGGATTTCAGTGCCAACACATACATTGCCGGAAAGTTTCAGCAGCTTTTTGATCTGCTGGTTTATTCCGACACGCCGTATTTCACGGTTTTCGGCTCATCCAGTTGCGGAAACACGGCTTGTGTTTCCTGCGAGCTGACGGAGGTGAGCAAAAATCATCCGACGCTGAAGGAGCTTGGGGTAGAGCCAACCTTCAAGGCATACGGAAGCAGTGCGTTTGCCCGCTATGTATATGCTCTGATTTTTGAATTACAGTTATCCACAGTCAACATTTTCGGAAATGATACGGCGGGGCTTCAGCGCATAGGCAGGGCGGCGTCCAAAGGCACTGCCATCAGCGGGAGTTACGATGACCTGACGGTGGAAAATCTCCGTGCAATTTTCCAAAAGGGCGAGCCGGGAGATTTTATACAGACCCGTTCCTTAAGCGGAGGGAACCACGCCATGATCCTGCTGAAGGCGACCGAAGAGAGCGTTTTTGTGTTGCACAGCTTAGACTATCAGGCTTCGGACCTGGGGCTCAATCGGGTGGTGCTTTCCGAGATTTCCTATGAAACCATGGTAAGCAAATGGAACCAGGTTATTACACTGTTCCGGGCGGAGCAGGATGCCTATGAAGCGGCGTTGGGCAAGGGCGAGAATCTGCATCTTACCTGTACCTATACGGATGAGGGGCAGAACGCCTGCGTGGTTTGCGGAAAAGAGGTATCGCCCAAGGTCAGCTCCGAAGGAGCCGGAGTATACAAGGCAACCGGGAATGCGGTGACCTACAAGGGATACTACCGTTCCACGGGAACGGGAACCGGAAGCTATGCGGAGGACACCTATGCGGAGGCTATCGGTTCGGTGGTCAATTCGACCGGGGTGCGCTTTTATCTTCTGCGGAACGGAGAGTATATTTCCTCCGAAGATTTTACAGTAGACACAGCCCAGACGCCCAGTATCACGGCGGTCAGCTATCCGTCGGGAGATCTTGACCGGGGATTGCCCTTCAATCTGACCGGTACGGTCTACATTGCCGACGGCCTTGCGGAGGTGGCGGGGCTGATCCTTTCCGAAGACGGAGCGATTGTGCAGGAGAAGCGCATCAATGTTACCGATCGGTCGGTGTACATCGGAGATTGCGACATCAATTCCAACCTGAGATTTGCCCAGCTTCCGGTGGGCGCTTATACCTATATGCTGACTGCCAAGGGGAAAAACGGCAGAATGAGCAGTTTTACCAGCAATTTCAATATTGTGAATCCGAGCGAGAAGCCGACGCCCGACGCACCCTCTGCGCCTCAGCTTTCCTCCAAGAGTGATACGGCGGTGACGCTGGAGCAGAAGAGTGGGTACGAATATCGGGTGGGAAGCGGCAGGTGGCAGACCAGCCCGGTGTTTACGGGGCTTTCTCCGGCCACGACCTATGTGTTCTATCAGCGGATTGCCGCAACCGCTTCCTCCAATGCCAGTCCGGCCAGTGCGGGGCTGAGTGTAACGACTGAAAAATCCACGCCGCAGGCGGCGCCCCAGCCGGTTCTGAAATCGGTTTCCGACAGCACGGTGACTTTGCAGACGGTAGCCGGGTGCGAATACCGGATGAAGGGAGGGAGCTGGCAGAGCAGTCCGGAATTCACCGGCCTGTCGCCCGCCACGAGCTACACCTTTTATCAGCGCTATGCGGCAACTTCTCAAAGCTATGCCGGCGCTTCCAGCGGCGGGCTGATCGTTGTCACTTCCAAGAAGGCAACGGATGCGCCCGAGGCTCCGGAGGCCCAGGAGGTCTATGCGGACTGTGTGGTTCTGAAGGCAGTGAGCGGCTACGAATACCGGATGGAAGGCGGAAGCTGGCAATCCGGCGTGACCTTTACGGGGCTTTCTCCGGCCACGACCTATGTGTTCTACCAGCGCCGAGCAGCCACCTCGACCACGCTTCCCAGCGCAGAGAGCGCCGGGTGCCGGATCACCACGCCCAAGCGCAGCGTTTCGGATCCGGCAGCACTGGTGGTGCGGTCAAAAACATCCTCCTCGGTGACTTTGGTGGAAATAGAGGGCTATGAATACCGGATGGGGAACGGAAGCTGGCAGACCAGCCCGGTGTTTACGGGACTTTCTCCCGCAACGACCTATGTCTTCAGTCAGAGAATCCGGGAGACCTCCGATTCTCTGCCCAGTGCGGAAAGCGTTCGGCTTCAGGTCACCACCGAGAAGAACGCAGGAAAAACGGCTCCCAAGCCGACGGTTGCCGCAGTCACTTCCACTTCGGTTACATTAAATGCAGTTTCCGGCTGTGAATATCGGGTAGGAAACGGCGCATGGCAGACCAGTCCTTTGTTTGAGGGGCTTTCCCCGGCGACAAGCTATGTGTTTTACCAGCGCTATGCAGAGACCTCCTCCGCCTTTGCAGGAGGCTCTTCAGCAGGAACCTCGGTGACGACCGACAAAAAATCCGGGAAGACCGCTCCGGCACCGACCTTGAAGAGTGCGTCTGCCGATACGGTGATTCTGAATGCCTATACCGGCATGGAGTACCGCCGGGCAGGCGGAACATGGCAGAGCAGTGCGACCTTTATGGGGCTGTCTCCGAATACCGCATATACATTCTATCAGCGGTATGCCGAAACGGCCGACAGCTATGCCGGAGCGGAAAGCCCTGCCTTTACGGCCGCCACCTCCAAGCAGGCAGGCGGAACGGCGGCAAAGCCGGAGCTGGTTTCGGTGAGCGATACCACAGCGACGGTGAAAGCGGTTTCCGGCGTGGAATTCAGCATTGACGGGGGAAGCACCTGGCAGACCTCCGAAACCTTTTCAGGGCTGATTTCCAACACGGCCTATGAAATCATTGCCCGCTGCGCCGAAACAGCCACATCCTTTGCCGGAAGTGCCAGCGCCCCCTTGTCTGTCCGGACGGACAGAAGTCAGGTGTCGGCTCCTTCCAAACCGGTATTGGTTTCGATAAAGGACAAGACTGTGACCCTGCAAGCCGTGGAGGGCATGGAATACAGTGTGGACGGCGGGGGGACCTGGCTGAAGAGCCCGGTGATCACGGTCTACACCTATGGCACCAAGCAGTTCATCTGCCGGTGGGCGCAGACCGACCGTACTTACGCCAGCCCGGCTTCGGACTGGCTGATCGTGGAGGTGAATCCTACCAGACTGACCTCCCAAACCCTGAAAATTGATGAAAACACCCGAACCATCGGCGGCGTTTCGGCGGGGGTAAGCTGTGCAAAACTGCTTTCCCTGTTTGAAGAAAAGGAATTTATCACGCCGGTCACAGCAGACGGAAAGTCCTATGAGGCCGGAAGTCCCGTTTCCACCGGTATGATTCTGCGGCTGCCCGGCGGGGAAGAATATACGCTTTTGGTCAAGGGCGACACAAACGGCGACGGGTCGGTGGACATTTTTGATTTAGCACAGATCCGGAACCAGATTCTTTCGGGCGAAGCGCTTACAGGAGCGGCGCTGGCGGCGGCGGATGTGAATGAGGACGGGAATGTGGATATTTTCGATTATCACGCAGTTCGCCGAAGCATTCTGGACGGCACGACGCTGTAATATATCCGGATTTCGTGAGAACGGGAAAGAGGACAGAAGATGATAAACGCCGAGAAAAAACCTTATAAAAGGGGAAGACTGAAGACAATTTTGCAAATGCTGGCCGATGCGGTAACCATGAATATCGGAGTATTGGCGGCACTGTTGCTGGAGCAAAGATGGGGAGAAAGTCAGAGCACAGTTCTTCTTACGATCCCGTTGATGGCGGTCATCACCGCCGGGATATTCTACTGTTTCAGAGTGTACCAGATCATCTGGCGCTTTGCCGGAAGCAGAGAGATCTATAAGATCATTGCGGCAGCGGCAGTGACCGAAGGGCTGTACTACGGCAGTCACCAGCTGTTCTCCAATTTTACCGATAAAATAGCGGGTATGCACCTGGCGGTATATCCCATTGCATTTTTGATTTCGTTGTCTCTGCTGGCCTGGAGCAGATTGCTTTTGCGGCACCGGAAATCCGGGGAAAACAGCAAGCATGTGAAAAAGAAGCGCACGCTGGTCATCGGTGGCGGCAGGGCCGGGGCCATGATCATCAAGGATCTGACGAACAACGGATCGGTCAACGAAGTGGTCGGTGTCATTGATGACGACCGGGAGAAACAGGGGCTGTCGGTGTACGGAGCCCGAATTGTGGGAACCAGAGACGATATTCCGGCGGTCTGCGAAAAGCTGTGCGTGGAGGAGATTCTCTTCTGCATTCCAGCCTGCAAGGGAAGCGACCGCGTGGCCATTCTGAACATCTGTGCCGCCACCGGCTGTACAGTGAAGGTTCTGCCCGGTGTTTGTCAGCTGATGGACGGAAAAATCGACCAGAGCCTGATCCGTAAGGTGGAGATCGAAGACCTTCTGGAGCGGGATCCCATCAGGATTGACAACAGCGCCGTGATGGGCTTTGTACGGGGAAAGGTGGTCTTGGTCACCGGCGGAGGCGGTTCCATCGGATCGGAGCTGTGCCGTCAGTTGGCGGAGAATGACCCGGAAGAGCTGATTGTTTTTGACATCTATGAAAACAATGCGTATGCCATTCAGAACGAGCTGAAGCGCAAGCATCCGGAATTGCACCTGACGGTGCTGATCGGTTCCGTGCGGGATGAAAAGCGACTGCACAGTATTTTTGAGAAGCACAAGCCTCAGGTGGTCTTTCATGCGGCGGCGCACAAGCATGTGCC
>DPGD01000001.1 GCA_003522145.1 Clostridiales bacterium | reverse complement strand
CTCACATCTATTGTAACACTACATATTTTTTATTTTTCAAAATATATTTGGAGGGAGATTCTCAAAATAATTTCTGAAATTTTCTGTATTTGATTGACAATGCCTATAGAGTGTGCTACCACAGGCGGGGGCTGAAATCAGGCCGAAAATCGACTTGTTCCATTCCGTCTGTTGATCCTTCAACACCTGAATATTCGATTAAGAAAGGAAGTTTACCAAGTATGTCTGTTTTTCAAAAACCCTTTGTCAATTCAGCGATCTCCTGGTTTTTTCTTGGGTATTTTCTCATCTTGTTTGCAGAGCGGGCCCAAAGTTTAGTTCGCATCGGCCGCAATTCCTTCGGGGAATTGTACAAAAGCGGCTTTGACGGCTATGTGGACACCCTGTCTATGCTGTCTCTTCTCTCTGCCGCTGTTCTGCTTCTGTTCTTCTGCCGGGGCTTCTGGCCCTCTCTCACCCACCCGGAGGTTCAGCCCGACTATTCCATGCTGACGATCACTGCAGGGGTTCTGCTGGTTTCCGGTATGGTACACACCGAGAACACCGTTGCTCCGATACAGTTTGCCGCCTACGGAATGCTGATTGTGGCCATGGTTCTTCGTGCCCTGCAGCTTTCCTCCGGCACCGGCTCCCGGTTTACCCTTTGGTATTCTCTGATTTTTCTCACGGTCTTCTCCATGGCCATTCCGGTGATGTACCGCTCCGAAATTTCAAATGCCACGCTCTTCCATATCATAGAAGCCGCCGTTTCTCTCTTGTTGGTGATATGCTTTACCTGGATGCTCCGGGATCTGTTCCTCGGACAAGGATCCGACCTGCTTCGCTGGGTTCCCATGATCCTTGCGGCGGCAGGAGATGCGGTGATTCTGGCAATGCGCTGGCAGGAAAGCGTGAACACCTTTGTTCTGATTTTCCTGATTGCGTCTCTTGTGCTGTTTGCGGCAGGAAAAATCCTGTTTGCCCTGATCCGATAAAGCATGACGGCTACCCCCACCGAAAGGAAAGGGCAGCCGTCTTTTTTGTTTTTCCAAGAAATATCCCTCAAAGGAGCGCCAAGGACTGTACGGGCGGTCTATGGCTCCGTCTGAAAAATGGCAGGGCTCCGCCGCTCCCAAAAAGCTCCGAAGCAGGTTCAGCGAATCTGCTCCCGTCTGCCTGCAGAGAGGCAAAAGATCTCCCCGGCTCCCGCCTGCCGCAGAAGTCCTGCGCAGGCTTCAAAGGTAGCTCCGGTAGTTAGAATATCATCCACCAGCACCACCGTTCTGCCCTGCAAATCCGAAATCTCTTTCCGGATTTGATAGGCGGCTCCGGCGTGAAGTCTCCGCTCTTCGGTGGAAAGCTCCTTCTGAACTCCGGAAACCCCGGTGTGCCGGAGCGTCGCTCCAAAGTCCAATTTGCACACCTTGGCCAAGGCGGCGGCCAGCTCCATTGCCTGATCGGTCCCGGTGCGGAGAATCGCCTTCCGGCTTCTCGGCACAAAGGTGACCAGCGCATCTTCCGGAAGAACGGTGGTTTTCCGAAGGCAATCTGCCAGTTCTCCGGCAAGAAAGGCAACGCCTGCCCGATCCTTCCGGTCTTTCAGCGCAAGAATCAGCCTTCCGCCGGGCGATTGGGTCCTGTACGGGAAAACCGACCGGTAAAAAACCGAGGCGGTCGCCCCTTTGGGACGGCAGACACAGCGGCAGTGGGGTTTATGACAGGTTGGGCAGAGCGCATATTTTTCTCTTTGATAGCGCGCAAGGCATTCTTTACAGAACGGCGCCTGCTCCCTTCGGATCGGTTTTTTACAGCACCGGCATTTCGGCGGAAAAAACAGCTCCGAAAGATATTCTCTGAAAGTCATACTGGGTTTTCCTTATATACAGATTTTCTTATATCCGAACATGGAAGTCTTTCTGCAAACACCGGAACGGCACCGAAAAAAGCCGAGAAAAAGGCTCATTTCAGGTCCAGTCGGTCGGTTTTGATGAAGTCTTCGGCATCCGCCTCGCTGCGCAGGGGCAGATAGGCTTCGGCATTACAGCAATGGCAGAAGACTCTCACCCGTTCGGAGAGGATCTGGAAGTCATACAGAGGAATTTCCCCTTCCTCCTTGCAGTAGCAGGTGATTTTTCCTTCCTCCTCCAATTCGCACAGAAGGAAATGAACCACATTCTCCACCGCCGGATCTACTTTTTCTTTATCTTCCCTTTTTAAAGCCGACAGATCGTCAATTCCCGCATCCTGCAACAGCCGTTCCAGTTCCTTTCCGCTGTCTGACAATGCCTTTTCCACCTTTTCTTTCTCGCCCACAAAGAGAATATCCAAGCCCGAAAGGGAGCAGGGGACCGAGAACAGATCATCGGTAAAAAAAGCCTCCTTCGAGATGGTCAGGTTGTGGGGATGGGCACAGATCAGGCAGGGCACACTCAGACGAAGCCTCCTGTCTCCGGTATTCTGAATGGTCAGGGCATCGCCGCAATCCGGACAGCGCAGGCGCAACATATCCGCCGACAGTCGAAAGGGGTTGACCCCCGACAGCACGGCTTTTCCGCAGGTGGGACAGCGGAAAGCCACCGTGGTGCTCTTATTTTCTAAAATCATACAGTTGACCTTTCATATTCATAAAGACGGTTCCGTCAGTTTTCCTTTTGCACAAAGGGAGTGAGCTTGGTTGCCTCCCTGCTCTTGGGCAGATCGTATTTTTTCATGGCGTAAGGAAGATTGTCGTCATAAAGGGCTACAGCCAAGCTTTCTTCCTTCCCGTCCTCTGTCAGATACCCCACATCCAAAAACAGTTCTTTGACCGAGGAAAACTCCACTTTGTCAAAAACCATGGTGATATACCGGTACACGCCCTTCTTGGCCGTGCGGTAGCTGTAGTCTCCGTAGGTGTTGGACTGATCATCCCGAAGCGTGTAGGTAAATTCTTCTCCGTTCAGATTCACCTGTCCGTTCAATTTTTCAAGGGAATCGGATTTATAGCGGAAGGTGACCTGCACCTGCTTGGCCGAGGGGATCAGGTAGATATGGCTCACATGGAGCGCTCTCTCAACGGGAGAATCCTTCACCTCGTAGTATCCGGTGCGCTTGATAATGATTTCCTTTCCTTCCTCGTCCACCACGGCATAGAACCCGGTTCCGGCCTCGAAAACCACAAATCCGCTGCTTTCATAGTATTCGGATACCGGCACCTCCACCGTTTCGTAGTCCTCTTCACTGTTTTCTGATTTTTTGGTCAGGGTCACGGTGGTCAGGGTCTCCTTCTCAAAAACATAATTGCCGCCGCTGTATTCTGCAGAAACCTTCCGGTCGCTTCCCTGCTCATTCAAGAGCGCCAGAGTTTTTTCGCTGAAGATCAGTTCCCCCATGCCTCTCGGCTCCTTCATCTCGAAGATCCGGTAAAAAATCAGAAAGAACACGGTGCAGACCAGCAAAACCGAAACGGTTTTCCAGATGAGGGAAAGAATTTTGGAGAGCTTGCTTTTTTCCTCCTCCGGAGCCTCTCCTTCATTGTATGTGTCGTAGTAAATATCGCTCATGCGCATCCTCCCGAAAAAACGGTCGCTTTTTTGCAGTATAACACAAAAAAAGGAAAACTTCAAGCAATTTTGATGAATAGCCCTTGAAAATCAGCACCAAGTTGTGGTAGAATAGGGATAATGTGAAGAATAACCGGATTGCCCCCCTGCTATACGAAGGAAAAGAGAGCATTCCGAAGAGAGGAAGTACAGAGATGAACGAGCATCCCATTCCAGAAGCCCCCAAAAAGGTGATTTTTTCGGCGGCACAGCCCAGCGGCCTGCTGACCATCGGCAATTATTTAGGAGCCATCCGAAACTGGACCCTTCTGCAGGAGGAATACAATTGCTGTTACTGCGTGGCGGACCTGCACGCCATCACCGTCAGACAGGAGCCTGCCAATCTGCGCAAAAGGACCTATGAGACTATGGCCGTCTATCTTGCCTGCGGCATCGATCCGGAGAAGAGCGTGCTTTTCGTCCAGAGCCATGTTCCGGAGCATGCACAGTTGGGCTGGGTTCTGGACTGCTACACCATGTTCGGAGAGCTTTCCAGAATGACCCAGTTCAAGGATAAGTCCTCCAAGCATGCCGACAACATCAATGCCGGACTTTTCACCTATCCGTCCCTGATGGCGGCCGACATTCTCCTTTATCAGGCGGATCTGGTGCCGGTGGGGCAGGATCAGATGCAGCATATTGAAATCGCCCGGGATATTGCCGCCCGCTTCAACAACCTTTACGGCCAGACCTTCGTTCTGCCCGAGGGCTTTATTCCCAAGAGCGGTGCCAGAGTCATGTCCTTGGCCGATCCTTCGAGGAAGATGTCCAAATCCGATGAAAATCCCAAGAGCTATGTATCGATTCTGGACCCCAAGGATACCATCATCAAGAAATTCAAGAGCGCCGTTACCGATTCGGGCAGTGAAGTGCGCCGGGGCGAGGACAAACCGGGCATCAACAATCTGATCTCCATTTACTGCGCCTTCACCGGCAAGACCCCGGAGGAGATCGAGAAGGAATTTGAAGGAAAGGGCTACGGCACCTTCAAAGCCGCCGTGGGCGAGGCGGCCGCCGATGTGCTTGCCCCCATCGGAGCCGAATATACCCGTTTGATGGCCGACAAGGGCTATTTGGAAGCACTGATGAAGAAAGGAAAGGAACAGGCCGAATTCCGTGCCTCCCGTACCCTGCGGAAAGTATATAAAAAGGTAGGCTTTGCTCAACTGCCTTAAAGCGCCCGACGGCTTTCGGGACATCCGGAACACCGCCGGGAGAAAGGATTCCACCGACACAACATGGTACAGAAAGAATTTCTGAAGCTCTGTAAAAAAGGAGAGGTCCAAGGAGGATTTCTTTTCTACGGGCCGGAGGAGTATACAAAGCTCCACTGTCTGAAAACCCTGCGGAAAAGCCTTTTCGGCGAGGAAGAGGACCTCTTCAACCATCTGAAGCTGTCGGCCCAGACTCCGGGCTGGTCGGAGGAACTGTGTCAACAGGTCTGCTCTTTGCCGATGTTTGCCCCCAAAAAGCTGATCGAACTGCACGGCGTGGACTATCGGAGGCTCCCGCCAAAGGAGCTTGCCGACCTTTTGGATGTGTTGCAGTTGCTCCCGGAGCACGAGGAATGCGTTCTGGTGCTTTATACCGTAGGTGAAGAATTCGACGCCGGTCAGCCTCCCCGGAGAGCCTCCGCCCTTTACAAAAAATTGGAAGAGCTGGTCACGCCCCTGTGCTTTGAGTATGAAAGCGAATCCGATCTTTGTTCCTGGGTACTTCGGCATCTGCAGGCCTCGGGCATTTCCGCTTCTCCGGGCGATGCCCGGAAAATTGTGGAGTTCTGCTCCAAGGATATGTTCAACCTTTCAAACGAGGTGGAAAAGCTGATCTGCTATACCCTGCAAAAGGGACAGAAAATTCTGGATCCGTCGGACATTGAACAGGTCTGCTGCGGCAGGAGCATTGACGGTGCCTTCGACTTTACCGACGCCCTGCTGCACGGGCAGAGCGAAAGGGCCTGCAGACTGCTTGCCGGGATGAAGGAAAAAAGAGAAAAACCGGAAAATATTCTCGGAGGAGTGGTGGATACTCTTTCGGGAATGTATACCGTTAAACTCCTGACCGCCCAGGGGCTTTCAAAGGAAGAGATCGCCTCAAAGACCGGAATGCACAGTTTTCGGGTGAAAAAATTCTTTGACGCCACCGTGGGAAAAAGCGCCCAGCGCTTGGCAAAGGCACTGGAGCTTTGCCTTTCGGCAGATCTGCAGATCAAATCCTCCTCCCTTGACAGCTACACCGTTCTGGACCGTCTGGTTCTGCGGTTATGCCGGGTCTGACCTTTTCAAAGAAGGGAACCGAGTCAAAGAAGGAAACCAAGCTCCCGCTGAAGTTCTTGAGCGGGAACCGAAAAGCCAAAACGCCAAAGAAAAGAAGCGCAAAAAAGCAGAGACCCCGTCCTTACGGGCTTGGTCCCTGCTTTTTTATCGGAGCTTTTAGCTGTTCTCCCGGTTCTTCCGGTTGGTTTTTCGATTGCGGACGGTCAGCAGACTCTCTCAGACCGTGCCGGAGACCTGAAGGACCGCCTTGCCTGTGGTCGTAACAAAGGCACCGGTGGCCGGATCCCTCTGATAGGTCGCCGCCGGAACCGTGATCACGCCCGGAACGGTGACAAACAGTCCGGTGGCGCTGTCGTAGGTGTAGCCCGTGTTCAGAGAAAGGGGTGTACCGTTCAGAGTGACCGACAGGTTTCCTAACTTCGGGTCAAAAAGGTCGGAAACCGACAGATTGTCAGCGGCGGTCGCCGCCACATTTCCGCTGTTCTCGATGAGAAAGGTATACTGCAGCATATCGCCGGGCTGAAGCTGGGTGGGGTTGATGCTCTTGATGACCGACAGGTTGGGCCCGACCATTGCGAGCACTGTGGTGTCGGAGGAGGCCAGCACAACGCCTTCTTGGGAAACCGATGCCGTGTTGGTTATTCCGGTGGAAGAGTCTCTGGGGGCGTAATCGGTAGGTACGGCCGCATAGATCAGCATCACATTGCCTCCGGCGGGAATCGAAATGCCGGTAAACTCCAGGGGTACCTCCGAGGATAAGGGCGGGACCGCCGTTGCCGTGCCGTTCACATAATACCTCGCCGAACCGTCTATATAGCGGAGAGGGTACACCGTGGTGCCGTTGTAAAGGTAGCCGCCCAGGTCATCGCTGACCGTCAGATTCTCCGCCGCCGTTTCTTTGGTGTTGGAAAGGCTCAGAATATAGGTAATCGGACAGGTGCAATAGTCGGAAGACAGGGCTCTTTTGTCAATGCTCAGATTTTCCACAAGCTCTCCCTCGACCGTATTGGAATTGGTGGTCAAGCCGTTATAGCTTAAAGTTGCCTGATTCGTAAAGATTGCCATTTTGCTTTTTCCCTTCTTTGAAACTTTGCCGGATGCTTTTCCGGCTCAGTACAGTATATGAAAAAACAGGAAGTCTGCCTGCGGGGAGAAAAAAATCATTTTCTGCGGTTTTTTTCGCAAAAATCCAAGAAAAGTGCTTGACAGGAGCAGAAAAATGTGGTATTCTGCCTTTACGCTTGCGGTGCGGTTCAAAGAGTGGCAACACCACCCGCCACAGCGAATACGGTGCAAGTCACCACAAAGAAAGAGAGGTGCTTTTCGTGTACGCAGTGATTGTTACGGGCGGAAAGCAGTACAAGGTCAGCGAGGGCGATGTGATCTTCGTTGAGAAGCTGGAAGCAGAAGAAGGAAGCGAATATACCTTCAGTGAAGTATTGGCTGTTTCCGGAAACGACGGTTTGGTTGTCGGCAAGCCCACGGTTGCAGGCGCAACGGTCAAGGGCAATGTCGTGAAAAACGGCAAGGGCAAAAAGATCTATGTCTTTAAGTACAAGTCCAAGAAGAACGAGAAAAAGAAGACCGGTCACAGACAGGCCTACACCAAGGTTCAGATCACAGCCATCAACGCTTAATCCGTGAACGATGACCAAGATCACATTTTTCAAGCGGGACGGTATTTTTTACGGATTCCGTGAAAACGGTCACACCGGCTACGGCGAATCGGGAGACGACATTCTCTGCTCTGCCCTTTCCGCCATGACCATGCTGATCATCAATACCGTCGAAATTTCCTATGCGTCGAGGGTGGACTACACCATCGACGAGGAAACTGCCGACATTGAACTGAAGGTTCCGGCGGCGCTCCCCGATTTCGAGGAGGACGAAAAGAAACGCTATGCCATTTCCGGACTGATTCAGGGGTACTTCTTCCAGCTTAACGACCTGGTGGAAGACTATTACGACTATCTGTCGGTAGAAGAAATCGAAAATTAGTCGTTTCCGAGAAGAATTAGGGAGGTATAAGAAATGCTTAGATTAGGTTTACAGTTCTTCGCCCACAAAAAAGGCGTTGGTTCTACCAAGAACGGCAGAGACAGCGAAGCGAAAAGACTGGGCGTTAAGAGAGCGGACGGACAGGTCGTCACTGCCGGAAGCATTCTGGTCAGACAGAGAGGCACCCACATCCATGCCGGCAACAATGTCGGTATCGGTTCGGACGATACCCTGTTTGCAAAGATCGACGGCAAGGTGAAGTTTGAGCACATCACCGGCGGCAGAAAACAGGTCAGCGTTTACGTCGCAGAGTAATTCCATAAACACCGAAGGGCGCACCACTTGCTGGTGCGCCCTTTTTGTTTTCTTCCTATTTTTCGGAAGAAAAGCCCCTTCGGACTCAGACCGTTCCCTTTCCCGACAGCAGATTCAGCAGTGCGGTCACATCGGAAATACTCACCGTTCCGTCGCCGTTTATATCCCCGTTTCCGGCCTCTTCTCCGTTTCCTTTGAGGGCAGTCAGAAATTGCTTTACATTCTCCTCGGTATAGGTTGTCTTTTCCGTCTCTTCTTCCTGCTCCTCCGTGTCCTTTCCGAGGGCTTCCCGGTCGATCTTCCCTTCTGTGAACATATAGTA
This sequence comes from Clostridiales bacterium, assembly GCA_003522145.1. Classification (GTDB taxonomy): domain Bacteria; phylum Bacillota; class Clostridia; order Oscillospirales; family CAG-272; genus UBA11512. The sequence continues at coordinate 15,387 of DPGD01000001.1, read as the reverse complement.
CACAAGGGACCCTAAGGAGGTAACGGCACCGGCCACGGTGGAAATATCCTCTCCCTCCGTTCCGAAGACCACGGCAACCCCCACCAGCACGCCCAGAATCATGGCGATGAACTTCCGTCCGGTAAATTTCTTCAGCAACTCTTTCATGTTCTCATTCTCCTTTTCTCTTCATTTCGCAGATTTCGGTTTCCATTTTTGTCAAACGAAGCTCTCCCTCGTTCAATCTTCTGTTGAATTCTCCGTGGTCCTGACGGTTTTCCTTTTTAATTTCCGAAGTGATCCGGCGCAATTCCGAAACAGCGTCCCGCAAAGCCTCGGTCGCCGCCTTCACCTCCGAAACCGCCTTGGTGAACCGGATGCCCACGGTGGCAACGCTGGTGACGAATCCGAACACAGAGATCAACACCAGAACCACATCATACTGGCTCACTCCGTTGCCCCCCTTCCGAAAAGGCCCTCCACGCATTCCGCTTCGATGCCCTTCAGGACCAGATCTCCCTGCCCCCAAATTTTCAGAGTCAAAAAGCGGGTTGCAGGCAGCCGGCCTCTGTAGCAGAGCACACGGCTCCCCGGAGTGAATGCTTGCTCCAAAAGGGTCCGGCTAAAAGTCTGCCCGCTTTCATTTTCGGATAGCAGTGCAACCGACAGATAGCAGTAACTCTTTACCTCCAGGTGAAGGGAAAGGGCGGATAGCCTTTTTACCGACAGATCCTCCCGGAACAGCGGCAGAATGCATTCAAAATAGGTTTCCACTCTGGTGTCGCCCATTTTGTACAGCTTTTTCTCACTCCCGTCTGCAACAAGAATATACAGTCCGTCCTTGGTCATGGCATAGTCCAAGGGCTCTTTGGGCACCGATAAGACGCCGTAGCTGTCCGACAGGGGGTCGTAGCTGTAGATGTAAAAGGCATTTCCCGATTTTAAGGAGAAGCAGTATTTTCCGTTTTGCACGAAGGCCGCTCCGTTCAGTACCGCCCCTTCGGGAAGAGAGGGCAACTGCCGCAAGCTGCTTCCGTTGAAGCAAAGAGGTCTGTTCCCGTCAATGAAGTAGAGCAAGCCTCCCGCTTCCCGCACAGACCGTCCGTTTTGAGTGCCCACGGCAAACAGGTCCTTCACCGCAAAGGGGTTTTCACTGCCCACCACCTTTTGAAGGGCGTTTTCGTGAAAAATATACACATTTCCCTTGTAATTGCACAGGGCCGTCACCGGAAGCTGTTTCTCGGTGAAGGATGCAAATTTTCCTTTGTAGCTGTAATTCGGGTTGGGGTTCTCCCCAACTCCGTCGGTCTGCCAGTCAAAGCATCCGCCGGTTCCCGAAACATACAGCGTCTGCCCCTTCACGCCGTACAGCCTTCCCGCCGCCACCAGAGCGCACTCCAGCTCGGGCACTTCGCTGGGCATATCGATTACCGAATTCGGTTCCATTTCTTCGCCCAGCACCCCCAGCTTTCCGGCGGGGAAAAACAGCAGCTTCTTCTGTGCATTGAGGTCATCGGTCAGATGAGGGGAGGTATCCTCGGTCAGCACCAGCTGCTTGCCGTAATCCTCGCCCGAAAAATCGGTGGGATACTGTTCCACCGTGGCAAAACACCTGGTGAAAGCGCCGTCTCTCAGGACAAAAAAGCCAATGTGTCCCTCCTCCATGTTGTACAGAAGAACCGAATCATTATATAGGGAAATCCCTCGGATGTCCAAAGGCAGACCGGACTGCTCCACAGCATGGACCAGAGGGTGACTGCGCAAAAAGGGAAAATCGGTTTCCAGATTCAGCAGGGTCATTTCCCCGTTCTTTCCCGAATACCCCTTGAATTCTCCCATATACAGCCGCCGTTGGGCGGTCTTTTTTCTTCCGCCGGGCAGGGCGCCTGCCCATATCCCGTTCTGTATAGTCATGCTTTTTTTCATTGCTCTTCTCCTTTACAGTTTCCGGCGCAGGGGCGAAAGAAAGAATCCTTGTGCCAGCCTGTCTGCAAAGTCCCCGTAGGCCTTGGCGTACAGTTCGGCCTGTGTTTCCTCGCCGGACACCCTGCTGAGCTCCTCCTGCAGCTTGTATACCAGCAGAGGCAAATGCTTGGGTGCAAGATAAATTTCACCAGAAAACGCTCCATCATCCGAAACCGTGACGGCGGCAGGCAAAAATTTATAGTAAATTTTCACCTTTTCATTGCCCGCTACGGCAGAAGGCAGAATCTGCAAAGCGCCGTCAAGGAAACAAAAACAGGGGGACTGCTGCTCCGGGAAGGCCTCCGGAGAAACCCTTTTCAACCGTTTTCCCTCCAGATACACCGCCGTCACCCGTCCTTCATCCGGAGCAATTCCCCTCGGTACCTCCAAAGTGCTCAAAAGAATCTTTCCGCTGTCGGAGACGGTGGTTTCTGTCTGGTCCGTCACCGCATTCAGTTCCTCAAAATAAGCGTCCTGCAAAGCGGTCAGACTTCTGGCGATCTGTTCCTTGAACCCCGAAGGCAATGCGGGATACAGAGCAAAAAAGGGAGACAAATAGCCGGTCAAATCGGAAATGGTTGCCGTCATGCACCCGCCCCCTTCCGGTTCCGGTCACAGCGCTGACGCCAGACCTCCAGAAAGGCTCTGCCGCTCCGCTCCAAAAACCGTTCTCTGTCCTCTTGTTCTCCGTTGTGAAAAAAGAGAATGGCCGAACAGATGGCCCCGGTATATTCTTCCCGCACCGACGCTTCCTCCTCTATGCCGGTTTCGTCGGTGCAAAGGACATACTTTTTGCCGAACATGGCGCACAGCTCCTTTACCGTTTGCTCAAAATCCTCCTCAAAAATACTTCTTTCCATCGGACATACCGAAGATACCCGGTCAAACAGCCGATTTTTTTCGATCATCCGCTACCACACCTTCCTTTCTTTTTCATTCCGGGGGCTGTAAAACCTACTTTTTTACATTTTACAGCCCCGCAAAAGTACCGGTCGGGAGCCCGGCATTCTTGATGCGGTCTCGGTCGGACAGGTCCTTCCTTTTGCCGAAATTCAGTTGAATTTTCCGGCAAAAGGAAGGCTTTCAGCCGCCGAGACCCAGGTCGTCGGAGGTGTAAAAAAGCCCGGTCAGAGATTGTTTACACTTCCGTTGATCCCTCAGGCCTCCGAACAGTTGGTAATTTTCACACAGCCGCCGGGATTCTTGCAGATCAGGTTTCCGTAGGACGCCAACAGCGCACGGTAGTAGGAGGTACCCGGCTCCAGACGGAAAATGCCCGTAGAGCCGAAATCGCAGAAGTCAAAATCCAGATGCACGAAGGAGAAGGCATCGGTATCCACACACCAGGCCTCGCTTTCAGGCACCAGCTTCTCGTTCACCACCGTCACCGTCTGGCTGCCCACCATCACCTTGTAGCCGGTGGCACCGCCCACAAATTCCGCCTTTTCGCAGACTGTATGGTTGTTTGTCCGCATATAGGCCTGGTAGGCACGGAAGGCCTTGTCTCCCATCATCACCAGATTGATCCGGCTGTTCCGATAATCCATTGCTTTTTTCACTGCGTCGTACACAACCGTGTCGGTCAACGCATGGCCGGCATCCACCGCCAAGGGCACGATCGAAGGATTTTTGGATTTTTCGTACCCGTAAAGCGTAGGCACCGAAGAATCGAAAATCGCCTTCAAACCGGTCAGCTCCTTGTTGTAGGAACCCTGCACGCACAGGAAACCGTACAGATTGTTGTCCAAAGAGTTGGAGACCGCCATAACATCTGCCGCAGAATCCAGCGTGACGATCTTATTCTCCCGGTCAATGGACAGGATCCGAAGGCTCTTGTTCTCCTCTATCAGATTTGCGGAAGCAGATGCTACCGATGGATAGTAGAACAGGTCCACGGTCAGACCTTCAATCAGAGCCGCTGTGGAATCCACCGGCACCGTTGCCGTCTTGTCGGTTTCGGAAATCGTGATTCCGCCGGTAAGACCGCAAAGTCTTCCGGAGCCGTCGCCAAACAGCGCTCTGGACACATTCCAGCGAGCCGCCTCATAGGAACCGATCACCTCGTCATCCAAGGCCGAAATCAGTGCTCCCGCATTTCCGGCCAGCTTAGCAGTCTTGTCCGAAATCCGGATATCCACATACATATCCACCGGCTCCACTTCAAAGCGCTTGTAGCTTCTGGGACCGGAGGAGGGAACGCCGGTGCCGTCACTGCCGAAGCCGAAGCCTCCGTTGATGCCGAAGGGGGCAACGGCGGTGATTTTTCCGCCTGTGGTCAAGGGCACCTTTTTGATCATCTCCATAAAGGGAGAGGGGGCGGTGGTGATCTGATTCTTCAGAGCGGGCAAATACTGATCCTTGAGAATGTTGGAAATTGTTGTAAGATTTGTAGACATCGGGTATACCATCCTTTCGTTTTTGTTTTTTTGATTTTGTGTTCTGAAAATTTACTTTTTCGGATTCCTCAGATCCCGAAATATTTTTTTGCATTTTCCTTTGCAGAAGCAAAGGTCTTGGGCTCCTTCACCTCCACTGAGGGAAAACTCCCGGAGCCCTGCGAGCGGGCAAACACCGGAAATCCGGCTGTACCGTAGATGCCATCAGGATTGTTGCGCCGTTCCTCTCCCAAAAGAAGCAGACAGCTCATTTCATAGCGCTTTTTATAGGGAAGGCCCTGCAATTCTTCCGATTCCTCCGCCTTCTTCAGCGCCTTTTTATATAGCTCCGTGTTCCTTCCGCCGGCCATTTCCTCCAAAAAGGCCAGACCCTCCGCTTTTTCGGCGGCTGCCTCCTGCTCCTTCCGCAGAGCTGTCAGCTGGGCGCTGAGACTTTGATTTTCCGCAAAGAGACGCTCCAATTCCAGAGCAAGCTCCTCTTTTTCCGCCGCGGCCGGTCTTCTCTTTTCTTCTTCCTCTCCGGATTTCTCCGGAGAAGGAAGGTCTGCCCCCTCCTTTTCTTGGTCTTTCAAATCGTTTTTCAAAGGCATCTTCCCGTCCTCCCCGTAGATTTTTTCTTCATCTTTCATATTTTTCTCCCTTTTGCAACGCCTGCTCATGCGCTTGGATGTGGTCTAAAAAGACCTGCGCTCTTTCGGGATCCTCCTCATAGAGCTTCCGGAAGGGCTTTTGCAGAGCGTACAGCCGATGCTCCCGCAAATGCAGACGGTGATCGTCCAGCGGAAGAAGCCGGGGAATTTCTCCCCGACGAAAGGCTTCGTTTTCATTCTGAGCGTTGGCGCTCTGCCGTTCCTCCTCCGACTCTCCGGCCTCTTCCCTGCCTAAAAGCCGGCGCAATGCCCGCTTTTTGGCGTCCTCCGGAAGAATTCCCTGACTGTCGGAAAAAAGTCCCAACTGCAACGCCTCGATGTATCTGGCCTTTTTTTCCTCTTCCCGCTCCAAAAGCCGGTTTTCCTTCTGAAATCCCACCCGATCGGAATTCAGATCCCGGCGGAAGCAGACCGTTTTTCCTTCCTCATCGGTCACCCGGCCCTGCTCCGGCAGCCCCAACCGGTAAAGGTGCAGAAGCAACCTGCCCCAGTTCCGTATTCCTTTGCGGATATTCTCGGCAAAGACCGCCAAGCGGACGGTATCGATTCCCCTTAAGGTATTGATGGCGGCTCCGGAAGTCACGCCGCCCGGAAGGGTTCCGCTTGCCATCAGCCCCGAAACGCCTGCCACATATTCCATGTCCTCCGCCAATTGCCGGCACTGGGCCGAAGCCATCTCCGAAAGAGGCGGCTCCTCTAAGATTTTCGGCAGCTGACTGCCCCTTCTGTACAGAATCGGCTCGCCGGGTACCAGTCCCTTTTCATTCAGATCGTCCGCATCCACCGAACCATCCTCCACCAGCAACTGTCCGCAGGTGGATCGATTGATGAAATCATTTATGCGGTTTTGGATTCCGTTATAGCAGCGCTGAAGAGGAATCAGGTCCTCAATGACGCTCTTGCCGTAAAACTGTCCCGAAACCTCTTTGCTTTTCAACTGCACCAGAGGATACTCTCCGCCGGGCAGAACGCCCTCATAAAGGAGTTGATCCCCCGCAGTAATCAGCAACCGTCCGTAGGGCCAGCGCCTGCCGGGCTTTTCCATATAGGTGTGCAGAAGCACCGCCTGATCCTTTACGGCGATCTCAAAGGAAGAAGAGGCGCCCTCATAGCCGAAGCCCCCTACGCCTGCCCGGGCGCCGATCTGATAGCCCGAAACCGGTTCTCCCTCCAATTGGCAGCCATACAGGTCGTTCACCTCCTTGGCCGACTTGATCTGCTCCAGAATCATCGAGGGCCGATCCTCCACCGTTTCGTTTCCGAAATCCTCCGGCAGCACCTCATAGGGAGACAGAGCCGTCAGTCCGACCCTCTTCTGTTTTTCGTCCCAGAAGCAGAGCAGAAATCCGTTTCCCGTCTGCTCACACAGCCCAAGAGCCCTTGAGAATGCCGAAGCGTACTCCTTGCTCTGCTGAAAGCGGGCAAGCAGCCTTGCGGCGCCGTCTGCTTTCAAAAGGTCTTCGCTGTTCTCCTCTGCCGGGAGAACGGTCAGCTCATAGCCGGCTGTGGACAGATGTGCCAATCTTGTCTCCATGATGGGTGCGATCCGATTGAACACCTCTCCCGACATATACTCATACAGCGGCTTGTAATTTTCTACGGTCATTCTGTGTATATTGATATCACAGTGCTGGTTGCCCAAGAGAAAATTGGCGTTCAGCCGCCACTGCAATTCGTAAGGAAGACGGCGCTCCTTCCGCCTTTTCGCCTCCTCCTCCACCATGCGGACAAGGTCGCTTTTTTCCCGCACTCTCTTTTCTGACGCCCGGTCTTTTTCCCGCTCGTCCCTTTTGGTTCTGAATGGATTCATCTTCCGGAACCGCTCCTTTCCTCTGCCGATTTTTCAATTTCCCTTGCCGTCCTCTTTGCCCGCCAGTCTTCCAGAATCCGGCGGAGCTTTCCCTCCCTGTTTTTTATCTGCTTATCCGGATCGGGGATGCCCCTGCTCTCCAGAAGCATCCGTAAAAGCACCTTCCGTTCCTTTGAGAAAAGCAGAAGTGCCAGAAGAAATCCGGCGGTCTGCAGCAAAAAAGCCGTTGCCAGAATCACCAAAAAGTAAAATTTCATTTTTGTTCTCCTTTCCGAATCAACCGACGGGCACTCAGAAATCCCACACGGTGAAAGCGTCTGTAATTCCTTTTGCCCGCAGGAGGGGAATGTAGTTCTCCGCATCCTTCCGGTTTGAAAAACTGCCGGTCCGAACCTTGTAGAGCTTTCTGCCATCCACCCAACGGCAAAGGAAAATTTTGCTGTCGATCTGCCGTTCTTTTAGGAATTCCTGCTTTTTCAGGGCGTATTTCTTGTCAAAATAGGCACCAACCTGCACCTGAAAGGAACGCTTTTCTCCGAAATAGAAATGCCCCCACCGGTCGGAAAAGCCGTCCTTCCCCAGGTAGGTCAGCTCCTTCCTGAGCGACGCCGTTTTCTTCTCGTCCGGTTCTCCGTTTTTATCGGCATACTTGTAAAAAGAGCGGAACTGGTAGATGTGCCAGTCGGAATCCCTTTTTTTGCCCAAGAGAAACACCTGCCGCACCGTTTCCAGGCACTCGGGATGATAGTGTTTTTCCGGGGATGTAAAATGGTAAAACAGCACCCGGTTCAGGCCCGTGCCGTAGCGACCGCTCTCCGTCATATCCAGCATGGTCTGCCCGATGGCGAGCAGCGCTTGGGGACACCTGTTTACAAAAACGCCGCCCTCCGCCTCGATCACCCCGGCAATTTTTCCCGCCTTCACACCGAGAATCTCCGTATCTTTTGTAAACTCACTCGTCATTTCGATACCCATCCTCCCGGCGTTCTGTAAAAGATCTCCCCGTTTTCAAAAACCACCCGGCTGCATACCGGCGCCCGGGATGGAAGAGCTTCGGCGGCAGATGCCAAATACACATTCAGCCGGACCGGGGTTCCGCCGGCGTCCAATCCCCATTCCCTGTTGACCAATTTCATATCTTTACCTCCTTCATTTCTGATTTTCCAATATTTTTTGCGCTTTGCGGTGCTCCCGCAGGCTCTCCCTTGCCGACCGGACTTTTGCTAAAACGCACTCCTGCGGGAACCCGTCTTTGCCCTTTTCAAGGCCTTTCGCTTGGCCTCCTCCAGGGGAGAAAGAGCGGGGGCAGGCGGCTCTTTTTCCCTGTAGGATAGAGCAAAATACCGAAGGGCATCGCAAATATGGGTAATTTCGTGGGGATGACTTGAAGCGTCACTGCCGTTTTTCTCGTCCCGCACCAGGGCAGGCAGGTGGGCAATCAGCGTGGTGCAGTTTTTAAAAATACGCAGTCGGGGCGTTTTTCCGCCGTAGGGATCGGAAACGGGCTTGAGCAATTCCTTCACCGCCAGCCAGCCGGCCACCCGACGGTTATCGGCGGCCTTCCCCGAAATACCGTTTTCATAGAACAGCTCCGCCATGGTTCGTCCGCTGTCCTTTTGTCTGGATGCCATATCCGGCGGCATATACAGCTCCTCCGGCTCCTCTCCGCAAGAATATTCCAGAATTTTTTTCGCCGCTTCGCTGACGATCAATCCCGGCTGGTGCAGTTCCCTGTACACATAGATCCATCCGTCCGGCGAAACGGCGAACCACAGGCAGGCCAGCATATCTAAGCCGTAGTCAAAAGCCACGAACCTTCTGTAGGAGGAAGGAATCTCAAAAGGCTCAACCACATGAAGATCTCTCGAAAATTCTTCAAAATACTGTCCCTTGAACACATCCCAACAGCCGTCCAACCAGGCCCTGCGCAGGTCCTCCGGAAGACTTTGCAGTGCCTTTAGGTAAGAGGGGTCCCGCTCTCTCAGAATTTGATTGTCGGAAAGCCTTGCCGGAATGAACCGATAGTCCAAAGGATCCTCGGAAGGGAGAAACCGACGGTCCACGAACAGTCTTTTCACCCAGCTGTGCCCGACGCCCCCCGGATTGCAGGTCAGATAAATCCTTTTAGGATAGTCGTTTGCCCCTCTCAGGCTCGCTTTTAAGGCAATGAACACCTCTTCCTCCATCTGCGTCGCCTCGTCGATGAAGATGAAATCGTATTCCTGCCCCTGATAGCGGTTCAGATCGGTGGATCTCATGCAGTATCCGCAGAGGATCACCGAGGAATTGCCGAAGAGAAAACGCTTTTTGGCATCGTTATAGACCGCAATGCCCCGCAGAACCTTCAGGAGCGGCTGCACATGGTTCTCCTGCAATTCGGGAAGGGTCCTGCGGAGAATCAGAATCCGGCACCCCGGATAGCGCAGAGCCAACAGCACCGCTTTGCAGCGCACCGCCCAGCTTTTTCCTCCGCCTCTGGCTCCTCCGTATGCCACATACCGCTCGGTCGCCAGAAGAAATTGTTTCTGCTTGTCCGAAGGACTTCCCAGAATGAGCGTTCTTTTTTTCATCCCGACAGCTCCTTGGTTTCCGCCCCCAGAACCACCTGTATTTCCTCCTCCCGTTCCTCGTTAAGCAAACCGGACAGCCGGACGGCATATTCCACTGCCTTCAGTTCAATGGAAGCACATTTGGAATCATATTCTTTTGTTATCTGCCCGTCTTTGCCCTGCTTTTCGCCCCAGGTGGCTTCCTTGGCTTCTTCGGCGATGCGCCAAAGCCGCCGCAAAACCTCTTCCCTGCTCCAATCCGGTTTTTTCTTCGCCGCCACAAGCTCTTCCTCCTTTCTGAATGCCCCTTGCCTGCCTGCACCCAGAGAATACCATTTCCGAAGACGGATAGGCGGCCTCTTTTCCCGCAGTTTTCCACAGAAGAATAAATTCTCTCCAATCTGTGAACAATTCACTATTTGTTAACACATCCGGAGTAAATATGTGCTATACTGTGCGTGTTTGGAGTCGGTATCTTGGTCAATTTCACAAATTCTCGGAGGTGCTTATGAAAAAAATCCTATCATTTTGTATTGCGTTATCTCTGGTATTTCTTTGTATTCCCTGCTTTGCCGGTATGCAGGCAGCAGCTGTTGATCTCCCTTCGGCTGTAGACCTGCAGGAGACCGAGCATCTTCCTCCCATCGGCAACCAGGGCGCAGTGGGGTGCTGTGCCTCCATGGCGGCAACCTATATGCAATTCACCAATGCCTATTCCCGCTATATTCACAATCTGAACCCTTCGGTCACCTGGAATCCTTCCTCGGGAGACCCGGCATACTGTTTCTCTCCCCGGTTTACATATAACCTTGCCGGTGCGGGAACCGCCTGGGTGTATGAAATTCTGAAGAGTCAGGGAACCGTCCCTCAGACCTACAGCACCTTTTCGGGCGGAGTGACCGGAGCCGCCGCCGATGACAATCTTGCCAATGACTGGGCCACCTTAGACGGCTACTGGCAGATTGCCCAGAACTACCGGATCAAGAACTACGATCAGGTGTGGATCAAGGACGCCTGCAATTATGAAATGACCACCTCCGCCGAGGGGCAGGCACTTCTGGACCGGATCAAAACCTCTTTGAATGAGGGCAATGTGGTCGTTACCGGCGGTTATTGCAACACCTGGGTCAAAAACCTGGTCACCATTGTAAACACCGGTACCTACGGGGAAGCCGGCGATAAGGCAATTCCCTATTCTATAGGACCTTTGAGCGGCGGACACCAGGTTTCCATCATCGGATATGACGATAACATCACCTGTACCGTCAACGGCGTGACCCTGAAAGGCGCCTTCAAGGTGGCGAATTCCTGGGGAACCGGCTGGCAGAATGACGGATGCCTCTGGATGATGTACGATGCCATGAACGAAACCTCCTCCTATTCCGCTCTGAATGTGACCAACCGTGTCTGGACCATGGACCAGGTGATCTTCCTGGATTGGAAAACCGACCTGAACATCGGCGTGCCGGCGCTGACAGCCGATATCACGCTGACGACTGCCGACCGTGACGGCTTCTCCTTAAGCGTTTTCCGTACCGACCGCCAGACCGGCGAAACCCTTTCCTACAAGCCCTATATGTATGACAAGATGAGCTTCCGTCCCACCTACGGCGAAGGAAGAAACTTTTACGGTGTCACGGGCGGAACCGCCGCTTCCGGTACGGTTGCCGTGAATTTTGACACTCTTGTGGACAGCATTCCCTCCGGCAAGACAATCGACGATTACATCTGGGGCGTGCAGGCTTCCTCGGCCAATAACGGTTCTTCCACCGTCACCGGACTGAAGCTTTATAAAAACGGAACAGTATGCTACACCCTGAGCAATCTTTCCGATACGATTTCCGGCACAGTCGTCAAGAATTACTCTTTGGACGAAGAGCAGACCGTGGGGACGAATCTCTGCCCCGGCGTGTCGATTATCCCTGTTTCCGGTTCCATGAAAGGAAGCAAAGGAGAGCTTTTCTCCTTCACCGTTTCCTACGATTCCGGTTACCGGGCACCTTTGGACGGACTGAAGGTGCAGGTAGCGGGAGTTCTTTTGACTCCCGATCTGAACGGTGTGTATTCCTTCACCATCGGAACGGATAATACCATTTCCGCTTCCGGTGCCGTCTGCACCGCTCCCAGCTCCGTCACTGTTACCAAGTATGGCAACGGTTTTGAGAGCTACAACGGCACCTATGTGATGCTCCTCCAGTTCAAGAAGGCCGATCTGGATGCCTCCGTGCTGGACACCTCCTCCATTGGAAAATCAAGCTATCCCTACACCTTCCGGGTTACGGTCAACGGTGTGACCTACGAATTCACCGCCAGCTCCTACTACGAATTTACCTCCGATATGCTTTTCCGGTTCCCAGTCAGCGACCAGGGCTTTTTCACGAAAGCAAGCACATCCTACACCGTGACTGTGCAGATCTGCCGCAACGGCATTCCTCAGTATGCTTCCTCCGGGTCTCTTGTGTTGACCCCCACTCTTGACGGATTCTCCTCAAGCTGTTCGGAGCATACCCATTCCTACACAAGCGACCAGCAAATCCTGGTGGAGGGAAGTAACTGCACCGAACACGGCACCGCTTACACCTACTGCAATGTGGACGGATGCTGTGCTGTCAAGCAGGTCTCCCTGCCTGTAAACTCTGAAGTGCACTCTTACAGCGGTTCCTATACGGTCACCAAAAATGCGACTTCTTCCTCTCAAGGGGAATATTCGGCGGTCTGCGAGCTGTGCGGAGAAACTCATGTTGCCGGATATTTTGATGCCGGAAAGGGTGACAGCAACGGGGACGGCGCAGTTACGGTTGCCGATGTACCTCTCCTTCTGGATTATTTCTCCGGAAAGATTCCGTATTCCGCCCTTGCCTGCGGCGGAGACTATAATGAAGACGGTCTCTGCTCGGTAAAAGACCTGACTGCTCTTTTGCTGGTAATTGCCGGAAGAGCCTCCTTCTGACCTTGTGCATATACTTCTTTGCCGGGAATGCATTTTCGAAAATGCCCTCCCGGCAAAAATATTTCAAAATCCAATCAAAGGATTCTGTGCCATGCTGAAAAAACTGCTGATCTTTCCCCTGTCCCTTCTCGCCGTTTCACTCTTTCTCTACTGCCTGAATCTGCACATTTCCCTGCCTGTCTGGGCGAATATCCTTTTGGAGCTTTCCTCCCTGCCTCCGCTTCTTCTGCCGCTCACCGATTTTCTCAAACCCGGCAAAGCCCGGCGGCTCTGCGGACGGTACGGAGAGATTTTCGTGGAACTGTATTTCTATCTCTTCCTCCTGCTGGCGCCCAGCGGACTTCTTTTGCTGGCCGCCCGTGTTTTCTCCTTCTCCCTTTCTCTGCCCCTCCTTTTTCTTGTTGTGTTCCTCCTGTATGCTCTTTTGCTCACCCTTGCCATCCTGCACGCACGAAAAATTTCGGTGAAGCACTACTCCGTAAGGTTGCAGGGAAACGGTGCCCGGAAAGGAAGTTGCAAAGCGGTGCTCTTTTCCGACCTGCATTTGGGATATACCACTACAAAAGGCTTTCTTCAGCGTCTTGGTGAGAAGATTCAACAGGAACAGCCCGATCTGCTTCTCTTTGCCGGCGATCTTTTCGACAATGAACTGTCGGAAATCCGCCACCCGGAAGAGGCTTTGCAGATGCTCCGGAGCCTGCGTGCCCCTGAAGGCTTCTATATGTGCAGAGGAAACCACGACCGCTTCGGCGAACAGGACCCCAAACAGCTTGCGTTTTTGCAGGACGCCGGTATCCGGGTACTGTCAGAGGAAAGCGTTTCTCTGCCGCTGTTCACGCTCTACGGACGCCCCGACCTGAAAAAGCCCCGCCGTTCGGCAGAAGACCTTGCAAAAATCCCTGCCCGCCCGCTGATTGTTCTGGATCACAACCCAAAGGAAGCTCCTCTGCTTTTGGAAGAAGGCGTTTCTCTCGTGCTCTGCGGACATACGCACAACGGTCAGACCTTTCCCGGAAATCTGATTTCCAGAATTGAAAGCAAATTCAACTACGGTCTGCATCGGGTAAACAACGGCTACGCCCTGACCACTGCCGGCGCCGGCTATTGGGGAATCCCTCTCCGACTTTTCACAGGCAATGAAATCGTCTCCCTGAAAATAGAGGTAATTTAAGAAAATTTAACAAAAAAGTTCATGTTCATGAATTTTTCACAAGTATGTGCTATAGTGAATTCTGTCGAAAAACTTTGTGAGAAAGGAATTTTCAAAATGAAGCACATATTCGTCGTAAATCCCACGGCAGGAGAGGGCAGCCTGCAAAAAACTCTTGAAGAACAGTTGCAAAAGTTTGCCGGTACCAAAGAATATGAAATCTATGCCACCAAGGGGCCGGGAGATGCCACCCTGTTCGTGCGCAATTATGTTTCTGCCCACCCGGAAGAATCCCTGCGGTTTTACGCCTGCGGAGGAGACGGCAGCATCAACGAAGTCGCCACCGGGCTTGTGGGTGCCAAGAATGCTTCCATGTCGGTCTATGCCTGCGGAAGCGGGAATGATTACATCAAGTACTACGGAACCAAAGAGGATTTTTTGGACCTTCCTTCCCTTCTTGACGGTGTGGAAACACCCATCGACCTGATGAAGGTGGGCGACCGGTATTCCGTCAATGTGACCAATTTCGGCTTTGACACCCGCGTTGCTCAGGTGGGCAATGTCCTGAAAGGCAAACTGGGCGCCAAGGCCTATACGGTCGGCGTGGTGGCCGCCCTTTTCTCGGCCATGTGGACCAAGTGCCGCATCTGGGCAGACGGCGAAGAGATCTGTCCTAAAAAATTGCTCCTTTGCTCGGTCGCCAATGGGCGTTATGTGGGCGGACAATATAAATGTGCGCCCAAGGGAAGCAACGATGACGGATTGCTGGAGGTCTGCATTATCAAATGTATTTCCCATTTTAAATTTGTTTCGCTCTTGGGCCCCTACACCAAGGGAGAACATCTGGATATGGACAAATTCAAGAAAATTATCGTCTACAGACAGGCCAAAAAGGTACATATCGAATCACCCGCTCCTCTGCGCTTCTCTCTGGACGGAGAAATTCTGGCTCTGCAGAATTTTGACATTGAAGTGGTGCCTTCCGCTATTCGTTTTGCCGTTCCTGCAAAACTGGCAAAAACCTTTGTAAAGGAAGAGGAACATGCTGCTCTCTAAAATTTATCCGCTTCTCGCCCTGATTCCCACTGCTTTTTGCGGTGTGTCTTTGGGACAGGAAAGTCCTTGGAAGCTGTTTTTTCTGTTGCTGATTTATCCGGGATTTACCCTTGCTCTGTTTGCCCTGCATTTCATTGTGGCATACTTCTGGTCCTTGATTCTGAAAAGATTTCCCGAACCGGAAACGCCCAAAAAGATCTACTCTTATATGACCGTCGCCACCGAGGATATTCTCTGCCGGTTTGCCGGAGCAAAGCTGGAGGGTTTTGATCCCTCGGCACTTCCCGAGGGCCCTCTCCTCTTGGTGTCCAATCATTTGTCCAATTTTGACCCCATTGTCACCTCCGTCTGGCTCTCTAAAAGGAAATCCGTCTTTATTTCCAAAGAGAGCAACTTCCGCTTGCCCATCGCCGGGTCCTTTATCCGGCAGGCAGGGTATCTGTGTATCGACCGCAGCGACCCTATGAAGGCCATGGCCGCCGTCTCCTGCGCGGTGAAACGCCTGAATCAGGGCTTCTTCGTGGGGGTCTATCCGGAAGGTACCCGAAGTAAAACCGGAAAATTGGGCGAATTCCGGGACGGAATCTTCCTGATCGCCAAAAAGGCCGCCGTGCCCGTGGTGGTGGTTACCCTCTCCGGAACGGAAAAAATACATAAGAATTTCTTCCGCCGCCGTACTTCTGTGAAACTGACCCTTTCGGGTATCATTGATAAGGAAACCGTGGCCGCCTCCCGTACCGGCACCCTCTCCCAAATCGCTCAGGAAATGATCGGAAGAACGCAAAAATCTGAACCCCATATCCATCATTTCTCTTGACCCCCTCCCTGAAAAGGCACACCCCGATGGCTGGCTCGCTCTCTCTTTGTGGGACGCTGTCCCAC
>DPGD01000040.1 GCA_003522145.1 Clostridiales bacterium | reverse complement strand
TCAGCCTTCTTTAATAAAAGGTTGCGACCTTCTGCTCCGGTTCCGGGCAAAGCTCCACAGACTGCGCATAAAAAACCGGGCCTTTCTGCTTGTAGATGGCGCATTTTTCAATTTTTACCGTGGCGGTAATCAGACGCCAGTCATAGCTTTTCAAGGAGGGTGCACCTTCCCAGACGCAGGCAAAACCGTTATAGGCAATGTCGGCTTCACAGCAGGTCATAATGTGTCTTCCTGCCACAAAAAGATTTTTGGGGATCCGGTCATCCTTGGCAATGATGCCCTTGAAGCGCACGGTTTTTCCTTCATATTTTTTAGGTTCCTCTGAAATGTCCCGGAAAAAGAGCGCATAGTCCCGATCCTCAATCTCCACCACCGGCGCATTCAGGTCGAAAGGCAACGGATCCTCCACCTCGTCGTACTCGATCGTGCCATCCCGATGCTCATAAATGATATTGGCGCCTCGGCTCAACTGCCGCACCAACCTGTGCAACGCATCCTTGTCGGTGTCGGGAGACACCCGGTTGAACACCGCCATATCACAGGCCTGTATTTTTTCCGCAACCAGCTGACGCATATTGGTATTGTAATTCAGGATGGTGTTGGCGTCCGCAAAAAACATCAGCTGATAGATGATCCACTCTGCCGGCATCGCCAAGAAAAAATCGTTCAGATTCCACATTCCGTTGTATTCCACGATCATCCGTTCCGCCCCGGAGCGCTTGGCTTTGGCCTGCAGGCGCTCTTCGGTCATTTCCGACGGATCGTTGTAGGTGACCACCGTCACATTTCCCATGTAAGGCTGGTCTTCCTCGTATTCTTCTATCCCCTCTTCACATACGACGAGAAGCGTCTTCTCGCCTGCATTGAATTTCGGGTCCGCAAGAGTTTCCTTGATAAATTTGGTTTTGCCGGATTCCAGAAACCCCGTGAACAGATACACGGGAAACTCCTGCTCGTCCTGTTGTTTTGCCATAGTTCTTCCTTTCCCTCAAAAGGATACGCTCCCTTCTGTAACCTTTTGTGATTTTACACGCCGAAAAGGGCATTCAGCGCCTCGTCCTTCAGGTCTTTGCCGATCACGCAAAGCATGCCCACCGGAGCCGCCGAGCCCCGACGAATGTCGGAGGTTCCCGGTACATAGTCAAAATGGAAAAATCCGCCGTCTGCCGCCGCAACCACTCCCTTAGCCCTCAAAACCATTCCGTACTTCTTTTCGTCCGCTAAGAATTCCAGGCAGGCTTCCAAATGCTCCTTTTCAAACTTTTTCCCGGTCTGCACGCCCCAGCTTCTGAAAACTTCATCCGCATGATGATGGTGGTGATGGTGTCCGCAGCAACCATGGTCCTCGTCTTCGTCGCCGTCGTGATGATGGTGATGTTCTTCCTCATCCTCATCCTCGTCGTCATGATGATGGTGATGATGTCCGCAGCAGCAATGGTCCTCGTCTTCGTCCTCATGGTGATGGTGATGCTCGTCCTCTTCCTCCTCGTCATCATGATGGTGATGATGTCCTTCTTCATCCTCCTCGCCGTCATGATGATGGTGGTGGTGATGGCCCTCTTCTTCCGCCATCGCCTTTTCGTGCTCCTCCTTTAAGCGTTGAAGCTCCATTTCAAGGGTATCCTTGTGCTCCATTGCCGAAAGAATGTCCGCACCGGACAATTGATCCCAAGGAGTCAGAATCACGGTCGCTCCGGGATTGTGCTCTTTCACAAGAGCCAGTGCCTCTTCCAGCTTTTTCTCGTTTGCCACATCGGTATGCGAGAAAATGATGCAGGACGCATTTTCCACCTGATTGTTGAAGAATTCACCGAAATTCTTCATATACATCTTTGCCTTGGTAGCATCCACAACCGTTGTGAAGGTGTTCAGCTCTGCACCTACCACACCCGCTTTCTGCACAGCCGTGATCACATCCGAAAGCTTGCCCACTCCGGAAGGCTCGATCAGCACTCTGTCGGGATGATAGGTTTCGATCACCTGATGCAGAGCTTTTGCAAAATCGCCCACCAGAGAACAGCAGATACAACCCGAATTCAGCTCGTTCACGGTGATGCCCGCATCCTGCATAAAGGTTCCGTCCACGCCGATCTCGCCGAACTCATTTTCCACCAGCACCAGTTTTTCTCCGCTATAGGCTTCCTTGATCAGTTTTTTTATGAGCGTGGTCTTTCCTGCGCCCAAAAAGCCAGAAAAAATATCTATTTTGGTCATATAATCCGTCCTTTCCGAATTCCGGAGAGTGATTCTCCGTTCCGCTTTGAAGTATAGCACAAAAGCGGTTTCATTTCAAGAGTTTCTCTCAAATTTGTGTTCTTTACGCAAAAAAGGAGGCGCCAAAAACTCTTGCCGAGTTTTTTACAGCCCCCTTTTCATTATTCGCCGATTTCGCCGTCCTCTTCAATAGAGATCCGTCCGGCCAGCCACTCCAGCGTCTTCTCGCTGAGCAATTCCTTTTCCAATTCCGCTCTGCCGCCGTACAGCTCCTCCACAACCTCTTCTCGGGTCATCTCCACACCGTTGTAGGCCTTTTGCTGAGCAATCACCCGGTCCAACCGCTCGTTGCACTCCTCTTCGGTCAACTTGTCCAGGTTGTTCTTCCGCGCAATACCCACCAGCATCAGGTCCTGCTTCATACGCTCCTTTGCGGCCGCTTCCATCTGCGATTTATACGCTTCTTCACCCTTGAAGATATATTGAATGAGCATTTCTTCGGTCACACCGGGAAAATAGTTGCTGTAATATTGCAAAAAGGACTTTTTAGCAAATGCCACATACTCTTCAAGCGTCTCTGGTTCATACTCCCTTACGACCGTCTCCTCAAATGCTATTTGACGGGCGAATTCCGCCAGCACGCTTGTCCGGATATATTCCCGCAGCTTCGCATCATCTTCATAGCTGAAAGATCCTTCGCCGTTGATTTCCTCAAATTCCTTTTTCAACAGCGCAAACTGGGCCGGATCCGTCAGATCCCGCCGGAGTGTATGGGTAGCCGAAAGAACCGTCACTTCAAATTCCACCGGAAGTCCGGCAAGGGCCGGATTGTTTTTGTAGGGATCGGGAAATTTCAAGGTCAGGACCTTCTTTGTCCCCTCCTGTACGGACATTCCGATCATGGCGTCTTCAAAGCCATCAATGAAGGAACCGGAGCCGATTTCCAGACCGAAGCCCTTCCGCTCTCCCTCTTTCTTTGCCTTTTCCGCCGCAGAATCGGCATTGTATGTTCCTCTCCCGAACACATATTCCATGCGCAGGTTCCCCGTGAGCTCTTCGCCTTTTTCCACCTTGCCGTTCTTGCCCTCCACGCTGAAAATCAGAGTGACACTCTTGCCGGAAAGCTCCTGCGCCAAATCTTCCGGTACACCGGAAAGAATTTCGGGAAGTGTAAATTCTTCGGGCAGAGTCACCTTCAGAACCGCCTCTCCGTCCAAGAATTCCGTGTTTTCAAGGGCCTTGTCCAACCCGGCAAAATCACACTGTCCCACTGTGAAGGAATAGTCTCCATCGTAAGGAATGAGCGTGCCGGCATAGTAAATATACACCGTATCGCCGGTCTCCACGGTACCCTCGGTTTTCTCTCTGATCTCCGGGAAGTTGTCCAACAACTGGGTATAGTTCTCCTCTACCTTTTCGGTCACTTCGCTTCTCTTGACCGACAGCCTGGA
Source organism: Clostridiales bacterium (assembly GCA_003522145.1). Lineage (GTDB taxonomy): Bacteria > Bacillota > Clostridia > Oscillospirales > CAG-272 > UBA11512. Next base: position 14,829 of record DPGD01000040.1, on the reverse strand, counting down.
AACATCCGGCAACACCAAGTATTCCTCTATGTCGAAATCAAAGAGCTTTTTTTCTTCCCCAACGGTGCTTTCTCCGGAGCTGGCGGGTGCATTCGTGGAGGTTGCTTTCCCGCAGGAGGAAAGCCCCCCCGCCAACAGAACCAACGCCAGAAATCCCGAAATTACCGTTTTTTTCATTCCAAGGTTTTTTTTCATTGTTTTTTCCCTTTCCAAGAGCAAAAGTAAGAGGCGTTCCTCTTTTCGGAAGACAGAGCCCGATACTGACGATCTGATACGGTATGAACGCGCTTCATTGTATCATGCTCTCACGGAAAAGTCAAGAAAATTCATTATTTTCCAAAAAAAATCGGAAATTATACGCCGGAACCCCCGATTTGCTCTTGACAGAAGGACTATTTTTGTTTACAATAGATATGAGATGGTAAAGGAAGCCCTTGTTCGGAGCAAAAATCGACATTTCCGACGAATCGGTTACCGCATCTTTCCGGAGTTCCTTTGCCCGAAGAACCCGGAACAGATTTAGAAAAATATCTTTCTATATATATGCATACGATCGCTGATATATAAACTGAATTATGATTTTTTTCCGGTGTCTGCGGCTTGTTTGAAGAACGCTTTTTGCGTCGGCACGCCCTTCTTTACCCTGTCGAACTTTAAAAACTGAATAAAAAGGAGGTGCAAATTTTGCCTACTTATGTTGGAGTCATCATTGGCGTGGTCTGCGCTTTGGTCTTTGGATTCCTCGGTGTTCTGATGGGCATCCAGTACCGGAAGAAATTCGCAGAAGCGGAGATCGGAAGTGCGGAACAGGAAGCCAAGCGAATCATTGAAGAAGGAAGCAAGGTTGCCGAACAAAAGAAAAAAGAGGCGCTGATTGAAGCCAAAGAAGAGATCCTGAAAAGCAAAAACGAGTTGGACAAAGAGATCAAGGATCGCCGGAATGAAGTTTCCCGACTGGAGCGCCGGTGTGTATCCAGAGAAGAATCTTTGGACCGGAAGCTGGATCAGCTTGAAAAGAAGGATGAGAGCTTAAACCAGAAAATCAAGGAATACGAGGATAAGACCGCTGAAGTTGAGCAAATTAAAGTACAGCAAACCGAAAAACTGGAGGAACTCTCCGGACTGACTGCCGAAAGCGCCAAGGAGTTGCTGATCGCTCAGGTCGAGGAGCAAGCACGCTTTGAAGCTGCACAAAAGCTGATTGAAATCGAAACGCAGCTCAAGGAAGACGCAGAAGAAAAGGCACGCAACATTATCGCTCTTGCCATTTCCAGAATCGCTTCCGATCAGGTCGCCGAATCTACCGTTTCGGTGGTGGCCCTTCCCAACGATGACATGAAAGGCCGGATCATCGGCAGAGAAGGCAGAAATATCCGTGCCGTGGAAACGGCGACGGGCGTGGATCTGATTATTGACGACACCCCGGAGGCGATCACCATTTCGAGCTTCGATCCGATCAGGAGAGAGGTTGCCCGATTGACCCTTGAAAAGTTGGTTTCCGACGGCAGAATTCATCCGACCCGTATTGAAGAAACGGTGGAAAAAGCCAAGAGAGAAGTGGAATCCCGCATCAAACAGGCCGGCGAGAAAGCCGTTTTTGAAACCGGCATTCATGGGTTGAACAACGAACTTGTCAAAATTCTGGGACGCTTGATGTACCGTACCAGTTACGGCCAGAATGTTCTGAATCATTCGGTGGAGGTTTCTTACATTGCCGGAATCATTGCCGATGAGCTGGGTGTTGACGGTACCCTTGCAAGAAGAGCCGGACTGCTCCACGACATCGGAAAAGCGATGACGCAGGAAGTGGAAGGCTCCCATGTGCAGATCGGCGTGGAAATTGCCAAAAAGTACAAGGAAAACAAGGATGTCATCCATGCCATTGAGGCGCACCATGGCGATGTGGAGCCTCGCACGGTCACAGCCATGATTGTACAGGCGGCAGACGCCATCTCCGCCGCTCGTCCGGGCGCCCGCAGAGAGGATATTGAAAACTTCATCAAACGCCTGCAAAAGCTGGAGGAGATCTGCTCCGGATTCGACGGAGTGGACAAGGCTTACGCCATCCAGGCAGGGCGAGAGGTCCGCGTGATGGTCAAGCCCGAAGAGGTGAATGACCAGTCCATGGTTCTTTTGGCAAGGGATATGGCCAAAAAGATCGAAGGCGAGTTAAAGTATCCCGGACAGATCAAGGTCAACATTATCAGAGAGAGCCGAGCTACCGATTTCGCAAAATAAAATGTACTGCAACGCAGTTTGACATATATATACTATAAAGCCAGAATGAAAATAAGGACTGCGGCAGATATTGCTACAGGTAAATCATAGATATATATTGAAATGTGCGTTCAAGGGGTGTCCTTAAACGAAGGTCTTCGTTTTTCGGCACCCCTTTGATTTTCAGAGCAGAAAGGAAAACAGAAATGAAAATTCTTTGCTTGGGCGATGTAGTCGGAAGAGGTGCCGTTCTGTGCCTGCAGGAAAATCTCCGGAAAATCTGCAGAGAAACCGGAGCGGAGATCACGGTGATCAATGGTGAAAACGCCTCAATGGGCAGCGGAAACGGCATTTCCAAGGAGGACGCCGAGCTGCTTTTTGAAGCCGGGGCTGATGTCATCACCGGAGGCAATCATTCCTTTCGCCAGCGCAGTGTTTACGGGATGTTGGACGAAGCGCCCACCCTTCTGCGCCCCTGCAATTATCCGGGACAGAATCCCGGAAAAGGCTCCTGCATCCTGTCCTACAACGGAAAAAACATTCTGGTTCTGAATGTGATGGGCAGAATCGGCATGGAAAATCTGCCCTTGGCCTGCCCCTTTGAGTCCTGCCGGAAAATTCTCCTTGCAGAAAAGGGAAACTACGATCTGGCTGTTCTGGACATTCACGCCGAGGCCACCAGCGAAAAAATCGCCTTGGCTTACGACCTTTGTGACAAAGTAAATATCATTTTCGGCACCCACACCCATGTGCCCACCGCCGACGAACAGATCCTACAGGGAAGATGCGGCTATATCACCGATCTGGGAATGTGCGGCCCCCGCTCCTCCAATCTGGGCGTGAAAACCGAGATCATCATCGAAAAGCTCAAAACCGGAATGCCCAGCAAATTTGAACTTTCAGAGAATCCGGTGACTTTAGAGGGGGCGTTGTTCACCCTGTCCGATGACCATTTCCGCTGTACGGCCGTGGAACGGGTTCGCTTTGACTTCTGAAAAATCCGACCCGACTTTCTTGGTTGTCTTTTCCTCTCCCGAAAGTCGCCAAAACGACCAAAAATTCCGGCGTTTTTTCATATAAAACGATGAAATTCGGAGATTTTTTTTGAATTTAAAAGAAAATATTTGAAAAATGAAGAAACCGTGCTATAATGGGTAACGGAAGATCGGCTGGAACGGCAGGTGCCGGAAAACGGTCGGAAAACAATAACTACACGCTGTGAGGGGATCAAAATGAGTGACGCAATGTTCGGAGAGTTAAGCTTAATTGCCATGAAGGGCTGTGAGAGCTTTATTGAAAAGGTTGACTCCTATCTGAAGGAGTGGAGCGGTGTGGACCATAGTTTCGTGGTCAACGCTGCCTGCCCCCGGTTCGGGAGCGGAGAAGGAAAGGGAATCATTTATGAGTCGTTGCGGGGACACGATGTGTTCATCCTCTGCGATGTGTTCAATTACGGTGTGACCTATAAAATGTACGGTCAGACGGTGCCCATGTCTCCCGACGAGCACTTTGCGGACCTGAAGCGGATCATCGGCGCCATCGCCGGAAAGGCAAAACGAATCACCGTTGTGATGCCCATGCTGTACGAAGGCAGACAGCACAAACGGAGCGCCAGAGAATCCTTGGACTGCGCCATGATGCTGCAGGAACTGGTCAACATCGGTGTTTCCAATCTGATTACCTTTGATGCCCATGACGCCAGAGTTCAGAACGCTATTCCTCTGCATGGCTTTGACAATGTTCAGCCGACCTATCAGATGATCAAAGCGCTGATCCGGAATATTCCGGACCTGACCCTGAATGCCGACCATGTGACTATTGTTTCTCCTGACGAGGGCGGAATGTCCCGGTGTATGTATTTCTCCTCGGTTCTGAAATTGGATCTGGGTATGTTCTATAAACGCCGGAACTATGCCGTGATCGTGGACGGACGCAATCCCATTGAAGCCCACGAATACCTGGGCAAGCCCGTGGAAGGAAAGGATGTCATTATCGTTGACGATATGATTTCTTCCGGTGACTCCATCATTGATATTGCCGAGAAGCTGAAGATCAGGGGTGCCAAGAGGATTTTTGCCTTCGCCTCCTTCGGCCTGTTCTGCAATGGATTGAAAAAATTCGATGAAGCCTATTCCGCAGGAATCCTGAACAAGGTCTTCACCACCAACCTGATCTACCGTCCCCAGGAGCTTTTGGACCGTCCCTGGTACTGCGAAGTCAATATGTGCAAGTATGTTGCACTCCTTGTAGACAGTCTGCATAAAGACGAAACCATCAGCAAACTGTTGGATCCCGTGCAGAAAATTCATGCATTTGTGGATAAAGCAGTTGCCGATGGCATTCTGAAAATCTGAATCAAGAAAAGCGGCTACGGTCCAACGAAATTCTTCGTTTTGCTGTAGCCTTTTTCAAAAGCTCCCTGATTCCGGTCGGAATTTTCCCTGCCCCACAAAAACAAGCGTCCCCAAACCGTTTCCGACCGCCTGCTCCGATAAGAATACCGCATTGCCCGATGTGCGGGATATTCAAGGAACCACGAGAAATCCGGGGATTTCGGGCTGTCTGCTTTTTTCAATCTCATCCGAATCTGCGGAAATTTCTTCCCTTCCGTCCAAAAGAAATCAGGTGCAAAAAATGCGCTCTTCGCTTATAATGTAAAGGAAATGAAACAAGCAAAGGAGCGTACATAGACCAATGGAAATCCTGCAAATCGCAAAGGGACGGCTGAAAATCAGCCTGAGCAAAGAAGAACTTACGGAATACGGAACGAATTTGGAGTGTCTGGAGGCCGGAAATGCCTCTGCCAAACAAGCTCTGGAGGTGATTTTCGCACTTGTGGAGGCCAAAACCGGGCTGCAACTGACCGGCGCACAGACGCTGATCCGCCTTTTTCCTTCCAAGGACGGGGGGTGCGAAATCTTTGTTCTGAACAGAGAAAGAAATCCTTCTGAATCCATTCCAAAGCATTCTTCAACCTGCGAAGAGCATTCCCTTCTGCCGGGCGACAGCAGTAGGGCCGGCTTCTACCTCTGCACGGTGAAGAGTCAGAGGGAACTGCTTTTTCTTGCGAAAAGCCTGTATTCCTTGGGCGTGGTACCGGAGATCTTCTGTGATGCTCCGGAATCCGCTTTTCAAAATACCGATTCCTCGCTCCCCTCTTCTTCCGTCTTTTATGTAGTGGCGCACGGCATCGGAGCCGCCGCCACACTCTTGGAAGAGTTTGGCCAAAAAGTGTTTTTTGACCCGACCCCTTTTCTCTCTGAGCACCGGAAAAAGCTCTCTTCAACGGAATTTCCTCTTGACAAAGCTGCGTTTTGACTTCCTGAAACCAGGATCCACCCTTTCAAAGCCCTGCCCTGGATTCTGTTTCCGGAACAAAGGAATAGCATAAAAAGCGTTTTTCTCTTAGCCCCCTTCGTTTGATCCTCTGTCCACAAGCTGATTTTGAGAATGCCCTTTTTTGATTCCCACTGCCCCTTGCACTTGCCGTATAAATCCAAACGCCGAAAGGAGAAGCCCGAAATGAACTTTAAACAGTTGGAGGAAGCCTGTGAAAACTGTCAAAAATGTCCGCTGGGACAGCTCCGGAACAAGGTCGTTCTGGAACGGGGAAACCGCCAAGCAAAGCTGATGTTTGTTGGGGAAGCTCCCGGCGGACGGGAGGATGAAACCGGGATTCCCTTTGTCGGCCCTGCCGGACAGCTTTTTGATTGCTATCTTGCTGCAGTCGGAATTGATCGGGAGGAGGTTTATGTTTGCAATATTCTCAAATGCCGTCCTCCCCAAAACCGGGACCCCTTGCCTGCAGAGCAGGAGGCCTGTATGGAATATTTGCGCACACAAGTGCGGTTGGTCAAGCCGGAAATCATTGTCTGTCTTGGACGAATCGCCGCTATGCGCCTGATCGACCCCGATTTCAAAATTACAAGAGACCACGGCAAATTCTACAACAAAGGCCCTTTCCGCATGTGTGCCCTTTACCATCCTTCGGCTCTTCTCAGAGACCCCTCCAAAAAGGAAGATACGCTCCGGGATATGCTGGCAGTCGCCGCAGAATACCGAAAATTTGTCTGAATTTGCCTTTCCGAATGTTCTTTCCCTTATCCGATTCTCCGGTCTTCTCCCCTTTTCGGTTCTCTCTTTCTTTGCAATCAGAAAAAATGTTCCTTCTGTTTTTTCCTTGTTTTTCTGCTTTCTTCCTTCGGTATTTCCTCCGTTTCAGCGCTATCCAACGCCAGATCCCGTATTTCAAAAACCGCAGATTCTTGGAAATAGAATTCAAAAAAGATGCCGCAAATCGTTTCCGATTTGCGGCATCTCCGGCTTTTTAAGCCGAATTGAACCGAAATTACTGAATATCGTAAGCCTCTTCGATCTTAACAAGCAGATCGGCCATCGCCAGATTCAGCTTGTTCTGGGTCAGCTTCGCATACTTCGCAATACCCTTTGCAGGATTGTAGTTTGTACGCAGTTCCCAAGAAACATCATTCAGAGAACGGGACCATACCAGACCGAAGTCACTGTAGATACCTTCACGAACCATGTCGATCATAGCGGCGTTCTTGTCGTCACGAGTGTAACGAATCTTCAGAGCCTCATAGTATTTGGGCGTGATCCACAGCTTGGAGTAGTAACCCATCAACTCCAGAGTAGCGGTGATGGCAGGAAGTCTCTCCTCACCAGAGAACTTGCAGATAGCATACTGAGAAACAGAGTCACCCAGCTGAGTTGCATAGCCCTTGGAAGCAGAATTCGGGTTGTACTGGTCGCGGCTGAGCATAGGCAGCGGCATTACCCAGAAATCCGTCATATCCTGCAGATAGTACTCTGCTTTGTCCAGAGTGTTCACGGTAACCAGCACATTGCCCTGTGCGAACACATCCATAATATAGAGGCTCTTACCTGCTTCATCCACAATCTCCTCGTAGGTCGCAACAGCCGTGGTGTTGGGATGGGTCATGAACCGTTGCAAACGGGTGTAAATATCAGTGTTCGTTTCGCTGTCAAATGCCATCACGGGCATACCGTCGGCACTGGTCGTTGTATAACGAAGACCGAAGCCTGCCACCAGGCAGTCCATGGTTGCGCAGTTGGACTTGTCACCGTAGATAATGAAGCTGCAACGATCCTTATAGTCGTTCTTGCCGTTATCGTTGGTATCCGCATAAACCGTGGCGCCCAACTCTTCAATCAAATCGAGCGTCCAGTAGCCGTTGTTGACAATATCGTAAATATCGCTGTAACCGCCGGAGTTCTGCATATTCTTGATTTGGTCTGCATACTGATTCCACAGCTTGCTGTTAACAAAGGACACAAACAGGGTACCGATCGTTGCCTGGCACAGGTCGCCGGTCACAAAGAACGCAGTGTTGTTGTACTTCAGGGTGTTGTACAACGCCTGACTCCAGTAAGGAGCTTTCACATTCAGATAGCTGGTCACGCCTTCAGGCATATTCTCCAGGTTGTAGAAGGAACCAACCGTGTCGCCCAGAGCCAAGCCCAGATCGAAATACTGATACAAAGCCAGAACATCGTACACATCATCCTGAGCGGTCAGAATGTTGCCCAAGTCGCTGACGGCGCCCTGCATGGTTCCGACCTTGGCGACCTCGATCTTCACTTTCAGCTCATCCTCAACGGTCTGGTTTCTCGTCACAACCAGCTGGTTCACAGCGTAGTCAGGATCGGGAACTTCACCGTCTGCATCCGCTACCAATGCAATAGAACGGATGTTGGACATAGACGCGTTTCCGGCACCGCCGTTAATATAGAAACGGATTTTATCCCCGCCAAAGGTTTCGGGAATGACCGGTTTCACCAGCTCGCCGGAAGGGGTTGCGGTGTCGGTATTCGTATTCGTGGCTGTGCCCGTCTCGGTATTGCCTGTCTCTGTGCCGGTGGTGGGAGCGGTCGTGGGATTTTCCTTCTTAGTGGTGGACGAACCACAAGCCACACAAGCAAACAAAGTCAGAACTACCAACAAACACGATAAAATTCTGCAGAATGTTTTCATGAATGAACCTCCATAATATATTTTTACTGCGTCTCCATTATACCCCATTTTCAGGAAATTGTCAATATTGCATTTTCACCTTTTTCGGGTGTTTTTATGTGCAATACACACAAAAATAAACAGCGTCTTTTGTGATAAACAGAAAATCCGAGAAAAAGGGGGGATTCTTGGAATCCGCCCCTCTTTCCGTCAGCTTTCGCCAATTCTGCGGAAAGGCCTTTATACGCCAGCCAACCAGTCTAAAAGTGCAGCAACATCCGTGATATTCGTGGTGCCGTCACCGTTCAGATCGGTGTCCGCTCCGTTTGCCGTTCCCGCACCGGCCAGGCAGTCCAGCAATACCGCAACATCCGTGATGTTCACAACGCTGTCGCCGTTCAGGTCATAAGGGTTCGTCGCCTTCAGAACGATGGGCGTACACACTGCCGGCACATCTGTAATATCAACGGTATGCTTCTGAGCGTCCAGAGTATACGCCGGCTGACCGTTGTAGTAGGTCACCGACAGATCGTACGAAGTGCCCGTGTCCGCATTGGGATCCAACACATTGAAATACAGGCTCGCCATATCCGCATCACCCGTTACAGGGGAAGCGACCTCTGTGCAGGCAAAAATTCGTACCGTGCCCGGCTCATGGCAGACAATTCTGCCGTAGGGAAACCGTTCGTTCAGTGTGCCGCTCTCAAACGAGAGCTTTTCGGCATCATAGTTCACCTCAATGGAAAATCCGTAAATCGCTTCCGCCTTGCACATTTTTATGTCTGCCGCCGCCAACTCATGAACGCCGGTCTCTCTGCCTGCAATCTCAAAGTGGAAGATCGTGGAAATATCCGCCTCTCCCGTCACCGTACCGGTTTCCAAGGAAAGGGCATAGTCCACCGGAGTATCGGTTTCATCCAGATAGTAGAAGCAGTCGCCCAAAGAGGCGTTAACCGTCGGTACCACCGAATGACTGCCTCTCTTCAGAACCTGAAAGATCAGTTGCGCAACCGTTGTGCCGTCCTGCACCGTTCCGTCGATCGCCGACCAGTAGAATTCCACAAGCGAATCCTCTTCTTTCACGGCCTGATAGCCTCCGGACAGCTTTACGGATGCATCCACGAGACTGAGAGCCATACTGTCATAACTCACACGGAACTGCATTCCGTGCAATCCATTGCTGTTTCCCGACACCGTCACCGGGACGACCACCTGCTCCCCGACCACTGCTGAAGCGTTTCCCGCCTGCACGGTCAAAGACTCCTGCGCAGTAACACAGAATGAAAAAACAGAGAACCAAGCCGTAACAACCAGTGAGATCGCCAGGAATACAGAAAGCACACGCCTATTGCTTTTCATAAATACCTCCTGCCTTTTCGGCACATGAAATTCTTCCTATGGGACTATACAGGGTGAGTATAGCACATTCTTTCGGCTTTTTCAATCGAAATTCCAAAACAGTTCAATATTTGTTCTTATTTCACAAATTCAGGCCTTTAATTTTTAACAAATTAACGAAAGTCTCCGCCACATACAGTTCCTCCGCTTTTCCCTGTTGCAGAAACCCCTTTGTTACCATCTCCTTTAAAAACTCCAGAAGACGATTATAGTATCCAAGCAGATTCATCAAAACCGCCGGTTTTCGGTGACAGCGCAGGGTATACAGCGTGAAGCTCTCAAAGAATTCGTCCATGGTGCCCACCCCTCCGGGCATGACCAGAAACAGATCGGAATGCTCCTCCATATACTGCTTCCGTTCCCGCATGGTGTGCGTATAGACAAACTCGGTGCACTGCTCAAAGAGCACGCCGTCCACATGAAAGAACTCCGGCACCACGCCGACAATCTTCCCGCCTTCCGCCCGGAAGCCTCTGGCCGCCGCTCCCATCATGCCTCCGTTTCCGCCGCCGAAAATCAGCGTATGCCCCCTTTGCGCCAATCTGCGGCAGCCCTCTTCTGTTTCCCGGATATAGCGGGCGTCCACCTCGTCGGAGGCTCCGCCAAAAATACAGATGTTCATGCTTTTCCTCTCTTCTAAACTTGATTTTCTCTTAGCTTTCTTCCGCTTCCGCATTATAAACATTGCCTTCCCGGTCCACGGCAATTCCGATAGAAAGCCGGCGCAGAGCCTGCAGAATCCGCTCTCCCTCGACTGTGCCTCCGCAGTCGGAAACCACACCGCCGGTCTGGCGGCAGGGAACCAGATTGTAGGACACCCGGTCCTTGCCTTCCAAAGTCACCTTGAGGAGCACCGTATCCAGATCCTTATCATTGAAGAGAAAATTTCCAAGGCTGTAGAAAACCATTTTTCCCTTATATGCCTCGATCCCCTGGAGAATATGGGGGTGCGCCCCCACCACCAGATCCGCTCCGGCATCAATAAAGGCATAGGCCGCCTGCTGTTGGGCCGGCTCAATGACCGTATTGTATTCATAGCCGAAATGGGCGTAGACGATCACAAAATCCGCCTGTGCTTTGGCAACCTCGATGGCGGAGCAGGCCCTTGTCAGGACATAGCACCCCGAAATTCCCGGATTTTCTCCCTCGGCCACCGGCGTAAAATACTGCTTTTCCGCCCTGGAAGTGGCCACAAAAGCCACCTTTATTCCGTTTTTTTCCAGAATGTAGGGTGCATAGGCCTCCTCCGCATTCCGTCCGGCACCGACTGTGGGAAGATTCATTTCCGAAAAAGCATCCAGCGTATCCAGGAAAGCGTCCTTTCCGAAATCATAAACATGGTTGTTGGCCAAGCCGATCAGATCCGCTCCCATTTCTTTGAACACTTTGGCTGTGGCCACCGAGGTCCGGAAGGTATAGCCCTTCCCTGCAAGAGCTGCTCCCCGGTTGCTGACCGAAGACTCACAGTTCACCGTCAGAAAGTCCACCGCCTGCAGCTGCTCCAGAAGCGTGGGTGAAAAGCAGTTCAGCAATTCTCTGTTGTTTTTCTTTGCCAGTTGGTAGATTTTATAATTTTCGGCAAAGCACACATCGCCCGTAAAGCCCAGAGTAAATTTTTCAACAGCCGGTTCGGTGGGCTCCGTCGTTCCGGAAGGGCTTCCGGAAGGGGAAGAAAAAGAGGAGGACGGCAGGGACGAAGCGGAAGGATCGGGAGAAGTGACCTCCTTGGAAGCCGCTGAAAGCTCGCTCTCACTGCCGGAGGTCTCGGCAGTAAAAGCCGGGGACACCGGGGTTTTTCCTTCTAATGAAGCCGCCGTATCCCGGGTGGCTGCCCCACAGGAGGAAAGCAGAAAACAGGTCAGAAAACCAAACAGAAGCAGTGTCGTTTTCAACCGTTTCATCGGTAGATTCTCCTTTCACGACATAAATCCTTACACAAATCATTCAGCCGGGTCAGCCCGGAGCGGAACAATAACCAGATCGCCGGCAGCCTGTTTAAAAAATTTCTCAAGAATTTTCTCGGAATTGGCGGCCGCCTGGTGCTTGAAGTGTTCATACTCCCCTGCCGTACCGTCCGCATTGTCGGAAACCGAACGCAAAATCGCACAGGGAACCCCGTTTACAAAGCAGGTCTGGGCGATCGCCTGTCCCTCCATTTCGCAAACAATGGCGGAAAACTGCCGTGCGATCCATTCCTTTTTCGCTCTGTTGCAGATGAACTGATCGCCTGAGGCCACCACGCCCTTTTCTGCCTTTATGCCAAGCGCCCCACAGGCTCTGTATAAGCCCTCGCTCAATTTTTCGTCCAAAGGAATATAGATCAGATGGATCCCCGAAATCAGTCCAACCGGGTCGCCCACGGGGGAAGTATCCATATCGTAACAGACAGCCGAAGTACCCACGGCCATATCCCCGATGCCCAGATGTTCGGAAAGCGTGCCCGCCACACCGATGTTGAGGATGCATACGGGCTGATAGCGCAAAATCATGGTCTGGGCGCAAAGGGTGGCAAAGCATTTTCCCACGCCGCAAACGGCTAAAACCGCCTCCTGTCCGAAAAGCCTTCCCCTTGTATAACGTACGCCTGAAATTCGTTCATCCTGTCTTTCGCTCATGCGCTCCCGCAGTCCGGAAATTTCCACATCCATAGCACTTATAATTCCGATCATCTTTTTTCTTTCCTTTACTTATTCTATTTGTCGGATACACAAAGTCCGCTTTCAGAATGCCCACCTGAGCCCCAAACTCCTCATTCCTTGGCGGCCTCCAGGGAAAACTCTTTGTTGTTTCCGCATTCCTCTTCCGACTGCCCGTACATCCGGTCGGCTTCAAAGGCAATTTTCCGGAATACTTCATCGGTCACCTTCCGCACAGTCTTTTCGTCCACAGCCCGCAAAAGCAGATAAAATCCGGCGCCAACCCATAGGTCCCAAGTAGATTGCCCGGCCCGAAATCCCGCTGTTGCGAAAATAAGTGGCCGCCATGTACTCTACAGAATGCATTTCCAGATTGGTCAGGTACTTCCCGTTGTTCGGCTTTTTGAACCGCAGATCGTAGGTCACAATATCCCCGTCCTGCCTTGAAATATACATTCCCGGCACAATATACCGATGATCCACCGAAAAGCTTTCAATTCGATTCATCTTTTTGTTTCCTTTCTTGCGGAATTCCGTCGCTTGTCACAAGTAAACGACAAAATCTTTGTTAAAAAAGCCGATTTTTTCTTTTGCCCTCCAAAAAAAATCTACCGAACCTTGACTTTTGAAAAACCTTATCGTATAATACCAAGAGTATAGCACATTATTTGAGCCTTGTCAAGGGGTTCTGAGCAATCTCTCCTTTCCGGAAACCCATTTTTCCGAAAAAATCCGCTTTTTTTCACCGTCCTTTGACAAAGTCGCTGTACAATACAGAAAAGCAGAGGAGGGGGCGGCGTTCTTGGCAGTTTTCCAATTCACCTTCAAGCGATATGAGCGGAAATATCTGATCACCGAAGAGCAGTATGACGCCCTGATGAAAAGACTGGACGGAAAAATGGTGGAAGACCTGTATGCCCGGTCGCTGATTACCAATATCTATTATGACACCCCCGATTTCCGTCTCATCCGACAGAGCCTGGAAAAGCCGGTTTACAAGGAAAAACTCCGCCTGCGGAGCTACGGCGTTCCAAAGGAAGACAGCAAGGTTTTTGTGGAGATCAAAAAGAAATACAAGGGTGTGGTCTATAAACGCCGGATTCAGGCACCGCTCTTGGATGCCGTGAAATTTCTCGACGGCGGACCGTGTCCGGAGCCAGGACAGATCGGCAACGAGATTTCCTATTTTGTGTCCTTCTATAAGGGTCTTGCGCCCGCTATGTTCATTTCTTATGAACGCTATTCCTTGGCAAGCCCCACCGACAGCGTTCTGCGTATGACCTTCGACCGGAACATTACCTGGCGCACGGAGGATCTGGATCTGACCTGTGGGATTTATGGCAGGAAGCTGGATTTGAATGGCAAAGTGCTTATGGAAGTCAAGATTCCCGGCGTGGTTCCTCTGTGGCTTTCCCATATTTTTGACGATCTGAAAATTCTGCCGGACTCGGTTTCCAAATACGGCAGAGCTTACTCCTCTGCTTTCAGCACAGGGCTTGTATGTCCCGAGGAAGCGGCAAGGCGTTTTTTGCTTGATTCCCGGGCGGGGATGCTCTGATTTCCCGAAAACGAAAATAAAAAGTAAAAACATGAAATGGAAAGGATTCCCGCTATGACACTTTTCGGACTGACGATCCCTACCGGATTGAATACTTACTTAATCTGTTCTGCTATCGCCCTCGTTCTGGGCATTCCCACCGCTCTTTGCTATACCGTGCGCAATACCCGCTACAGCAAAAGCTTCGCTTTCGCTCTCTTTGCGCTGCCCTTCGCCGTGACTACCGTCCTGATGATGGTGGGCAATCAGATCGGCGCCGCCGTTACCATCTCCGGTGTGTTTGCTTTGGTGCGCTTCCGCTCCCTGCCCTGCTCGGCAAAGGAACTGGTCAGCGTGTTCATGTCTATGATTATCGGTGTTTCCGCCGCAAACCGGACACAGGACGGCATTCTGGTGGCTCTGATCTTCACGGTTCTCAGTTGCCTGGTCACCCTGCTCTTTAACTGCACAAATATCGGCGAACCCTCCCGTGCCGAAAAAACATTGCGCATCACCATTCCTGAGTCCTTGGATTATACCGAGGTGTTCGATGATTTGTTTGAACGGTATACCGCCACTCATGAACTCGTTCGTGTCAAAACCACCAATATGGGCAGTATGTTCCAGTTGACCTACGCCATTACCCTGAAGGATCAGAAGGAGGAACGGGCCTTTCTCAACGATCTGCGCTGCCGCAACGGGAATTTGGATATCATCTGCGCTAAAAATGTGGTGGACGAAAAGGAACTGTGATCCTTCCCTGTAAACCCTGAAGATAAACTCGCCTGAGATTTCAACCTATCCGGGCGAGTTTTTTGTTTTATCCTTTTTGTGGGACGCTGTCCCACACCCTGCCAAGGGGGCGTTTTTAAAAAACGCCCCTTGGAACCCTCAAAAACTTTTTTAGGTTCGTGAAGGCGAAGCCGGACGGTCTGTCGGTGTTTCGTGAAAGGACCTTGTCCCGCCTGAAAAGGCGTACCTCGCTGACTGGCTTTCCCTCTCTTTGCGGGACGCTGTCCCACACCCTGCCAAGGGGCGTTTTTTCAAAA
>DPGD01000003.1:11106-11363 GCA_003522145.1 Clostridiales bacterium | reverse complement strand
AACTTTTTTCGGGGCGTAAAGGCGAAGCCGGACAGTCTGTAGGTGTTTCGTGCAGGGACTTTGTCCCGCCTGAAAAGGCTTGGCCTTTTCAGGTCGTGCAGGCGGGAGGCATCGTCGAAAACCCAAGGGCTTTCGGAAGGATGCCTCCCACCATGCACGAGAGCACAAAACACCCACAGAGGGGACGGCGAACGGAGTCCATAGATCGGTTTCCGGAAATCAACGGCTCCGGCGTTCCGGATTCTTTGCCCTTCCAT
>DPGD01000003.1:10611-10832 GCA_003522145.1 Clostridiales bacterium | reverse complement strand
AAAGTTTTCGGATCGACCCCTTTTTCAAAAGGGGTCGCCGGGTTGCAGGGCGGGGCCCTGCGAGAAGCGTCAGAGAAGGGGCGGCATACGGTATCCATAGACCTGCCTCCGAAAATCAACGGCTCCGGCATTCCGGATTCTATGCCTTTCCATAAAAAGTATGTTGTCCCTCCGCAGATAAAGTTTTCGGATCGACCCCTTTTTCAAAAGGGGTCGCCGGG
>DPGD01000003.1:0-10422 GCA_003522145.1 Clostridiales bacterium | reverse complement strand
AAAGTTTTCGGATCGACCCCTTTTTCAAAAGGGGTCGCCGGGTGCAGGGCGGGGAGCCCTGCAAGAAACACTGGGCGCAGACGGAGCCCTGCGAAGAGAACCGGGCTGAAGAGCAAAAAGGACATTTTTGAGAAGCGGAAAAGAAGGGGGAGAGGATCTACTTACGGTGCGCAGAAATCCATCCGTTCAATCCCAAGAGGATTGAAAAGAGGGCGAAAGCAATGCGCAAAAGGCCTTTCGGCAGGGCAAAAGCAAGGAGTGCGCCGGGGAGAGCGCCCAATATACCGAAAAGGGACAACATCAGAAAGAGCTGTCGGTTTACCAACCGACGGTGAAGGTGGGACAGGACGCCGGAGGCGGCCGCGGCGAGAAAAAAGAGAAGGTTTTTTCCTTGAGCTTCGACTTGCGGAAGGTGTCCGAAGGTTGTCAGAAACAGAACATAAAGTCCGGCACCGCCGACCCCCATGCCGATGGGCAGGGCGCAGAAAAAGGCGGGAAAAAGTTCGCTGAAGAGGAGCAAAAAGCGATGCATAAAGGGCCTCCTTCTTCTGTTTGATGGGTTATTTCCCAGGCAGAAGGAGCAGCAATCCGCCGAGGATCAACAGGGACGAAAAGATTTTTCCGGTGATTTTCGGCGGCAGGCGGGAGAGAAGCAGAGCGCCCACAGTTCCGCCGCAGACAGAGGACAGAAGAATAGCAGGGGAAAGATTACCGGAGGTTGTTCCGAGGATTCGGTAGAGACAGAAGGAAAAAAGAGACAGGGGAAGAATAGCGGAAGCGCAGGTAGCGTAGAGCGAGGGCAGGTCTTTTTCATCGGTCTGTTTGCGCAGGACCGAGAGGAGCAGGGCACCGCCTCCGCTTCCGAAAAGTCCGCAGAGGAAACCGGCGGCAAGGCCGCATAAGGCAGGACGGCGGTAGCGATTCAAATATTTTTTCAGATTCTTTTTGAAAATGCACATTGCCACTTGTATTTTTTGTCCTTTTCTGGTATTATAAACAGGTAGAGCGATCGTTGCCGGAGGGCGTTTTTGTCGTTTTCCGTTTCGTGTTTCCAAAATCATCTTTTCCCAAAAGGAGACAGACTATGTGGATCATCTTTCCGTTGATTTTAGGAGTTGTGCAGGGCTTGGCGGAATTTTTGCCCATTTCCTCTTCGGGGCATCTGGCTCTGTTCCAGAATTTCTTCGGGGACGGGCTGGCCAAATACAATGATGCCACCGCCTTCACGGTGCTGTTGCACCTGGGCACGCTGGTGGCGGTATTTATTGTATACCGCAAGGATATTGCAAAAATGATCCCAGCCTTTTTCACCATGATGAAAAAGCTGTGTGCCCCCCAAAAATACAAACTTGCCGACTACACTTTGGAGGAGCGGCTGGATCTTCTGGTGATTATCGGGACGCTGCCGCTGGTGTTTCTTTACATTCTGGACATTCTGGTCGGAAAGATCTTCGATTTTGAGCTTTTAGACACCTTGGACAACATCATTTCCGGTCAGCCGATCGTGATCGGGGTGATCCTCATTTTCAACGGATTGATGCTGTTCTTTTCAGACAATCTTCAGGGAAGGGAAAAGCCAATGGAAAGGTTTACCCTGAAAAACGGGCTGTTTGTCGGGATTTGCCAGATGGTATCGGCGCTTTTGCCGGGTCTTTCCAGGAGCGGCTCCACCATTACCGGGAGCCGTCTGTCCGGAATGAGCTGTCCGGACGCCGTGCGGTACTCGTTCCTGCTTTCCATCCCGGCGATTCTCGGCTCTGCCGTGGTCAAGCTACCCAATATGTTCTCAGACAGCTCTTTGGGAGCAGGAGATTGGGCGGTTTTTGCAGGAGCAACGGTGATTGCATGCGCGGTGGGGCTTCTCAGCATGAAGCTGCTGAAGTACATCTCGGCCCATTCCACTTTTCGTTCCTTCTCTTACTACTGTTTTGCGGTAGGCGGAGTTGCGGTCGTGGGAGGAATTATCAAACTTTGCATATAAACGTTTTTTCCGAAAAAAGAGAGAGGATGTGTCTTTATGGCGAAAAAGAACCAATTAGTCGAAGCGAAGAATCCGCCGGAAAAAAAGAAAAAAGAATCTCAGACCTCTGCGCCGGAGCAGATTCAGATTTTTGAGGAGTTAGAGCGGAAGAAAAAAGTCAAATTGTCGATTGTTTCCTACGCCATTGGGGTCTGTGCCGTACTTCTGCTGGTGCTGTTTATTGCCCGTTGGGCGGGGAGCGACGCCTGGTTCACGGTGATCTGCGATTTCACTTTGGGACTGTTCTCCTGGGCGGCGGTGTCCTTGCCCGCACTGATGATCTACAGCGCCTGGTTCATAAGAAAGATCGCTCAGGATAAAAAGCACATCTGGAATCTGATTTTGTCGGGGGGTCTTCTGATCACCGTTTCGGTGCTCTTCGGGTTAATCCTTCACGGGGAGGCATCCATGACCCCTGCGGATGTTTACCGGGCGGGGAAAAGCGGCACCGGCGGAGGCATTTTCGGATGCTATATCGCCTGGCTCTTCACCAAGGCTCTGAGCCGGGCGGGTGCCTGGGTGCTTTGTATTGCCCTGCTGATTGCATTTGTGACCTTCCTCATCGGGCTGACCCTGGACGATGCCGGAAGAATTGCCGTAAAGATTCTCCAAAAGCTTTGGGGAAAGATCAAGTCGGTTCTTTTTGAACGAAGGAGAAGAAAAGCGCAGGCCGAAGCGGAGGCAGAGGAAGAGGAGGCCGAAGAAGATGACGATGCCTTTGTGCCGCCGAGCCTTCCGAAGAAGGGCAGTAAATATTATAACAAACCAGTGGTAGATCCGAATCCTTATGCAGAAAAAACGCTTTCCGACAGCAACCCGTCCGGAGAAAAAACTCCTTCAGACCCCCGTTCTGCAGGAGCGCCGGTGCCGGGTTCGGAGGAATGGGCAGAGTGTGAAGACGAAGAAGATACAGAATCGGTGTCTCCCCTGCCGAAGCCTCAGGTGGTGCCCCGTCCGGATGCTCCCAAAGGCTGGGGAGAAGGAGAACAGAATCGGATCCCCCGGAAACAGGAGGAGCTGCCCAAGGTAAAACAAAAGGGGGCGGCCGTCCGGGGAAGCATTGATCTGGACGATATTTTCAGCGAGGACAACAAAAAGATCACGAAGCAGCAGCCGGTAACGGTAGAGCCGATTGCCGAAGAGGCGGAAGAGGAAGAAGACCTTCTTGAAGCGGCTCCCGCTGCCGCGGTGTCTTCGCCCTCGGAGGAAGAACTGACCGCCCGGCGCACGCCTTTGATGAGCGTTCTGCCTCAAGGGGAGGCCGAGGAAGCGAAAAAGCAATATACCTTTCCTCCGGTAAGTCTGTTGACGGCGCTCCCGGCCAAGCAGGGAGATGTGACCGAGGAACTGCGGACCAACGCCAACCGTCTCGTAGAAACTCTGCGGTCCTTCAAGGTTCGCACCAAAGTGGTGAATGTGTCCAGAGGCCCCACCATTACCCGGTATGAATTGCAGCCGGAGGAGGGCGTGCGGGTGCGGGCGATTGCCAATCTGGTGGATGATATTTCTCTGAATCTTGCCACCTCCGGCGTGCGCATCGAAGCGCCCATTCCCGGAAAAGCGGCGGTGGGCGTGGAGGTTCCGAACAAGAACCGGGAGACGGTGTATCTGCGCACGCTGTTGGATGACAACCGGTTCATTCAGTCTCCCGCAAAGCTGACAGCCGCCATCGGTGTGGATGTGGCCGGGGATCCGATCTATGTTGACCTGGCCAAAATGCCCCACCTGCTGATTGCCGGTACCACCGGGTCGGGAAAATCGGTGTGCCTGAACTGTCTGATTCTGTCGATGCTGTATAAGGCAACGCCCGATGAAGTAAAGCTCATCATGATCGATCCCAAGAAGGTGGAATTCAATGTATACAACGGGCTTCCGCATCTGATTATTCCGGTGGTCAGCAGTGCCAAGAAGGCGGCAGGCGCTCTGTCCTGGGCGGTTTCCGAAATGGAACGGCGCTATGAACTGATCGAAACGGTGGGCGTTCGGGACATCAAAAATTACAACAGGGTCACTGCAAACGACCCGGACAAGGAGTATATGCCCCAGCTGGTCATCATTATCGACGAGCTGGCGGACCTGATGATGACTGCGCCGACAGAGGTAGAGGAATCCATCTGCCGCATCGCCCAGAAGGGACGGGCCTGCGGAATGCACCTCATCATCGGAACACAGCGGCCGTCGGTGGATGTAATTACGGGTCTGATCAAGGCCAATGTACCCTCCAGGGTAGCCTTTACCGTGTCCAGCCAGGTGGATTCCAGAACCATTATTGACATCGCCGGTGCGGAAAAGCTGATCGGCAGAGGCGACATGCTGTTTGCCCCCATCGGAGCTGTCAAGCCCATGCGGTTGCAGGGTGCCTTTGTTTCCGATGAGGAAGTGGAGGAGGTCACCTCCTTCATCATCAACCACAGCGAAGAGGCTGTTTATGACGACAAGGTGTTAAAAGACATTGAAAAGGAGGCGGAGCTTTGCGGCACCAAGGGCAAAAAGTCCCCTTCCTTTGACGGCGAAAGCGTGGCGGACGGCGACGGCGAAAACGATCCGATGCTGAAGGCGGCCATTGATCTGGCAGTGGAATCGGGTAAAATTTCCACTTCTCTCATCCAGCGTCGGCTGTCCTTAGGCTACGGAAGAGCCGCCAAGCTCATCGATGAGATGGAGCAAAGGGGAATTGTCAGTCCGCCGGAGGGACAAAAGCCTCGAACGGTGCTGATTTCTGCCTCCGAATGGCATGAAATGTGCATGAGAAGCGAAGGCTAACGGCGAAAGGCAGAGGTCTTTTCGGACGGTTCGGGTCCGGAGGGCAACCTGCCGGAAAGGGAGAGTTTGTGAGCAAATTTTTAGTAATTGACGGGTTGGACGGTTCGGGAAAGGGCAGTGTGACGCGGATGCTGCGGGCGTATCTGACCGAAAAGGGAATCGGAAACGACCTGATTTCCTTTCCGATGTACGAAAACGAAAGCTCGGCCCTGGTGAAACTGTACCTTTCCGGAAAGCTGGGACAGCATCCCGATGACAACAATGCCTATGCCGCTTCCATGCTTTTTGCCGCTGACCGGTATGTATCCTTTGTGACCGACTGGAGAAAGCTGTACGAAAAAGAAAATTCGGTGCTGATTGCCGATCGGTATACCACCGCCAATGCGGTGCATCAACTGACCAAATTGCCCAAGGAACAGTGGGACGGCTTTTTGGATTGGCTTTTTGATTTTGAATATACCAAATTAG
Source organism: Clostridiales bacterium (assembly GCA_003522145.1). GTDB lineage: Bacteria > Bacillota > Clostridia > Oscillospirales > CAG-272 > UBA11512. The sequence continues at coordinate 5,171 of DPGD01000003.1, read as the reverse complement.
GCCTGCCGGCTCCCGACCATACCTTCTATATCGAGATGCCTCCGGCCCTTTGCCGGCGGATGATTGCCAAAAGAGCAGAGGAGACCGGACGGGTCGTGGATATTCATGAAAAGGATCCCACGCATCTGGATGGGGCATATCGCTCGGCGCTGTACGCTTCGGAAAAACTGGGGTGGACGAGAATTGCCAGTTTCCGGGGAGAAGAACCAAGACCCTTGAAGGAAGTCTTTGAAGAGCTTTTGGCCAAAGCGGGACTGTAAAAAGGCCGAATGAACAGGAAGGAAGAAGGAAGGTCTAAAAAGGACCTGCGGAGCTTCCTTGAAAGGAGAACCCAATGATCTATGTGTTTTTGGCCGACGGATTTGAGGAAACGGAAGCGATTTGCCCCCTGGATATTCTTCGCCGGGCAGGGTTGGAGGTATATACCGTTTCGGTATCGGGACGGAAAAGTGTGCTTTCGTCCAGAAAAATTCCGGTTGAGGCAGATCTTTTGTTGGAGGAGCTGACGGAAAAAACTCCGGAAGGCGTGGTGTTGCCCGGCGGAATGCCCGGAGCGAAGAACCTGAACATTCCGGCAGTGCGAAAAACGGTGCAGGCCTGCGCAGACGCCGGCGGAGTGGTGGGTGCCATCTGCGCCGCCCCCTTCATTCTGGGGGAGATGGGCTTGCTTCGGTGCAGGAATGCCACCTGCTACCCCGGATTTGAAAACAGTCTTGAGGGCGCAACCTACCGGAAAGAGCCGGTGGTGGAGGACGGAAACCTGGTCACAGCCATCGGGATGGGCGCTTCGGTGCGCTTCGGTCTTGCTTTGGTGAGACTGTTGAAGGACGGGGAGACGGCGGAGAGGATTGCCCTGTCGATTTTTGCATAGGAAAACCGAACGATCGGTCAATAAGGACGGAAGGAAGGAAAGGACGCTTTGAATAATTCCAGAGATGAAAAAAAAGAACTGCGGCGACAGTGTCTGGAAATCCGGCAGAATGTTCCGGAAAAGGATGAGAAAGACAGAAGGATCCGGCACTACCTTTCCTCTCTTGTAAGCTACCGTTTTGCATCGCTGTTGCTTTTTTATGCCCCGATCAAAGGGGAGGTGGATGTTTTTCCTTTGATCTCTGCCGCACTTGAAAAAGAAAAAAAGGTGGCTCTCCCCCGGTGCGAGGATCGCTTTGGGCAGATGACCTTCCGGCTGATACGGGATGTGGGAGAGTTGACGCCCGGAATTTTCGGCTCTCCCGAGCCGTCGGAAACCGCTCTTAGGGTGTCGGATACCGATCTTTCAAGGCCGGATGCTTTTGCGCTGATTCCGGCGCTGGCGTACGACCGGGAGGGTTACCGTCTGGGCTACGGAAAGGGGTACTATGACCGGTTCCTGTCGGGCTTCGGCGGAACCTCTGCCGGAATTTTTTACAGCGATTTGCTTTTCAATCAGCTTCCCAGAGGCTTTTTTGACCGGAAGGTCAGCCTGCTGGTCAGCGACAGAGGGGTGATCTTGCCGGATGCTTGAGAGAATCAAACGAAATGTGTTTACGGCACCGCTGTTGGTCATCGTTATCGGAGCTTTGGCGATCCTTGTGGGAAAACTGTTGGAAGCAATTTCTTATGAAAGTGCGGAAGCCCTGTTTCTTTCCTACATTGTGGCGGAATTGCTGGTTTTTGTTTTGCCGGGCATTTTTTATGTGAAACTGAAGCCGAGAGGCTATGCCGTCAATATGAATCTGGTCTCCTTCGGCTTTTCCAAATTGCCTTCGGTGATTCTCATGTTTTTTGTGATGGTATTCGGCTCGGTGCTGACCAATTTACTGCTGTCCAACGGAACGCTGGCGGAACTTTCCAAGGATGCATTGCAGATGACGGGAGGGGACTACCTGACTTCTCCCCTGTCGATCCTGTATGTTTCCTTAGCTCTTGCGGTGGTGCCGGCCTTTGCCGAGGAGTTTATTTTCAGGGGAATCCTTCTGAATGAATATAAAAACTACGGCATGCTGCCTTCGGTGTGCATTTCCGCTTTTCTTTTCGCCATGCTGCACTTTGATCTTCGTCTTTTTCCCCTGTATTTTTTGTCGGGACTTGCCCTGGGCTTTACCGCTTATGTGACCCGGTCGGCTCTTTCTGCCGCCGTTCTCCATGCGCTTTACAATCTGTTTTCCCTGTTCTTTCTGCCGTTGGTGCTGAATTTCATTTCTATGGAGGCAGGGGTCCTGGTCTTTTATCTGGCGGCGGTTTTGTTTTTACTGTTTCTGATGCTCACCCTGGGCGAGGGCGAACGGCTTTTCGCCGGGTATGCTTCCTCCGGCATCCATTCTCCGGAAAAGCCCAAAAGAAAAAGCAATTTTTTCCCGGCCGCCCTGGAGCTTTTTTCGCCCACTCTGTTGCTTTCGGTGGTGCTCTTTCTGCTGTGCGCCTTGAAAATTCTGCCGGTTTGACGGCCGGAGCGAGGGGTCGATTTCTTGCACCGATTTTCGGCTGAAATGAAAGACCTGCGCTGTAAGGCGAAAGGGAAGAGCAAAGATATTCCGAATTTTTCCGAAAGGAGTTGAAAATATTGAAAAACACCCCTCTGAAGGATGGGTCGGCCAAGAATTTCCGAAAAGAGGAAGCGGAGTTGTCCGAAAAGGCGATGCATTCTTCCGACAGCAACGGTATGGAAAAGGAAAACGGAAAGACGGCCGTGCTTCCCAAGGATACCGGGAAATTCAAAAAGTCAGACAGCGATGCCATGACCAAAATTTCTCCCTCTATAAAAAAGAATAAGGAGCCTGAGGATCAAGCGCCGAAAGACCCGGAGGAGGAAGGGGAAAAGGTGGTGAAGCGGCGGAAAAACAGCACGGTCTTTGCCATCACCCTGACGATCGTATATCTGGTGTTTGTTCTGGCAATATCGGTGGGTGTCAGCATTTTTGCCATTGATGTGATGCAGGATGCTTTTGCCTTGAACAAGGAAGGCGTGGAAACCGAAGTGACCCTGACCGGCGACTATGTGACACTGGACGATGTGGCACAGCAGCTCTATGAGCAGAAGATCATCCGCCATCCCACGATCTTCAAGATTTATGCCCGCTTGAGACACAAGGACACCCTGAATTTCATTCCCTGCACCCGGACGGTCACTACTTCTATGGGTTATGACGGGTTGCTTACCCTGTTCACACCCGTGGCCAAAGAGAAAACGACCATTTCGGTAACGGTACCCGAAGGGTATACGGTGGATGACATCATTTCGCTGTTCGTTTCCAAAGGCGTGGGGACCAAGGAAGGCTTTTTGTATGTGATTAACGACGCTCCCTTTGATTCCGATCCGTTCCTGCATAACGGAAAAACCTATTGGTTCTTAGAGGGCGTGACACTGAATCAGGGTGCAATTTATCGTCTGGAGGGCTATCTGTACCCCGACACCTACTTTGTGTATGACACCTACAAGGACAAGGAAGGAGATATTCCGGGGACTGCGGCCGCAAAGGCGGTCGTCGGGAAAATGCTCGCCGAATTCAACAAGAATATCAAGAAATCCTATCTGACCAAGCACAGAGAGTATCTTCAGAAGTATTATCCCGAGGTGAAGGAACTGTCGTTGCATGAAATTCTCACCTTGGCATCGATCCTGGAAAAAGAGGGGCTTGCGGACGAACGGGCAAGAATCAGCGCAGTGTTTTACAACCGGTTGAATGACCCGGTTCATGACAATATCGGCGGACTTCTGCAGAGCAATGTTACGGTGCAGTATGTTTTGCGGCACGACGGCTATACCGTCACTTCCGAATTCGGAGATTTTGAGCGGAACTATCAGACACCCTACAACACCTTTCTCTATGCCGGACTGCCGCCCGGACCCGTTTCCACACCTACAAGAGAATCCATTGATGCGGCACTGTACCCTGCGGCGGATTGGGACTACTATTATTTTGTGACTACGAATTCCGGCTACAGCTTTTTTGCCAGGACTCTGGCGGAACACAAAATCAATATTGAACGGGCCAAAAACGGTGAAATTGCCGATCCCTATGCCGAGTATGAGGATCTTCCCACCGAGGATTACAACGAGTAGAGGAGAAAACCATGCTGTTCCGGAAATTGAGAGATCATTATTTTGCGCCGAAAAATGAGAATACCAGACGGTTCAAAAAGGAAATGGCAAAGAAATTGGACAAAAGAGCCATCAAATATTGCAGTGAACGAACAGAGAATATGGGCGAAACGATCATCGGAAAAAACGGAATGATCAATCTGCGTGACGGAGAATTGATTCTGCTGTCTTCCGATCAAGTGGTTTTTCGGGCAAGGATCGAAGAACTGAAAGCTTCGGAGCTGATGAGCTTAGAAGGGGTTATTCTGAGCGGAAAAGACCTGGAACATGGCGGGACAGAACGAACGGTGGTCGCTTATTATACCGATTTTTACAGGATGGTCACTAAGAAGTAAGGAGTTTGGATCATGGAACAGGCAGCCCGTCTCAGAAAAAAGAAAAAACAGGAGCGTTTTTTGACAATTGCAGCAATCGTGGTCATTTCGGCCGTCGTGCTCTGTACGGTTTTCTTTGTGGTGCAGGGCGCTATGAGAAAGAGCGTGCCGAAAAGCGATACCGAAAGAATCTTGGGGAGCTGGCAGGAAGAGGGCGGCAGAATCCAGTGGACTTTCGATAACAGCCGTGTTCAGGTTTGCGCCCTTGATGAGGACGGTAATTGTACGGAACAGTCGGCAACAGAGTATGTGCTGGATACAACGGCCAAAAAGATGTGCCTCCGTGCTAAAACCGGAACCAACCACCGTATATTTGACTATGCCTGGGATGATAATTTTCTCGTGCTGACCTATGAGGGCCAGGTGATGAGGCTCCAAAGGTGTGAGTAAAGGGCTTTTGGATTATTTTCGCAGGGCTTCCCGCCCTGCACCCAGTTCTCTTTGCAGGGCTCCTGCTCTACAACCCAGCGTTCCTTGCAGGGCCCCCGCCCTGCACCCGGCGACCCCTTTTGAAAAAGGGGTCGATCCGAAAACTTTTTCTGTGGGCGGGCAACACACTTTTTATGGAAAGGTGAAGAATCCGGAATACCGGAGCCATTGATTTTCGGGAACCGATCTATGGACACCGTGCGCCGCCCCCTCTGTGGGTGTTTTGTGCTCTCGTGCATGGTGGGAGGCATCTTCCGAAAGCCCTTGGGTTTTCGACGATGCCTCCC
>DPGD01000038.1 GCA_003522145.1 Clostridiales bacterium | reverse complement strand
TTTTTCAAAAACGCTCCTTGGCAGGGTGTGGGACAGCGTTCCACAAAGAGAGGGCGAGCCAGCCCATCGGGGCGCGCCTTTTCAGGCGGGATAAGGTCCTTTCACGAAACGCCCACAGACCGTCCGGCTTCGCCTTTACGCACTTAAAAAAGTTTTTGAGGGTTCCAAGGGGCGTTTTTCAAAAACGCGCTCTTGGCAGGGTGAGGGAGGAGTCCCACAAAAGGAGATACAAACACTTTCAAAGGGGACAACCGTCAAAGCCGGGAATCTTACGAAATCCTTACAAAAGCCTTACCGAACCATGGGAGAAGGAAGAAAAGGATTTTGCTATACTGTAGGCGCAACAAAGACAACGAAGAAAGGTTGAGAAAGAAGGTAGAAAAATGAAAACACAAAAAGACTACAGAAAACAGATTACGGCGCTGATTTTAGCGATCTTGACGGTCTTTACCGCATTCGTCGTCACCTCCTGCGGCAAGCAGCAGAACAACCTGAGTGTGGTCACCAGAGAAGACGGAAGCGGCACCAAATCGGCATTCATGGAGCTGTTGGGTCTGAAGGGCAAGGCCGATATTTCGGGAGTGGTGGTAGCCACGGGAACAGCGGGTGTTCTTGCAGAGGTGCGTTCCAACCCCAACGCCCTCGCCTATGAGAGCCTCGGATATGTGACAACGGATGTAAAAATGCTGAAGGTAGACGGAGTTGAAGCGACTGTAGCGAACATCAAGAACGGCACTTACAAAATCTCCAGACCCTTGCAGGTTGTTTATCAGCCGGCAAAGGGAGAAGAAGCACTGAACGCCGCCTATTTACAATTCCTTGCGAGCAAGCAAGCTCAGGACATCATCTCGGAAGAAGGCTATGTATCCATGATTGACAATGCCTCCTCCTATGTGCCCGACCCCGCCTTGGAAGGAACGATCAACATTTCGGGAAGCACCTCCCTGCAGCCCCTGATGCTGAAGCTGGCTGAAAAATACAAAGAACTTCAGAGCAAGGTCACCGTGACGGTATCGGGCGGCGGCAGCGGCACCGGATACAAGGACGCCAAGGAAGGCGTCAGCGACTTCGGCATGATCTCTGAGGAATTCAACGACGAAAAGGCCCCGGGATGCAGCCACTACACCGTGGCGAAGGACGGTATTGCGGTGATCGTCCACAAGGACAATGGGGTAAGCAACATCTCGCTTGAGACCTTGAAGAACATTTACGACTGCGAAGCAGGCGAGTCCGCTGTAAAGACCTGGGCAGAAGTGGAAAAATAAAAAGGTAGCGGTATGTTGAACTACAACAACAAGTCCTCCAAAATAAGAGAGCGGGCGGCGCGGGGCATCTTCACCGTTGCCGCCCTGTTCTCCTTGGGTGCGCTCTTGGTCATTACCATATTTCTTCTCTGCAACGGAGTGCCCTTTATCGCCCGCACGGGCTTTGGAAAATTTGTTCTGGGTGCCGAATGGCGTCCTCTTGCCGACACGCCCTCCTACGGAATCCTGCCCATGATCGTGACCAGTCTTTATGTGACCGCCTTGGCTGTGATTTTTGGGGTGGTCATCGGGCTGTCCACAGCGGTGTGTCTTTACCGGTTCTGCCCTCGGAAGCTGGTGTCGCCGGTGCGTCAGATGATCAATCTGTTGGCCGGAATTCCCTCGGTAATTTACGGTCTTTTCGGCATGACGGTAATTGTTCCATTCCTCCGGGATTATCTGTCGCCCACAGGCGTAGGCTACGGAATTCTGGCGGCCGCCATTGTACTTTCGGTCATGATTTTGCCCACCGTGGTCAGCGTAAGCCTGGATTCCCTTTCCTCCGTACCGATAAGCTACTATGAGGGGGCGCTGGCACTGGGCTCCACAGAAGCGGAGGCCACCTTCAAAATTGTTTTGCCGGCGGCCAAAAGCGGGGTCACTTCGGGGGTGATTCTGGCGGTAGGCAGAGCCTTGGGCGAAACCATGGCGGTCATCATGGTGGTGGGCGGAAGCCCGGAAATGCCGAAAAGCCTGTTCCAAAGCGTGCGGACGCTGACCTCCAACATCGCCATGGGCGCCATGGAGCTGGACGAAAACACCCAGGAGGCGCTGATCGCTTCGGGGGTAGTGCTGTTGGTCTTTGCTTTACTGCTGAACATCAGCTTTTCTTTCCTGAAGCAAGACCGGAGTGAAAGGAGAAAACGCCGTGGAAAAGTCTGAAAAGAAAGGGCCGAAAATGTTCCGGCGAAAGATTTTTGAAGGCTTGAAGTATTTCAGCATCGCCATGACGGTTCTGACGGTGGCAGCACTTTTGGCAGTGGTCATCTATATCCTTGCAGACGGCGTGGGAAAGCTCGATTTCCACCTGCTCTTCGGGCGCTACGAAAGCGATCGTCCTTCCATTTTCCCGGCACTGGTGGGGACGCTGGAGCTGGTGGCCGTTTCGATTCTCCTTGCCGTGCCTCTGGGCGTGGCAACAGCAGTCTTCTTTGTGGAATACACCCACAAGGGGCCCTTGGTGCGCATCATCCGGATCGCCGTTGAGACCTTGGCCGGTATTCCCAGCATCGTTTACGGGCTTTTCGGATACCTGATTTTTGTGGTTACTTTCGGTTGGCGCTACTCCCTTCTGGGAGGCGGGATCACCTTAGCCATCATGATCCTTCCGGTCATCGTCCGTTCCACAGAGGAAAGCCTTCTGGCGGTGCCTGATTCTTTAAGAAACGGAGCGTACGCTCTGGGTGCCGGAAAGGTGCGCACCATTTTTCGCATCGTCTTTCCGGCGGCCTCCGGAGGAATCGTCACCGCCGTGATCCTGGCGGTGGGCAGAGTCATTTCCGAGAGCGCCGTGCTGATTCTGACCATCGGCATGGTGGTAAACGAGGTTCCGGACACTCTTCTTTCGCCCGGCACCAGCCTGGCCCTGGATATTTACTATTTCGGAAGCCACGGATACCCGGAAGAAGCGGCAGCTACGGCTGTGGTCCTGCTGTTGCTGGTATTGGGACTGAATCTGTTGGCTACGGCGCTCGGTCGCCTGATTCAAAAAAGTACGGGAGCGATAACACAATGAACAAAACGGAGTTGAGTCCTTTTCCGCCTTCCGGCGGTATTTCGGTGAAAGACTGCAATCTATGGTACGGCGATTTTCAGGCATTGAAAGAGATCAGCATGGAGATCCCGGAAAAACAGATCACTGCCCTGATCGGCCCTTCGGGTTGCGGAAAATCCACCTTTCTGAAAATTTTCAACCGGATGAACGATCTGGTAGCCGGGTGCCGCATCACGGGACAGTTTTTAGTGGGCGGAGAGGATATTTTTGCCAAGGACACCGATGTGACCCTGTTGAGAAAACAGGTGGGTATGGTGTTCCAGAAACCCAATCCTTTTCCCATGAGCGTCTACGACAATGTGGCGTTTGCCCCCCGCACCTTCGGCATTCGGAAAAAATCCGAGTTGGACGCCATTGTGGAGCGATCCTTAAAGCGGGCAGGCATCTTTGAGGAAGCCAAAGACCGGTTGCACAAAAGCGCCCTGGGCATGAGCGGAGGACAGCAGCAGCGGCTGTGTATCGCCCGTGCCGTGGCGGCAAACCCGTCGGTTCTGCTGATGGATGAGCCCACCTCGGCTCTGGATCCCATTTCCACCGGAAAGATTGAAGATCTGATGGAGGAGTTAAAAAAGGATATGACAGTAGTGATCGTCACCCACAATATGCAGCAGGCAACCCGGGTGGCGGACAAAACGGCCTTTTTCCTCTTGGGCGAGCTGGTGGAATATGGGGACACCGAGGAAATTTTCTCCCGGCCGAAGGACAAACGCACCGAGAATTACATCTCCGGCAGGTTCGGCTAAGGCGCAAAAGAACCCTTGTGAGCGACCTTCACACTACAATAATACCGAAAAACAGCGGAGAAAGGAATTCAAAATGAGCATCCGGAACAAATACGAATCCGAACTGGCACTGGTTTTCAACAAACTGGTCAAAATGTGTCAGGCCACCATAGCGGCTATCGAGCAATCGGTCACCGCCCTGCGTATGCGGGACCAGGCGTTGGCCAAAGAAGTGATGGCGAACGACCGGGAAATTGACGCTTCCGAGCGGGATATTGAGCAGGATTGCCTGAAAATCCTGCTGATGGAACATCCGGTGGCCGGGGACTTCCGGGAGGTTTCCGCAGCTTTAAAAATGATTACCGATCTGGAAAGGATCGCCGATCAGGCGGCGGATATTTCCGAGCTGTCGCTCCAATTCGGCGAGGAGCGGTTCATCAAAGAACCGGAGCATATCCTGCTGATGGCCAGGCTGACCATCGACATGGTGAAGGACGGCGTGCAGAGCTATGTGAACCGGGATTTAGCCATGGCCGGCGATCTGAACCGTCGGGATGACCAGGTGGACGAACTGTTTGAGACCATCAAAAAAGACCTGGTAAAGATGATTCGGGAAAACCCTGAAAATGCCGACCAGGCGTTGCTGTTTATGATGATCGCCAAATATCTGGAGCGGATCGGCGACCATGCCGTCAACATCGGCGAATGGGCGGAATATGCCGTCACCGGCTGTCACAAAATCGGCTGAAAAACAAAAGCTCCCTATAAAAGCGGAGGTGTAAAAACGCTGACTGAGTTTTTTACACCTCCGAAAATATTGGCCTTGCCGGCAAAAAAACCGTCCTTTTTCCACAACATTCCCCTGAATTTCGACAACACGAAGAGCCAAACCGATCAAGATCCCCTTAAAAAACGCCGGGATTCCCCCCGGCATTTTTAAGGGGATGTAAAAAACTCGCTTCTTTACAGCCCCTTTTTTTATTTCGTTTTCCGAGCCTTTGTTCCGGATAACGCCCTTCCGGAAGCTTTCAGAACTTATACCGGAGAACCGGAGTTCTGGCCGCACGGACATCGTCCAAACGGCGTACAGGCGTCTTTACCGGGGCCTCATGGAGTGCCTGAGGATTCTCGTATGCCAGGCGTTTCAGCTCCTTGAAGACTGCGATCGCTTCGTCCAGGGTCTCCTTCGGTTCGGTCTCTGTAGGCTCGATCATCAGTGCCTCATGCACGATCAGCGGGAAATACATGGTAGGCGGATGAATGCCGTTATCCAAAAGTCCCTTGGCCAGATCCAACGCCGAAATACCGGTTTCCCTGTGGAGTTTGTCCAGCGTCAGCACAAATTCGTGCATACAGAACACATTGTAGGCCAAATCAAAATCATCCTTCAGGCAGGCCTGCATATAGTTGGCGTTCAGCACGGCGTTTTTGGCCGCTTCGGGAATGCCTTCCTTCCCCAGCGTTTTGATATAGGCAAGAGCCTTGACCACCACCGAGAAGTTTCCGCCGAAGGCCTTGACCTGACCAAAGCAGTATTTGGCCTTCTTTTCGTGGAATTTCCCCTTTTGGTCCTTCGTCACCCGAAGGCCGGGCAGGAACTCTTTTAAGAATTCCTTGCTGCCCACCGGTCCGGAGCCGGGGCCTCCGCCTCCGTGAGGAGTGGAGAAGGTTTTGTGCAGATTGAAGTGAATGCAGTCAAAGCCCATGTCGCCGGGACGCACCACGCCCATTACGGCATTCAGATTGGCCCCGTCGTAGTAACAAAGACCGCCTGCATCATGAACGATTCTGGTAATCTCCAGAATATTCTTGTCGAACACGCCCACCGTGTTGGGATTGGTCAGCATCAGGCCTGCCGTGTCGGGACCCACTGCCTTGCGCAAAGCCTCCAAATTCACACAGCCGTCTTCACCCGACGGAATGTTGACGATGGAAAAACCGCACATTGCGGCGGAAGCCGGGTTCGTTCCGTGGGCGGAATCGGGCACAATGATCTTTTTCCGCACATCGGCCTGTCCGATATGCCGCAGATAACTCTTGATGAGCATCAGCCCCGTGAATTCCCCGTGAGCGCCTGCCGCCGGCTGAAGCGTTACGCTGTCCATGCCCGAAATTTCGGCCAGCGCCTTTTCAATGTCGTAAAGCACCTCCAGAGAGCCCTGCACGCTCTCTTCGGGCTGAAGGGGATGCACTCCGGCAAAGCCCGGCAGAGCCGCAACCTCTTCGTTGATCTTGGGGTTGTACTTCATCGTACAGGAGCCCAATGGGTAAAATCCGTCATTGACTCCGTGTACCGCCTTGCCCAATTCGCTGTAGTGCCGGCTCAGCTCGTTTTCCGATACATGGGGCAGATGCAGGGGCTGGGTTCTCTTCACCCCTTCGCACACCTTGGTTACCGGCACATCACACTTCGGCATCAGGGACAAGCCCTGTCCCTCTTCGCCCCGTTCAAAGATCAGCTTCATGCCAGCACCTCCTTCACAATTTCAACCGTTTGATCCAATTCCTCTTTGGTGACCTTTTCGGTAACGCACCAGAGAACCCCCTCTTTCACGGGCAATCCGCCAAGGATGCCCTTCTTTTCCAAGGCCTTCAGCACCTTGGAGGTCTGGGGCAGCGTGGTGACGAATTCATCAAAATAGTTGCCGCTGTAAACCATTTCCACCCCTTCGATCCTGCAAAGCTCCTTTGCAAGATAGTGAGCCTTGGACATGGAGAGCGTTGCCGCCTGTGCCAATCCTTCGCTGCCCATGGCAGACAGGTAAACGCCCGCAGTCAGAGCGCAAAGAGCCTGGTTGGAGCAGATGTTGGAAGAGGCCTTTTCTCTGCGGATATGCTGTTCTCTGGCCTGTAAAGTCAGCACATAGCCCCGCTTTCCGTCCACATCCACCGTCTCACCCACAATTCTGCCAGGCAGTTTTCTCTGCATGGACTCCTTGCAGGCCATAAAGCCTAAGTACGGTCCTCCGAAGGAGAGCGACATTCCAAGAGGCTGTCCTTCGCCTACGGCCACATCGGCACCGTATTCGGCCGGTGTTTTGCAGATGCCCAGAGAAATCGGGTTTGCAGAGATCACATATTTGGCACCCGCCTCATGGGTGATCTGCCCCAGCTTTTCCGCATCCTCAAAAATACCGTAAAAGTTGGGCTGTTGCAGAAGGAAGCAGGCGGCATCCTCCGAAAGCGCTTCCTTCAGAGCCTTCTCGTCGGTCTTTCCCTTCTTTTCGGGAACAACCACCAGTTCCGTATCGGAAGCCGAGCAATAGGTCCTCACGACCTCCAGGTATGCCGGATTGACGGTGGCGGAAATATAGGCCTTCACCCTTTTCCGCTCCTTGCACATGGCAACGGCTTCCGCCATGGCCGTGGCTCCGTCATAAACCGAAGCGTTGGAAACATCCATCCCGGTCAGCTCGCAGATCATCGTCTGATATTCAAAAACACTCTGCAGAATGCCCTGGCTGATTTCTGCCTGATAGGGAGTGTAGGCCGTGACAAACTGTTCCTTGTTCACCACGCTCTTGACCACTGCCGGAATATAATGGTCATAGGCGCCTGCGCCCCGGAGAATGGTCTTATACACCCTGTTCTTTCCGGCCAAAGCGTTCATTTCTGCCGATACTTCCAATTCGGACTTGCCGGAGGGCAGGTCCAGACTCTTTAAAAGCATCTTTTTCGGTACGGCGGCATACAGCTCCTCCACAGCGGAAACGCCGATTTTTTCAAGCATTTCCTGCCGTTCCTTGCCGCTGGAAGGTACATAGCTTCCCATATTGTTCCCCTGGAATCTTTTTTGTGATTCGTCCTTTCTTCTTTTTTACGAAACGGGACAGCGCAAGCCCCAAAAAACGGATACGCTGTCCCGGATCACCCCTATCGGGTATGAGAGAACTTATTGATTCTCCAAGAATGCGGCGTATTCCTCCGCACTCATCAATTCTTCGGTGTCCTCAATCTCCCCTACCTGAACCAGCCATGCTTCGTAGGGAGTCTCGTTGATCTTCACAGGAGCGTCTGCCAGCTCCTCATTCACCGCAACCACCACGCCGGTAACGGGAGAATTCACATCGGAAACCGCCTTCACCGACTCCACATCAGCAAAAGATTCTTCCGCCGAAACGGCATCGCCCTCCACAGGCAGATTCACAAAGACCAGATCGCCCAGCTCCGACTGTGCAAAGTCGGTCAGCCCGACGTAAACCGTACCGTCCTCGTTCTTTTTTACCCATTCATGAGTCTTGGTGTAGAGTAACTCCTTTGGAATGTTCATTTTTCTCCTCCAATAATGTATGTATAGATTTTTCTTGACTGTTTTAAGCCTTCGCCGGCTTCTTATAGAAGGGCAGCTTCACCACTTCGGCATCGATCATTCTGCCTCTCACATCGATCTGCACCTGCTGACCGACCTCCGAGAGTTCTTTGGGCAGATAGGCCATGGCGATCGCCTGTCCGATGAAGGGACAATGCGTACCGGAAGTAACCGTACCCACCTTCTCTCCCTTCACATACACATCGCAATGCTCTCTTGCGATTCCTCTGCCGGTAATCTTCAGACCCACTCTCTTGATTGTGGGTGCGCCCTTTGCCTCAATGGCGGCTTTCCCGATAAAATCCGGTTTATCCATCTTGCAGAAAAAGCCGATGCCCGATTCCTTGGGAGTCCGCTCGTCGTTCAGTTCATGGCCGTACAAAGGCATGGCCGCCTCCATACGCAGGGTGTCTCTGGCACCCAGTCCGCAGGGGATCAGTCCCTCGTCCCGGCCGACCTCCAAAAGGGTGTTCCACAGCTCCGGTGCGTCCTCGTTGGCACAATAGATCTCATACCCGTCCTCGCCCGTATATCCGGTTTTGGAAACGATCGCCTCGATCACTCTGCCGGAAGCAAGGGTGATCTTTCCCTTTTCCACAAAGGTATAGTAAACGGTGGGAATGCACTCCTCCGGGCAGACTTTCTTCAGAATCTCCTCGGAAGCAGGCCCCTGTAGCGCCACCTGCGCCACACTTTCGGAAATGTCCGTGAAGGTCACATCGCCCGTGATATGCGCTTTCATGAAGGCATAGTCCTTCTCATGATTGGCGGCGTTGACCACAAAAAGATATTTGTCCGCTTTCAGCCGGTAAACCATCAGATCGTCCACGATTCCGCCCTGCTCGTTGCACATGGGTGAATACTTCACCTGACCGTCTGCCATTTCATCCACAAAAACCGTCGTCAGATTGTTGGCGTTCTTCAAGGCGTCCGGTCCTTCCAGCACCAGCTCCGCCATGTGGGAAACATCAAAAAGGCCGGCTTTTGTGCGCACTGCCATATGCTCGGTAATCACGCCGGTGGGATACTGCACCGGAAGGAGGTAGCCGGCAAAGGGAACGATCTTCCCGCCCAGAGCCACATGACAATCGTATAAAGGAGTCTTTTTTTCCATAGTCTCATTTCTCCTACTTTCTCCGAAGGCCTCTTTTTGCTCCCCCGCATCCTTCGGTTCGGGGAACGGACGGCCAAGACCCGCCCTTTTTTCCCCTACAGTATATAATACTCTTTTCTCTTTTGCAAGGTTTTTTTTGATTTTTTTGCCTCTTTTTTTCTGCATTTTCCTCTGCTTCCGGAATTTACTTCTTGACGGGTCCTTTGCTACAATATAAAATATAGGTACCCCTGAATATGCAAAGTATGTCCGGTGTGCAGGGGCTTTTCAGAGGTGCCCTGCGGAAAAAGGAGGATGTATTCGATGAAGGAAACGCAAAAAAGCCGTTCTTGCGAGAAAACGGTGAAAAATCTTACATATCTGGGATTGCAAAGCTGCTTATTGCTTTTGCTGTACACGCTTTTCTCTCTTGAGTATTTTCAAGGAACCTTCAGCGCTTTGGTGACGCTGGTTTCCGCTCTTCTGGAGCATGCCTTCCTCTGCCTTCTGATCCCCCTCTGGGCAGGGGCCTTGATTTCTCTTATGAACCGATAGCCCCTTGGGATGCCGGACACCTCTCCTGCACAGAGCGGAAGAGCCGGCTTCCAAAGGAGCTCTTTTTCAAAGGCTCAAAGTTCTTGAACCCGTGTTCTCCGCAGAAACGCCCCCATTCCGCAAAATCACCCGGCGGCTTCCATAGCCAGATCAATGCCCTCCGCCAGAAGATCGGTCAGCGCCTCCAAGGCGGCGTCCGCCTCCTTCAGTGACACAAAAAAGCTCCGTCCGTTTTTCAGAACCGGTTCCAGCCCTTCCGGTAACGGGTCCACGCCCGCCATTTCCAGCATATCCGTAACCAGCGTGGAGGAATCCACCACCATCGGAACCCCCAGAGCGATGACCGGAACGCCCATATACTCCCGGCTCAGCGCCGGTCGGTCATTGCCCACTCCGGCACCGGGAGAAATGCCGGTATCGCACAGCTGAATGGTGGTGGCCAGACGGCTCACGCTGCGGGCCGCCAGTGCATCCACTGCCAAAAGCGCACAGGGCTTCAGCTCTTTCACCACCGCCCGCACCATTTCTGCGCTTTCCATGCCGGTATCGCCCAGAACTCCGGGCGCCATTGCCGCCACGGTCCGCCGGCCCAGCTCCCGGAACAGGGCCGGATCTAAGCTCTTCACATGGCGGGTCACGGTGATCTTGTCCAGGGTGCCCGGCCCCACCGCATCTGCCGTCATGCGGCGGTTCCCCAAACCAACGACCAGAACGGTTCTTTCTCTTCCGGATGCCTTTCCGGCTTTTCCTCCGGATTCCTTCCCGGCTTCTTTTTCCTCTTGCCCTTTCGTTCCGCTTTCCCAAGAAGGCTCCCCCGCTCCGGCAAGGGCAAACAGTCCCTTTAATTCTGCCGCCAGGCAGTTCGAGACCTCCTGCCGCTCTTCCTCGGAAAAAAGCCAGGGCTTCCCGAAGCTCAGCGTCACATAACGCCCCACCGGTTTGCCCAAAAGCTCGGCTCCCTCCTTGTTTTTTACCGTCAGCGTGGACACCGTCACCTTCCCCTCCTGCCGTTCGGTGAAGTCAATTCCTCTGCCGGCATCGCCCTGCTCCTCCTGCAGTTCCAGCGCCAGATCGGTGCGCCTGTAGTTTTTCAGTTCCATAATATGCTCCTTTGTTCCGGAATCCGGCTTGAATTCCATACAGTGTTCATAGTTTTTCCGGTTTTCAGGACATTTTCGCAAAAAGTTTTTTGTGCAAAACAGAGATTTTTGTTTTTTAAAATTGTGCAATCATCCAAAAACCGAAAAAATTTTCCGGCAAGCGAAAAATCCCATTGCAGAAATGCCGGAAAGATGGTATAATGTTGGGGTATACAGGCACTTTGTGCCGATTCTGGATGTGTTTTGTAAGGGGGAAAACCTGATGAAGCGGATTTTCGCATGTACTTTGATTCTGCTCTTGTTGCTTGTGGGACTTTGTAGCTGCGGCTTTGACGCAACCTACACCGGTCCGGTCTACTATATGTATCTGAACGACATTCCGACCACACTGGATCCGATGTACGCCTACACGGACGATGCGGCAATGGCGATCATGCCCATGCTCTATGAGGGTCTGTTTAAAATTGATGAAAACGGCAAAGTGTCCAAAGCCCTTTGCGAAAGCTACAAGAAGGTAAAATGGGACACCAACACCGGCATTTTCGAGGTAGATTTCGCCCTGAAGGACTCCCGGTGGAGCGACCAGAGAACCGTGCAGGCAACCGATTTTGTGTATGCCTGGAGACGGCTTATCGACCCCTCTTCCGATTCGGATGCAGCGGTGCTGCTCTATGATATCAAGAATGCCAAGGACATCAAGAATGCCGTAGGAACCAAGACCAAGAACGACTTCGGCATTTCGGCCTCCACCATCAGTACCGTTCATGTGGAGCTGGTGGGTCAGCAGAAGAGCGACGGCAGCTATGCGGAGCCGGATTTGGATGCCTTCATTGAAAAGCTGGCCAGCCCCATGCTGGTGCCGGTGCGTGAAGACGCCGTGGACAAACTGAAGGGCGAGAACTGGGCAACCAATACCGGTACCATCCCCTCCAACGGCCCCTTCTATCTGAAGTCCTACAACATTACCGCTTCTGCAAAGGATCTGAGAAGCAGTGAACTGCGCCTCCAGCGCAACGCCTACTATCTCCGGGAATTCGACGACCACGACGAAGCGCAGGATGCCGTGAACGAATATGTGGAGCCCTATGGGATTGTGATCCGCTACACCGTGGATCAGGATCGGGATGAAAACGGAACGGCTCTTCCGGATTCGGTTCCCTATTATTCCAGCTCTGCCGCACAGGCTCTGGCGTACTTCAAGTCCGGAAACCTGGATTATCTCAGCTATCTGGCCCTTGAAGACCGGGCGGCCTACAAGGATCAGGTTACGCTCAGCGATACCGCTTATACCCACACCTACCGCTTCAACACCCTGAATCCGCTTTTCGAAAAGGCAGAAGTGCGCAGAGCGCTGTCTCTTGCCATTGACCGGACGGCTCTGGCTGAAATGCTGGTCTTTGCAAAGCCGGCAACCTCCATTGTGAATCCTTTGGCATACGAAACGGGAAGTTATTCCAAAAACGCCGAGCATTTCACCGACCATCTGACCAACTCCGTTTCCGCCACGGCCAAGGAGGCAGAAGCCAAGGAGCTTTTGCAGAAGGCAGGCGTCACTTCCGGTGCGTTTACCATCACCGTTCGCTCCGGCGACGAGGTTGCCTTGGCAACCGCCAATTACTGCGCCGAGGTCTGGGGCAGATTGGGCTTCACCGTCACTGTGCGGAAGCTGGGGGTTACCAGTTATATCTATAACGACTACGATGCCGTATACGATCAGTATCTTGCCTGCCTGCGTGCCGGCGGTGCGGACTATAACACCAACCCTCCCGGAAACGAGGAGCAATTGGCGGCCGGTTACGATGTGATTGCAGTGGAGACCTTCATGAACAGCACCGATCCCTTCACCGTGCTTGCCCCCTTTGCCAAAACCTATACCGGCGGATTCTTGGATCTTTCGGTTTCGGCCAAGGAATATGAAGCAGTACTCCCTGCCGGAGGCTATGACAGCGAGACCTACAAGGAGCTCATTGACAAGGCCTATGCCGCCGTGGATAAGGCAGAAAGAAGCGCATTCCTTCACGAAGCGGACAAACTGCTGATGGAGGATATGCCGATCATGCCCCTGTTCACCACCCAGACAGCCGTTCTCAAAAACTCAAAAATGAAGAATGTCAGTTACCGGTTGGGCGGCGTGCCCGACTTCTCCAGAATGTCCATCAAGGGCATTGATCCGGAACGGGATGAGGAAAAGATGAAGGAAGAGGCAAAACAGTATTCCACCAGCGCAAACTGATTGCACAAAGGCTATGGCAGACAGAGCGGTTTGCCGTAGCCTTTTTTGCCGGGTCTGCCCCGGAGAAAGGAACTTGTATGGCTTTTCAGCTGAAAAATCAAAACGACATCAAGATTTTTATTCTGTATCTTCTGATGAATGTTCCCCGCCCCTTGAGTTACAACGAGTTGAATGACATCGTGGTTCAGGATGAGCTGGTTTCCAGCCTGGATTTCGCCGAGTGTATTGCTCAGTTAGAGGACACCGGAAATGTGGCCTTTACTCCGGGCTCTCAGGGGGAGGAAGGGGGCGGAACCTTCCGGATCACCGACCAGGGAAAAACGGTGGCCTCTACCCTTGAAAGCGAGATTGCCGGATATATCCGGACCAAAAGTCTGAAAAGCGCACTTCGGTACCTCTCCTTCAAGGATCAGGGAGTGAAGGTGTCGGTTTCCACGATCACCCAGCCCGACGGACGGGTAAAAATCACTTTCGGCCTTTCCGAAAAAGAAAATGAGCTTCTGCAGATCTCCCTGCAGGCAGACAACTCTTACCAGGCCCGTCAGATGACTCTGCATTTTGAGGAACAGCCCGAAATCATCTACCGGTCG
Source organism: Clostridiales bacterium (assembly GCA_003522145.1). Lineage (GTDB taxonomy): Bacteria > Bacillota > Clostridia > Oscillospirales > CAG-272 > UBA11512. The sequence continues at coordinate 25,474 of DPGD01000038.1, read as the reverse complement.
GTGCTTTCTCTGCTTTCCGGCGACGCCGGATTCCTGTTGGACGGCCGATAAAGGGCTCTTTCTGCCCTTCGGCGGTCGAATTTTGTCTCTTTTTGTACCAAACGCCATAAATTAAAATGCAAAAAAAATGTAAAAAAGTATTGACAATTTTGAATTTCGTGCTATAATGACCATATACGGGTGCTCGGAAGAGCATTTTGGAAGATGAGGAGAGTTTCCTTGGCGGAACAGGCGGAACAGCAAGAGGTCTGCCGGTTGATCCGGGCAGTGCAGAGGGGCGAGCCGACGGCTTTTGACGACTTGATGGCGTGCTATGCGCCCTTGTTGAAGCGCATGATCGGCAGCTTTTCCAAAACCACCGTTTTATGCGAAGCGGAAAAGGAAGACCTGAAGCAGGAAGCGGCGATTGCGCTTTATAAAGCGGCTTTGGGTTTTGATCTCGGTCAAACGAAGGTCACCTTCGGGTTGTACGCCAAGATCTGCATCCGCAATCGGTTGGTTTCGGCCATACGCCACAGGGAGCGCAAGAAGCGGAAAGAGAAAGCGGATTCTCTCAAAGAGGTTTCGGTCTCTTCGGAAGTCGGATCAAGCGAAGGGGAAGTCGGATCGTTGCTGGCGGAGGCCGGAGAGCTGCTTTCCCATAAGGAGCAGACGGTTCTGCAGCTCTATTCTTCGGGATTGTCCTATAAGGAAATTTCAAAGGAACTGGGTTGCACCTTGAAGTCTGTGGACAATGCTCTTTCCCGGGCCAAGAGAAAGTTAAAAGAGTGCCGGGGAAAACAGAACGGCGGCATCGGAAAGAAGATGCCAACGGAAGGCTTTTAAGCGTTTATGCGGGAAACCGTTGTAAATACTGGGCGCAAGCCCTAAAAAGAGGCAGGAGACTGTCTTGCATATGCCCGTGTAGCTTAAAGCAGAGCGTTGACCGGTTGTTTCAAAGGTGGCGGTGTGAGTCCGCCCTTGGGTAAAATTTTATTTTCGCAAAGCGAGGAAAATCACAATGTACGAAGACATCACTTTAACTTGTAAGGAATGCGGACAGGAATTCGTATTCACCGCAGGCGAACAGGAGTTCTATGCAGAGAAGGGCTTCCAGAACCAGCCCAAGATGTGCAAGGCCTGCCGTGCCGCCAAGAAGAGCGCCGGCCAGGCAAAGAAGGAAATGTTCACCTGCGTCTGCGCAAACTGCGGCGGCGAAGCGAAGGTTCCCTTCCAGCCCAGCAACGACAGACCTGTTTACTGCAGTGCTTGCTACGCTGCAATGCGCCAGCAGTAAGTTTGCCTGAGGCGGCGAGCATCGTCTTACACGGAGCGAGTCAAACATACAGCCGGCGGAGTCTCCGTCGGCTTTTGTTTTTGCCCCAACCGCCCCTCTGAAAGCTTCAGGGGGCGTAAAGCCGTCTTTCCGAAACCAAAAAAGCAAAAAGAACCGCTGTCTAAAGAACCGGGGCGCTTCTGCAAAGGTACAGGTGCGGCCCGGAATTTCAAAATCCTTCCGGAAGGATTGAGCAAAGAAGGTGAACGACCCTCTGCCCAAATCCGCGGAAACACCAAAAAGGAATGCTATGAACAAAAAGCCTGAACTTCTGGCGCCGGCAGGGTCGCCGGAGGCCTTGGATGCCGCTCTTGCAGGCGGTGCGGATGCCGTGTATATCGGCGGCACCCTTTTCAACGCCCGCATGAACGCAAAAAATTTTGAACGGCCTGCCCTTTTACAGGCGGTCGAAAAATGTCACCGTTCGGGCGCAAAGCTCTATGTGACTTTGAACACCCTGGTTCTGGATCGCCAGATGAAGGACGCTTTGGATTTTGCCGCTTTTCTTTACGGAGCCGGTGTGGACGCACTGATCGTGGCGGATCTGGGACTGTCTCTTGAAATCCACCGGAGACTCCCCGACTTTCCCCTCCACGCCAGCACCCAGATGTCGGGGCACAACGCCGAAGCGGCCCGGTTTCTTCACACCCTCGGGTTTGAGCGGATGGTATGCGCAAGAGAGCTTTCGGGAGAAAACATCCGGCAGTTGGTGCAGAACTCCCCCATCGAAATCGAAGCATTTGTACACGGGGCCCTTTGCGTCTGCCATTCGGGACAGTGCCTCTTTTCCTCCATCGTCGGCGGGAGAAGCGGCAACCGGGGCGAATGTGCCCAGCCCTGCCGTCTGCCCTACAACGGCAAATACCCCCTTTCCCTGAAGGACAACTGTCTGGCCGGACACCTGCAGGAGCTTACAAAAATGGGGGTAGCCTCCCTGAAAATTGAAGGCAGAATGAAGAGCGCCGACTATGTATATGCGGTGGTTTCCACCTACCGGAGACTTTTGGACGAAAACCGGGACGCCACCGGGGAAGAGATCGGCCGGATGAAGGAGGTCTTTTCCAGAAGCGGCTTTACCGACGGATACTTCACCGGAAGAATTTCCAATGAAATGCTGGGCACCCGGACAAAAGAAAATATGCAGGAAAGCGAAAAAATCCGTCTGACAAGAACCGCATTGCCCACCGCCCGTTCTCCCTATGAACTGCACCGGGTTCTTCCCTTGACGGAGGAGTCCTACCGCATTTTAAAAAATCCCCCTCCTCCCAAGAAAAAAAGAAGCGCCCGATTCTATAGAGTCTCCTCCATTCCGGAAAACGCTCAAAGGGAGCTTTCGGAAATCTATTTGCCTCTGGATATTTTTGACGGCAAAAAGGCCAACGGCGTCCTCTTTCCCCCGGTGATTCCCGATCTGGAATTGCCGTTGGCAAAGGAAAAACTGCAAAAAGCCAGGGCCGCCGGTGCCATTCATGCCCTGATCGGCAACATCGGTCAGATTGCCTTGGCCAAGGAACTGGGGTTCCGCCTCCACGGCGACTATCGGCTCAATGTGACCAACTCTTCTGCCGCCGCATTTTATGAGAACATTTTTGAGGATCTGATCCTGTCTCCCGAACTGATCCTGCCCCAGGTGCGGGACATCGGCGGCGAAAAGAGCTTCATTGTCTACGGGCGCCTTCCCTTAATGACCTTGGAAAAGCCTTTAGGAACCGATTTTCTGAGAGACCGACGAAATGCGGTCTTTCCGGTGCTGCAGGAGGGCAAAAGGAGCCTTGTTTTCAACAGTCTGCCGATTTATATGGGCGACCGGATGAAGCTTTTGAAGGAAGCCGGAATCTATAACGAGCATTATATTTTCTCGACCGAGGGCCCCAAAGAATGCGAAACCGTGTTGAATTACTATCAAAAAGGACTGCCCACCAAGAGGGAAGTCCGCAGAATAAAGTAAAAAATGTAAGGAAAAAAGCATGAAGGAATACAAGGAATTGATTCTCTGCAAATACGGCGAAATTGTCCTGAAGGGGTTGAACCGGGGCTATTTTGAGGATCTGTTGCAGAAAGAACTGGAAAGAAGACTCCGGGGATGCGGCAATTTCAAGGTCTACAAAGAGCAGTCCACTGCCTACATCGAGCCGGTTGATGAAAGCGCAGATATCGAAGAAGCGCTGGAGCGGGCAAAAACCGTCTTTGGCTTTGCCACAGTCACCCGGGCATGCGTGGTGGAAAAGACCATGGAGGCCATTCTTGATGCCGCCAAAAACTATCTTCCCCGCTATATGCAGGGCGTAAGAACCTTCAAGGCAGAGGCCAAGCGCAGTGACAAAAGCTTTCCCGTCAAGTCGCCGGAGCTTTCGGCGGCCGTGGGCGGCGCCGTTCTGGAAAGCGTCCGGGGAATCCGGGTGGATGTCAACCACCCTCAAATGACCCTGCGGGTGGAGATCCGTGCCTACGGTGCCTATCTTCACGCCGGAGCGGAAAAGGGTGCCGGCGGAATTCCCACCGGCTCTGCCGGAAAAGCGCTGTTGTTGCTCTCCGGCGGGATAGACAGTCCGGTGGCCGGATATATGATGGCCAAACGGGGCTGTGTGGTGGAGGCGCTCCACTTTGAAAGCTTTCCCTACACCAGCGAGCAGGCCAAGGAAAAGGTTTTGGAGCTGGCAAAGGAAGTGACGGTTTACACGGGAAGCATGAGGGTCGCCGTTCTTTCCTTGACCAAAATTCAGGAAGAACTGGTCCGGAAATGCGATGAAGAGTATTTCACTCTGCTTTTGCGCCGTTTTATGATGCGTCTTGCGGAACGGGTGGCCCGAAGAGACGGAGCCTCTGCCCTGATTACCGGAGAAAGTCTGGGGCAGGTGGCCAGCCAGACCATGCAGGCTCTCGCCGTCACCAACGGGGCGGTTTCTCTGCCGGTTTTCCGTCCCTGCATCGGCATGGACAAGGAGGAGATCATCGGAATCTCCAGAAAAATCGGCACCTTTGACACCTCCATTCTCCCCTATGAGGATTGCTGTACCGTTTTCACCCCCAAGCACCCCAAGACCCGCCCGGAGCTTTCAAAGGTTGAAGAACAGGAAGCAAGGCTGGATGTGACCGCTTTGGAGGAGGAAGCCCTCTCCACCCTGACCTACCACTGGGTTTCCTACTACAATTCTTGAAAGAACCTCCCTGCTCTCCGCTTTCCCAAAGATCCGATTTCAAAGAAAAAACGAGGCAAAGCCTTACAAAACCGTAGTTTCAGCCAACACACCAAAAAGGGATGTTAAAAAATTCCGAAGAAATTTTTTAACATCCCTTTTTGATTTATGGTTCTTTCTGTCCCGATGCGGGACAACGGAGCAACAACGAAAACAAATTTGTGAAGCTCGGAGGAGAAGCACCAAACGAACCTGCACTATACTTCCTTCCTCTGCGAAAATTCCTTTTTCTCTGCGTTCGCAACGCCGGAGTGTCCGCGGAGCGGGCAGGAAAACTCAGCAAAGCCTTTTTGAATCGGAAGGGCCGGAGCCCAAGGCTTTGCGCACGCCGGTTTCCGTTTGCAGCCCTCTGCCCGTTCGCTCCAACAACAATTCCAGATTCCGTATCTGACCCACATCGGGCTCCACCAAGGGCAGGCGCAGAGTGGGCAGACACAGTCCCTGCCGGTGCAGTCCCCATTTGAGCAGAGACACCCCCTCCTCACCCCCCAAAAGGCAGAGAAGGTCAAAAAGGCAGTCGTAAATCCCTTTTCCTCCCGAAGAAAAGAGCCGAGAAACAGCCTTGGGAAACAGATTGGCACATTCCGAAAAAACGCTTTCATAGGTCAGCGCTTCGGCTAAGAACAGCCGTTCCTCCCGTCCGCAAAAGAGGGGCGTCCGGGTGCCCGTCTCCCTGCAAGCGTCGGAGAGCCGTTTGGTTTCCAGCGGGTCTTTTGCCCTTTCGGCAATCCCGCCGATCTGAAAAAGTGCTGACAGTTCCCTGTATATTTCCAGGTTTCCTTTGCCGTTCTGTCGCTCCACGATCACCGGAACTCCGGTTTCTTCCAGAATCCGGCGCACCAGCGCATACAGCCCTCCGGGCGTTTTTTCCACCTCCAGAAGCAGTCCGCCTGCACCGCAGTCCCTTGCAAAGGCGGCAAAGCGAAGGGCCTCCTCCCCCTCTTCCGCTCCCGCAACGGCCAGCACCCGGCTCCGCCCGCCGCAGACCTCCAGGCCTTCCTCCAGAAGCGCCTGCCGCTCCTCCCACCGTAAAGCCTTCCGCTCTCCGCTTATAGAGCCTATGGCCACACCGTTCCCTGCCTTGGCCTGAAGCGAAAGGAGCCGGTCAAAAGCAAACCAGTCTATCGATCCGTCGGATTCAAAAGGCGTGACCGTTTTGGTAAAAACCCTCGGAAATCTCCCGTCATTTTCTGCCATTTTGCCTTTTCCTCCCGATTTTTTCTAAAAAGCGTTGCATTCTCTGCTCCAATGATGTATAATGTAGCTGTGAAAAGAGACGATTCCGCAGGAATTCCTGCTTCGGCTCCCAAAAAATGTATCAAAGGACCGATTCATCCGCCATGATTAACAACGAACGCCCTGCCTGTGCCCTGTCTACAAAGGATTTTTACTATGACCTTCCCCAAGACCGCATCGCCCAAACGCCGCTGGAGCCAAGGGACAGTTCCCGGCTGATGGTGCTGAATCGTCGGAATCAGTCCATCGAACACCGGATCTTTCACGATGTGATCGACTACCTGAATCCGGGAGATGTGCTGGTCCTTAACGATTCCAAGGTGATTCCCGCAAGGATCTACGGCAGAAAAGCCGACACCGGCGTGCAGATCGAAACCGTCCTTTTGCGGGATCTGGGTCACAATCGGTGGGAAACCATTGTACGCCCGGGCAGACGCTGTAAAGCCGGTACTACCATTCTATTCGGAGACGGACTTTTGCGTGCCGAGGTCCTTGAATGTACTGCGGAAGGCAACCGGATCATGCAGTTTTCCTTTGACAGCACAAGGGAGAATTTCTTCTCGCTCCTGGACCGGGTAGGACAAATGCCCCTGCCGCCCTATATCACCGAAAAACTGCAGGACAAGGATCGGTACCAAACGGTCTATGCACGGGAGCGGGGCTCCGCCGCCGCCCCTACCGCCGGACTGCATTTTACCAAGGAGCTGCTCCGCCGCATTGAAGAAAAGGGAGTGAAGATCGCCAAGGTTATGCTCCATGTGGGCTTGGGCACCTTCCGCCCCGTAAAGGTGGACAAGGTGGAGGCGCATGTCATGCACAGCGAATATTTTTCGGTCACTCCCGAAGCGGCACAGATCGTCAACAACGCCAAAAGCGCCGGAGGCCGGATCATCTGCGTGGGTACCACCTCCTGCCGGACTCTGGAAAGTGCCTGCGACGAAGAGGGCATTCTCCACCCCATGTCCGACAACACCTCCATTTTCATCTATCCCGGATACCGTTTCAAGGCGACCGATGCCCTGATTACCAACTTTCACCTTCCCGAAAGCACCCTGCTCATGCTGGTCTCCGCTCTGGCGGGCAGAGACTATGTGCTCCGTGCCTATGAAACGGCGGTAAAGGAAAACTACAGATTTTTTTCTTTCGGCGATGCCATGCTGATTCTCTGACAGAACAAAAGTGTTCTTTATTTGCAAGTCGGGAAGCTTCCTTCGGAAATGCGCATAGGGCGAAAATCCCGATTCCGCAGGCATCAGCCAAACCAAAACCGCCCCGCAAAGCGACCGGAAAGGCGTAGGAATCCTATATGAACCAAAAAATCAAACTGCTTGCCGTTGCCGGTCCCACAGCCTCCGGCAAAAGCGCCCTTGCGGTGGCTTTGGCCCGGCGCCTTGGGGGAGAGGTCATCTCCTGCGACTCCATGCAGATTTACAAGGGGATGGACATCGGCACCGGAAAGGTGTCTGAAGAGGAAATACAGGGGGTGAAACACCGGCTTCTGGGTATTGCCGAGCCCTGCCGCAGTTTCTCTCTCTCCGACTACATGGCCCTTGCGCAGACCGCCATTGAGGAAACGGCCAAAAGCGGTGCCTTCCCCATCCTCTGCGGAGGAACGGGAATGTATCTGGATCACCTTTTGGGGGGTACCGCCCTTTCAAGCGCTCCCGGCGACGAGGCTCTCCGGGCAGAGCTGTCTTTAAAAAGCAACGGGGAGCTCTACAAGGAGCTTTCCTCTGTGGACCCCCAAAGTGCCGCCGCCACCCATCCGAACAACCGGAAAAGAGTGTTGCGGGCTTTGGAAATCTATCTTCTTTCGGGAAAAACCAAAACCCAATGGGACGAGGAATCCAAAAGCGGGCCCTCCCCCTATGACTACCGTCTGATCCTTCTTCTTCCAAAGGACCGACAGACCCTCTATGACCGGATTGACCGGCGTGTGGAAGAAATGTTTTCCATGGGACTTCCGGAGGAAGCAAGAAGGCTTTTTGCCCAAAACCCTTCGCCCACGGCCGCACAGGCGATCGGATACAAAGAATTGCGCCCCTATCTGGAGGGAAAAGAAGAGCTGTCTGCCGCTCTGGAGAAGGTCAAACAGGCCTCCCGGAATTATGCCAAAAGACAGTTGACCTGGTTTCGCCGCGAAGAACAGGCTCTGGTGCTCGACTGTGCCCTTTCTGCCGAAGAAAAATGCGCCCAAACCCTTTCCGCTCTGCAAAAGGAAGGCTTTTTGGACGAAAGGAACCTTCAGGCCTGAACGGACTGTCGGCCCAAAGGAGTAAAGGCTTCCTTCTCTTCTCGGCCTTCCCCGTTGTAAACGCCGCTAAAAATTTTTATCTCCTGCCGGAAGGAGCAGGGAAAGGAGCTTTCCGTATGGATAAAAAGTATCTTTTGAATGTATGCATCTACTTCTTTTCCGGAATTTTTGCCCTTTTCCTCATCTTTTTTGTGCTGTTCCATCTGGGTTCGGCCGGAGAAACCAACTACCCCACCGCCGTGGCCTCCCATATCGAAATGGAGAGCGGCTTTGAAGCCACCGGTTATATTTTCAGAGACGAACGGGTTTTGGAAGCTCCGGAGGGCTGTGCCTATACCACCCTGAAAACAGGTGAAAACATCAACAAAGGCACATTGGTCTCCATAGTCTATCCGAAAAACGAAGAGACCGAACAGCGGCTGGCCGAGATCGAAACCGAATTGCGCCTGCTGGAAGCAGGGGAGAAATCCGGACAGCTATCCGACATCACCGCCCGCCTGAAGAGCTATTCCGCCGGGCTGAGAGAAACGATAGCCGGCGGTCAGCCCGGGCTTTTCCTGCAGCAGGAAGCCTCTGCCCTTTCCGCTCTTTTGCAGCGGAAGCTCGCTTCCGGCGCCGTGAAGAATTATGCCGGACGGATTGCCGCTCTGAACATCGAAAAAGAAGAGCTTCTTGCAAAGGCCGGCAGTCCCATTGAGCAGATCAAAGCGCCGGTGTCGGGCAACTACTATCCGGTCTGCGACGAGTATGAAGCGCTCTTTCATACTTCTCTCACCGACAGCCTGACCGTATCCTCCTTTTCCAGGCTGATTGCCGACCCGGGACAGCCGGATCCCTCTCCCAATGCCGGAAAAATCGCCGAAAGCTCTCTTTGGCAGTTGGCTCTGCTGACCGACTGTGAAAACGCCACCGAGCTTCAGAAGGGAAAAATCTATTCTGTACGGTTTTCCGACGGACAGAACTTCCGGATGACCCTTTCCTCCGTTTCCGTAGACTACTCCCTGGGGAAGACCCTTCTGGTTTTTTCTTCCAGAGAAACGCCCGAAAAAGTCTTGAACCGCTGTACAGAGGTCACCGTTGTAGCTGAAACCTATAAGGGCCTGTTCGTGCCTGCGGCGGCCGTCCGCCGGGTCAAGACCGAAGAGGGCCAGGTCACCGGAGTCTACACCCAACGGGGAAATAAAATTTTCTTCAAGAAAATCACGATTCTTTCCTACAAGGACGGGTATTTTTTAGCCAAGGAATATACCTCGGAAACGCCGGATTATAAAAGCTACCTGGCTCTGAACGATCAGATCATCACCGGCGGAAAAGGGGTGACGGAAGGCTACGCTCCGTAACAGAAAGGACTGAATTTTATGCTGGATAATCAACAGGTCGCCGAAAACATCGAAAAAGCAAGAATACGCATTGCGGAATACTGCAAGCGCTGCAACCGAACCGAAAAGCCCCTGCTTCTTGCCGCCACAAAAACCGTGCCCGTGGAACAGATCAATTTCGTGATACGGGAATGCGGAATTACCGACATCGGCGAAAACAGAGTGCAGGAACTGCTTGAAAAGTACGATTCCCTGGACAAATCCGTGCGTCTGCACTTCATCGGACGGTTGCAGCGGAATAAGGTGAAATACATCATCGACAAGGTGTGTATGATCCAGTCTGCAGACAGTCTGCCGCTGATCGAGGAGATCGAGAAGCAGGCGGCAAAAAGAGAATTGACCATGGACATCCTTCTGGAGGTCAATACAGGAAGAGAACCTCAGAAGGGCGGATTTTTCCCCGAGGAACTGGAAACGGTTCTGCCGGTTATCGCCGATTTTCCCCATGTAAGGGTAAAGGGCCTGATGGCCGTAAGTCCGGTTTGCACAAACAAACAGGATATTTATAAGTATTTTGAAGAAAGTTCTCAAAAATTTATTGACATTTCAGGAAAAAGACTGCATAATATAGCTATGAGTATTCTCTCCATGGGAATGAGCGACAGCCTGGAGCCGGCGGTGCTTTCCGGCAGCACCATGGTGCGCCTGGGCAGTGCGCTCTTCGGCAAGCGAAGCTACCCTGAAAACAACCCTGCAAGGCAGAACCCGGAGCAGGAAAAAAATAAGACCATATAAATTTGAGGAGGAATTGAACATGTCAGACCTTTGGAAAAAATTCACCAACAAGAACCGTTTTGAGGACGAAGAAGACGATGAAATCACCGAAGACCCCGAACAGGAAGAAGCTCCTGCAGCTCCTGCAGCCTCCTCCTTCGGAAAGAGCACCGGTGCTTCGGCGTTGGAATTGAAGGTCGTGCGTCCCGAGACCTACGACGCTGTGGGCAAGATTGCCGACCACCTTCTGAACCGCCGTACCGTGGTGCTGAACCTGGAAGCCACCAACAAGGAAACCGCCAAGAGGCTCATTGACTTCCTTTCCGGCGTTGCCTATTCCATCAACGGCAACATTCGCAGGGTGGCCACCAACACCTTCGTGATCACTCCCAGCAATGTGGGCATCACCGGAGAAGGGCTCGGTACCGAGGAAGCGCCCAAGGCCTCTGCAAAGCAGGAGCCTGCCGACGACTTCTCCTTCTGAGCGTGTTCCGGAACGCTTCCGGAGCTTGATGTATTTCTGAATTTATCCGGCAAGAGGCCGGAGAGCCGGACGGGGGAATTTTCTTTTCGACGGTCTTTTCGATCCGAAAGAATCGTTCCCCCGGTTTCTGCACTTGAAGAAAGCAGGGAACATAGTGCTGTATATTCTTTCAAACACGGTGGTCACACTGCTTTCCGCCGTGGAGTTTCTCTTATTGGTTCGGGCGGTGCTCTCCTGGGTTGCTCCCGATTCCGATCATCCGGTATCCAATGCAGTGTTCACCGTTACAGACTGGATTTTGGCCCCTATGCGGGCGCTTCTGGACAAAACCGGTTGGTTTCAGAATTCCATGATCGATATGTCCTATCTCCTGACCATTCTGGTCCTGTGGGGCATTTCTTCGCTTTTTCTCTTTTTGTAGAAGATGGGCGGGGGCGGTTCTCCCCGAAAGGCCGGGGATCTATGGAATCTTTGTCTGCACCGCGGCTTTTCGGCCGGTGATTTTCTCACGCCGGAAGAACGGGTGGACTGGGAAGCGGATTTAGAAAAACTGCGCAAGGAGCATCGCTTTTTCTACACCTTCACCGGAGGTGTCGCCGGGGCCGAGCGCACGGTGGCCGTTCTTTCCGAAGAAGAGCTTCCGGAGGAGGATGTTGTGGACCGTTTTCCGGAAGACGGCGAAAGCCTTAACGGAAACAAAAGCGGCATTGCCTTTCTTTTTCTCCGAAGCGGAAGCGGAGCGCCCTTGGATCACCGGGCGGTTTTAGGCAGTATTCTGGGCTTAGGGCTGGAGCGCCGGGCGGTGGGCGATATTTTTCCCTACCAAAACGGAACCGGCGTTGCCGTGAAAGACCGGCTGGTGCCCTTTCTCCTGCAGAATCTGCAGAAGGTCGGCAGAGAGCGGGCGGAGGTGTCGGTTTTCTTTCCGGAGAAAAATTTTACGATTGAAAAAAGGACCGAAAGTCTGTCGGTTTTGGTGGCCTCTTTGCGCTTGGATTGCCTTTGTGCGTCCATTCTGCACATTTCAAGAGAGGAAGCAGGGGCCTACATTGCCGAAGGCTATGCCCAGATCGACCACCGGGTGTGCAAGCGTCCCGACCGGAAGGTAACTGCCGGAGAATTGCTGTCGTTACGGGGCAAGGGACGGTTTTTGCTCACAGACCGTCAGCATTCCACCAAAAGCGGACGGTTGGCGGTGGAGGTTTTACACTATGTATAATCATTCTACACGAAAGAGGTGCTTGTAATGCTTTCGCCCAGCGAACTGAAAAAAAGGCAGTTCTCCAAGGCACTGAGAGGCTATTCCGCCATTGAGGTGGACGAGCATTTGGACTTCATCCTCGAAAAATATACCGAATTGTACCGGCGCAACGACGAATTGGAAAAGGAACTGAGCCGTCTGCAAACGGCATACGACCAGTTAAAGGAAAGCGAAGACGCCATCCGGCGGGCAATGGTCAACGCTCAGAGAGAGGAACGGAAGGTCATTGACGAAGCCAACGACCGGGCATCTCTGATTCTGCGCACCGCCCAGATGAATACCTCCAGGATCCTTTCGGATTTCAAGAATCAGGTGCGGGAGGAGCGGGTCACGCTGTATAAACTGCGCCGTGCCGTAAAAGAATTCAAGGAAAACAGTCTGTTGCAGTATAAGCAGCATTTGGAATTTCTCAACCAGATTTCCCCGGACCTGCCCTCGGACGATCCGGCCTTGGAGATGACCGAAGACGATTATGCCAACTCCCTTCTGGAACAAATGAAGCTGGACATTGAGAACGCCTCGGATGCCGAAAAGGAACCCTCCGCCCAAGCTCCGGCACCGGATTCGGTGCGCCGTGCCGGAAAAGGAGATTTTCCCGAAGATCAGAAAATGCGCACGGCAATTTTTGAAACGATCCGGAGGGGCAGAACCGACCGTCCGGACGCCACCACCAAGGAAATTCCCCTGAAGCGGAAATAAGGGGCTGCAAAAAGCCCAAAAAGGCCGGAAGAAGGATTTTCCGGTTTTTCCGCTTGTTTCAATATACCGTCACCCCTGTAAAATAGAGGCGAAAGCCGAAAAAGCAAAAAGGAGTTTTGCAAGAAAATGGCAAAAGACTACACAGGCACACTGAATCTGCCCAAAACCGAATTCCCCATGAGGGCCAATCTGCCCGTAAGGGAGCCGGAACTGCTCAAAGCGTTTGAAGAGAAGGATATTTACCATAAAATGCTGGAAAAGCGCAACGGTGCGCCCACCTTTGTGTTGCACGACGGCCCTCCCTTCTCCAACGGCAACATTCACATGGGCACCGCCATGAACAAGATTTTAAAGGACTTCATCAACAAGTATAAAAGCATGGCCGGCTACAGAGTTCCCTACATTCCCGGCTGGGACAACCACGGAATGCCCATTGAATCCGCCATCATCAAGCAGAGCAAGCTGGACCGGAAAAAGATGTCGGTTTCGGAATTCCGCACCCGGTGTCAGGCCTTCGCCCAGAACTATGTAAACATTCAGATGGGTCAGTTCAAGCGCCTGGGTGTTATCGGCGACTGGGACCATCCCTATTTGACCATGAACCCCTCTTTTGAGGCACGGGAGGTGAAGGTCTTCGGGAAGATGTTTGAAAAGGGGTATATCTATAAAGGACTGAAGCCGGTATACTGGTGCCCCAAGGATGAGACGGCTTTGGCAGAAGCCGAAATCGAGTATCAGGATGACCCCTGCACCTCGGTTTATGTCAAGTTCAAAGTGGCAGACGACAAGGGAAAGCTGTCCCCGTTCTGCGACCTTTCCAAGACCTATTTCGTCATCTGGACCACCACCATCTGGACTCTGCCCGGAAACCAGGCCATTGCCCTGAATCCGGACGAGGAATACGGCGTGTTCCGTGCCAACGGTGAATTCTATATCATGGCCAAGGCTCTTGCCCCCTACTCCATGGAAAAGGGCGGAGTCGATTCCTACGAGTGTGTCGCCACCTTGCTTGGCCGGGACTTTGAATATATGACCGCCTACCATCCGTTCTTAGACCGGACAAGTCTTCTGGTCAACGCCGAGTATGTCACAATGGACAGCGGTACCGGATGCGTACACACCGCCGGAGGCTTCGGCGCAGACGACTATGTAACCTCCCGCCGCTACAACATTGATGTGATCGTACCGGTGGATGACCGGGGCTATCAGACCGAAGATGCCGGAAAATTCGCCGGCCAACGGTATGACGAATCCAACAAAACCATTCTTGCCGATCTGATCGAAAGCGGAGCGCTTTTTGCTTCGGAAAACATCGTACACTCCTATCCCCACTGCTGGCGGTGCAAATCCCCCATCATCTTCAGAGCAACTCCTCAATGGTTCTGCTCGGTGGACGCCTTCAAGGAGGATGCCTGCAAGGCGGCGGAACAGGTGGACTGGATTCCCGCCTGGGGAGGCGAGCGGATGCTGCAGATGATCCGCGAACGGGCTGACTGGTGCATTTCCAGACAGCGCCATTGGGGGCTTCCCATTCCGGTGCTCTACTGCGCCGACTGCAAGAAACCCATTTGCACCAAAGAGACCATCGACCACATTTCGGATATTTTTGCGGAAAAAGGCTCCAACGCCTGGTTCGATCTGCCCGAAAAGGAGCTGTTGCCCGAGGGCTTCAAGTGCTCCTGCGGATGTACCGAATTCACCAAGGAAACCAACACGCTGGACGGTTGGTTTGACTCCGGCTCCTCGCATTTTGCGGTGCTGGAAGACAAGCCCGATGTACACTGGCCGGCAGACCTGTATTTAGAGGGTGCGGATCAGTACAGAGGCTGGTTCCAGTCCTCCATGCTGACGGCAGTGGGCGCCAAGGGACAGGGTGCGCCCTACAGGCAGGTTCTGACCCACGGCTGGGTCGTGGACGGTGAAGGAAAAGCCATGCACAAATCCTTGGGCAATTCCATAGCCCCCGAAGAGGTCATCGTCAAATACGGCGCAGAGCTGGTGCGCCTGTGGGTAGCGTCCTCCGACTATCAGGTGGATGTGCGGGTTTCCGACCCCATTTTCAAACAGCTTTCCGAATCCTACAGAAAGATCCGGAACACCGCCCGAATCATCCTTGCAAACTTAGGAGACAAGGGCAGTGATTTCGACCCGGATCAAAACCTTCTGCCGGCAGGAGAATTAGCGGAAATCGACCGGTGGTTGCTCTCCCGCTACAACAAGCTGGTGAAAACCGTTCGGAACGCCTACGACAACTACCAGTTCCATGTGGTCTATCATGAAATTCTCAATTTCTGCACGGTGGAACTGTCAAAAATCTACATTGACATCACCAAAGACCGGGTATACACCGAAAAGAGGGACAGCCTGGGCCGTCGGCAAGCCCAGAGTGCGCTGTATATGGTGTTGGACGGCATCGTTCGGCTGCTTGCCCCGATTCTGGCCTTCACTTCCGATGAGATCTGGCAGATGATGCCCCACTCCTCCAAAGACGATGGCACCCATGTGTTGCTGAACGACCTGCCGTCTTTTGATCCCTCCCTTTCCTTTGAGGAGCTGGAGGAGCGCTACGACCGGCTCTTTGAAATGCGTGACGATGTGCTGAAGGCTCTGGAAGAGGCCCGGAACAGCAAGCTGATCGGAAAATCTCTGGAGGCCACGGTGGAGTTGTACACCGAGGACGACAAGGAAGCGGCGCTTTTGGAAAGCTTCGGAAAGGACCTGGCTACCGTTTTCATCGTCTCGGGCGTTTCCTGCCACAAGGCCGCAGCCCCCGAAGACGCTTACAAGGGCGAAAGCTCGGTGGCTGTCAGAGTTCGGGCGGCAACCGGCTGCAAATGCGACCGTTGCTGGACAGTGGGTGCCCCGGGGCAGCAGACGGAGGACGGTGGATTCCTTTGCTTCCGTTGTCTGGAGAACATCCAATGAAGTATTGGCTTCTCTGCGCCGGCGTTGCCGCACTGGTGCCGGTTCTTGACCAACTGACCAAATACTTTGTGCGGACATTTCTTCAAGTGGGCGAAAGCGTGTCGGTATGGGGAAATTTTTTCCGGATTCACTATATTCTCAACGACGGCATGGCTTTCGGCTCCTTTGGCGGGGCCCGGTGGGTCTTCATGATCTTCACGCCCATTGCCCTTGCGGCCATCGTTTACTATCTGGTGCGCTATCGGAAGAACCTTTCCGCCCTATCCGCCGTTTCCCTGTCTATGGTCTTCGGCGGAGGCTTCTCCAACATGATCGACCGGATCTTCTTCATCCATCTGGACCCCACAAGCAAGGGCCTGTTTGACGGAAGAGTTGTGGATTTCTTGGATTTTAACATCAGCGTGGGCGGTCACCGTCTGTGGAATGCCGTCTTCAATGTTGCGGATGCCTTTGTGGTGGTCGGAGTGCTTCTCTTCCTCCTGGATTTCATTCTGAAAGAGGCTCGTTCTTCAAAGAAAAAGAAGGAAGAAGCCAAGATTTTGCAGGAAGGTCCGGAGAAATTTTCCGCAGCGGAATCGGCAGAAGCGGGAAATCCGGAAAAAACGGAAAATCCGGCAGAAGCGGAAAGTCCGGAAAAAGCGGAAAATCCGACAGAAGCGGAAAGCGCAGAAGAATCTCGTTCCTTTGACGAAAGCGTCCCGGAAACCAAAAATGTGGAAGAACGCCATGACCGAACATGAATTCGTTGTAACCGGAGAAACGGCCGGAAAGCGGTTGGATGCCCTGGCCGCAGAGATTTTTGAGAAATCCCGCTCTGCCATACAGAAGCTGGCAGAGGAGGGTTTTCTGAAGGTGAACGGCCGGACGAAAGAAAAAAACTACAGAGTAAGGGTCGGTGACGCACTGACCCTTGTTTTGCCGGAACCCCGGAAAGTCCGGACAGAGGCCGAAGATCTGCCCCTTGAGATTCTTTATCAGGACGAAGACCTGGCTGTGGTGAACAAGCCCAAGGGAATGGTGGTGCACCCGGCGGCAGGGAACGAACAGGGAACCTTGGTCAATGCCCTGCTCTTCCATCTGGACCGTCTTTCGGGAATCAACGGCGTGATCCGCCCCGGGATCGTACACCGGATCGACAAAAACACCAGCGGGCTTCTGATGGTCGCCAAAAACGACTCCGCCCATAACGCCTTGGCCGCTCAGATCAAGGAACATTCCTTCCTGCGCCGCTACCATGCCATTGTCCTTGGAACCATCCGGGAAGAGGAAGGGGATGTGGACGCCCCCATCGGCCGACATCCCGCCAAGCGCAAGCAAATGGCCGTGGTGCCCAACGGCCGCCCGGCCTTTACCCATTATCGGGTTCTGGAGCGCTTCAACGGGTTTACCTATCTGGAATTGACACTGAAAACCGGGCGCACCCACCAGATTCGGGTGCACATGGCCCATATAGGACACCCGATTTTGGGAGATACTCTTTACGGCGGGGGGAAAACGCCCTTCGAGAAAAAGCACAAGGCGCTTTTGTGCGAGCAGACCCTGCACGCAAAGGATCTGGGATTTGTGCATCCGGGAACCGGAAAATACATGGAGTTTACCTCCCCTCTTCCGGAATACTTCCGGAACCTTCTGGTTCTTCTCCGGAACCAGACAACCTGAAAACACCGCCTTGGCCGATTGGCCGGACGGTGCAGAGAGATGATCTTTAAGAAAGGAAGCCATGGTTTTTCCTTGGCCACAGACGGAATTCACTATGAAACAACAAAAATTCTATATCACCACTCCGATCTACTATCCTTCGGCGGGCATGCATATCGGCCATACCTATTGCACCGTTGCCACCGATGCCATCGCCCGCTACAAGCGTCTGCAGGGCTATGATGTGCTGTTCTTAACGGGTACCGACGAGCACGGACAGAAGATTGAAGACAAAGCCGCTGCCGCCGGAGTCACCCCCAAGCAGTTTGTGGACCGTATCGTAGAAGGGGAACACGGTGTAAAGGACCTTTGGAAGCTGATGAACATTTCCAACGACCGGTTCATCCGCACCACCGACGACTATCATGTGGAGTCTGTGCAGAAAATTTTCCGCAAGATGTACGACAAGGGCGACATCTACAAAGGCAAATATATCGGAAAATACTGCAAACCCTGCGAGAGCTTCTGGACCGAAAGCCAGTTGGTCAACGGAAAATGCCCGGATTGCGGCCGGGAAGTGGTGGATGCGGAGGAGGAAGCCTATTTCTTCCGCCTTTCCAAATATGCAAAGCCCGTGCAGAAGCTGCTGGAAAGCGGCACCTTCTTAGAGCCTGCCAGCCGGGTGAACGAAATGATCAACAATTTCATCAAGCCGGGCTTGGAGGACCTGTGCGTTTCCCGCACCAGCTTCAAATGGGGCATCCCGGTGGATTTTGATCCGGGTCATGTGGTTTATGTCTGGGTGGATGCCCTTTTCAACTACACCACGGCTCTGGGCTTCCTGAATGAAAAATATCACGACTACGATCAGTATTGGCCGGCGGATGTACACATTGTGGGCAAGGAGATCGTACGCTTCCATTCCATCATCTGGCCTGCCATGCTGATGAGCATGGAAATGCCCCTGCCCAAAAAGGTTTACGGTCACGGATGGCTGAATTTCAACGGTGAAAAGATGTCCAAATCCAGAGGCAATGTGGTGGACCCCTATCTGCTTGCCGGAAGATACGGCGTGGACGCTCTGCGGTTCTTCCTTTTGAGAGAGTTTCCCTTCGGGTCGGACGGCAACTTCACGAACGAGCTTTTGATTTCAAGGATCAATTCCGACTTGGCGAATGTTTTGGGCAATCTTGTTTCCCGCACATCGGCTATGGTTCAGAAATATTTTTCCGGTGTTCTGCCGACAGAACAGGAAGAAGGGCCGGAGGACGAGGAGCTCTTATCCGTTGCCAAGGCCCTTCCCGCCGCATACCGGGCCGAAATGGATAAATTTGCCCTGCAAAACGGGCTTCAGGAGGTATTTAAGCTCCTGAACCGAGCCAATAAATATATCGATGAAACCGCCCCCTGGGCGCTGGCAAAAGCCGAAGAACACAAAAAAAGGCTGGCGCGGGTTTTGTACAATCTGGAGGAAAGTCTGCGCATTGCCGCCGGATTCCTGTCTCCCTTCATTCCCGAAACCGCCGAAAAAATTCTTCAAAGACTGGGCAATCCTCCCGCCGATTGGGAAAGTCTGCAACGCTGGGGCGTTTTGCCCGCCACCGCCGGCATGGAGCAGGGAGAGGCTCTCTTCCAGAGAATCGATGCCGAAAAGGAGCTTGCGGAATTGGAAGCTCTGGAAAAGAAACCGGAACCCACTGTTCCCCGCCCGAAAGACGAAGAAGAAAAAATCGGCATTGAGGACTTCAAAAAAGTGGAATTGCGCTGTGCAAAGATCGTGAACGCCGAGGCCGTTCCCCACTCCAAAAAGCTCTTAAAGCTGACGGTAGACCTGGGTTACGAAAAGCGGACGGTGACCTCCGGCATTGCGCTCTTCTACAAATCGGAGGACTTAGAGGGCAAAAAGATTGCCTTGGTCTGCAACCTGAAGCCGGCGACCCTTTGCGGCGTGGAAAGCAACGGTATGATTCTGGCATCCGGCGAGGACCCTGTAACAGTGCTGTTTTTGAACGAAACCACACCCTTAGGCAGCCGGATCCGCTGAAATTCCGCAGGTCGGCACAGGACCCGCTTTCAAGAAACCCCTGTGCTCTCCCGCCCCTCTTTTAAAATACCGGAACCCTTAAGAAAGAGTTCCGGTATCCGGATGCGGTTTTTCCGAACGCTCCAAAGGCTTTCGGGCAGGCATTTGGGGGATGGAGTGCCCAAGCGCCCTGTGCCGATGTCTGCACTGCTTTTTATCCCTGCACAACACACCCCTCAACGCCTTCTGCACGCTGTTTCTTCTGCAATTTCTGAACCGATATTCCTTCCGAAAACAAGGATCGGGGACCTTATTTACGGTCATCCCCACCCTGCTTGTTTTCCTCTTTGGGCACCATCAGCACAATGCCCACAACCACGGCGGCGGCAATCAGCAGAGCCACCAGAATCCCCCAGAAGATCCTCCACCCATCAGGCCGCTGGTCGGAAACGCCCTGCACCTGTCCGGTTTCGGTTTCCGGAGAAGTCTGCCGAGCGGTTGGCTCTTTGGTCAGATAATCCACCGGAGGCGGCTCCGGCTCCACCTTTTCCGGTTGCGAGACCCAGTCTTCACTGATTGCCGGTTTTTTTCCCTTTGGCACAACGACCGTATCTGCGGCGTGGGCGCTGAGCGCCGCCACCTGCCAGAGGACAATCAGTAAAGCCAGCAAGGGCAATAGCCATTTTTTTGCGGTTTTCACTTTTTTCTCCCTTCCTTTGCGTTAAAAACGCCTTTTGTGAAAACAGTATGTACGGAATTTTGAAAAATATTTCCTGCATTCTTCAAAAAGCCGGATAAATTTTATAATTCAGGATACCTCTAATTATTCAGAGTCTGTTCAAAGGCAGTTTTACCGAAGAACAAGGCATAAAAACGAAAGAACACTTTGTGTATTCAGACTTTTCACAACCCAGCGCCCCGGCAATACCGGATGCCGAAGGCACGGGAACTTTTCGGAGACTCCATTACAGGCAACAATCCAAAAACAACAGGAGGCTCCATCATCGAAACCAAAAGATTTCAGAAAAATGACTGCGGCTTTGTTTGCGCCAACTGCGGCAGGCAGGTCCTCCCTTTGGGCAAAAGCTCAAGAGATCATTGTCCCTTCTGCCTGTGTTCCCTGCATCTGGATGTGAACCCCGGCGACCGGGCCTCCGACTGCGGCGGCATCATGGAGCCCCTGCGTGCCGAGCCCGACCCCCGGAAAGGCTATATTCTCACCTTCCGGTGCCGGAAATGCGGCTATATCCACCGGAACAAGGCCGCTTACGGCGTGGAAATCCAGCCGGATGACCTGCAAAAACTGATTTCCCTGACGGTCAGTGAAAAAAATTTTTAGATTCCGTTCACGATTTACGATCCGACGCTTTGCACACGGTATCGCATTTTCGCCCGGAAGACAAAACGCCGGTCAGACCGTCTGTATTCCTATTCTTTGTTATTTAAAAAGGAGATGATATACATGAGTAACGAAGAACTCAAAAAAGAAGGAAGCATTTCCGTGGAAGCTGAAAACATCTTCCCGGTCATCAAAAAGTGGTTGTATTCCGACAAAGAGATTTTCTTAAGAGAGATCGTCTCGAACGCCTGCGATGCCGTGACCAAGATGAAGCGTCTGGCGTCTTTGGGAGAAAGAGAAGAACAGGAGGGCGAACACTTCCGGGTAGATGTGGTGCTGGACAAGGAAAACAAGACCCTTTCGGTGATGGACAACGGCGTTGGCATGACCCACGAGGAAGTTGACCGGTATATCTGCAATATCGCCCTTTCCGGCGCCATGGAATTCATGGAAAAATATGAAAAAGACTCGGCGCAGAACGGCATTATCGGACACTTCGGTTTGGGATTTTACTCGGCCTTCATGGTTTCCGAGCGGGTGGAGGTGCTGACCCGTTCCTATAAAGGCGGCGAAACCACCCTGTGGATATGCGACGAAAACGGCAATTATTCCTATGAGAAGCCCGAAATGGAACGGGAGGGCGGAACCGATGTAATCCTGCATTTAAGCGAAGAGGGAACCGAATTCTTGGACGGAAACAGGATCCTCGAAATTCTGGAAAAATACTGCGCCTTCATGCCTGTGGAAATTTACTTCACGGAGGTGGGTAAGGAGAAGAAAGAGGGAGAGGAAGAAAAGCCCATCAATGACCCTCATCCCCTGTGGCTGAAAAACCCTTCGGAGTGCACCGAAGAGGAGTACAAGGCCTTCTACCGCAAGGTGTTCAAGGACTATAAGGACCCGCTCTTCCACATTCACATCAATGTGGACTACCCCCTCAGCTTCAAGGGCATTCTCTATTTCCCCAAGATCAACAACGAATTTGACAGTCTGGAAGGACAGGTCAAATTATACTACAATCAGGTCTTTGTGGCTGACAACATCAAGGAGGTCATTCCCGAATACTTCCTGATGCTGAAAGGGGTGCTGGACTGCCCCGAGCTTCCCCTGAATGTGTCCAGAAGCTATCTGCAGAACAGCGGCTATGTGACCAAGATTTCGGCCCACATTGTGAAAAAAACCGCCGACAAGCTCTGCGGAATGTTCAACACCGACCGTCCTTCTTACGAAAAGATCTGGAAGGACCTGAAGGTTTTCATGGAATACGGCTGTCTGAAGGACAAAAAATTTTACGATCGGGTAAAGGATGTGCTCCTTTACGAACTGACCGACGGCAGTTTTGTGACCCTGAAGGAATATAAAGAGAGCGTAAAGGACACGCAGGAGGGCAAGATCTGCTATTGCACCGACAAGACGGCACAGGCTCAGTATATCGGACTCTACGAAGCCCAGGGCGTAAAGGTAGCCCTTTTAGACCGGGTGTTGGACAGCCAGTTCATTCAGATGATCGAGAATCTTGAAAATGTGAAATTCTTCCGGGTGGACGCAGAACTGACCGAGGCTCTCAAGGGCGAGGGAGAAGCCGAAAAGGACGATTCCCTTGAAAAAATTCTCCGGGAGGTTTCGGGAAACGAAGAACTTTCCGTTCGTTTTGCCCCTCTGAAGGATGAAACCGTGCCGGCTGTTCTGAATGTTTCGGAAGACGACCGTCGGATGAAGGACATGATGAAAATGTACGGCATGGACTCAGCCGGCATGAAGGACAAGGAAACGCTGGTCGTCAATTCCGGCTGTCCGCTGACCAAAAAACTCCTTTCCTGCACCGACGAGGAAAAGAAAAAGTCCGCCGCCGAGCAATTGTACTATCTGACACTGCTCAGTCAGCGTCCCCTTACGGCAGAAGAAATGAAGACTTTCCTTCAAAAGAGCTTCCGGTCTGTGGAAGAGGCGCTTCCGGAAACGCCCGATAAGCAATGACCGAACGGGAAAAAACAGCGCTGAAGGCGCTGCATGAAAGAGCAGAAAGATCCGGAAAAAGGGCAAAAATCTATGAGAACTATGCGGCAAAGGAACTGGCAAGAGCGCTTTTTCCCCTGTATAGTGCGGATTCTGATGAGGAAGCCTTTTCCGAAGCCTTCAGAGAAGCGGTTTCTTCCTGCGGCGTGCGAAATCCTTTTCTTGCGGCCCTTGCCGTGGCGAAGGTCTTTGAAGAAAAAAGAACACCCCTTTTTTACAGGGAGGAACTTCATTTTACTCGTCCGGAAAAAGAGAAAATTCTTTTGGTAAAAAGCCGCTTTTCCGAGGAAGCTCTTGAAAAAAGCGGTCTTTCCGGAGAATTCTACTACGCCGAGGACTTCGAGGAATGCTGTGAAGCCGTTGCCGACCGGCAGAAAACCGGCTGTTTCCTGCCCTTTTCGGACAGCAACGGTCAGCCCATGCCGGGGATTGCCCGGCTGGTTTCGGAAAACGGACTGAAAAAACAGAAGGTCTTTCTTTTGGAAAACGAAGGGCAAAAAGCCGGCTACGCCCTCTTTGTGAAGGATTTGACTGTAGACGCACAGGCCGACCACCTGGAGGTTGGGCTTTATCCCGAGGGAATGCTGTCCCTTTCCGGGCTTTTGGAGCTTTCGGAAATCCTGGGATTATCGGCTTCCCTGAATGTGCAGCCATCGGAAGAATCAACCGGAAAGCACAAGAGCTGGCAGATTGTTTTACAGGGAGAGACCGAAAAACTGAAGGAAGCGCTCTTCTCTCTGGGCCTGTTCTGCCCCGCCCTTTCCTTGAACGGCTTCTATACCAGGCAAAAAATTTAGAAAATCTGCCTATTGAAAGGAAAAATCATGACAAAATATCTGTACACCACCAGCGGTACCTGCTCCAAAGCCATTCTTCTGACAGTGGAAGGGGACATTCTGACCGACGCCGCTTATTTGGGCGGCTGTCAGGGAAACACCCAGGGAATCAGCCGGCTGGTGGTCGGAATGCGCTTGAAGGATATTGTAGAGCGCCTGAGGGGCATTCGGTGCGGCAGCAAGCCTACTTCCTGTCCGGATCAGTTGGCCAGAGCTTTGGAAATGATCGAAAAAGGAGAGCTTGGTGACAATTTGAAGGAACTGAACGACTAAACTAACCAAAAATCGAAAACATACGATCAAAAACACGGAGGAAAAATTATGACCAGATACCGGAACGAATATGAGCGTTGGCTCCAGTTTGCCGACAAGGCCACGGTCGAAGAACTGAAGTCTCTTGAGGGTCAGGAAGAACAACTCGAATATCGCTTCAGCAAAAATTTAGACTTCGGCACAGCCGGTTTACGCGGTGTCATGATGGCGGGACTGAACGCCATGAATGTCTACACCGTCGGCGCAGCCACCAAAGGCTTGGCCGAGTATATCAAGGATTTGGGAGCGGCAGACCGGGGTGTGCTCATCGGTTGCGACTCCAGAATCCATTCGGCAGAATTTTCCAAGGTTGCCGCAGAGGTTCTTACCGCGAATGGCATTAAAGTCTACATTTTTGACGAACTGCGCCCGACCCCCATGGTTTCTTACGGAACCAGAGCCTTTCACTGCATTGCCGGCATCAATATCACCGCCTCCCACAATCCCAAAGAATACAATGGCTATAAGGTATATTTTGAGGACGGTGCCCAGATTTCCCCCGATCAGGCAACAATTATTTCGGATTATATCCGAAAAACAGATGTTTTCTCGGTAGAAAGAGACAACTTCGATCTTGCCGTTTCGGAAGGGCGGATCACCGTGGTCGGAAAAGACTTTGATGAGCAATACCTTTCCAAGGTCTTGGCTCAGCGGGTGGATTCCTCGGTCGTTCCTGCCATGGCCAAAAGGCTCAAGGTCGTTTATTCTCCTTTCCATGGCGCCGGCTACCGTTTGGTTCCCGAAATCCTGCGCTGCTCCGGCTTGGAACAGCTCTTCATCGTCCAAGAACAGGCATTGCCTGACGGCTCCTTCCCTACAGTGAAAAGCCCCAACCCCGAAAATCCCGAAGGCTTTTCCCTGGGCATCGAACTGGCAAAAGAAGTGGAAAGCGACCTGATTATCGCCACCGATCCCGACTGCGACCGGGTGGGCGTCATGGCCAAAAATGCCAAAGGTCAATTTGAAACCATCTCCGGAAATTGTATGGGTTGCCTGCTTTTGGATTATATTCTCTCCGCTCACAGTGAAAACGGTACGATGCCCCCCGACCCCTATGCCGTAAAAACCATCGTTTCCACCGATCTCGCAGAGGAAATCTGCCGGTGCTTCGGCGTGAAGCTCTATGAAGTGCTGACCGGCTTCAAATATATCGGAGAAGTGATTAAACGCCATGAGGATTCGGGCAAAGGCTCCTTTATCCTGGGCTTTGAGGAAAGCTATGGCTACTTGAAAGGAACCTATGCCCGGGACAAGGATGCCGTGGTTGCTTCCATGCTGATTACCGAAATGGCCGCCTATTATAAGGAAAAAGACATGACGCTCATCGACGCCCGGACGGCTATGTATGAGAAATATGGCTATTTTGCCGAAAAAACCGAGAATTTCCAGATCGCCGGTCTGGATGCTCTGGAAAAAATGCAGAATATTATGAAAAATATCCGAGAGTCCCACCCCAAGGAATTGGGCGGAATGCGCATCGTGCGCATCGGCGACTACCTTACCGGTATTGCCGAAGATCCTCGCAGTGAGCGTATCGAACCCACCGGCTTGCCTTCCTCTAATGTGCTTTCCTTTACCACGGATGCCGGTTGCAAAGTGCTGGTTCGCCCCTCGGGTACCGAACCGAAAATTAAAATCTACCTGCTTTGCCGTGGGACTGACGCCGCCGAAGCCAATGCCCGCCTTGCCGCCTGTGCTGAAACCGTCCGTTCTTGGATCTGAGTTTCTCTGCGGCCCCGTCTCTCTCACTACAAAGTTTACCTTTCCCCGAACTCGACTTTTGAACCCTCTGAAATTTCTTGGCAAATCAAAAACGCCCTTCAGTTTTTGAACTGCCCCAAATTGT
>DPGD01000052.1:39190-39354 GCA_003522145.1 Clostridiales bacterium | reverse complement strand
AAGCATGTGCCGCTGATGGAGGATAGCCCCCTGGAGGCAATCAAAAACAATGTGTTCGGCACATGGAACACGGCAAGGACTGCGGGAGAATTCGGAGCGGAGCGGTTTGTGCTGATTTCCACAGACAAGGCGGTAAACCCAACCAATGTGATGGGCGCCACCAA
>DPGD01000052.1:38313-38904 GCA_003522145.1 Clostridiales bacterium | reverse complement strand
TGCGCTTCGGCAATGTGCTGGGCTCCAACGGATCGGTGGTGCCGCTTTTCAAGGAGCAGATTGCCGCGGGAGGTCCGGTCACGGTCACGCATCCGGACATTATCCGCTATTTCATGACCATACCGGAGGCGGTGTCTCTGGTGTTGCAGGCCGGAGCGCTGGCGAAGGGAGGGGAAATCTTCGTTCTGGATATGGGCAAACCGGTGCGCATCCTCGATATGGCGGAAAAATTGATTCGCCTTTCCGGCTATGAGCCCTATGTGGACATCAAAATTCAGTTTTCCGGCCTTCGTCCGGGGGAAAAGCTCTATGAGGAACTGTTGATGGACGAGGAAGGCCTCAGCGGAACCGAGAATGCGCTGATACACATCGGAAGACCGATTGCCATTCAGGAAGACTTTTTTGAGCGGCTTGAAAATCTGCGCCAAACCCTGTCTAAGGAAGACGGCGTGGATGTGCGGGCGGAGATCAAAACCTTGGTACCGACCTATCATCCCAAGATTTGAGTGTATGTGTAATAAATAGGAAGAAAACAGGAACCGTAAACAGACGGTTTTCGAGAAAAGTTGACATTTTCGGTTGCGGCAGGCG
>DPGD01000052.1:37841-38129 GCA_003522145.1 Clostridiales bacterium | reverse complement strand
CATTTTCGGTTGCGGCAGGCGAGAGCCTGCCGCTTCACTTTTGTGAACAAAGAACGCATTTTGCACAAATTATGAACAATTTTTTTGAACAAAACGCAGAAAATCGGCTTTGGGAAACAAACTGTTTGTAAAGGAATTGACAAAATTGTAAAAATGCCGTATAATACAGGCGTGCAGGTTTTCCGAACCCTCCGGCTGTCAGGAGCGGAGAGGAAAACCGCCTCAAAACCCTTGCACCGGGAAGCGTGCAGAAAAAAATGAAAAGGAGAAAATACAATGAGCAAAAAA
>DPGD01000052.1:36908-37584 GCA_003522145.1 Clostridiales bacterium | reverse complement strand
AAAAAATTTTTGCAATGTTCTTGGCGATTGTCCTGGTTCTCGGAACGTTGCCGGTTTTGGCCATTAGCTCGGCGGCAGAAGCCACCAAGACGAATGTGGCCCTTGGAAAGACCGCAACTGCCGGGAATGGTAACACTTTTGCCAGCATTACCGACGGAGCTACTTCGGGGCTTGCAGACATCGGATACTGGACAAAAGACGGCTCCACCACCGAGGCTGCCGGCTTGGACGGCACCTGCTATGTAGAGATCGATCTGGGTGAAAACTTTGATGTCTACGAGCTGAGAGTGGTGAACTATGTGGACGACTCACCCAGATATTATCAGTGGGAAGCCTATGCCACCACCGATAATACTCTGGCTATCGCAGAATGGACCAAGATCGGCGAAAAGACCGACACGGCCGTTTCCACGGCAGAAGGCACGACCGTGGCTTTTGATGCCACCGCCATGCGGTACATCCGGGTGTACGGAACCTTCCACAGCGCCAATGTAGGCTACCATTTTGCAGAAATCTTTGCTTATGCAGATGTGGAATCGACCTTTGAAGGCGACTCCGGTGCCGTATCCGACACCATCAACTGGGCTATCGACTCCGGTTACAACCTGACCATTACCGGTACCGGCGCAATGCCCGACTATGCTGCCGAAACCGACAGACCTTGGGATGCCTACAA
>DPGD01000052.1:0-36703 GCA_003522145.1 Clostridiales bacterium | reverse complement strand
GACAGACCTTGGGATGCCTACAAGGCACTTGCCAAGACCATCACCGTTGGTGAGGGCGTTACTTCTGTTGGTAAACTGTCCTTCTCTCATTTTACCGGTCTGGAAAGCATTTCGCTTAGCGATACCGTTACCACTCTGGGCTATGACTGCTTTGCATACGACGGCACCGTTCCCTATCTGAGAATGTCCAAGAATGTAACGGTCATCAAGCAGGGTACAGTTTGGTCCACAACCTTTACCACCATTTCCTGCTACTACGATTGGAAACTATTCCAGATGAACCTGACCGAGTTGGGCAACTACAACAGCGCTTACGGCAACGCAACCTGGGTGGATGCGGTGGAAACTGCTAAAGTGGAGCCTGCCTCCGGTACAGTGAACGACACCATCAACTGGGCCATCGATGCAAGCGGAAATCTGACCATCACCGGTACCGGCGATATGCCCGACTATGCCGCCACTAAGGACAGACCTTGGGATGCCTACAAGGCCTTGGCCACGACCGTTACCGTCGGCGAGGGTATCACCTCGGTCGGTAAGCTGGCCTTCAACAGCTTCACGGGACTGGAAAGTGTCACGCTCAGCGACACCGTCACCACTTTGGGCTATGACAGCTTTGCACATTGTGAAACGATTCCGTATTTCAAAATGTCCAAGAATGTAACCGTGATCAAGCAGGGTACCGTTTATAATACCACGATCACCACAATCTCCTGTTACTACGATTGGAATGCGTTCCAGTTGAACCTGACCGAAATAGGCAACTACAATACCGCTTACGGCAATGCTACCTGGGTGGATGCGGTCGTGTCTTTGGAAGGCAAAGAAGTGATGCCTTGTGGCAAGTATGGCGCCGGTATGGAAAACTGGAGCAACGAGACGCAGGTATTGCTGACACCGACGCTTAACAGCGCCTATGAGCAAAGCAAGTTTTTGGCGGCAACCTGGACTTTAACCTTTGAAGGAAGCGATGGCTCCAGCAAAACCGTTACTCTGAAGCCCTCCTCTTCTTACAATGGAGGTACTTGGGGTATTCTCCGGTTCCAGCCCTGTGTGGAAGCCGAACCGGAAAACCGTTTCGTCCCGGTGAAGGGTGTGACCTACAAGGTGACCTTTGTCGTGGAGATCGACGGCACAGTGTATACGAATATAGTAAAGAATTTGTCTTTGAGCGTAGATCCTATAACACACATCTTCTATGAGATCACCTGGATGGTGGACGGCGTGGTAGCGGCAGTGAACCACTGCATGGAAGGAAAAATCCCGACCGTTCCTGAAGGCTTGTTTGAGGAATACGACGAGGACGGCTACCATGTAATGGGCGCCGCAGAGGATCCGGTTCCGGCAACTGCCGATGCGACCTATAATGTGGTCTCTCAGAGAGTCGGTCTGACTGTGAAACCCTGGAATTCCGGTTATGAAAACTGGCCCGGCGGAACCGGCGGAACGCAGTTCCAATTGTTGCTTTGCCCCGATGATTACACCGGAGCCGATCTGGGCCTCATTTCCAATGATGCTTGGAAAAACTACACCTTCGTTCTGACCATCAACGGCACGGATTACGCCATCAATCCTTCGTCCGCATATTCTGCCGGCGGTCTGCTCCGTTTTGAGACCATGCTGGCGGAAGACAAATTTACTCCTGCCGCCGGAACCGTCTACACGATCTATATGACGATTTACAATCTGGACGGCACGGTGGCCTACAGAACCACCACTCCGGCAGAAGTGGCCTTCCCCGATGGTTTTGTTCCTGCCTATACCTGCGTGGGCGAGCACACCTATGGTGAGTGGGTCGTGGTAACATATCCCACAACCACCAAAGAGGGTGAGCGGAAGCACACCTGCACGGTTTGCGGACATGAAGAGCCCGAAGCCATTGCCGTGATTCAGGTGGGCGATGCAAACGGCGACGGTACCATCAGCATTGCGGATATCACGGCCATTCTGGACTATCTGTCTGTTACCGAAGAGGAGCAGGCACAGATGATCGCCGACAGAACGGTGGTTGAGGACGCACTGGATGCGGACGGAAGCGGAAGCATTTCGATCGCGGATGTTACAGCTGTCTTGGAGATCATTGCAGGCAGCGCAGCTGAAGGATAAGAAAGAAACCAACAGTTCTGAATAGGCCAAGGAAGTCCGTAGGCAGTCAGCTTTGGCGCAGGACGGGCGTACAAACCGAAAAGAGCTCGCCATCGTGCGCAGCTTGGAAGCAGAGTTTTGCGGCAAGGTGACCCGTTCGGATTCTGTCGGGATTTCCGAGGCGTCAGTGTAAAAAGAAGATTTTCCGGCCTTCCGGAGTAGGAAGGCCGGAAAGAAAAGCTCTTTTGAGAAGAAAAGTTGACTGTTTTCTGCAGATAGAAGAGAAAAGTTGAAGGTTTTTACTCTTTTGGCAAGAAATAAAAAAAGAGTATTGACAAATTTTCAAAATGTGATATACTATAGTTGGCGTTTTAAAAGAGGGAGAATTCTCCCCAAAAAATCAGAAAAAAGAGAGGTTCAATCATGAAAAAGCGCATTTTATCATTCGCGTTGGCGGCTTTCATGGTGGTTTCCGTCCTGTCTCTTTTGGGAATCGGTTCTTTCGCAGCTGAAAGTACTGGTCTGAAAATCACAGTAGGAAACAGCTATGCACAAGCCGGAACCACAGCTTATGTGGATGTATTTGTTTCTGCCGACTCCTTTGCCGGCAACTACAATCATCTGAGATCTTGGCAGATTCGCTTCACTTCCTCTAATCCGGATGTGAAGATTTCCGCCACTCAGGATAAATTGTACACCAGCGATGGCAATTATATGAGTCCTAACTCCAATGTATCCTTGACATCGGCATTTATTTCTGCTGGAAGCGGCAAGAACATCGGAACGAATGAGCAGATTCTTGCCAAGGGCGGCATGAAGATTGGCTCTATTGCTTTTGAGATTCCGGCGGATGCAACCGGCAAGATCACCATCGGCGTTACCGACCAGTATTTTGATAATAACTCCGGTCTTCCTATTTCCACCCTTCAGTTTGAAAAGGTTTCCGGAACGAGCAAGAACCTGTTTGAGGAAGCTACTTGGGAGTCCGGCACCATCACCATCCTCGATGAAGAGGTTGGCGGCGTTGCTCCCGCAAAGGCTGGTTCCGGCGAGGACTTCACCGTTGGTGATGGTCTGCGTGTTGGCTCTATGACCAAGGGACAGAAGATGACCGGTACATTCGGAACTTTGACTATTCCCGCAACGGTTACCTCCATCGCAAAGCCCTCCCTGAACAGCGCTTCTGCTGATGCAGTTGTTCTGAAGAATACGAACTTGGATAAGACTTCCTGCGGCGCCGCTGTAGAGATCACCCCCAAGCTGTATTACTATCGGTTGGCTAACGGATTGGATACAACCCTTGCCAATATTGAAGATTATATTACGAACGAATCCACGAACGAACCCACTTATATCAACGGACTTCAGGCCTCCGCTACCGCCAAGGTAAATGGCAGTGCTGTTACAGTGCTTGGCTACATCGCTCCCAATGATTTGGCCTTCTCCGATGTGACCGTGGAAGTGGAATTCGTGGGCGTCAAGACCAAGTCTTACACCACTACCGCAGTGTACACCACTCTGACCGGTGTTGCTACCACCTCTTCTGTTGTGAATGCTGCTACCGGCGAAGAGCTGATCGACGGTACCTACCTGACTGGTTTGACCGTGAAGGGTGTACCTGCCGGCACATACACTCTGAAGGTTACTCTGTTTGCAACTGCTCAGGGCACCTACGGCGCCAATGAGGTTGTTTGCAGTGATGTTGTGACGATCACAAATGTGACCGTTGCTTGATTGTAAAAGGAGGATGAAAGAATGGAAAACAAGGCTTATGTTGCTCCCGAAGCAATCGTAGTTGAATTTGAAGAGTCCGATTTGTTGTCCCTGTCCAATGGTGATTCCGGTAATCCCGGCGAAGTGGATTGGTAATTCTGACTTTTTCAAAACTGCCGCAGACCATGGTCTGCGGCAGTTTTTTTTCAGTGTTAGCCCCCACTTCGGAGATTCCATAAGGCTCGCTTCACTGTGGATTTAAGGCCCGAAAGCAGTTTTTTGAAAAAACCGTTTTCGGAGCTACACCGGGAAGGTTTACATCGCGAAAGATTTCATAACTTCGACGGCGGTTTTTCGGGAGAAAACCCCGGCTTCAGAACTTCCCGGAAAGGTTGCTTCACTGGAAAGTAAAGGGCGCTGTGGGCTCTTTTTTTCTGATTTCCCATGCTTTTGTGCTCCTGTGCCATTCTGCTTTTTTGACTATCGGCGTAAGACAAAAAAGGGCTGTAAAAAACTCGATGTTTTTTACAGCCTCTCAAAAATGCCGGTGGGGATTTCGGGATTTTTGATGGGGTCTTGATCGGTTATGCCCTTCATTCTGTGGAAATTTCGTTGGATGATGCGGCAAAATGACGGCAGAAAGCCGCCAAGAACCATGTTGTTGGGGATGTTAAAAATTCCGAAAGGTTTTTAACATCCCCTTTGAGGAGCGCTCAAAAAGCGGTAATGCTCTTCAGCGCTTCCAAACAGTCCCTGCAAATCAATTTCCCTTTATAATAGGTGACCTCATCGCCGTTTCCGCAAAAAATACAGCAGGGAGAATATTTCTTCAGAATGATCTTGTCATTTTCTACGAAGATTTCCAAAGGATCCTTTGTGCTGATTTGAAGCGTCTCCCGCAATTCCTTCGGCAAAACCACTCTGCCCAAAGAATCAATAGGGCGGACAATACCGGTAGACTTCATGATGTAAAACCTGCCTTTTCAGATATTCAGGCCGAAACAGTGCTCTTTCGCCACTCCCCGACTCACACTTACAAAATAGCACACATTTTTCGTCTTGTCAAGAGCAAATAGAGACAGAAGTTGCAGAATTTCTACATATTTACAAATTTATCGTATTTTAGTTTGTAAACAAATTGTAAATTTGATTTTTTTTTGCCTTCTTTTTTAAAAAAGCACTTGAATTTTCAACGAGACTATGATACAATCGAAAGGCTTGATATGCGATGAAGCGAAAGGTTGCTGCAGAGAATGCAGGGAATTTTCGTGGAGTATGTCCGTAGAACGGGCGAAAAAGAGCATTGCGCATTCTTTTGCCGAAAGCTGGATGCCGGAATTTTCGGTCTAACCCAACCGCAGAGTTCCGGATTTCTTAAGGGGCCCTTGTGAAACACCCGGCAAAGTGTAAAAGGATTGGCAGGTATCCCGCCCCATTTATTCAAAAAATAAGGAGGCAAACAACAGTGGCAGCAGTACAGAATGTGAGAATCAGACTGAAGAGTTACGATCACACCTTGGTAGAGCAGGCGGCAGAGAAGATCGTGGAGACCGCCAAGAGAAACGGCGCAACCGTTTCTGGCCCCATTCCGCTTCCCACCGAGAGGGAGGTTGTGACGATTCTGCGTGCAGTACACAAGTACAAGGACAGCAGAGAGCAGTTTGAGACCAAAACCCACAAGAGACTGATTGATCTGGTGAAACCTGAAGACAAGGTCATCGAAGCGATCATGTCTCTGGAACTTCCCGCAGGCGTTGAAATTTCGGTAAAGTCTTAATCAAGCAGACGGATCCGGCACCTGTCGGAGTTTTATGTCAAGTCGGTAGAAATCCCCTTCCTTTACCCGGGGAAGACGGTTGAACCACCGACCAATAACTAAAACATAGGAGGAAAAAATCTATGAAGAAGGGTATTATCGGTAAAAAGATCGGCATGACGCAGATCTTTGACGAAAAGGGCAATGCCATTCCCGTAACGGTGATCGAGGCAGGCCCCTGCGTGGTTTCCCAGGTAAAGACCAAGGAAACCGACGGCTATGAAGCGATCCAGCTGGGATTTGTGGATGTGGCTGAGAAGAAGGCGACCAAGCCCCAGGCAGGTCACTTCAAGAAATATGGCGGCACAACCAAGAAGTATCTGAAGGAGTTCCGTTTGGAGGACATTTCCGGATATAAGACAGGCGATACCGTCACCGCCGACATTTTTGCGGCAGGTGAAAAGGTCGATGTTACCGGAACCACCAAGGGACGCGGATACAGCGGTTGCGTCAAGAGATGGGGTCAGCATATTCTGCGTATGACCCACGGCACCGGCCCGATCCACCGTCAGCCCGGTTCTATGGGTGCAAACTCTTCCCCGTCCAGAATCTTCAAGAACAAGCACATGCCCGGTCAGTACGGGAACGAACAGGTTACTGTTCTGAATCTGGAAGTGGCAAAGATCGATACCGGCCTGAACCTGATTGCTCTGAAGGGCGCTGTGCCCGGCGGCAAAGGCTCGGTCGTGTTCATCCGGAATACTGTGAAAGCATAAGCGGAAGGAGGAAACACAATGCCTAATTTGAAAGTATTGAATATGGCGGGTGCAGAAGTCGGCACGATCGAGCTGTCCGACGAAGTATTCGGCGCAGAAGTAAACGGCGCTGTTCTTCACTCCGCTGTCAGAGCATATCTGATGAATCAGCGGCAGGGTACACAGTCTACCCTGACCAGAACCGAGGTTTCCGGCGGCGGTAAGAAGCCCTGGAGACAGAAGGGAACCGGCAGAGCAAGACAGGGTTCCACCCGTGCTCCTCAGTGGACCCACGGCGGAGTGGCGCTTGGACCCAAGCCCAGAACCTACCGCATCTCTCTGAACAAAAAGACCAAGAAGGTGGCCATGAAGAGCGCACTTTCCGCAAAGGTCGCCGCAGGCGAAATGATCGTCTTAGACGCAATCACAGCCAACGAGTACAAGACCAAAGCGATGGTCAATATGCTCTCTGCTGTAGGCGCCAACGGCAAGACCCTGGTGGTTTTGGATTCTGTGGATGAGAAGGTTATCAAGAGCTTTGCCAACATCCCCGGCACCAAGACGGCACAAACCAACACCATCAATGTGTATGACATTCTCAATTGCACCTGCTTTGTGGTGGTGAAGGATGCTGCCAAGAAGATCGAGGAGGTATATGCACAATGAAAACTTCTTACGATATTATTGTAAGACCTGTGATTACCGAAGATTCCATGGCAAGAGTCCCCTCCAAGTGCTACACCTTTGAAGTGGCCAAGAGTGCGACCAAGGCAGAAATTGCCAAGGCTGTGGAAGAGCTGTTCAAAGGCACGAAGGTTGCCAGCGTCAACACGATCAGCATGAAGAAAAAGCCCAAGAGAGTCGGCGTTCATTTCGGATACACCTCCGAGTGGAAAAAGGCAATCGTAACCCTGACTGCCGATTCCAAGACCATCGAGTTCTTTGATGGCATGATGTAAGGAAGGAGTGAATCAGAATGGCAACGAAAGCTTATAAGCCCACGACCCCCGGTCGCAGAGGTATGACGGTTCCTTCTTTTGATGAGGTTACCAAATTCTCTCCTGAGAAAAAGCTGTTAAGCAATTTGAAAAAGCATGCCGGAAGAAACAACTACGGCAGAATCACCGTTCGTCATCACGGCGGCGGAAACAAGGTGAAGTACAGACTGATCGACTTCAAGCGCTCCACAGAAGGGGTCGCAAAGGTTATCGGTGTGGAGTACGATCCCAACAGAACGGCCTATATCGCACTGGTCGAGTATGAAAACGGCACCAGAAGCTACATTCTGGCTCCTGCGGGACTGACCGACGGCGCAACTGTGGAAAGCAGCGCAACCGCCGACATCATTCCCGGAAACACCCTGCCGGTAGCGAATATTCCGGTCGGTACGCTCATCAACAACATTGAGCTGTACCCCGGCAAAGGCGGACAGCTGGTCAGAAGCGCCGGCACGGCCGCACAGCTGATGGCCAAGGAAAACGGTTCTGCACAGATCCGTCTGCCCTCCGGCGAAGTCCGGTTGATCCGTTTGGATTGCAAGGCGACCATCGGTCAGATCGGCAACATCGAGCATGATACAGTGAAGGTCGGTAAAGCCGGTAAGACCCGTCACAAGGGCATTCGTCCCACAGTGCGCGGTTCGGTCATGAACCCCTGCGATCACCCCCACGGCGGTGGTGAAGGTAAGTCCCCCATCGGTCATCCCGGACCTGTTACTCCTTGGGGTAAGCCTGCTATGGGTTACAAGACCCGTAACAAGAAGGCCAGAACCGAGAAGAACATTGTAAAGCACAGAAACGGCAAATAATAAAGGAGGCAGCAAATTATGAGCAGAAGCCTGAAAAAAGGCCCGTTCGTCGAAGCCAAGCTGTTTAACCGCATCGTGGCGATGAACGAGGCAGGCGAAAAAAGAGTTCTGAAGACCTGGTCCAGAGCTTCCACAATATTCCCTGAATTTGTGGGCCACACCATTGCCGTTCATGACGGTAAGAAGCACATTCCGGTGTATATCACTGAGGACATGGTCGGACATAAGCTGGGCGAATTCGCCTTGACCAGAACCTTCAAAGGCCACGCAGGTTCCAA
Source organism: Clostridiales bacterium (assembly GCA_003522145.1). Classification (GTDB taxonomy): domain Bacteria; phylum Bacillota; class Clostridia; order Oscillospirales; family CAG-272; genus UBA11512. The sequence goes on along the minus strand of DPGD01000052.1, from coordinate 28,309 downwards.
AACATCCAATAACGGAAAATAATGAAAGATTCGCTATAAGCGACGGGAGGCAATATTTATGCAGGCAAAAGCTATTCTTAAATATGCTCGGATCTCTCCTCGCAAGGTGTCTATCGTTTTGGATCTCATTCGCGGCAAGTCGGTTGACGAGGCGAAAGGTATCCTGAAGAACACCCGTAAGGCAGCGTCCGAATATCTGATTAAATTGCTGGATTCCGCAGTTGCAAACGCAGAGAACAATTTCTCGATGAATAAGGACAATCTGTATGTGTCCGAGTGCTATGTTTGCCCGGGACCCACCCTCAAGAGAATGATGCCCAGAGCCAGAGGCTCGGCAGACCGCATTCTCAAGAGAACCAGCCACATGACCATCGTCGTGACTGAAAAAGACTAAAGAAGGAGGTTCAAACAGTTCATGGGTCAGAAAGTAAATCCCCACGGCTTAAGAGTGGGCGTGATTAAAAACTGGGATTCAAGATGGTTCGCCAGCGACGAGACCTTCGGCGACAACCTTGTTTCCGACTATAAGATCAGAAAATTTCTGAAGACCAAGCTCTATGAAGCCGGTATCCCCAAGATTGAGATCGAGCGGACTGCAGACAGAGTGAAGGTATTTATCCATTGCGCCAAGCCCGGTCTTGTGATCGGAAAGGGCGGCGTGGAAATTGAGAATCTGCGCAAGGAGCTGGAGGCACTGGTGAAGAAGCCGGTTACCGTCAATGTAATCGAAGTGCGGGTTCCCGATATGAATGCACAGTTGGTTGCTGAGAATATCGCATTGCAACTGGAAAAGAGAACCTCTTTCCGCCGCGCCATGAAGCAGGCGATCCTGCGTACCATGCGTTTGGGCGCAAAGGGCATCAAGGTGACTGTGGGCGGCCGTTTGGGCGGAGCAGAAATTGCCCGTACCGAGCACTACCACGAAGGAACCATTCCGCTGCAGACACTGCGTGCGGACATCGACTACGGTTTTGCAGAAGCACATACCACCTACGGAAAGATCGGTGTGAAGGTGTGGATCTTCAAGGGCGAGGTTTTGCCCGATGTGAAGAAGCACTTCACCACGATCAAGCCGACGGAGCAGGCTCCTGCCAGAAATGACCGCCGCGACCGGAAGCTCGGTGACCGTCGGTTCGGTGACAAGCGGCCCGCAGGGGACCGCCGCTTCGGCGACAGACGCCCCGGACAGGGCGGCCAGAACGGGGAGCGCCGCTTTGGCGACAGACGCCCTCAGGGCGAGCGCAAGCCGTTCAACAAGGAAGGGGGGCGCTAAGTAATGTTAATGCCCAAGAGAGTAAAATTCAGACGCGTTCAGCGCGGTCGTCTGAAGGGTAAGGCAACCAGAGGCAACACCATTTCCAACGGTTCCTTCGGTTTGGTGGCTCTGGAGCCGGCATGGATTACCAGCAATCAGATCGAGGCTGCCCGTATTGCAATGACCCGTTATATCAAGCGTGGCGGACAGGTCTGGATCAAGATTTTCCCCGACAAGCCCATCACCGAGAAGCCGGCTGAAACCCGAATGGGTTCCGGTAAAGGCTCACCTGAATACTGGGTGGCAGTGGTAAAGCCGGGCAGAGTGCTCTTTGAGATGGACGGAGTCACCCCCGATGTTGCCAGGGAAGCTATGCGTCTTGCCTCTCACAAATTGCCCATCAAGTGCAAGTTTGTGAGCAAAGAGCAAACCACCGAGGAGGTATAAGCAGCGATGAGAGCAACAGAACTGAGAAACATGACTGCTGAAGAGCTGAACGGCAAACTGAAGGAGCTGAAGGAGCAACTGTTCAACCTTCGCTTCCAGCATGCGATCAATCAGCTTGACAATCCCCACAAGATCGAAGATGTCAAGAAGGACATCGCTCGTGTGATGACTGTTCTTCACGAGAAGAATGCGTAAAGAGAGGAGATAAGTCATGAGTGAAGCGATTGAAAGAAACCTGCGCAAAACCCGGACGGGCAAGGTTGTCAGCACCAAGATGGACAAGACCGTAGTGGTCGCCATTGAGGATAACTTCAAGCATCCGCTGTTCGGCAAGGTTATGAAGAGAAGAATAAAGCTGCATGTGCACGACGAGAACAACGAATGCACCGTGGGCGATATCGTGGAAGTGATGGAGACCAGACCCATGTCCAAAACCAAGAGATGGAGACTGGCTTCGATCATCGAAAAGGCGAAGTAATCAGACGAAAAAACAGTAGGCACGACTGGATCGTGTACGAAAACGGAGGATTCACACAATGATTCAACAGCAAACTTATATGAAGGTTGCTGACAACACCGGCGCAAAAGAATTGATGTGCATTCGGGTCCTTGGCGGTACGGGAAGAAGATATGCCAACATTGGCGATGTGGTGGTAGCCACCGTCAAAAAGGCAACTCCCGGCGGCACCGTCAAGAAGGGCGAAGTGGTGAAGGCAGTAATCGTCAGAAGTGTTAAGGGTATCAAGAGAGCCGATGGCTCCTATATCAAGTTCGATGACAATGCAGCCGTCATCATCAAGGAAGACAAGAACCCCAGAGGCACCCGTATTTTTGGGCCTGTGGCAAGAGAGCTTCGTGAGAAGGACTATCTTAAGATCCTTTCTCTGGCTCCCGAAGTGCTGTAAGGAGGGCATGACGATGAAAATCAAAAGAGATGATACGGTCATCGTTATTTCCGGTGACGACAAGGGCACAAAGGGCAAGGTGATTGCCACTTCTCCTGAGGAGAACAAGGTCATTGTCTCGGGTGTACATGTGGTAAACAAGCACACCAAGGCAAGAAAAGAAGGGGACCAGGCCGGCATTATCAAGGTCGAGGGCGCTATTTACGCCGACAAGGTTCTGCTCTACTGCGACAACTGCAAGAAGGGCGTCCGCACCGCATATTCCATTGAAAACGGCAAAAAGACCAGAGTCTGCGCAAAGTGCCGCAAGAAGATTTGAGAGAGGAGTAAACAGAAATGGCAAGACTGAAGGATATGTACAAAGCCGATGTTGCTCCGGCTCTTTTAAAGAAATATGAGTACAAGAGCGTCATGCAGATTCCCAAGCTGGATAAGGTGATTATCAATGTGGGCGTGGGCGATGCCAAGGAAAACAGCAAGGCGATCGATAATGTAATCAACGACATCACTCTGATTGCAGGACAGAAAGCCGTTCCCACCTATGCAAGAAAATCTGTCGCAAACTTCAAGCTCCGTCAGGGCATGAAGATCGGCGTGAAGGTGACTCTGCGGGGCGAGAGAATGTACGAATTCGTGGATAAGCTGTTCACCTTTGCACTGCCTCGTGTCCGTGACTTCAAGGGCATCAATCCCAATGCCTTCGACGGCAGAGGAAATTATGCTTTGGGTCTGAAGGAGCAGCTGATCTTCCCCGAAATCGAATACGACAAGGTGGAAAAGATCCGCGGCATGGACATTGTATTCGTGACCACAGCCAAGACCGACGCCGAAGCGAGAGATCTGCTCTCGATGTTGGGCGCACCCTACGCAAAGTAAGAGAAGGAGGATAGGAAGAAATGGCAAAGACAGCTATGATTTTGAAGCAGCAGAAGAAGCAGAAGTACTCTACCAGAGAGTATAACAGATGCAAGATCTGCGGCCGTCCTCACGCTTATATGCGTAAATACGGCATATGCCGTATCTGCTTCAGAGAGTTGGCATACAAGGGCGAGATTCCCGGTATCAAGAAATCTTCTTGGTAAGCAGAACAGAGACAAGGCTCCACTGCCGGAAGGAAATTTATTTTAACCACCGGCAAGCAGCCCCCAAATTCGGCGTCCCTTCGGGGAGCGGCGGATGTGTATGCCGTGCGGAAGCAGTCGCCCTGGGGGCAGCAAGAGAATAAAACTTGCATAGAGGAGGAAAAAATATGCAAATTTCAGATGTTATTGCGGATATGCTTACAAGAATCCGCAACGCAAACAATGCGAAGCACGAGACTGTAGATGTGCCTGCTTCCAATGTGAAGAAGGCGATTGCCGACATTCTGGTATCTGAGGGCTATATCAAGTCCTATCAGGTCGTGGAAGACGGAAAGCAGGGCACTCTGCACATTACGCTGAAGTATGTGGGCAAGCAGAAGGTCATTCAGGGTATCCGTCGGGTCTCCAAGCCCGGTCTCCGGATCTATTCCGGATGCGAGGATATGCCCAAGGTGATGAACGGACTGGGTGTGGCGATCGTGTCCACCTCCAAGGGCATCATGACCGACAAGCAGGCAAGAAAAGAGCACATCGGCGGCGAAATTCTCGCCTTCGTGTGGTAATTCGGGAAGGGAAGGTAAAGACAGATGTCAAGAATTGGTAGAATGCCGATTGCAATTCCCGCCGGAGTTACCGTAAAGCTCGGTGAGGAAAATCTTGTAACGGTCAAGGGTCCCAAAGGGGAACTGACCAAAAAGCTGCATCCTCTCATGACCATCACAGAGGAGGCAGGCGTACTGCATGTGACCCGTCCCAACGAGGAAAAGGAAACCAAGGCTCTTCACGGTCTGACCAGAGCCCTGCTGCACAATATGGTTGTGGGCGTTTCCGAGGGTTATTCCAAGCAGTTGGATATCGTGGGCGTCGGTTACAGAGCCGTTAAGCAGGGCAATGTTCTGCAGTTGTATCTGGGCCATTCGTTGCTCAACGGACAGCCCCAGGCAAAGTACTGCATGAAGGAGCCTGCCGGAATCACCTTTGAGGTACCCAACCCCAACACCATCATCGTGAAGGGTGCGGACAAACAGCAGGTGGGCCAGATTGCGGCGCAGATCCGCGAGAAGAGACCTCCCGAGCCGTATCTGGGCAAGGGCGTCAAGTATACCGATGAAGTGATTCGTCGGAAGGCCGGAAAGACCGGTAAATAAGGAAAGGAGTGGATTGAGATGGTATCTAGAAAAGATTCTAACGCAGCACGCGTTAAGAGACACAAGAGAGTCAGAGCCAAGGTGTCCGGAACAGCCAGCAGACCCCGTCTGTGTGTATACCGTTCTGAGAACAACATCCAGGCACAGATCATTGATGATGTTGCCGGCGTGACCCTCTGCACCGCATCCACTTATGAGAGCGGTTTTGAAGGCGGCGGCAACAAGGAAGCCGCAAAGAAGGTGGGCGCACTTATTGCGGAGCGCGCATTAAGCAAGGGTATTTCCGAAGTGGTTTTCGACCGCGGCGGTTATCTGTATCACGGGCGTGTCAGCGAGTTGGCTGCAGGCGCGCGTGAAGGCGGACTCAAGTTCTGATCAAGGAGGTTAACATGGCTAAGAACATCAACGTTGAAGAATTAGATCTTCAGGAAAAACTCGTTGTAGTCAACCGTGTTTCCAAAACCGTTAAAGGTGGTCGTATCGCGCGTTTCACTGCCATCGTGGTGGTCGGCGACGGCGCCGGACATGTTGGTTACGGACTTGGAAAAGCGGCAGAAGTACCCGATGCGATCCGCAAGGGCACAGAGGATGCTAAGAAAAATGTGATCGAGGTGGCTCTGAAGGGTGACACCATCCCTCACGAAATCACCGGTGTGTACGGAGCAGGCAAGGTTTTGCTGAAGCCCGCTGCAGAAGGTACCGGAATCATTGCAGGTGCAACCGTTCGTGCGGTTGTGGAGATGGCGGGTATCAAGAATATCCGTACTAAGTGCCTGCGCAGCAGCAACCCGACGAATGTGGTCAAGGCAACATTTGAGGGCCTGAGAGCACTGCGCACCGCAGAGCAGGTGGCAAAGGTCCGTGACAAGGATGTTGCCGAAGTGAAGGCGTAAGGAGGGTGTAAAAGATGTTGAAAATCACACTTGTACACAGCCTGATTGCAGCACTTCCTCAGCATGTGGCAGTGGCGAAATCTTTGGGTCTGCATAAAGTTGGCGACACGACCGTGCAGCAGGATAACGGTGCGGTTGCCGGAAAAATCAGAATCATCGCACACCTTGTCAAGGTGGAAAAGACCGGTGCGTGATCGCGTAACGGAAAAAGAAAAGGAGGATAGACTATGAAGCTCCATGAACTTTCACCGGCAGCGGGTTCCACTGCACCGGCTTGGCGCAAGGGCAGAGGCCCTGGCTCCGGCAACGGCAAAACGGCGGGTAAGGGCCATAAGGGTCAGAACGCCCGTTCCGGCGGCGGTGTGCGCCCCGGTTTTGAAGGCGGTCAGCTGCCGCTTTACAGAAAGCTGCCTAAGAGAGGCTTCTATAACAGATTTGCAACCGTATATTCCATTGTGAATGTCGAAGCGCTCAACGCTTTCGAAGACGGCGCAGTCGTCGATCTGGAAGCACTGACCGAAAAGGGTATTATTCGCAAGGAATATGACGGATTAAAGGTTCTCGGCCGTGGTGAGATCACAAAGAAACTCACCGTGAAGGCAAAGATCTTTTCTGCGTCCGCTAAAGAAAAGATTGAAGCGGCCGGAGGAAAGGTCGAGGTGATTTGAGTGAGCAAGGTGATAACGACCATCCGGAATGCTTGGCGGATAAAAGACCTTCGTTCAAAGATCCTTTTTACCCTCTTCATTCTGGTGATTTACCGGCTGGGCGCCCAGATCCCGGTACCCTTTATTGATACCGATATGCTGGACACGCTCAATGCCAGCGCCAACACGGGACTGTTGCAATACCTGAACATCTTCTCGGGCGAAGCCTTCAGCCGTGCAACATTGTTTGCGCTTTCCATCTCGCCTTACATTACTTCTTCCATTGTGATGCAGTTGCTCTGCGTGGCAATTCCCGCTCTGGAGAGAATGAGCAAGGAAGAGGACGGAAAGAAGAAAATCAACAAGATTACCCGGTTTGTTACCGCGGCCCTGTCTTTGGTAACGGCCATCGGTTACTATTTCTACCTGCAACAAAATGGGCTGGTCAATTATATCGGCTCCAGCTCCGGCATGAAATTCTTCACCGCAGTGGTGGTGATCGCCTGCTATTGCGCAGGTGCGGCCCTGATTATGTGGTTGGGTGAAAAGATTACGGAAAACGGTATCGGCAACGGCATTTCCATGATCCTGTTTGCCAACATCGTGGCTTCTTTCCCCAATACGCTGGTGCGGATTTTCAAGCTGATCTTCAATACCAACAAGAATCTGCCGGATCTGGTGAATAGCGGATACACGGTTACTCATCCGAATCTGTGGTGGATCGGTACGATCATCGGCGTGCTGGGTCTGGTTATGTGTGTGGCACTGATTGCCTTTATGGTCTTTATGACCAACTCCGAGCGCAGACTGCCCGTGCAGTATGCGAAAAGAGTTGTGGGCAGAAAGATGTACGGCGGACAGAATACCACCCTGCCTTTGAAGCTGAACATGACCGGCGTCATGCCCATTATCTTTGCAAGCTCTATTGTTTCCATCCCGGCGACCATTTCCATGTTCACCGGACATCAGAATGCAACCAGCGGTTTCTGGGGTTGGTCGAATGGATTCAACCAGTTCAATTGGCTGTACATTCTGGTTTTCGGGTTGTTGCTGGTGGCATTTGCCTACTTCTATGTGGCGATTTCTTTCAACCCTGTGGAAGTGGCGAACAACCTGAAGAAGAACGGCGGTTCCATCCCCGGTATCCGCTCCGGTAAGCCTACCTCGGATTATATTTCGAGAGTTCTGTCCAGAGTGACCTTCATCGGCGCTATCTGCCTGCTGATCATTGCCTGCCTTCCCATGATTTTGGGATGCATCGGCAATGCCGCAGGGACGGGCGTATCGGGTTCGACAACCACTTACAACTGGTCCTACGCATTGACCTACTTCTCCTTCTCCGGAAACTCCCTGCTCATCGTGGTGGGCGTGGTTCTGGAAACGGTGAGAGCGATCGAGGCACAGATGACCATGCGGAACTTCAAGGGATTCCTTGAATAATGGAAGAACCTGCGGGGAAGACGGAGGGATTCGTCTTCTCTGCGGGACAACCGGAGGAACGAGAGAATGAACATCATTTTTTTAGGCGCACCGGGTGCCGGAAAGGGCACTCAGGCGGAAAAAGTCAGTGAACGCTACGGCATTCCTGCGATTTCCACAGGTGCGATCATCCGGAACGCCATCAAGACCGGAACGCCCATGGGCACTGCCGCCAAGGCATACACCGAAAAGGGAGCTCTGGTTCCGGACGAAGTGGTGATCGGAATTATCAAAGAGCGGCTGGAAGCAGAGGACTGCAAAGGCGGGTTCATCCTGGACGGTTTCCCCAGAACCGTGCCTCAGGCAGAGGCGCTGGATCAGATGGGGGTAAGAATCGACCTGGTAGTGAGCATCGAGGTCCGGGACGAAGCCATCGTGAAGAGAATGAGCGGCAGACGGGTTTGCGACTGCTGCGGAGCCTCCTATCATGTGGAATTCAACCCTTCTAAGGACGGAAAGACCTGCGATAAGGACGGAACGGTTCTGACGCAGCGGAAGGATGACCAGCCTGAGGTGGTGCTTGATCGTCTTTCAACCTATCACCAGCAGACCGAGCCCATCAAGTCCTACTACAAGGGCACCGGAAAACTGCGGTTGGTTGACGGCGAACAGCCGGTATCCGAAGTGACGGATGCGGTATTTGCAACCATAGACAGCGTCCAGTAAAAAGAAAAATGATTCAACTGAAAAACAACACTCAGATCAGCGCAATGCGCGACGCAGGCAGAATCACCGGTGAGGCACTTCTTTATGCAGGTGAGCATGTGAAGCCCGGCGTGACAACCAAGCACTTAGATGATCTTGTACACGATTATATCGTGAAGCAGGGAGCCCACCCCTCCTTCTTGGGTTACGGTGGATTCCCCGGGTCGGCTTGCATCAGCGTGAACGACGAAGTGATTCACGGGATACCCTCCAAGAACAGGGAGCTTCACGACGGAGATGTGGTGAAGATCGATGTGGGTGCATATTACCGCGGCTATCACGGAGACAGTGCGAACACCTTTATTGCAGGCGAAGGCTCTCCCGAGGCAAAGCGTCTGGTGCAGGTCACCAAGGACAGCTTTTACGAGGGCTTGAAGGCGGTGGTGGCCGGCAATCGCTTAGGCGATGTGGGCCATGCCATCCAGAGTTATGTGGAGAGCAACGGCTGCAGCGTGGTGCGGGAGTATGTGGGGCACGGGGTCGGTCATGACCTGCACGAGGACCCCAACGTACCCAACTACGGGTTGTCCGGCAAGGGCTTGCGGCTTCTTACCGGTATGGTGATCGCAATTGAACCGATGGTTTGCGCCGGCGATTACGCAGTGAAGATTCTCCCCAACAAGTGGACGGTGGTGACCAGGGACGGAAAACCGGCGGCACACTATGAGCATACTGTGGCACTGACCGATCACGGCATAGAGCTTCTGACAAAAGTGGAGTAAGGCAGATGTCCGAGGAGAGAAGAATGCGGATCGTGCGTTCTCTTGCCGGGAGAGACAAGGGCAGACTTTTCCTTGTTGTTGGTGTGACAGACAAAGGAGAGCTGCTGCTTGCAGACGGAAAGATGCGTAAGGTTGAAACGCCCAAGAAGAAGAAAGAGAAGCACACGGAGCCTCTTGAAGGGAGAACCCTTTTAGAGGATTGCCCAGCGGAAGGTATGCTGACCGACCGTCAGGCAAGAGCGTTGTTGCACCGTGCGGAAAGCTTTTTCAACAAACGGAAGGAGTGATTTTTCTGGCAAAAGACGATGTTATGGAATTTGAAGGAGTGGTTGAGGAAGCACTTCCCAATGCAACCTTCAGAGTAAGGCTTCCCAACGGTCATGTCATTACGGCAAAGATTTCGGGAAAGCTACGGATGAACTATATATGGATAGTGCCCGGTGACAAGGTGACGGTGGAGATTTCGGTTTACGAACCTACCCAAGGCAGAATCACCTGGCGTGTAAAATAAGAAAGGGCTGGTGCAAAACTATGAAGGTTAAACCATCGGTTAAGAAGATCTGCGAGAAGTGCAAGATCATCAAACGCAAGGGCAAGGTCATGGTTATCTGCGAGAACCCGAAGCACAAGCAGAAGCAGGGTTAAGCGCAGTTTTCTGACTTTGGCGCAAACAGGATGACAAACATCCGAACAACTCATAATTGAGAAAAGGAGAAAAGAGAATGGCTCGTATAGCTGGTGTGGATATTCCCAACCAAAAGCGTGTTGAGATTGCTCTGACCTATATCTATGGTATTGGCAGAAAGAGCTCCAACGACATTCTGGCAAGAACCGGGATCGATCCCGACAAGAGAGCAAAGGATCTGACCGAGGACGAAATCGCAAAGATTCGTGACGAACTGGAAGCGCATTATTCGGTGGAAGGCGATCTTCGCCGTGATGTGGCGATGAATATCAAGAGAATGGTTGAAATCAACTGCTATCGCGGTATTCGTCACAGAAAGGGTCTGCCCGTGAGAGGACAGAGAACCAAAACAAACGCCAGAACCAGAAAAGGTCCGGCAAAGACGATCGCAAACAAGAAGAAGTAAAGGAGTAAAGTTCGATGGCTAAGACTACGACGACCAAAAAGGTTATCAGAAAGCGCCGTGAGAAGAAGAATGTCGAAAAGGGCGCAGTGCATATCCGTTCGACTTACAACAACACAATCGTGACCATTACCGATACCAACGGTAACGCAGTGTCCTGGGCGTCTGCCGGCGAAATGGGCTTCAGAGGCTCCAAAAAGTCCACTCCTTTCGCAGCACAAACCGCCAGTGAGACTGCCGGAAAGTTGGCGGCAGATCAGGGCATGAAGACTGTTGAAGTGTATGTTAAGGGTCCCGGCCCCGGAAGAGAGTCTGCAATCAGAGCCTTGGAAACTGCGGGACTGCAGGTGACCATGATCAAGGATGTGACTCCCATTCCTCACAACGGATGCCGTCCGCCCAAGCGCAGACGCGTTTGATGAAAACAAGGAGGATATAGCATTATGGCAAGATATACTGGCCCGGCGTGCAGACAGTGCCGCAGAGAGGGCAAAAAGCTGTACCTGAAGGGTGAAAGATGCTTAAGCGGCAAGTGCGCAGTGGACAGAAGAGCGTCCGCTCCCGGTCAGCACGGTGCCCAGAGCAAAAAGATGAGAGAATACGGAATGCAGTTGAGAGCAAAGCAGACCGCCAAGAGATACTATGGCGTTCAGGAGGGTCAGTTTGCTCACTACTATGAGCTGGCTGCCAAGAAGTCGGGCGTTACCGGTGAAAACCTGTTGAGCCTGCTGGAAAGACGCTTGGACAATGTGGTTTACAGAATGGGTATGGCGGAAAGCCGCAGAGATGCCCGTCAGCTGGTTCTTCACGGACATTTCAGACTGAACGGCAAAAAGGTGACCGTTCCCTCGATCAGCGTGAAGGTGGGCGATGTGATTTCCTTGAGAGAGGAAAGCAAGGCTTCCCCCAAGTTCAAGGAACTGATCGAGAAGATGCAGGCAACCAAGGTGACCCCCAAGTGGTTGGAGTGCAACAGTGAGAACATCACGGCCAAGGTTGTGGCAATTCCTGAAAAGAGCGATATTGACTACGAGTTCGAGGAGCAGCTGATTGTCGAGTTGTACTCGAAGTAACACGCAACCTCCGCAAAATGGCACCGATTCCGGCATAGAAGATTGCCGGGTCGGCAATCACAGTAAGTGATACACAAGAACTGAAGGAGGAGTATTCAATGATTGAAATAGAGAAGCCTAATATCGTCACAGCGGATCTAAGTCCGGACGGGACCAAGGGTACATTCATCGTTGAGCCGCTGGAGCGGAGCTTTGGCACAACCCTGGGCAATTCACTGCGCCGGGTGTTGCTGAGTTCTTTGCCCGGTGTTGCGGTAATGTGCATCAAGATCGACGGTGTTCTGCATGAGATTTCCACCATTCCCGGTGTGAAGGAGGATGTTCCGGAAATCGTGCTCAATGTGAAGGGCATTATTGCCAAGCTTCACTGCGAGGGCAGAAAGACCTGTCTCATTGAGATGACCGGACCTGGAGAAGTGACCGCAGGAAGCATCAAAGCCGATGCGGACATTGAGATTCTGAATCCCGAACGCCACATTGCAACCTTGTCTGACAATGCCCGCTTCTGCATGGAGCTGACCTTCGATCACGGCAGAGGATATGTGTCCCAGGAGAAGAACAAGCAGCAGAACACTCCTGCGATCGGCGTGATCTACACCGATTCGATTTATACCCCTGTTTACAATGTGAGTTACAAGGTTGAGAATACCCGTGTGCGTAATGTGACGGATTATGACAAGCTTACTCTTGAGGTGCTGACCAACGGAACCATTTCCGCAAAAGAGGCAGTATCTCTCGGAGCCAAGATTCTCAATGAGCATCTCAACCTCTTCGTGAATCTGACCGATGATGCGAAGAAGGCAGAGATCATGGTAGAACGCCAGGAGACTATAAAGGAAAAAGTCCTTGAGATGACTATCGAGGATCTTGACATGTCTGTTCGTTCCTTCAACTGTTTGAAGAGAGCAGGCATTGATACCGTGGAGGATCTGACCAAGAGAACCGAATCTGAGATGATCAAATTCCGGAATCTTGGAAAGAAATCTCTTGATGAGGTCATTCAGAAGCTTCACAGCCTGGGCTTAGAGCTCAAGCGTGAGGATGACTGAAGACCGCTAAATGAAAATGATCTAAGGAGGGACCTGTAATGCCGGGAACCAGAAAGCTCGGAAGACCCACCGCACACAGAAATGCAATGCTCAGAGGAATGGTGACCTATCTGCTTGAAAATGGCAAGATCGAGACCACTCTGACCAGAGCCAAGGAAGTGGGCGCTCTCACCGAGAAAATGATAACAATCGGGAAGAAAAACACCCTTGCAGCACACCGTCAGGCACTGGCGTTCATCACCAAGGAAGATGTGGTGAAGAAGCTGTTTGACAAGATTGCTCCTGAATTTGCCGACAAGAACGGCGGTTATGTTCAGATTTACAAGCTGGGACCCCGTCGGGGCGACGGCGCAGAAATGGCTTTGATCAAGCTGACCCTTGAGGAAAAGGCTGAGGAAAAGACCGAGGAAAAGTCCGCTAAGAAGAAGTCTTCCAAGAAGACCGCAAAGAATGCGGAGAAAAAGACCGAGGAGAAGGTCGAAGAAAAGACCGAAGAGACAGCCGAGGAAAAGGCCGAGTAAAACGAAAAGGACCGGAGTTCAGCAGGACTCCGGTCCTTTTGTGCGTCAGGCGTTTGTTCGGACTCTTAGGACGGCGTTGGAAAACAGAAAAGACCGGAGCGCCTGATTCGGACTCCGGTCTTTTGAAGTCGGATACAGCAAAGAAAGGAAAATTCTTCTTTTTGAACCTTTCAATTCTTCGGGTGAATATAGTTGGCCACGGTTTCCGCCATTTTCGGGTCAATGGTCCGGTTAAAGGGGAAGGTGCGGGCACTGTCGATCCGATGGATCAAAGCCTTTGCATAGTCGGTGGCGGCGGCAAGCTGCTCGCCGGAAAGGGGCCAGGGGATGTCGAACCGGGAGTGTCCTCCGGCCTGTCCGTCCCGCATGAAGCCGATGGCGGGAATGCCTTCGTTTGCAAAGGGGGCGGAATCCGAATGGTGCACATCGTCGCAGAACTTGGTGATGAATCCGATTTCCTTGGCTAAAAACTTGATGTAGTGGTCGATTTCGGAATTGCCGGTGACCATCAGCCGGTGACTGCCTACGATGGTGCCGGTCATGTCAAAGTTGAGGCAGAGAAGAATCTTAGAAAGCTCTTCTTTGTGGGCTTCCACATAGGCTCTGGAGCCAAGCAGTCCCTGCTCTTCGGAGCCGCACCAGATGAAGCGCAGCGTGTAGCGGTGTTTTTGGTTCAGATAGGTGCGGTAAAGCTCCAGCAGATTCACGGAACCGGAGGCATTGTCCCAGGCGCCCAAACCGTAAATGGTGGAATCATAGTGGGCGGTGAAGAGTAGCTCCTTGTCCGGCTCTTCGCCCGGAAGGACGGCCACCACATTGCGGGAGATATGATCCTCGCTTGTTCCTTCCACCTCTAAGCGCAGGCGCTTGGCTCCGTCCTTCAGCAGAGAAATGGCGTCAGCGGTTCTCAGGCAGACGCCGGGAATGGTGCCGTATTTATCGGTCAGCTCCGGGCGCATAGGGCGTTTGTCCAGGTCGGTCTTTTCCGGGTCATCCTGGTAGGCACCGGAATATACGATGAAGGCCAAGGCCCCCGAGTGCATCAGCCGTTCGTAAACCTTGGGAGCTGTGGTATTCAGAAGTACGATTTTCCCTTCCGCTCCTTGGAAGTTCTCCTCTTCGCCTCCTTCGGCATAGAAAAGGTCCGCTTCCAACAGCCCGCCGGTGCTGCCGGTTCGGCCGACGGCGTTTACCTCAAGAGTACGGTGAAAGGGCTCGATGACCTCCAAAGCAGCTTTGGAGACCGAATATCCCGGAATGGTAAATTCTTCGATCTGACTGCTTCCGCCGAGCCGTTTCACTTCCTCCGAAATCAATTCGGCGGCTTTCCGTTCATCCTCCGTACCTCCGTAGCGGTTGAAGGCCAGTTTTTCCAAAAAATCCATCTGGTATTTTGCACTGCTATACATAGTAATCTCTCCTTTTTTTGAGGCTTTTCCTCAAGTTTATCGGAAATCTTTTCCAAGGACGCTTCTGAAAATTCCCTGCATATCCGGCAAGGGCATTTTGACCGCAGAACTTCGTTGCCAAAAGCGTTCATACACAAAGCATTCTTTCGTTTTGCACCGGGTTCTTCGGCAGGACTGCTTGTGCCGAATATACTTTGAATATTCAGAGGTACCCTTTCAAGAAATCCGAATGTGTACACAATATCGGTTCCAAAATTTTTGCCCACACCGGCCTTGGGACTTCCTTGCCCGGCTTCTTGCCGTGCTTTCAGCCCGTTTTGCACCTGCCCTTTGGGCGTTGCGTATCCGGCGCGGGCGGTCTGCCGGGAATGGGCTCGGCCCTTTCCAGGGCGCAAAGAACATTTGGGAAGGCTGTGCCCTATTCTTCCACCAGGTGAAGAAGGGATGCGGTGTCCTTTTCTCCGGTCAGAGCAAGAATCAGTCCCTCGCGCAGCTCGGCGCCGTCATATTTGCTGCCGGTGAGCAGGTCCACATAAATTTTGTCGCTTTTCGCTTCCCGGATTTTCAGGAGCTTGGTCGGCCGGCTGACGGTCTGTCCCTTTTCCACCACCGACAAAAGAAATTCTTTGCGGGTCTTGTCGGTATAGTAGTAGGCGGCATAGTCTTCCTCAAAGGGAGATACAAGGCTATAGTAATCTCCCAGACGCACGAGATGCTCAAAGGATTTGTATTCCCCGACCTCTCTGGACATTTCGGCTTTGATAGCTTCGGACATACGCAGAATATTCAACTCGTAGCCCAGCATTCCGCCCACAGCCACCTTATACCGGAAATCCAAGGACCGCAGATTTTCTCCGGGATTGGAAACATGGCAGGACATGGTGGCGGCAGGATAGGCTATAAGGGAACCTCTCTGCATCCAAAGGCGGGAGTAAGGGTTGGTGTTGTCGCTGGTCCAGATCTGGAATCCATAGTGCATCATGCCCAGATCGTAGCGCCCGCCTCCGCCGGAACAGGTTTCGATGATCGCTTGGGGAAATTGATCCTTGAACCACTGCAACAATTCATAGACACCCTTCATGTAGCGGAAGGGCACCTCGTCCTGCCGGTCGGCGGGCAGAGCGGACGAGCCGATGTCGCACAAATGCCGGTTCATATCCCATTTGAAATAGTCGATGGGTACCCCCCGGAAGGTTTCAAGGAAGGATTCTTTTAAAAATTCCACGACGGTCGGATTGGACATATCCAAAACGAGCTGTTCTCGGGAAACCAAAGGCTCTCTTTGGGGAACGCGAAGGCACCATTCCGGATGAGCGCGATACAAATCCGAATCCGGGTTGACCATTTCGGGCTCGACCCAGATGCCGAAGGAAACGCCGGTCTCCTTTATCTTTTCCGCAAAGGCTTTCAGTCCGTTTTTGAATTTCTCCGGATTGGCTTGCCAGTCGCCCAAGCCCGCCCGGTCGTTGTTCCGCTTGCCAAACCAGCCGTCATCCATGACCAGCATATCAAAACCCGCTTTGGCGGATTCCTTGGCAAATTCCACCAATTTGTCTTCATCAATGTTGAAATAGCAGGCTTCCCAGGTGTTCAGCACCACCGGATGAGGCTTTTGAACCGCTTCCTTGGGCAGAATACGGTTTCTGGTGAAATCATGAAGCGAGCGGGTCATCTGCCCGAAGCCTTTGTCCGAGAAGGTGAGAATGGCTTCGGGAGAGGCAAATTCCTCGCCCGGCAGCAGGGTGTAGCCGAAATTTTCCTCGCCTAAACCCACCTGTACACGGGTGTGCTCGGTCTGATCCACCTCCACCTCGTCCAAAAAGGAGCCGGAATATACGAAATTGAATCCGTAGACATTGCCCTTGGTTTCGGTTGCTTTTTTGTCGCACAGGGCAAAAAAGGGATTGAACTGGTGGGAGGAGGCACCTCTGCGGGAGTAAATGCTCTGCATACCGTAGTGCAGGGGGGTGCGCTGAAGATGGCGCTCGTCGTAGTGTGCACCGTAGAGCGAGACCATATCATAGTCCAAACCGGGCAGATCCAGGGTAAAGGACATACATTTTTCCAGCTTTACGGGCGCATTGCCCCTGTTGCGCAGGAGCATATAGCGGGAAATCACATCCTCTTCATAGAAGACGGTATAGTAGAGAAAAAGCTCACAGCCGGTAACCCGGTCAGACAGCTTGATTTCCAGTGTTTTTTCGCCGTCGGCGGAGGCGAAGGGCAGGCCTTCAATTTCTTTTCGGCCCTGTAAATACCGGTGGGATACATAGGAAAAGTCGGTGACGCCGGTGCCGTCCGCACCCTTTAACTTCAAGGCCGCCGTGCGGAAGTCTCCCGAACCGAAGAACGAATATTCCTGGGGGAATACATCGGGGGACCAGGTGTTGCCGAATTCCTGCTTGTAGGGCGAAAAGGAGTAGCAACAGGGCTTGTACAGGTCGAAGGACTCTCTTTTTCTGCCGTAGAAATGATGCACCAGATACCGCTCTTTTGAAACACCGAAGACATAACGGGTGTTTTTCGTGGTCAGGGTGAAGAGACGCTCTTTCTTTGAAAAATGAATGGGCATAATGGCCTCCTTGCATTTTTATTCCGCTGTTATGATAGCACATTTTGGTTTGATTTACAAGCGAAAAGTGGAAAAGTGTTCTTGAAAATCCGGCTTTTTTGTGCTACACTGAAGGGCGACCGAAGGAGAAAAGGAGTCTGATGATTTGGAAAGCAAGCTGTTTGCGCTACTGCCGCCGGAGTATGTTTGTACACCGGACGGTATGGAAATTGACCGGAACGGGGATTTGGTGCTGTCCTGCCCCAATTTTGCAGATGAAAAAACCAGCGGATGTCTCTTGAAGGTGCGGAAAGGCGACCGGAAGGTCACCAAATGGTTGGATGTGCCGGTGCATCCCGAAACCGGGGTAGCAAGAAACATGGGCATTGCCTTTGACCGTTCCAAAAAGAATCTGTTTGTCTGCGACAATCAGGGCTGGAGCGAAAGACCCGAAGTGCTCTACAAGGGCAGAATCCTGAAGCTGACCGTAAACGATGAGGGCATAGAGGAATGGAAAACGGTGGCTTATCACATGGAGCACCCCAACGGTGTGCGCTATCGGGACGGCTACATTTATGTCACCCAGTCCTATATGCATCCGGTGAAGCGTCCGGACGGACTGTTGGTTTCGGGGGTTTACCGGTTCCGGGAGGATGAAGAAAATGTGGAAATCCACAACGATCTGACCGACCGGAATCTGCTTTGTACCTTTGTGACCGGAAACAGGAACTGTGCGTACGGAGCGGATGGGATCGTTTTTGCGCCGGACGGCAGTCTGATGGTGGGAAATTTCGGCGACGGAGAGGTATACAGAATTATCCTGAATCAAGACGGAAGCGTCCGGGAGCAGGTGCCCCTGTACCGGAATGCCGCAGAATTGCAGTCCACCGACGGGATGTGCTATGACCCTGCGGGAAATCTGTACATTGCCGATTTTTCCGCCAATGCCCTTTGCAGGATCTCTCCCGACGGCCAAGTGAAGCGCATCGCTTCTTCGCCCGATACCGACGGACTGAAGGGAGAATTGAATCAGCCCGGCGAGCCGATCTACTATGACGGAAAGATCGTTCTCTCCTGCTTCAATCTGGTGACGGGGCCGGACAAGGTGAACAAGAGCCACACCATGCCCTGCACGCTTGCCTATATCGAGTTATAATCGGTTAGATAAGTCCGAACCACCTTGCATTCTCAACAAAAAGGCTCTTGAATTTTTCTTTGAGCTTTCTTGATTTCCCCCGTTTTTGCCTAAAATGCTCCAAAATCAAAAGAAGAAAAAGCGAACATTTATCTGTCAGATAAATGTTCGCTTTTTTGGCCTACCCGAGCGGATTCGAACCGCTGACCTTTAGAGTCGGAGTCTAACGCGCTATCCAGCTGTGCCACGGGTAGATTTTTTGTACCTCTCGATTCTATCACAAAAAAGCGGACTTGTAAAGGGTTTTTTGAAAAAAGTAAAAAAATTGCTTTTTTCGGTAAAAATGTAAGATAGACCTTTTCAAAACGATTGAAATATGATATAATATCCTTGACTGCACAGGAAAGAACAGGAAAAAGTCAAAGGGTGCGGCCCAAAAGCGGCTCTTCTTTGAATCGGGATTGCCGAAAAGGGCCGAAAGAGGCTTTTGTCGGGTGCGGAATGCAAAGGAAAGGGGTCAAAACGGAATGGAAAAGGAACTCCTTGTGCGGGCGTCTTTGACCGTGGAAGAAACCGAAAAAGCCGGCGAAGAATTGGCTCCGCTTCTTGAAAAAGGGGACTTTATCGCCTTGGAGGGAGAATTGGGCGCCGGGAAAACGGCGTTTGTCCGGGGAATATGCCGGAAATTCTGTCCGCAAGCCCGTGTGTGCAGTCCGACCTACACGGTCATGCGGTGCTATGAGGGGGGAATCTGCCCCTTCTATCACTTTGATATGTACAGGATCACCTCCCCGGAGGACTTGGAATCGGTGGGATTTTACGATTGCGAGGGAGTCATTGCCGCCGAATGGAGTGAGAATACGCCCTATGCTCTGCCCAAGCGCTATTATCGGGTGAACATTGAGAAGACTGCCGGCGGGCGGCGGATTGCGGTATTCCTGCACGACGGAGGGTAAGGGCCGCCAAAAAGCTTTGAAAGACGGAAAGACAGAACAGAAAAGAAGAAAAGGATTATGAAAGTTTTAGCGTTGGAGAGCAGTGCGGGAATTGCCGGGGTGGCTCTTCTGGAGGATGAAAAGATACTGTATTTATCCGAGGATGTTCTGGGACATACCCATTCGGAAACGCTGCTTCCGATGATTGCAGAATGTTTGGAGCGCCATGGGTTAGAGCCGAAGGATGTGGACCTGTTTGCCTGTGCGGCGGGGCCGGGTTCGTATACCGGCGTCCGGATCGGCGTTGCCACCGTGAAGGGGCTTGCATCCGGCAGCGGGAAGCCCTGCATCGGCGTTTCGTCCTTGGAGGCGTTGGCGCACAACTGCACCGATCTGGAGGGGGTTCTCTGTCCGGTGATGGATGCCCGGCGGGATCAGATGTATACGGCGCTTTTTGAATGCAGAAGGGGAGAGGTGAAGCGGCGTTCGGAGGATGCGCTTCTGCCCCTTGAACAGCTGGATCGGGTGCTGAAGGCGCTGGGACGGCAGGTGTATCTGATCGGTGACGGGGCGCAAAAGGCTGAAGAGAAGCTGACCTTCCCAAAAAAGCGCCGGGTATCGTCCTTGTTGCAGAATCAGAATGCCTACGGTGTGGCCAAGGCTGGATTGTTGCAGTATCAAAGGGAGCCGCAGAAGGACTATGACGAAGGAAACCTTTTCCCGATCTACCTACGGGCCACCCAAGCCGAACGGGAGCGGATCTCCCAGGAGCATAAAGATTGAATTTGCCGATGTACATACGGAAAGGAAGTGTATACCCATGGAGAAAAAGCCGATAGCCCTTGCCTGCGATCACGCAGGGTACCCCTTGAAGGAAGAACTGAAGAAGCATCTGGAAAAGAGGGGCATTGCCTATACCGACTATGGAACCAACAGCACCGAATCGGTGAATTATCCCGAATATGCCCATCTGCTCTGTCAGGCGATCGGGGAAGGGAAAAACGATTTGGGCATTCTGATCTGCGGCACGGGCGTAGGCATGAGCATTGCCGCCAACAAACACAGCGGGATTCGTGCCGCCGTTTGTTCGGATACCTTCTCGGCCCGTTATACCAGAATGCACAACGATGCCAATGTGCTGTGCTTGGGTGCCCGGGTGGTGGGTGCAGGGCTGGCAGAGGACCTGTGCGACCTGTTTCTGGATACCCCTTTTGAAGGAGGAAGACACCAGAAACGGGTGGATATGCTGAACAGCCTGGACAAAACAAACTAAAAACAAAGGTAGAAAGGTTTGAAAGATAAATCTTTCAAACGCGTTTTGTGGCTTTCGCCATCGGAGCGATGGCGATTTCGCTCCGCAAAACCAGCCCCAATTCCGCAAGAAAGGAAGCTTTCGCCAAGCGAAAGCTATAGTCATAAATATGAACGATGAATTTTCAAAGGTCGTTGCCGTTGTTCCCTCCTTGTCGCCCGATGAAAAGCTGCCGAATACCGTAAAGGGCTTGTTGGATGCCGGGTTCCGGCGGGTGATCGTGGTGGATGACGGAAGCGGGGCGGAATACAGGCATCGGTTTGAGGAATGCGCCGCACACGCAGGCGTCACGCTTTTGCGCCATGCGGTGAACAAGGGCAAAGGTGCGGCGATGAAGACCGCATTTTCCCATGTTCTTGCTGAAATGCCCGACTGCACGGGAGTGGTGACGGTGGACGGAGACGGACAGCACCGTCCGGAGGATTGCCGGAATTGTTCGGAAGCCATGCTCCGGGATGACAAGATCGTGTTGGGTGTGCGGGACTTCACCCTGCCGGATGTGCCGAAAAGGAGCCGGCGGGGCAATCATGTGACCTCTGCCGTCTTTCGGATCTTCTGCGGCATGAAATTGAGCGATACTCAAACGGGTCTTCGGGCGATCCCCATCGATCTGTTGCCTCAGATACTCGAGGTGAAGGGGGACCGGTATGAATTTGAAACCCAGATGCTTCTGGATTTCAAGACCTACAGCATTCCCTATGAGGAAGTGAAGATCGAAACGGTGTATATTGAGGAAAACCAGACCTCCCATTTCAGAGTGGTGCGGGATTCCTTCCGAATATACAAAATGATCTTAGCGCATTTCCTGAAGTATTCAGCCACCTCGGTCGGTTCCTTCTTCTTGGAGGAGGGCATTCTGGCTCTGGTCCTGTTTATTTTGCTGAGTGCCACCGGGGAAACGAACAAAAACGACTTGGGCATCAATGCTGTGGCCTTTCTGATTGCCCGGTTTTCTTCCTCGGTGTTCAATGTGCTGATGAATTATTTTGTGGTATTCAAGGCCAAATGCTCCTTCTGGAAAGCGGCGTTGAAGTACTATGCCATTTGCATTCCCCTGGCGGCGGTGCAGCTTCCGCTGATCCTGCTGTCCCTGAAGGGTGTGAATCAGTGGGGCTTTTTGCCTCCTCAGGTGGAGAAATACGCTCAGCTGATTATACAGCCTCTTGTGCAGGTGATTCTGTTCTTAGCGACCTACGGCTTACAGCAGGAATGGGTGTATAAAACCGACAAAAAGCATCAGGTTCATCGTGGAACCAAGAAAAACGCAGAAAAGGATACGGGAAAATGACGGCATTTCTGGAGTGGAATATGGGGATATTGACTGTTCTGGCAGAGCACCGGACGGCCATACTGGATTGGTTTTTTGCGGCCTTCACCTGGTTAGGCTCCGAATATGTGGTGATTGTGACGGTCTGTCTGCTCTTTCTCTGCATCGACAAGCGTTTGGGATACCGGATGGCCTTTGTGTTCTTTCTTTCCTCAGCCCTGGTGCAGGGATTGAAGGTTCTTTGCCGGATCGACCGTCCTTGGGTGCTGGCGGAAAGGGACTATCCCCAGTATAAAGACCGGTACAGTCCTTTGGAGCTGTTGGGTTCCAAAAGCGGGGCCACGGGCTATTCCTTCCCCAGCGGACACACCCAGAGTTCTCTGGCGCTTTACGGCACCCTTGCCCTGCAAAGCAAAAAAATCTGGGTGAAAGCAGGCTTGTTTCTGGTTGCGTTTCTGGTGGCTTTTTCCAGATTGTATTTAGGAGTGCATACGCCCTTTGATGTGGTGGTGTCGCTTTTCATCACCGGGGGAGTGCTTCTGCTGGTGGAGAGCCTTTTTGGCCGATTGTACGACAATCCCAAAGCCGATTGTTATGTGGCGGGGCTGGTATTTCTTCTGAGTCTGGCGGCGCTGATCCTCGGTTGGTTGCTTTTTGCAAAGGGAATTGCCGAGAAAAAGGATGCGGCCGATTGCGTGAAAATGGCGGCGTGCGGCGTGGGCTTTGCCATTGGGTATGTGGTGGAGCGCCGATATATCCGATTCGACCCCAAGGTGGGAACGGTCGGTGAGAAGGTTTTGAGGCTCCTTTGCGGCGTGGGCGGAGTTTTTGCGCTGAAAGAGGGCTTGAAGGCTCTGGGAAAATTGGTGTTTTTGCCCGACAGCATGGGAATGATGGCCGTGGATGTGTTGCGCTACATGCTGATGCTGCTGTTTGCGCTGTGCGTGGTTCCGGCTTTGACGGTGAAGATTCAAAGGAGCAAAAAAACGGAAAAAAAGAGTACCGGCTGTGAGGAACAGTGAATATAAATCAACGGAAGACTATAAAAGAAAGAGGTAGATTCCCATGGGCACAACATACAAAAGAATTCTTTTGAAGCTGTCGGGTGAAGCGTTGAAGGGCGATGAGACGGGCCTGTATCACTATGAAACGGTGGATGAAATCTGCAAGGCCATTGATGAATGCTGTAAAATGGGCGTTCAGGTGGCGGTGGTGGTGGGCGCCGGAAACATCTGGCGGGGCGGCAGAGCCGATCGGAAAATGGACAGAAGTCTTGCCGACCACATGGGAATGCTGGGAACCGCCATCAACGCCCTGTGCCTGAAGGATGCGCTTCGGCGTATCGGACGGGAGGCAAGAGTGATGACCGCTGTGGAGATGCGCACCTTTGCCGAGCCTTATGTGAAGGACGATGCCATCCGGCATTTGGAAGCGGGGAGAGTGGTGATTTTCGGCTGCGGAACCGGAAGCCCCTATTTTTCCACAGACACGGCGGCGGTTCTGAGAGGAAAGGAGATCGGAGCGGACGCGCTGCTCTTTGCCAAAAACATTGACGGAATTTATACCGCCGACCCGAAGAAGGACCCCAATGCCCGGAGGCTGGAGCATATCGGCTACGAACGCATTTTGAGAGAACAGCTGAAGGCCATCGACCTGACTGCGGCGGCATTCGGAATGGAAAACGATCTGAAGATCCTGGTCTTCGGATTGGATGACCCGAAACGGATTGTCCGGGTTGTTTCGGGAGAAGCCCCCGGAACGGTGATCGACAATCTGTAAAAACGGGGAATAGATTGGATAGCAAACCGAATATATAATGAATGGAAAGGAAGAATACCTATGAAACTGGATACTGCACCTTATGAATCAAAAATGAAAAAGAGTCTGTCTGTTTTTGAGGAAGCCCTGCTGCCCATCAGCGCCGGCAGAGCCAATCCGGGAGTGCTCAACGGGATCACCGTGGACTACTACGGCGCACCCACCGCCATCAATCAGGCGGCATCCGTCAAGACGACCGATGCCAGAACCCTGGTGGTCACTCCTTACGATGCGTCCCTTCTGAAGGCGATCGAAAAGGCGATCCTTATTGCCGATGTGGGCGTGGTTCCCCAGAATGACGGCAAGGTGATCCGGATGGTGTTCCCCCAGGCCACCGAGGAACGCCGGAAGGCTCTGTGCAAGGAGGTCTCCAAAATGGGCGAGGAGTGCAAGGTGAACCTGCGCAATATTCGCAGAGAAGCCAACGATAAGGTCAAGGACCTGAAGAAAAACGGGGAAATGACCGAGGATGAGCAGAAGTCCTCCGAAAAGTCCACGCAGGAGCTGACAGACAGGTATATCAAAATCGTGGACGAAGTGGTGGAGAAAAAGTCCAAGGAACTGATGACCATTTGAGAAAAACGACCGGGGAGTTGCGGCTTTCCCGCAGCCCCCGGCTTCCGAAAGGAACCGAAGAAATGTCTACAGAATCCAGCAAACAGCTTGTGCTTGACAAGAACATCAAGCACATTGCCTTCATTATGGACGGAAACGGAAGGTGGGCGAAAAGGCGGGGAATGCCCCGGGAATACGGGCACAAAAAGGGTGCCGACACCTTTCGCAAAATCGTCACCTACTGTTTTGAAGCCGGGCTACAGCATGTGACGGTGTATGCGTTTTCCACCGAAAACTGGAAACGGTCCGAAAGAGAGATCCGGGCGCTGATGCGGTTATTTACAATCTTTATAGAGGATGCCTTTGAGGATATCCGGAAAAACGATGTGCGCATTGTTTTTATCGGCGACCGGAGCGTCTTCAGGGAAGATATGCAGAGGCGCATGGCCGCTCTGGAAAGGGAATCTGCCGCCAACAGGAATATTCTGAATGTGGCGCTGAACTACGGTTCTCGCAGTGAGATTGTCCATGCCGTGAACACCCTGATCGAACGGGGAGAAAAAAAGATCAGCGTTGAAATGCTGAACGCCTGTCTGTATACACGGCTCAGTCCCGACCCGGACCTGATTGTCCGGACTGCCGGCGAACAGCGGCTGTCCAATTTTCTTCTGTGGCAGGCCGCATACAGCGAATTCTATTATACCGATACCCTTTGGCCCGACATGAACGGGGAGGAGGTCGACCGAGCTCTTCTTTCCTTCGGGAACCGCCAAAGACGCTTTGGAGGCATTGCCGAGGGAGAATCAAATTAAGAAAACCGATGGCCGGTGTTTTCTTTGAAGCACCGGGAAGGTCTTAAGAGAACAAAGAAACGAAAGGAAAATTTTCCTGTGGGAAAAGGCTGTCAGCATGAGAACCCGAACCATCACTGCGATCGTGGGTGCGATCATCATCGCCCCCTTTCTTGTTTTTTTTGATACTTATGCAGGGGCCGCATTGATCCAGATTGCCGGCGTTATTTGTACCTATGAATTGCTCAACGCTACAGGCCTGAAGAAGAAGTGGTTTCTGGCCGTCCCTCTTTATATACTGGCTTTGGGCCTTCCCCTTTTGGTTTATTTCAAGGAGAATGAGAATTTCTTTCGCTACAGCGCTGTGATCTTTTTCCTGTTGTCCATTTATATGCTGACCGTGTCGGTGTTTTCCAAGGGGAAAATACAGGTGGACAATACATCGGTGCTCTTCACGATGAGCTTTTATGTGCTGATGAGCCTGAATTGCCTGTATCTTCTGCGCACGGAGGAGCAGGGAGCGCTGCTCTATATGCTTCCCCTTGTGACATCCTGGAGCACGGATATTTTTGCATATTTTTCGGGCAGACTTTTCGGCCGGCACAAGCTCATTCCGGATGTGAGCCCCAAAAAAACGGTAGAAGGAGCGGTGGGCGGTTTTGTTTGTTCTGTCGGAATCACCGTGCTTTACGGACTGCTGATGAAGATTTTCTTTGAGGCAAGCCCGAACTATCTGAATCTGATCATTGCCGGAACCCTCATGTCGATTGCGTCCATGGCCGGAGACCTGATTGCGTCCTTGGTCAAGCGGCACTACGGAATCAAGGATTACGGCTGGCTTTTGCCGGGGCACGGCGGAGCTTTGGATCGGATCGACAGCGTGCTGGCGGCCGCACCGCTGTTGATGATTTTACATGAGCTGCCCATGGGATTTGCCCTGTTTCGCTGAGAAAGATCATAGGGAGAAGAAGTGCCTTTCATGAAAGATATTGTGGTTTTAGGATCCACCGGATCGATTGGAAAACAAACGCTGGATGTGGCGGCGTTTCAGGGGTATCGGGTGAGGGCCATTTCCGCCTGCCGGAGCGTGCGGTTGGCCGAAGAGCAGATCAGGCGCTTTCATCCGGTATACTGTGCCATGGCCGACGAGCAGGCCGCAAAGGACCTGCAAACAAGAGTTTTGGATACCGACACGAAAATCCTTTCGGGGAATGAGGGGGTATGCGCCCTGCCGGGCTTGGTGGAGTGCGACGCCGTAGTGAATGCGGTGGTGGGCAGGGCAGGCCTTTTGCCCACGATGGCAACACTCGAAGCCGGAAGGCGGCTGGCGTTGGCCAACAAGGAGAGTCTGGTTTGCGCCGGCGCTTTGGTCAAGAGGAAGGCCTTGGAAAAATCCTGCCCTGTTCTTCCGGTGGACAGTGAGCATTCGGCTGTTTTTCAGTGTCTGCAATGCGGAAAAAAAGAGGAAGTATCCAGAATTCTTCTGACCGCTTCGGGAGGACCTTTTTTCGGGAGGACCAAAGAGGAGCTTTCCGGAGTGAGCGCAAAGGACGCTTTGGCTCATCCGACCTGGAGCATGGGGGCGAAGATTACCGTAGACTCGGCTACCCTGATGAACAAGGGCTTTGAGGTGATGGAGGCCTCCTATCTTTTTGATGTACCGGCAGATCGGATCGAAGTGTTGGTGCACCGGGAGAGCGTGGTGCATTCCATGGTGGAATACTGCGACTCCACGGTGATTGCTCAGTTGTCCCTGCCCGATATGCGGGATTGTATTCAGTATGCGTTGACCTATCCGCACCGGGTGAAGGGACCCATGAGCCGGTTGGATCTGACAAAAATCGGGAAGCTGACCTTTTGTCCGCCCGATACCCGGACCTTCCCCCTCCTTTCGTTGGCGCTCTGGGCCATGAAAGAGGGAGGCCTTGCCGGGGCGGTGCTGAACGGAGCCAACGAAGGAGCCGTGGCTCTGTTCTTAGAGGGGCGAATCTCCTTCCTTCAGATTTCAGAACTGGTGGAAAAGGTGACAAGAGAATATGAAAACCGGCAGGAACCCTCCTTGGAGGAGATCTGCTTTGCCGGCGAAGAGGCGGAAAGAAGACTGTGGGCGCTGATTTGAGTCACAACGACTGAAAGAGTTTTTCGATATTTCAGAAAAGGAGCTTCCCCAAAGGAGAAGTACGGGTCGGAATAAAATGATTTTCAGGGAGCAGAGCTTTTTCGCCTCTCTTTTCAGTAAAAGCTGGGTGTCGGTACTGTTGACCATTCTTGTAACCGTTTTGATGTTCGGCTTTTTGATTTTCATTCACGAATTGGGGCACTACCTGACGGCACGCCTGTGCAAGGTGTCTATCAGGGAATTCTCCATTGGAATGGGACCCAAAATTTACGGAAGGGTCTCGAAAAAAACGGGCATTCTTTACTCCCTTAGGGCGTTGCCCATCGGGGGCTATGTGGCGATGGAAGGGGAGGACACCGAATCGCCGGATCCGAACGCCTTCCACAAGAAAAAGGTGTGGCAGAGAATGCTGATCACCGCAGCAGGAGGCTTTATGAACCTACTGTTGGGGGTGATTTTGACCTTTGTCTATGTGCTGACCTTTCCGAAGTATTACGGCAACACGGTGGTGGATTATCCGGAATTTTCCTATTCCAATCAGTGTACAGAGCCGCTTCAGGTAGGTGATGAGATTTTATCCATCGACGGTCACAGCGTACGCACCGGACAGGAAATTGTATACGAGCTGTTCCGTGCCGGCGGGGATAAGAAGAAGGTGTACACCGATGAAGAAGCAGAGAAAGTGATGATGAAGGTGGACCTGACGGTGCTTCGGAACGGAGAAAAGATCGTTTTGCACGATGTGGTCTTTCCGGTAGGGAAGGATGAGGGCGTTTCCTACGGTCTGCGGGATTTTTATTACAATGCGGAGGCCAAAAGCCTTTCTTCCACCTTCAAGAATGTGGGCAGGCAGATGCGGCTCAATGTAAAAATGGTGTACGAGTCGCTTTTTGACCTTTTGCGGGGCAGATACGGGCTGAATCAGATTTCAGGGCCTGTGGGCACGGCAGGCGTGGTAGGTGAAGCACTCAAGAACGACGCCACGGCGTCAGAAGGTCAGAGCCGCAATTCTTTTCTCTATCTCTTTATGATCATTTCGGTGAATCTGGGCCTGTTCAACCTTCTGCCGATTCCGGCGCTGGACGGCGGCAGACTGTTTTTCCAGTTGATTGAGTTGATCTTCCGCAAACCGGTTCCGCTGAAATATGAAGGAATGATTCACACGGTGGGCTTGCTGTTGCTGCTTCTTCTGATGGCGGTGGTAACCTTCAAGGACATCTTCGGCATTTTCACATAGTGCGGCAGAAGGGCAAGGGGCAAAAGGCAAAAGAACGGCTCCGGAGCAACACCGTTTTCGTCTAAGAAAAAGAGGAGTTTGAAAGATAAATCTTTCAAACGCGTTTTGTGGCTTTCGCCATCGGAGCGATGGCGATTTTGCTCCGCAAAACCAGCCCCAATTCCGC
>DPGD01000021.1:71662-78872 GCA_003522145.1 Clostridiales bacterium | reverse complement strand
CTTTATTTGTTGTCAGCAGCCCCCGTTTCGTGGTCTGCGTGTAGTTCCTTGTAAACTGACCTAAGGAATAATAAAAACAACAATGGTTTTTTATTGTAAAAAGCTTTCATAATTCTCCTGAACACAGCGCAAAAATCATTGACAGCCGTACAAAACCGTGCTATAATTCCAGCGTTAAAGGGTGGCTTCCGAATCGCCTGTCGTTGTAACACAGAAATGTAGGATTGTCAATCGCAGAGAACACAAAAAGACAGCCCCTGAAAGGAAAAAGAAATGAGCATCACGAAAGAACAGATTACCAATGTTAAAGGAAGAGGCTTTCTACAGAATCGAGGAACCGAGTGTTTTTCGGGCAGGATGTGACCGTTGCAGGACTTTTTACGCCCGACAACCTTCATGCCATTGCAGAATGCGCTGAAAAATTCGGAAACGGAAAGGTGATCTTCACTTCCAGACTGGCTGCAGAGATTGTAGGCATTCCCTTTGAAAGAATTCCGGAAGCGGAAGAATTCATGGCAAAAAGGAATCTCCACTTCGGCGGAACCGGGGCAAAGGTTCGTCCGCTTACGGCCTGCAAAGGCACAACCTGCGTGTACGGTAACATCGACACTCAGGCTTTGGCCAAAGTGCTGTTTGACCGGTTTTACATAGGCATGGGCGATGTAAAGCTTCCCCATAAATTCAAGATCGGTGTGGGCGGATGTCCCAACAGCTGCATGAAGCCCAGTCTGAACGATGTGGGCATTGAAGGCTGTAAAGCGTTTTCTTTTGATTCCGAGAAATGCCGGGGCTGCACCACATGCGCCGTCGAGGTACACTGCCCTTCCAAGGCCGTACACACCGTCAATGGCAAAGCCTTGATCGATGCGGACAAGTGTACAGCTTGCGGCGTCTGTATCGGAAAATGTCCCTTTGCAGCAGTGCCTAAGAACGCACAATCGGTATGTCGTGTTTTTGTCGGCGGAACCTGGGGAAAAACACAGAGAATGGGAACACCGCTCAGCAGAGTTTACTCTTTTGAGGAAATTCCGGAACTGGTCGAAAAGGTAATGCTTTGGTACAGGGAGAACGGATATGTGAAGGAGCGTCTGGGGGCCGCAATCGACAGGCTGGGCGTCAGCACACTGGAAGCTGCTCTTGCCACCAATGACCTTCTGGACCGGAAGGAAGAAATCCTTGCAAAACCTCTGCTCCAAAGATAAACCCCTGCTTCAAAGATAAACCCTTGAATGCTGAACGGCGTGTAACAAACAAACGCCATCCCCTCCCCGGAATCGGTGGGTATAGCGTTTGGCATAATAAGGACACGGATGTCCAGACACAAACATTCAAACAAACCACTCTTGGATTTGAAGAAAAGACCGCCCCTCGAAAACACACCGTTGGGCGCCTGTTTTCTTCAAATCCGAAGAGGCCTCTTTTTGGGGGCTTGACAAAATTCTGAAGAGTTGTTATACTGACCTTGTCAACCTTAAGTCAAAATCTATTTGACCACGGGTTTGACCACTTACGGAAAACCGCAAAAATCGAATACTTTACACACTTCGGGGTGTGGCGCAGTTGGTAGCGCGCGACGTTTGGGAGCGTGTGACCGCCTCATGAGCCGACCGCCGAAAGCTCGCAAAATCTCCGTTTTTCTCGCATTTCCTCGCTTTTCCGCCGCCGTGTGTTTCGGCAAAAAACTTTTGACCACAGATTTGACCACTTACACGACCACAATTTAATAACTATCGGGGTGTAGCGCAGTTGATAGCGCGCCGCATTTGGGATGCGGAGGCCGCGAGTTTGAGTCTCGCCACTCCGACCAAGAGTCGAAAACAATTATGTTTCCGACTCGTTTTTTATTATGGTTATATGCAAAACTATTTCAAACAAAGGAGTTTAAATACATCATGGACATTGAAAGAATAACTTTGATTTTGGTTGACACCTGTGCTTTTAGAGATGCCAATAGTGATTTTCCGGGAATCTCCAAACAGCTCTTACCCGCTTTTTTCTCGACTGCTAAAGAAAAAGAAGTGCTTTTGTTGACACATCCAGTGCTGGAAAATGAGGTTTTCAAGCACATTGAGAATTCCGGGTTGTATAAGGATTTCAATTCTTTAGGTAATTGTTTACGCAAATGTGGTGGAACTCTCAACTATTTGGATTGTGTCAATGAGGAGTTGTTTTCTAAAATCAACAATATAGATATTCGCGCGAAATTATTTAATTCTTTCAAACAACATTATAGTGATGCCGTTCAACTTGAATATGGTGATCCTGCTACCGTCTTCTTCCAATACTTTAATGGAAAAGCCCCTTTTTCCTCGACTGGCGATAAAAAGCATGAATTTCCAGATGCTTTTGTTATTGATGCTACAAAGAAATATCTTGCTGAACATCCCAATGATATCTTGTTAGTAGTATCAAAGGACGGAGATTGGAAGGCCGCTTTCGGAGATATGGATAATATAGTACAATGCGACTCCGTTGAAAATGCGCTTACAGTGCTAAATAGCATCGACAGTATTCTAAGCCAAGATATGCTCAATCAAATATTCCATGGTGCATATGAAGAAATAGTTACTGACGCCCAATCCAAAATTGAATGCGAATGCTTCGAATTGGACGATTACGAGGATTTTAATGAACTTGACATTGAATCAATAACAATAGATAGCGTCAATGATTCCTTCATTCCTTTGAAAATTGCTCGTGATTCTATATTGATTAGCACAGAAATTATTGCGAAGGTTTCTGGACATGCTGAAGTCTTCGATGAAGAGAATTCAATTTGGGATAGCGAAGATGGCGAGTATATTTTCGCCTCTTACGCTGATGTGGATTTTATTAATGCAGAAGCAGAAGTTGAATGCGAAATCTTAATCTCCTTTGATTTTGATGACCCAGAAAACACCGCTCAAGTATGCAAACTAAAATTGCTTAACAGAGGAAATCTTATTATTCATTGTCCAGATGCGATTGTTACTCAAATTGATAGTGACGAATTAGCATTAAGAGTGTTGAGGGAGGATAAAGGATATCCAAGGAGAAAAAACCATTAAGCTTGTTGCTTCTTTGCCTACTGCACCGCAAATTTTAAGGGCTGACCGAGGTCAGCCCTCGTTTTTTGCGTTTGCCTTGATTTCCGCAATCTCTTTCTTCATCTCCGCAATCAGCACCTTGAGCTTTTCCTCGCACTCCTCCCGCGTGGTGGCGTAGATGTTCTTTGCGATTCGTTTGCCGTTCACGCGCGGGGAGAACCTGCCCTCGTAGAGGTGGTCGTTTATCATCGTCACACACCCTGTACCGTGCTTGCGTATCTTGCCCTTGTACGGCTCAAATTTCGGCTCTGTCGGCTGATCGGTTGCTTCACTGTCACTTGCCTTGTCCGTTGCGTTCGGCTCGGGAATGGGCGTGTCAGCCCCCGCAATCTCGCGGTCAATTCTCGCCGCCGCCTGCTGTTGCATCGTGTCGGTGATGTGGCTATAAATATTGAGCGTGGTTTCCGCGCTGACATGACCTATCATGGCGGACAGTGTTTTGATGTCCATGCCGTTTTCCAGTGCCATGGTGGCAAAGGTGTGGCGCAGGTCATGAAAGCGCACCCGCTTGCAGTTTGCGCGCGTCAGTATCTTCTGAAACCGGTGATAGACCGCCGCAGGGTGTCGCGGTTGCGTGAGGTCAAGCGGGGACGGGAAAATCCACTCGCTGTCGGTTCGCGTTTTCAGTTCTGC
Source organism: Clostridiales bacterium (assembly GCA_003522145.1). Lineage (GTDB taxonomy): Bacteria > Bacillota > Clostridia > Oscillospirales > CAG-272 > UBA11512. The sequence continues at coordinate 75,153 of DPGD01000021.1, read as the reverse complement.
CAGTAGTTCTGTCATTTCGGGCGGCAGCAGAATCATGCGGTTGGAGGATTTTGTTTTCGGTGTGGAGATCAGCACCTTTCCGTTGACCTTCAGCACCTGCCGCGAGATGTGAAGTTCTCCCGTTTTCAGATTCAGATCCCGCCATTTCAGCGCAAGAATTTCTCCACGGCGCATGCCGGTGGTTAGTTCCAGGAGAAAGAGCTCGTAATATCCCTCCTCTCTTGCCTGTATGAGAAACCGCGTGATTTCCGGCGGAGTCAGCACCTGCATTTCCTTTGCCTTTTTCGGCGGCAGTTTACATCCGACGGCGGGATTGATGCGGATCAGACCTTCTGTCACCGCTTTTTCAAGTGCCGTGCGGCAGGTCGTATGGCAGGAGCGCACCATGCGGTCGGACAGTCCTTCTCCGAATTTATCGACATGCTTTTTCCGTCCGCTCTTTTTGAGCCGTGCGTAAAACTGTTGCAGGTCGTTCTGCGTCAGCTTGTTCAGCGGGATGTTGCCGATAGACGGGATGATGTGCGTATAAATCCTTCCCGAATAGCACGCCTGTGTGGTCGGGCGGAGCTTGGGCGCGGAATAATTCTGATACCAGAAGTCAATCCAGTCCCCGAACGGCATGTCCGGCTTGATTTTCTCACTCCGCCGTCCGCATTCCTCCCGCAGTTTCGCCAGCTTTTCCTGACACTCTGTCTTGGTGTGCGCCGTCACATTTTTTGTTTTGGCATAGCCGTTTTCCTTGTAGCCGACGACAATTCTGCCTTCCCACCGCCCGTCCTTGCGTTGAAAGACACTGCCGTCGCCTTGCTTTTTCTTTGCCATTTACTCATCCTCCAATTTCAATTTCTTTACCATGCCGCCGACAATCGCGGCGGCGTTTTTCTGCATGTCACCCGTCACGTGCGTATAGGTGTCAAGCGTGAAGCTCGCGTTTGTGTGTCCGAGAATGCCCGAAAGCGTTTTCGGATCGACTCCGCCTTTCGTTGCGTGGGTGGCAAAGGTATGACGCAGGTCATGAAAGCGGATGCGCGGCAGCTCCGCATTTTTGAGGATCGTGTGCAGTTTTTGGTATGCCGATGCCGGATTCATCGGCAGGTTGGGGTTGCACGGATTGTAGAACACCCACTCATTCAGCGCGTTTTCCTTGCGTTTGGCAAGCAGTGCGGCAAGGGTCGGCGGCAGGACAATTGTCCGTTTGCCCGCGCCCGTTTTTGTTTCGCCGATCTGAATTTTGCCGTTTGTGACGGCGGAGAGCGACCGTTCCACCCGCATTCGACGGTTTTCAAAGTCGATGTCGCTCCATTTCAGCCCGCAGATCTCGCCGCGGCGCAGTCCCGTCATACATTCCGTATAGAAAAAATCCCGCCAATCGGGATAGGCTTCGATCATGCCGAGAAATTTCTCAAGCTGACCGTCGTCCAACACCTGCTTGTCGGGATAATTTGGCTTCGGTACGGTTGTGCCGTTCGTGGGATTGCGCACGATGAGCCGTTCCTTCACCGCCGCGTCGAGTGCCTCATGGAGCATCATATGAATGCCGCGAACCATGCTGTCGGCAAGCGTTTTGCCCTTGATTGGGTCTTCGCGAACGCGCCCCTCCTTTTTGAGTTTGTTGTATAGCTTCTGAATATCCGCCGTCGTCAGCGATGTCAGCGGCTTTTTGCCAAGATAGGGCTTGATATAGTGGTTCACAATCATGCGGTAGCTCTGCATGGTGCTTTCCCGCAGAGTGAAGATCATATATTCGTCCAGCCACTTGTCAAGCCACTCGCCGAGCGTCATGCGGCTGTCCTCGCAGAGATCGACATCGCGGTAGGTTTCAATCGCACGGTGCAATTTGTCGAGCGTTTCCTTCTGCGTTTTGCCGAACACCGATTTGTGCATCGGCGTTCCGTCGTTTTTGTGACCGATCACGATGCGCGCTTCCCAGCGTCCGTCCGAACGCTTGCGCACCATGCCGTCACCTTGCGGTCTTCGTTTTGCCATTGTTTTTTCGTCCTTTCGTAAGTTTTTTGCCCACTGCAAAGATACCACAGGTTCGAGTGAATATCCAGCGGTCTGGCGAAAAGTTATCAATTTGTTATCAATCACATCTGCATCACCACGCCGTCCCGCTTTGCCTGTTCCTCGCGGCGTTGTCTGCGGCTGATGACGGGTTCACCGGACTGCGCTTGAATATCTTCCGCGCGCTCGTCGATGACATTTGCGGCGTAATAAAAAAGATCGCACAGACCCGCGAAGATCTGTGCGTTCAGCCCGCTTTGCATATTTCGGATTGCCTCCTGTGCTGGCGTGTAGTTTTCCTCTGCGGCGGAGGTCAGAAGTTCCATACCGTGCTCCCAATCATCGCACGTGTAGCAGTAAAACAGTCCGACCTGCGTGCGCGCCCAGAGATCAAGTCCGGCGGCTTTTTCAAGATGAGCAAGCCCCTGTTCGGTCTGCCCGTTCTCATAATACAGCTTGCCGATCTCATACTCCGCCGCAGTGCAGCCGTGTTCCGCCGCACGCATGAGGTACGACAGCTTCACATTCGGCATCCGTTTGTCGGTCTGCATGGCGAGTTCATACTCTGCATAGGCGTGATTTTTGTCCGCAGCCATGCGCAGATATTTCATTTTGTCGCTCGGCTTGTCGGTAAATTTTCCGTCGCGGTAGCCCTTGTAAATCAGATACATCGCCGCGGCACTCCCTTTGTCGGCGGCAATTTTCCATAAATATTCCGCCTCGTCCGCGTCATCTTCCTTTTCGTAATAATGCCGTCCGAGCGCGATCAAGGCATCGACGTCACCGAAGTCGGCGCGGATTTCAAGGAATTTCAAGTCTTCCTCCGGCAATTGTTCCTCGGGCATTTCGCGCAAAGGTTGCCTCGGCAAAGACAGAATTTCCGCCGCGGCACGCACCACTTCATTGCGGACAGATTTGAATTCCTTGTTCTCCTCAAGCGGAATTTTCTCCGGCATGACATCGGTATAGGTGCGGTACACCTCGCACTGACAGCGATACCACAGGTCGTACAAGTCCGCAATTTTATTGTCCGCCGAGAGCAGTTTCACGATTTCATTCGTGAGCTGCTTTGCGGATTTACCCAAATATCCGTAGACTTTTTTGCCCTTGTGCGAAGAAATTTTTCCGCAGAGGAGCGCGAACTTCTGATAAAGTTCAGGAGAAATTTCATTTCCGCCTGCACGAATCTGTGCGGTCAGCTCCCGCATTTTTGCGCGAAACGTCTCTTTCAGATCGTCCCGCGCCTGCTTTTGCCCGCGATAAACCGAGAGCAGCTCCTGACGGAAAATGTCCGACGCCATCACCTTTTTGATGTCGTGAAGCCCCGTCTGCGAGAGATACGGCTCGCGCGGATTCTTCGACCACACCATCATATGCGCGTGCGGATTGGTTTCCTTGTTGTGGTACGCCGCATACCAACGAAGATTTTCAGGCGCGATATGCATTGCTTTTGCGATATCGTTGCGGCGGGAACGGAGCAGATGCAT
>DPGD01000021.1:44191-71440 GCA_003522145.1 Clostridiales bacterium | reverse complement strand
GGGAACGGAGCAGATGCATCCACTGCGCGGCGGAATTATAGCCGAGCCGTTCGGCATCCTCGCGCTTCAAGGAGAAGATAAGTGCCCACACATTTCCGGGATGGTTGTCAATCTCCTGGCTGACTTTCGCAAGGTCAACGCTCACGTCTTCATCCGAGAACAGTCCGCAGGAGCCTTTGCGCTGACCGATATAGTTCACCATGCCGCCGCGCAATAGTTCCACGCCTTCGCGCGTTGCGATATATTCCGCGTAACCGCCGCGACCTCTTCCGTCCTCGGTTTTGTGACCGCGCTTGTAATACGGCGCTTTCAAAATCAGCTTTGCCATAAAAATTACCTCTTTGTATTCAATATTTCATCCGTTCGGATGGTTCCGTTTGTTTCTTTGACCTCGCGCACCGAGTCATTACGCATGTTATCAATCTCCGCGGGACTGAACTCAAAGCAGTCCGCGACCGCGTGCGCGAGCAGATTCTGATCGACCGCCAGCTTGAAAAGCAGTCGGGCAAGCCGTTCTTCACTGTCCCGCACCTTGGCGGAAATGACCGACTCAAGCGCAGGCGTTAGGAACTTCACCGAGTTGTTCCGCCGCAGATATTCCAGATAAAAATCAATGGCATCGCGGATAAAATCGTTCCGTGATGCCATTTTGAGTGTTTCGGAGAACCTGTCACAGTCCTCCCATTGATCGACGCGAAGCCGGACGCCTTTCGACGGCATCGCGTCATTTTGCTTTTCTTTTGTCATAATTTCAACCTTTCTGTTTTCGTTGTCCTACAGTCTGAGACACGAAAAAAGCCCGATTTTCCAAGTGATTTTCGTGTTTGAGACCCGCAGGCAGTCTTTTTCGGCATACGCGAGACACAGGTGGCGTTTTTGCAAGCCCGCCCAAATCCCCGTATTTCGCCGTCAAATCCCCGCCCGGCGTTGCCGGACGGTGTAAATTGCCGCGTCCGAGACACGGCTTTATCCTGCTACCAAATATTCGACCGTCAGACCCGGTCATAGCGTGTCTGTTCGTCGAGCCATTCAAGCAGTCTGTCCCGCGGAATGATGATGCGTCCCGTCACGATTTTCAGCTTCGGGAAGTTCTGCTCCCGTACCAGCTCATAAGCACTGGCACGGGAAATGCCGAGCAGGTCTGCCACATCCATCACGGTCAGGTACATCGGCAGTTCCTCCCGCGTTTTGTAAATCGAGTGCTTCATCTTACGCACCTCCTTTCTTTTTTTCGTATTTTTCAAGCGCAGCTTTGAAATTCAGCCGCGCGGATGCCTCCCGTATCTGCTTTTCAAAATATGCCTGCTCCACCGGTGCAAGCGGGCAGAGCGTATAGAGCAGGCTCCCGTTGTGCGTGCGCCCGTCCCGCGTTTTCACGGTCGTGCGCTCGGTGGTAATCAACCCCTTGCGCACAAGCCCCTCCACGTGCTTTGCCACCGTGTTATTGCTCATGTTCACCGCCTCGCCGATAGTGGCGTAGCTCGGATGGCACTGAAAGGTTTTTCTGTCCTCGCAGTACATCAGATAGGTGTACACGAGAATTTCACCCGCAGTCAGCCCCAAACGAAAAATGCTTTTCGGCATCGGAAAATATTCGCCGGGAATGTCGCGGGCGTTGTGGTAATAAAATGTTTTATACTGTTTGCTCAATCATTGATCCCTCCTTTTCAGTAAAGTTCTTTGAAGTCTTGAAACTTTCTTTCAAGAAAGTTTCAAGTGGGGTTCGGGGCAAGCCCCGAAAAAAAGAGTGCCGGTTGTCCGACACTCTTGTGTACTGTTTTGTTATTTGATCAGCAGGTGCGCATGCGGAAAACCGTAAATCCATTCCGTACGGTAGCCTTCGGGAACGAGTTCGGGCTCGACTCGGATCAGGTCGTAAGGGACATAATCCTCCGGCGTTTTCACTTTGGAAAGCAACCTGCGGTTCTCCTCATACAAAAGACAGGAGAAGAGAAAATATCGGCAGGACTTGATTTCGTAGCGGGAATCATCAGGATGGTCAATCTCGGAGAGAAGCATCGCGAGGATGTGATCGTTTACCACATTCTTGGATACCTTTTCAAGGCATTTTAGATAAATTTCCTGCGCCTCATTCCGATAGATCGCTTTTTCATCTTCCTCGCACTTGCTTGCCGCAGTTTGCAAAGCTGTGATCTGTGAGAAGGCTTCCGTCACCGCTTTGATGATGTTCTGCTTCTTGTGCGTATCGTTGGCGCCGCAGTCGCCGTTGTCAAGCGAAAAGAGTTCCGACAGCGGAATCGTTTTCACGCTCTTTGCTTTGCCGCGGTAAGCGTTCACCGCATCATAGACAAACGACATCGGACAGTTGAGTCGTGCCTTGTTTTCTCCCGTTCCTCCGTCGCTGCCTCCTGTCATGGAGATAAAGAACTCCGGTAGATGCCCGCCGTTTGCCTCTTTGTATTTTCGTCGGTACTCACCGAGCTGCCTCAGCACCTTGCCCGTGTCCACTGCATACATCCGTTTTGCCTTGTCGATCTCCATGCCGGAAAGGACGGCGAGCTTGCAGATGTCATAGTAAAGCGACAGCGGCTCGTAGTCGGTTTTGCCCGTGAACAGCAGATCCCAGAACAGGCAATTGAGAAACTGCGAGAGGTTGACGATCTCACCGATTTTGTTTTCGGCAATGTCGTAATCGAGTTTTGCCAGTCCCGACGGCGTACCCGTGTATTCCGCTTTGCCCGCAGACTCCACCATGCATACAGGAACTTTCAGCGGCTGATAGCATTGCGCGGAACCACGCACAAGCCACTCTTCATCGGTGACAAGCAGTGTGTCCGAATCAAAGTCCGAGCCGTTCAGACGATGCAAGAGATTGCTGTCGATGGAATTGACACAGACGATGTTCGGCGTCAGATTGAAGTAAGCCGTAATCTCCACATTGCCCATGTTTCGCGCGAGGTACAGATTTCCCATCGTGATATGCGGACTGCGGGAACAAAGCACAATCTGATCAAGCGGAAAAGCAGTCGTGAAGATTTCCTCCGCGCCGAAGGTAACCGACTCATCCCCCTCCTGCCACCAACCGATCAACGCATACAGAAACTCGCAGGGATTGCCGAACATCGTCATATATCCGCCGCCGACGGGAATTCTGCCATCCTTCAGCTGATCCTTGAAATGCGACACCGTCTCACGGCGGAAGGATTTATAAAAATCCGTGTTTTCAAAATACGGCGTGCGGCAGGTCATGTCGAGTACCGTCTCCATACGGTAGGTTTCAAGATCGGGAATCTCGTCTTCCTGCATTTTTGCCACCGCTTCCGGCGTGTGAATGTGGTAACGCAGAAAAGCGGAATCCGCCAATATATTGTCAAGGTAATCAAAGGAATCCGCCAGCACCTTTTCTTCTATGCCCGCATAGGAAAGTCCGAGCGTGTTTATCAGCTGATAATTGGTGTACGCCATGCTCCCGTTCATCAGCGGCGCGGGCTTGTCCGTCTTGACAACGCCGAACACCGATTCGTCTTTGCCTTCGTATGCGGCGTCGAGCCACTGTTTGAAGCCCTTCTTATAGGAGGTCTTCGGCGGCATGAATTTGAGATATTTCAGGCTGCTTTCGGTGATAACCAGCTTGATATCCTTCACATCCCGCGCGGTGGTATAGCCCGTAAGCTGACTGACACCGGCAATGCCGTTGTCCGCAAACCATTCCTGCAACCGCGTATTGAACGCGCAGGTCTTGAAGAAACGGTTGCGCAACAGCACCATGCCATAGTCAGCGTACCCGTTTTCTTCAAACACGCTGATGTCGAGCATCGCCTGTCCGTCCCATATCTTATTCTTAACCCGCACTTTCTTTTCGGTCGCCGTAAGGTCATGGTCGGCAGTCTCTTCCACGCTGACCGCATCTGTTTCAAAGGTGCTGACGGCATCCGGCATGATGAGAATCGCCTTTTTCGGCAACCGAATAGTGCCTTCAATGCTGCTCATTGTCAGGGAAAGGTACGCCTGCCACGATGCCTGATCGGTCACATCATCCGCTGACAGCCCGCAAGCACTCCACTTCATCATGTCGGCATACAGTGGCTCGGCAATGAACATGCAACGCCCGTCACGGCTTGCTCCGGCACTGCGCTTGTAGCGCACATAATGCACGCCGTCAATATCGAAGCCCTCAGTATAGAGCTTTTCGCGTATCGCCTTGCAGGTAACGGCAGAAGGAATCACCGCCTTGCTTCTGCGGTATGCCTTTGCCTCACTATCGTACACAAAATATTTGCCGAGCAGTGCCTCAGAAATCGGATTCTGCACCGACGCATATTGCGTGTCTTTCTGATACGGCACCTCAATGGCGATCAACTCGCCGTCGCGCACGCACACATGGTCGGTCATCTCATCGTCCGTCACCGTGCATCCGTACCGCACAAACCTGCGCCCGTACTGCTCAAGCTGCTTGATGGCGTATGCAAAGGAGACATTGACTACGGCGCGGCAAAACTGCTTGTTCTCCAGATACGGGAACGGCAACTCTGCCTTGTGTCGTTTGAAGATTTCTTTCATTTTCAGCGTATCAAGGCTCTCATCCAGCACACCGCGGAAGGCGTCGTGATAAAGTTTTCCGTCCTTGCACGTCGTGATTCCGTGTTTCAGGATGTCACTTCCGTCAATCGCAATAATCCGCACCATCTCCGGCTCTTTCTTTGCACCTTTTTTCACCGTAGCACCTCCTTTTTCCTTGTTCTTTTTTCTGCATTGACTTTGCAGCGTTTTTCGTGAATCATGGTTACACCTCCGTTCAATCGGTTGATTCCTACCATATATCCGAATGGACAGCATATCACAAAACAGCGCAAAATGCACGCTATATCAGCGTTTTCCGGCATTTTTGCACGACTCGGAGAATAAGCAACTGTAAATTTCGACATCAAAAACGCTCTTATATACAGGCTTTTCGCTTTTAAGAAAGGTTCCGCACTGGCTCAGTGCGAAGCCTTGAAAATCAGTTCCCACCGCCGAGGCTTTTTCTTTGACTACAGCGAGGGAGATATTGGGGGATGAAAAGATCAAATGCTATTCATAGCGCGGATAAATAAATCTATTTCGTATGAATCAAATACTGAAGCATTGCTGTATAACAAAGCACTTTTCAAATCGTCTGAAAAAGGAGAATGTGGAGAAAGAATTTTCATTTGGATATACGCCCAAAACGGATATTGCATCCAATCATATGAAAATCCATCTTGCCCTGAACAGTCTTTTATACGCATGAGTCTTTGTTCCGTTTTAAGATAACAAGAACAAAATCTTGTTTGTGATCCACAAGAAGAACAATACGGTTCTTTGAGTCTCAGTGACTTGTGTTCTTTCTCACAATAGTTCAATAACGGTTGACCGCAAATATTACAATACAAAGCACCTTCCGAAATATCATGATTTAAGCAATTATAACATATACGAACTCGCTCACTCTCTTCTCCATGATCTACAAAAGCACTTTCAGCCAACAGGTTTGGGTGAGATTTTCCCGGCAATTTATAAAACTGTTGCATATCGCGGAATCGTTGAAAAGAAGTTCTATATGTGGTTTCCTTGTTCATTTCTTCTCCGCAAAAAGGGCAAAATACGCTTTCGGAATCAGAAACATAAGAAAGGCAACCAGAGCATTTCCTGCATAAAGGGACATATTTGCTTTTATGCGGCAGCCCCCAAGAACCATAAATATTCGTGTATATAGTTTTATCGACATCGTTCTCGATAAAGTTAAAAAAGTTCCTATACAATTTTTGTTCGCAAGGGCTATCCGGTATATATGAAGTTTCAAAAACTCTTTTATACTTTTTCTTTGCAGCTTCCTCTGATACTCCAAAAAGAAGTTCCATCTTCTCAACACTGATATGGTGGAAATACTTCATTAAAACAGTTGGCATCATCACTTCTGCAGCAAAATAATGAGCCTCTATCTCAAGTACCTCATACCCTTTTTTAGTTAAGCCCCCACGACTTAATGCTGTATCTTCAAACTCAAGCAGATGTCCCAAAACAATATGACCAATCTCATGCATAAGCGTCCATAAAATTCTTCTCTCACTGTTGTAATGTACATCGTCGTATATCATCAAATAGAGTCCGTTGTCTCGACAACGAATCGTTCGTGCTTCAGCTCCCAAGGTCATTAAGTGAAAGGGATCCGAACATTTCAGTTTTTTCTTTGCTTCGGACCAAGGCATCCAACGGACATATTCCGATATATCGTCAAGGACCTGCATTGGGGATATCGGAAATGTACTATATCCATGCTCAAGAAGAAAGTTGTAAGCTTTTTCTGTAACATAGTTAAACCGAGGTTTATTTGGAATCTTTCTTTCTCTTTGCAACTTCAATAAACACCTCCACTTGCCGATACAGATCATCAAGATCTTCGTCATTGAGGTCTGCATTACGAGAAAGCCCATCAGCGATACGTTCTACAGTTTCAAATTGTTTTGGTGTGCGTAATCCCGGAAAAGCCCTCTCTATCACAGGAGTATCATCAGATGGAAAATAACCTGCAACCTTAAGCAGTTCTTCCTGCGGGATTGAAAGCGCATCGGCAATAGCACAAAGAACCTTTAACGAAGGTTGTTTCCTCTGATTTGATTCAATGCGAAACACTTCAGTATGGCTAATATTTGCTTTTTCACCAAGCACATTCCGGCTCATATTCAGTTCTATTCTTCTGTTTTTTATAAAATCCCCTAAAGTCATAAAAACACCTCTTTCGTGTGATCATCTATAGTATAGCATAGCATACATTGAACCTAAAAGCAATAGTTTTTTGAAAGAAATTGCACCAATTAGTTCAGTTTCTATTGACAAGCCCTTGAAAATAAGGTATAATATGATTGAACCTATAAGTTCAACTGTGCATCATAATCTGACTCGCAGTAGATTATGATGCATTTTTATCCCCACGGTTGAACCTATAGGTAATAATTTATGACGATAGTGATGCCAATGAGTTTGGAAAGGAGAAAAATGGACATAGAAGAAATCAGGAATTATATCGGTAAGCGCGTATGCGATCTTAGCAAAGATCACAAAACAATCATTATCGAAATCAAAGGCTGTATCACGCGCATTACAGCTAATCCAGATGGAACACTCAATATTGAAAATTTTCCAAAAGCATCATAAATAATTTAACGAAATCCGCCAGAACGCAAAGACGGCAGTGCGGAATCCATCACCACTTACCGACAAGATGGATTCTACTGCCGCCTTTTTTTCTGTTCTAAACGGATTTTTGCGGCTCCGGCGAATTTCAAAACGAAAATCAAAGGAGTCAAAGTCATGTCAAACGAAGCCAAAAAGTACTACATCCCCCTGCCCAAAACCGAACAGGCGTCAAGCGGTTACATTGAATTCTACCGTGATTATCAGCTTACCGAAGTCAGCGAGGAAGTCTACCATGCCTACTATCAACCCATCTGGAAAACCTGGAAGCGGGCAAAGCGCAACGGAAGCTGCAGCGGTGAGGACTGGAAGCGCTGCCTCGGAGACTGCGTCGGATGCACCCGGTGCAACTACGCAAACACGCCCCTCTCCATGGATATGCCCATTGGGGATTCCGAAGAAATGACCGTTGCGGACACCGTCGAAGATCCGTCTGCTCTTACGGATACCGCACTCATTGAGAGTGCTGCACTGGATGAACTGTTGACGGCGCTGCAGGAAATCGATCCGGACGGTCGCCGCATCGGTGAACTGCTGCTGGAAGGCAAATCGAGGAACGACATTTCAAAAATTCTACATATCGGAACATCCACCTTCTATAAACGCTTTGACAGGCTCAAGGCGCAGCTTCGCAAACGGCTCGGAGAATTTTTCTGAGTTTTTCACGAAGCCGGTGGAAAACCGGTCACGGAATGTCCAATACGGGGTGGAAGGCGCAGAAAGCCCTCCGAAATCCACGCAAAGGAGGACAGGCTATGGACGGTCCCAACAAAACGGATACGACCGAAAAGGACGAAGAACTCATCGGCATTCTCTTTGCCATTTCGGTCGTATCCGGAAGGCTGGCAAGAAGCCTTCAACAGCTTGCAAATCAGAAGAAAGGAGGAACGCATACAGATGGGAAAAATGTCGGAACTTTCGTTTCTGCTTGACGAATACCGTGAAGCAAACCGCCGTGCGGCAGAACTTGCGGACGAAATCTCCGCTATGCTCACCGGCACAGAGCCGCCTGCTCACGAAGCGCACGAAGAGGCAAAACCGCTGACACTGGAAGAAGTCCGGGCGGTGCTTGCAGACAAGTCCAAGGACGGCTTCACCGCACAGATCCGTGAACTTCTGAAAAAGTACGGCGCGGACAGGCTGTCTGCCATCGACCCCGCAAACTATCGGGCGCTGCTTACGGATGCGGAGGGACTGAAAGATGCCACCTAAGAATCACGCACTTCTTTCGGCCTCCGCTTCACACAGATGGCTGAACTGCCCGCCGTCTGCCCGACTCTGCGAGAATTACGACGATAAAGGAAGCGACTTTGCAACCGAGGGCACCGAGGCACACGCACTCTGTGAATTTCGGCTCAAGGAAGCGCTCGGCATCCCCGCCAAGAATCCGATTCCGGCGCTGACGCAATACAGCGAGGAAATGGAGGACTGCGCCACCGGATACGCCGCTTTTGTCACGGAAACCGTAGAAAAGGCACGGCAGACCTGCCGCGACCCGGTTGTCCTCATTGAGCAACGGCTGGATTACAGCAACTATGTGCGCGACGGATTCGGCACAGGCGACTGCATTGTCGTCTCGGACGGCGAGCTTCACATCATCGACTACAAACACGGTCGCGGGGTGCTTGTCGAAGCCGAAGAAAATCCGCAAATGAAACTGTATGCCCTGGGGGCTTTGGAACTGTTTGACGGGATTTACGATATTGATACCGTCAGCATGACCGTTTATCAGCCGAGGCGTGGAAACCTCAGCACCTATACCATCTCCAAAAGTGCCCTGCTGGACTGGGCAGAACAGGTTCTGAAACCGATTGCCGAACTCGCCTATTGCGGAGAAGGACAGTTCGCCTGCGGCGAGTGGTGTCAGTTCTGCAAAGCAAAAACCGACTGCCGCAAACGGGCGGAAGCCAACATGGCACTTGCCAAATATGACTTTGCAGACCCTCCGCTTCTGACCGATGAGGAAATTGAGGACGTTCTCTCCAAAGTGGACGGCCTGGTTTCCTGGGCAAACGATGTCAAAGAGTTTGCATTTCAGGCGGCTATGAGCGGCAAGTCGTGGAACGGTTGGAAACTCGTCGAAGGACGCTCCGTCCGCAAATACACCGATGATGCGGCAGTTATCAAAGCCGTTACGGATGCGGGTTACGACCCGTATGAAAGGAAGCTGCTGGGATTGACCGAAATGCAAAAGCGCCTCGGAAAATCCAGGTTTGAGGAACTCCTGGGAGGACTCGTACATCGCCCGCAGGGCAAACCGACGCTCGTGCCGGAGAGCGACAAAAGACCGGCGATCACCACTGCGAAAGCAGATTTTTATGAAGAATAAGGAGAAAAGCACATGTCGAACAATGCAAAAACAATCAATCCCTGCAAGGTCATTACCGGAAAAGACACCCGCTGGTCTTATGCAAACGTATGGGAACCCAAAGCCATCAACGGCGGTACTCCCAAATATTCCGTCTCCCTCATCATTCCCAAATCCGATACCGTAACGGTTGCCAAAATCAAGGCTGCCATCGAAGCGGCGTATCAGGAAGGGGAATCCAAACTGAAAGGCAACGGCAGAAGCGTTCCCCCGCTCTCGGCAATCAAAAACCCGCTCCGAGACGGAGATGCCGAAAGGCCCGATGACCCCGCATACGCAAATGCCTATTTTGTCAACGCCAACTCCTCCACCGCCCCCGGTATCATCGATGCCGACCGCAACGAAATTCTGACACACGCCGAAGTTTACAGCGGTGTCTACGGCAGAGCTTCCGTCAACTTTTACGCTTTCAACAGCAACGGAAACCGCGGCATTGCCTGCGGGCTGAACAACCTGCAGAAAATCCGTGACGGCGAACCGCTCGGCGGCAAGGCAAGCGCCGAATCCGACTTTGCCACCGACGAAGATGACGATTTCCTTGCCTGAAGAAAGCATCACGAAAAGCGCATGAAAAACCTTCCGTAAGCGGCAAATCCGGCGGCAATGGGAACACTCCCGCTGCCGCCTATGCCTGAAAGGAATCCGCAGATGAAAACAATCAGTATTGATATTGAAACCTTCAGCAGTGTGGACCTTGCCAAAAGCGGCGTCTACCGATATGCGGAATCGCCGGATTTTGAGGTTCTGCTCTTCGGGTATTCCGTTGACGGCAGTGCCGTATCGGTTGTTGACCTCGCAAGCGGCGAGAAAATTTCTCCGCATATTCTGTCTGCACTGGAAGATAAAACGGTCATCAAGTGCGCTTTCAATGCGAATTTTGAGCGCATTTGCCTCTCCAGGCTGCTCGGTTATGAAACCGGGCACTACCTCTCCCCTGTCTCCTGGCACTGCACCATGGTATGGTCTGCTTATATGGGCCTGCCGCTTTCGCTCCAAGGGTGCGGAGCCGTATTACGGTTAGACCGGCAAAAACTGACCGAAGGAAAAGAACTCATCCGTTATTTTTGCGTCCCCTGTCAGCCGACCAAAGCAAACGGCGGACGAACCCGTAACCGTCCGGGCGATGCGCCGGAAAAATGGGCGCGCTTCAAAATCTACAATGCCCGCGATGTGGAGACGGAAGCCGAGATACAGCAGAAGCTCTCCCGTTTTCCTGTTCCCGAGGAAATCTGGGACGAATACTGCATCGACCAGAAAATCAACGACACCGGCGTTGCCCTGGACATGACGCTTGTACGGGAAGCCATTGCCATGGACGGTGTATCCGGGCATGAACTTTCGGATGCCATGAAATCGCTGACCGCTTTGGAAAATCCAAACTCGGTATCACAGATGAAAACATGGCTTGCCGCCAACGGACTGCACACGGACACTCTCGGGAAAAAGACCGTTGCCGAACTGCTCAAAACCGCACCGGAACGCCTGCGCGAGGTGCTTCTCCTCCGGCAGCAACTTGCCAAATCGTCGGTCAAAAAGTATCAGGCAATGGAAAATGCCGTGTGTTCGGACGGACGCGCCAGAGGGATGTTCCAGTTTTACGGAGCCAACCGCACCGGCAGATGGGCAGGACGGCTGATTCAGATGCAGAACCTGCCGCAAAATCACCTCTCCGACCTGTCCCAAGCCAGGGCGCTTGTACGCACCGGAAACCGGGAAGCCGTCAAACTGCTGTACGAAGATATCCCGGACACGCTTTCCCAACTTATCCGCACCGCTTTCGTAGCACCGGAGGGAAAGAAGTTCATCGTTGCCGATTTTTCTGCCATTGAAGCCAGGGTGATTGCCTGGATGGCTGGAGAAACCTGGCGGCAGCAGGTCTTTGCGGACGGGAAAGACATTTACTGTGCATCCGCCTCTCAGATGTTCGGAGTTCCCGTGGAAAAGCACGGCATCAACGGGCATCTCCGTCAGAAAGGCAAAATCGCCGAACTGGCTCTCGGATACGGAGGCGCTGTCGGAGCACTCAAAGCAATGGGGGCGCTTGACATGGGGCTTTCCGAGGAAGAACTCCCACCCCTGGTTCAGGCATGGCGCAATGCCAATCCGAACATCGTGAACCTTTGGTGGGCAGTTGATTCCGCTGTTACCGAAGCCGTACAGCGTCGCACCTCTGCAAAAACACACGGAATCCGGTTCACTTATCGGAGCGGGATGCTCCTGATTACCCTTCCGTCCGGGCGGAACCTGACTTACATCAAACCGAAAATCGGGACCAACTCCTTCGGTTCTCCCTGCGTCACTTATGAAGGCATCGGCGGAACAAAGAAGTGGGAGCGCCTGGAGTCCTACGGTCCCAAATTCGTCGAAAACATCGTACAGGCAACCGCCCGCGACATTCTCTGCTATGCCATGAAAACACTGCGACACACCGACATCGTCATGCACATCCATGATGAAATCGTCATAGAGGCAGATCCGCAGATGTCGCTGCAGGCTGTATGCGGGCAAATGGGGAGAACGCCGCCCTGGGCACCCGGACTGCTCCTGCGTGCGGACGGGTATGAAACCCAATTCTACAGAAAGGACTGACCGCACATGAGAATCCGCGTCAGCAAATACAACGCCGAAGGCTATTACAGCCCGACCGAATACGAAGGCATGAAAAATCTGCTCCGGGAGGAATACGAACGGAAACGGGCGCAGCGCAAACCGATATTCATGCCAAAGGTCTTTATCTGCTCCCCTTTGCGCGGAGATGTTTACAAAAACATTCTGAATGCAAAGAAATATTGCCGTTTTGCGGTCGAATCCGGCTACATACCGTTTGCCCCGCACCTTTTCTTCCCCCGTTTCCTTTCCGACGAAAACGAAGCCGAGCGCCAACTCGGTATCCGTATGGGCAAAGTATTTCTCGATGACTGCCGGGAGATCTGGTGGTTCGGCGATACGGTCACGGAAGGAATGCAGATGGAACTCGACCGTGCCAGGCATCGCCGGCTCACCGTTCGGCATTTTACCGCCAATCTTGAGGAGGTCAAAGACTGATGTTCACACTCTACAGCTCCGACTATACCAGCAATCCGGGTAACTGCTACTATCCGCACAGACACACCGTTACCGATTTGGACAGCCTCCGTGCGGCGGTCGGACACGACTATGTCTGTGCGGAATACCGGAACAGCTACCGGAGCAACGACAACTTCATCGGAACCGACTGCCTGCCGGTTGACTGCGACAACGACCACTCCGAGAACCCGAACGACTGGATCATGCCGGCAGATGTCCAGGCGGCTTTTCCCGGTGTTACATTCGCCGTTCACTACAGCCGTTCCCATATGCGGGAGAAAAGCGGAAAAGCGGCAAGACCGAAGTTTCATGTCCTTTTTCCGATTGAACCGATGACGGATGCCGTCGCTTACAGCAATATGAAAAAACTCATCAGCACCGTCTTCCCCTATTTTGACACCAATGCACTTGATGCCGCCCGCTTCTTTTTCGGTACAGCTGGTGCCGAAGCGGAACTGTACGAAGGAACGCTCAACCTGACTGCGTTTTTCGAGGACGATTTTGACTCGGATATGCCGTCCCGCAATATGCCCGCCGTCATACGGGAAGGCAGCCGCAATGCTACCCTCTCCCGCTTTGCCGGCCGTGTCATCAAGAAGTACGGCAATACCGACGAAGCATACCGTGCCTTTCTGGAGCAGGCGGCAAAATGCAAACCGCCGCTTGACGGCAAAGAACTCGCAACCGTCTGGCACTCGGCGCAGAAATTCTTTGACCGTGTCAGCCGGCAGGACGGATATATCCCGCCGGAGGCTTACAATTCGGATGTTTCCTACAAACCCGGCGACTACTCGGATGTCGGACAGGCAGAGGTGCTGGCAAAGCATTTTTCCGGTGAACTCCGGTACTCCCCCGCCACCCATTTTATCCGATACAATGCGCACTACTGGCAGGAAAGCGAACCGGGTGCGCAGGCGGTTGCACATGAACTGACCCGCAGACAGTTGGCGGAAGCATCGTCCGACCTGTTCGGCGCGCTCCGTAAACTGGAGGGCAACGGTGGGCAGGATGTTCTGAAAAACACGACCAAAGCAAAAGCCGAAGCCATTATGAATCCGGAACAGCTGGAAGCCTACCGTGCGTTTCTGGAGGCACAGACCTATCACAAATATGTTCTGCACCGCAGGGATTCCAAGAACATTACCTCAACGCTCCGCGAGTCCCGCCCGATGTTGGAAATCAGCCCGCGCGACCTGGACAGCAATCCGTTTCTCCTCTGTACCCCTGCGGCAACCTACGATTTACGCCTTGGGCTGGACGGTGCAAGAGAACACAGCCCGGAGGACTTCATTACCAAGATGACCTCCGTCTCCCCCGGCACTAAGGGAGCGCAAATATGGGAGGACTGTCTGGACCTTATTTTCTGCCACGACCGGGAACTCATTGACTATGTGCAGATGATATGCGGTCTTGCCGCCATCGGTCAGGTATTCCTGGAGGCACTCATCATCGCATACGGCAGCGGCCGCAACGGGAAATCCACCTTTTGGAACGCCGTCGCCAAGGTTCTGGGGCTTTACAGCGGAAACATCTCCGCAGACACCCTGACCGTTGGCTGCAGACGGAATGTCAAGCCGGAAATGGCAGAAACCAAGGGCAAACGGCTTCTGATTGCGGCAGAAATGCAGGAGGGCGCACGGCTCAATGACTCCACTGTTAAACAGCTTTGCTCCACCGATGACATTTTTGCCGAGAAGAAATACAAAGATCCGTTCAGCTTTACCCCGTGTCACACGCTCGTTCTGTATACCAACCACCTGCCGAGAGTCTCCGCCTCGGACGACGGTATCTGGCGCAGGCTGATCGTTATTCCGTTCAATGCCAAAATCGAAGGCAAAAACGACATCAAAAATTTCGGAGACTACCTTTACAACAACGCCGGAGAAAGCATTCTTGCGTGGATAATTGAAGGGGCAAAAAGGGTCATCGATGCCGGCTATCACTTCACTCTGCCGGAATGCGTACAGCGGGCAATTGACGAATACCGCATACAGAACGACTGGTTTACCCATTTTCTTGAGGACAGATGTGAGATTGCCCCGTCTTACCGTGAAGGCTCCAGTGCCCTTTATCAAGCCTACCGGAACTACTGCACGGACACCAACGAATATGTCCGTTCAACCACCGATTTCTACTTTGCCGTTGAGAAAGCCGGTTTTACGAAGCTGAACCTGAGCGGTCGCAAATTCATAAAAGGACTGCGGCTCAAGGCAGACGGCGGAGATTTTGAGGACTTTCTGCAATGACGGAAGGACTGATGTTGCGGTCGCTGACGGTCATATACAAAACTTTTCTTAGAAGCAAAAAAATCAGTATAAGAAAAAGTTCTGTAAACGACTGCGGCAGACTGCAACATGACAGTCAAAACACCTGTAAAGGAGCTTTTTATGAGAGAGAAACACACAGAACAAAAACTGATTGCGGATGCAAAGGGGCGGGGCGGTCTGGCAGTCAAGTTCGTCAGCCCCGGCTTTGACGGCATGCCGGACAGAGCCGTTCTGTTGCCGGGCGGGCATATCGGTTTTGTGGAAGTTAAAGCCCCCGGCAAAGTTCCCCGCCCGCAGCAAAGAGCCAGACTTCGACTTTTAACCGAACTCGGTTTCAAAACCTATGTCCTGGATGACATTTCACAGATCGGAGGGATACTCGATGAAATACAGTCCTCATAACTACCAAACCTATGCCACCGATTTCATTGTCGGGCATCCCGAAGCTGCTGTATTTCTGGACATGGGACTTGGAAAAAGCGTCATTACGCTGACGGCGCTTCTCGACCTGTGCCTTGACCGCTTTGAAATCGCCAAGGTCCTGGTTATTGCTCCGCTCCGTGTAGCACGGGATACCTGGACGGCAGAACTACAGAAATGGGACCATCTCAAATGCTTTACCTACGCCACCGTCATCGGCAGCGTTTCCGAGCGGGAGGCAGCACTGCGGAAGAAAGCCCACATTTACCTGATCAACCGGGAAAATGTATCCTGGCTGATTGAGGAAAGCGGCTTTCCCTTTGACTTCGATATGATTGTCATTGACGAGCTCTCGTCCTTCAAGTCCTATCAGGCAAAACGCTTCCGGAGTCTTCTGCGTGTCAGACCCACGGTCAAGCGGACTGTCGGGCTGACGGGAACCCCTGCCGGGAACGGGCTGACGGACTTGTGGGCAGAGTTTCGGATTCTTGACCTTGGCAAACGGCTCGGTCGCTTTATCACCCATTACCGGAACCGCTACTTTCTGCCGGACAAACGGAACGGGATGACCGTCTATTCTTACAAACCGCTCCCCGGTGCGGAAGATGCCATTTACAGGCAAATATCCGACATCACCGTTTCCATGAAAGCGGTAGACCACCTGGATATGCCGGAATGTATCTTCAACGATGTGACCGTCTCCCTCTCCGAGGAAGAAAGGCAGAAATACGACACGCTCCGGAACGATTTAATTCTTTCGCTCGGAGAGGACGAAATCGACGCTTCCAATGCCGCCTCCCTCTCGAACAAGCTGTCCCAGATGGCAAACGGTGCCGTATACGGTGAAGACAAAACCGTTCACCGCATACATGACCGGAAACTGGATGCGCTGGAAGATCTGATTGAAGCCGCAAACGGCAAACCGGTTCTGGTGGCGTACTGGTACCGGCACGACCTGGAACGCATCCGGGCGCGGTTTTGCGTGCGGGAAATCCGGACATCGGCAGACATCTCGGATTGGAATGCCGGAAAAATCCCCGTGGCAGTCATTCATCCGGCTTCCGCAGGACACGGACTCAACCTTCAGGCAGGCGGTTCCACGCTGATATGGTTCGGGCTGACCTGGAGCCTGGAGTTATACCTGCAAACGAACGCACGGCTGTGGCGGCAGGGGCAGACCGCAAAAACAGTCGTCATCCATCGCATCGTAGCCGAAGGCACCGTAGATGAATTGATGCTGAAAGCCCTGGACCGGAAAGAACGGTCGCAGAATTCCCTGATTGATGCCGTAAGGGTCATGTTGAAAGGAGTATCATTTGGAACATTACGAACCGTATGAAAACATAGCAAACGCCATTGTCATTCAGGCGTGCAAGGATTACAGAAGAGCGTACAGGCGCTATCTTCGCCGATACCGCAGCACCGGAACACCGGATGCCGAACTGACGGAGTTGGAAGCGTTCTTCCGCTCCGCGTGGTACAGAAGCCTGACCGCCCTTGACGGCGAATATATCATGGACAGAATCCGGAAGGAGGTTTCCGAATGACGGCAAAAGAATATCTCGGTCAGGCATACCGCCTTGACCAGCGCATCAACGCAAATCTTGAGGAAGTCGCACGGCTCCGTGAGATGGCAAGCAGTGTATCCTCCCCTTCCTGGGAGGAAAAGACCGGCGGCTCCCGTCCGACAGATCCGCCGTTTGTACGGTGTCTTGTCAAAATCATGGATTTGGAGCGCCATATCGATGTGGAGGTTGACCGTCTTGTAGACCTCAAAAGGCAGATTCGAACGGTCATCGAAGAACTTCCCGACCGGGACGAGCAGACCGTTCTCCGTTACCGCTGCCTTCTCAACTATACCTTTGAGAAAATCGGCGACCTGATGTGTGCGGACAGAACGACCGCCTTCCGGTGGTACTGCAAGGCACTGACCCATGTCAAAGTTCCCGAAAATCCGATTGTCATCTGAAACTTGCAACAAATGCAACACGGTGCAACAACCGCAGTATGATATACTTATCATGCGAAACAAGAATGAAACCGGAGCCTTTACGGGAGAAATCCCGTGAGGGCTTCTGTCTTTTCGGCTTTTTTCATAACGCAGCCGCTTCTATCGAATCACGCCGAACGGTAATCCAAAATTATGCCGAATGAAAAATAAAAATTTCACGGAATTGTCTTGCAAAACCGTTAGGAATGAGGTATAATATAGGTATGAATCGGATTCGGAGGGATGCTATTATGAATAAAATCGCAGAACAGTCAAAATATAAGCCGCGCATCATCGATAAAACCGTAGCGAAATACCTGTCAACTTTCGGTGCGGTCTGCATAGAAGGTCCGAAGTGGTGCGGAAAAACATGGACTTCTTCTCACCACAGCAACAGCGAGTTTCTGATCGGTGATCCTGCAAACAATTTTCAGAACCGAAAACTGGCAGAAATGTCCCCCTCTTTGGTTTTGGAAGGCGAAACGCCCAGACTGTTGGACGAATGGCAGGAGGTTCCCCCGATTTGGGACGCTGTTCGGTATACGGTTGACAGGCGCGCCGAAAAAGGACAGTTTATTTTGACCGGTTCTTCCACCCCGAAGCGCAAGGGCGTTCTTCACAGCGGCGCCGGCAGAATCGGAAAACTCCGTATGCGAACGATGTCCCTGTATGAATCGGGAGAATCCAGCGGCGCGGTATCCTTGGAAGACCTTTGCAACGGAAAACTAACACCTGCCCTGACCGGTGAGGTTGATTTGCGCGACCTTGCGAATTATACGGTGCGCGGAGGTTGGCCCGGAAATCTGAATGTTGCACAGGAAGACGCTTCTTTACTGCCGCAGTCTTACCTGGATGCAATTCTTGACGACGATTCCCAGCGCATTGATGACAAAAAATACGATGTGGCAAAAATGCGGCTTCTGCTGCATTCACTCGCACGGAATGAAAGCACCACAGCCACCAAGAAGAAACTGCTGAATGACATCCGTGAATTCGATGATGAAACCATTGATGCAGACACGGTGACCACCTATCTGGATGTCTTTGACCGCCTGTTTCTGCTGGATAATCAGCCGCCGTTTTCCGCCAACATCCGTTCATCTGTCCGTGTGAAGCAAGCGGAGAAAAGGCACTTTTGCGATCCGGCACTTGCCTGTGCCCTGCTCAAAGCGACCCCGGATCGACTGATTGGCAATCTTGAAACCTTTGGATTCCTGTTTGAGGCTTTGGTAGAACGCGATTTGAAAATTTATGCCGAATCCTTTGGTGCAAATCTGTTTCACTATCAGGACTACAACAACAAGGAAATTGACGCAGTGATTGAACTGGAGGACGGAAGATGGTGCGCATTTGAAATCAAACTCGGTGCAAATCAGATTGACAAAGCTGCAACGGAACTGGTCGCACTGCGTAACAGCATTGAGCAGGAAGGCGGCATCGCCCCTGCCATCCTTTGCGTCATCTGCGGGCTTTCCAATGCGGCATATGTCCGTCCTGACGGCATATTCGTTGTACCGATCACAGCATTGAAAAACTAAAGAAATACCGATATACAAGAGCCATTCACGGAAAAGCGTGAGTGGCTTTTGTTATACCCGAAAGGAGACAGAACCTTGCCGACAAAACCCAAAAAGCCGTGTTCGTTCCCCGGCTGTCCGAATCTGTGTAACGGACAGTACTGTGAGGAACACCAGGCACCGGCGAAAAAACAGTACGACAAATACGGGCGTTCTCCCGACATCAATAAAAAATACGGACGCGCATGGAAACGCATCCGTGACCGTTATATTGCCTCGCACCCGCTGTGCGAAAAATGTTTGACCGAGGGCAGAACCGCTCCAGCAGAGGAAGTGCATCACATTCTTCCCGTATCCTGCGGAGGCAACCACAGCACATCAAACCTGATGTCTCTTTGCCGTTCCTGCCACAATAAAATTCACCGTGAAATCGGGGACAGATAGAGCGGTTCGTATTACAATCATAACACGAACCGCTCAAAAGCGCTCACAGCCGGATATCAAACATCGCCATCAACTTTCGGAATGTGTCCTGTCCGTCAAGGCAGGTGTCCGTCAGATACCCCGGCTCCTGTTCCCATTCCGAAAGACCTCTGTAATAAAACATCTTTTTGGAATCCTCAATGATAAACGGCACGATTCCGTACCGCAGGCATTCTTTGAGTGCAACCAAACGCCCGACTCTGCCGTTGCCGTCCTGGAACGGATGAATCCGTTCAAAACTGTAATGAAACCGAATGATGTCATTGACGGTAACGGTAGGCAATGCAGCATAGTCATCCAGTAATGCTTTCATACGGACCGGGACATCCTTCGGCTTTACTGTCTCTCTGCCGCCAACTACATTGGGTCTTTTCTTATAGTCACCGACCGCGAACCAGGACAGCGTGGCATCTTTGGTGCTTTGCTTCAGAATGCGGTGGAGCTCCTTGACGATGCTCTCTGTAAGAGGCTCTTCCGCAACATCGATCACATAGTCAATGGTGCGGAAGTGATTGACGGTTTCAATAATATCATCTACGGGAATCCCTTCACCGACATCCACCGTATTGGTTTCGAATATCAGTCGGGTCTGATCCTCGCTTAGCTTGCTTCCTTCGATGTGGTTGGAGTTGTAGGTCATCCGCACCTGCAATTCGTGATACAGCCCGCCCGACATACGAATGCTCTTTTCATCCCGAAGCGTTTGCAGCAAAGCATTATCGGAAACAGAACGGCAAAGCTCTTCTGCCTTACAGCCGAGGAAATCTGCAATCTTTTTCAGCACATGATCGGCAATCTTTTCCCCGCGGCTGATTTTTGCCACTGTGCGGGAAGAAATGCCAAGCTTCTCGGTTAGATCCGTTTTGGTCAGTCCCTTCTCCTCCAGCTTTCGGAGAAGCCCGTCATAAGAAGTCATGAAATCACCTTCTTTCTTTTCCTTTACTTATTATACCACAAATCAAGCAAAAAGTAAAGGTGAAACTGCAAAAAAGTAAAGGAAGGGGCGGTCAAAATCTCTGTTTACAAAAAATTCGGACAGCGGCCCGGGGTCCCATGTGCAAAAACGGCGAAATCAAAAGGGTAATTAAAAAATCTGTGTCAAGGAGGTACGATATTTGCCCACAAAATCAAATAACATCGGCGGGCGCGGAGGTGCAAGACCCGGTGCGGGAAGAAAAAAGACTGCGGTCAGGGAGAAAGCCGAAAACGGAAATCCCGGAGGTCGCAGACTGGAGGTTCTGGATATTCCCGAGGTCGAGGGTGTCGACATGCCCAAACCCCATGATTTTCTGTCCGCAGAACAGCGGGACGGAAGTACGCTCCAGGCATCCGAAATTTACAGCGAAACCTGGGAGTGGCTGAAGAAGATCGGCTGTGCATCCAAAATATCTCCGCAACTGTTGGAACGGTACGCCATGTGCTCAGCCCGATGGATTCAGTGCGAAGAAATGACCAACCGCATGGGTTTTCTATCCAAGCATCCCACCACGGGAAAACCGATCCCCTCTCCGTTTATCAATATCGGAATCAATTACATGAACCAGGCGGTACGTCTGTGGAATGAGATTTTTCAAATCGTCAAAGAAAACTGTGCAACAGATTATGCCGGAGAAAATCCGCAGGATGACCTGATGGAAAGACTGCTCCGTGCAAGGAAAGGATAACTTATGTTTGAAAAAGTGAACCCGTGCCATCCCGACAAACTTGCCGACCGCATTGCCGGTGCCCTGGTGGATATGGCATATGCAAAAGAAACGGATCCCCGTATTGCCGTTGAAGTTCTCATCGGTCACGGTGTATGCCACATCATTGCGGAAACCTCTGTGACGCTGTCGAGTGAGTCCGTAACGGAAGCGGTTCGCCGAATTGCCGGCAACCTTACCGTTGACTACAAAGAAGTCCCGCAGGACGGGCATCTTGCCGATAACCAGGCAAACGGCATCCGCTGCGGAGACAACGGCATTTTCAAAGGTGTCCCGGTTACGGACGAGCAGCGTTCCCTTTCAGACCTTGCGCACATGCTGTTTGCACGATTCGGCTGTGACGGGAAATATATTCTGGACGGAGAGCGGCTGATTATCTGTCAGAGCAATGCCCCGACCGAAGAACTCAGAGAGCGTTGCCCGAATGCGGAAATCAACCCGCTCGGTGACTGGATCGGCGGAACGGATGTCGATACCGGTGCCACCAACCGCAAACTCGGCTCGGATATGGCAGATTCGGTGACGGGAGGCGGTCTGCACGGAAAAGACCTCTCCAAAGCGGATGTCAGCGTAAACATTTATGCATTTCTCAAAGCGCAGGAAACCGGTGCGCCTGTGTCTCTCTGCTGTGCCATCGGAGACGCAACCGTGGACGGGAAACCGTA
The DNA here is from genome assembly GCA_003522145.1 of Clostridiales bacterium. Lineage (GTDB taxonomy): Bacteria > Bacillota > Clostridia > Oscillospirales > CAG-272 > UBA11512. The sequence goes on along the minus strand of DPGD01000021.1, from coordinate 49,788 downwards.
TGCGGACATTGTAGCGATTGCACGCAAATACATAGAGTTCGTGGGCGGCTTTGAGAGGTTTGCGGAATGGGGGCTGATCTGATGAAAACAACCACAGAAATGCGGCTTATCCCCATCGGCAAACTTGTTCCCTATGTCAACAATGCCAGAACCCACAGCCCGGAGCAGATCAACAAACTCCGCTCCTCCCTGCGGGAGTTCGGCTTCATCAATCCTGTCATCATCGGCCGTGACTATGGCGTAATTGCCGGCCACGGCCGTATTCTTGCCGCCAGGGAGGAAGGTATCTCCGAAGTGCCGTGTGTTTTCGCCGATCACCTTACGGAAGCCCAGAAGAAAGCCTACATCATCGCCGACAACCGCATGGCAATGGACGCAGGCTGGGACGAAGAACTTCTGCGTGTGGAAATCGAATCCTTGCAGGCGGCAGACTTTGACCCTCTCCTCACCGGCTTTGACGAAAAGGAACTGTCGAAGCTGTTTGACGATGGCAAGGACATCCGGGAGGACGATTTCGATGTGGATGCCGAACTGCAAAAGCCGACCTTTACGAAGTCCGGCGACATCTGGACACTGGGACGGCACCGGCTCATCTGCGGCGACAGCACAAAAGAGGAAACCTACGCCACCCTCATGGACGGCCGTAAGGCGAACCTCGTCATCACCGACCCGCCTTACAATGTGAACTATGAGGGCAGTGCTGGAAAAATCAAAAACGACAATATGGCATCGGAGAAGTTTTTCGACTTCCTCCTCGATGCCTTTTCCAATATGGAGAAGGTCATGGCAGACGATGCGTCCATCTATGTGTTCCATGCAGACACCGAAGGGTTGAATTTCCGTAAGGCGTTTGATGCTGCCGGGTTCTACCTCTCCGGCTGCTGTATCTGGAAGAAGCAGTCCCTGGTGCTGGGGCGCTCCCCATACCAGTGGCAGCACGAGCCATGCCTCTACGGTTGGAAGAAGAAAGGCAAGCACCAGTGGTACACCGGGCGAAAAGAGTCCACCATCTGGGAGTTCGACAAGCCCAAGAAAAACGGCGACCACCCCACCATGAAGCCCATCCCGCTTCTGGCCTATCCCATTCGGAACAGTTCTATGGCAAACTCCGTAGTGCTTGACCCCTTCGGCGGCTCCGGCTCCACGCTCATTGCCTGTGAGCAGACCGACCGCATCTGCTGTACCGTCGAACTGGACGAGAAATTCTGCGATGTCATTGTCCGCAGATACATCGAACAGGTCGGTACAGATGAAAAGGTCAGCGTTCTGCGTGGCGGACATGTTCTCTCCTTCAAGGAAGCTGCCGGTTCGAAGAATGCACAGGAAGGAGGTCAGCGATGAAGACAGACCTCAGAGAAAAAGAGCGAGTTGCTATAGAACGCCTGAAAGCATTCGAGCCGGAGGACGGTTACTTTCTGGCATACAGCGGTGGCAAAGACAGCGACTGCATCAAGATTCTCGCTCATCTTGCCGGAGCAAAGTTCGAGGCAGTCCATAATCTGACCACGGTGGATGCCCCGGAGACGGTTCAGTATGTGAAAGCCCAACCGGATGTTCGCATCAACCGCTCCTATGACCGGGATGGCAACCCCGTAACCATGTGGAACCTTATCGTCCGCAAAGGCACTCCGCCTCTCCGCGTTTCCCGGTACTGCTGCAGTGAACTGAAAGAACCGGGCGGTACCTGCAAGATTGTAGTGACCGGTGTTCGGTGGGCAGAAAGCACACGCCGAAAGCAGTCCGCCGATGTGGTCAGGTTCATCGGCAAGCCGAAAGGCACCCAGAAAATTGCAGAGGAGCTTGGTGCAGATTACCGCACCACACGCCAGGGCGGCATCATCCTCAACGACGATAACGACATCAACCGCCGCATGGTCGAGCATTGCTACCGCACCCGGAAAACAATGGTCAACCCTATTGTGGATTGGACAGATGAAGATGTGTGGGAATTTCTCGCCCACTACGGTTGCAAGAGCAATCCGCTCTATGAATGCGGCTTCAAGCGCATCGGCTGCATTGGCTGTCCTATGGCCGGGAGGCAACTGCGGCTGGAGGAATTCCGGCGTTATCCCAGTTACCGGAAAGCCTACATCCGTGCCTTCGACAAAATGCTTGAAAAAAGAGCAGCCGAAGGAAAACCGACCACCGAAAAATGGTCAGACGGGCAAGCGGTTTTTAACTGGTGGCTGAGCAGCTGATAAGGAGTAATCACATGACGAATAAGACTTTAACCCTCGGAAGCCTCTTTGACGGCTCACTCCGACGGAATGCGTTCGCCTTCAGGGATTTCCTGACGGTTGGTGTGCGAATCTCGGAACGGAAAAACCGACCGACGAGGAGATGTACTTCTGGCACAAGGTATTCAAGACCTACGCCGCCGTCACCGATTGCAAAATGAAGTCGGACGCACAGATTCGAAAATGGCTGAAAGCTCCGCACTCCGATGCTGCCGAATACAAAATGTGGGGCAACGGCGTGGCTCTCCCCTGCGTATGGTTCGTCCTTGCGGGAATCGTGTATAACGCACAAAACGAAGCCGAAAAATCCGGTACATAATCTACCGGAAAAACGGTAAAAATGACTGGATATTCTCCGCTTTCAGAGTTAATATGTGACTACCGAAAAAAACAGGAGGATTACATTCATGGGAATTCATTTTCATGTTCCGGGCTGCAAGCGCAAGGAACTGGCACAGGAAATCGGCACATGGCTCGGGTGCGAAACAAAATACCTCGGCGTTCCAAGCTGTGCCTATCGGGTTGGCTTTGCCACCGTTGATAAGGATGGCAATTTTACGGTGGACAGTGCCGCAGACGAAGAAACGGTCGAACGGCTGATTGAGCATCTGTACGATGCGGGCTTTGAAAGCGATGACGGGGGAAGCACGGAAGAATCGAGAATTTGCGTTTCCGTTCCCGAAAACCTGCTCCCGACCGCAGCAGAAGAAAATCTTCGTGCAATCGTAACTTCAAAATGCGGTCTTTTTAAGGCGACCTTCGGAGTGAACACCCTTCCGATAGAACGGGAGAACGGGAAAGTCTGTTTCCCGTGGTTACGGAGCGATGCCTCCCCGGAGGAAATCCGCGCATTCGACCGTTTCATCTGCGCACTCTGTGAAATGGCACGGAACGCAAAGCGGGTCACCGCAAAAGTGCATCCGAACGACAATGCCAAATATGCCATGCGCTGCTTCCTGCTCCGTCTGGGATTTATCGGCGAAGAGTACAAAGAAACCCGCAAAATCCTCCTCCGCAACCTGGCGGGCAGTTCCGCTTTCAGGCACGGACAGACGAAGGAGGCAAATTCATGCGACTGATATCCAAAGAAGCCCTGTGCGCCCTTCGTGAGCGCTTTCCAAGGGGCACACGGGTCGAGCTTGTGAAAATGGATGACCCGCAAGCACCTCCCATCGGCACGAAAGGAACCGTGCTGGGCGTTGACGACATCGGCTCCGCCATGGTTGCCTGGGATAACGGGAGCCGGCTGAGCGTTGTTTACGGTGAGGACTCCTGCAGGGTGATTTCAAACGAGCCTGAACAAAAGCGCAGTGAACCTTGCGAACAGTAAAATCATTCCGGGAAAGGAGTCGATTGGCTCTTTTCTCTGTTATACCGGAAAGACCGCAACGGGTCTTATTTTGATACCCGCAGAAAGGAGGCGGTTTCCGTGCGAAAACTGAAAAAATATAAACCGACGGCATTTATGGCAAAAGGTTCGCACTACGATAAGCCAACCGCCGACTATGCCGTATCTTTCATCGAGGCGCTCTGTCATACGAAAGGCACATGGGCAGGAAAGCCGTTTGAACTGATGGACTGGCAGGAACAAATCATCCGGGATGTGTTCGGGACGCTCAAACCGAACGGGTATCGGCAGTTCAACACCGCATACATTGAAATTCCCAAGAAAAACGGAAAATCCGAACTTGCCGCAGCGGTAGCGCTTCTGCTTCTCTGCGGCGACGGTGAACAGCGCGCCGAAATCTACGGCTGTGCCGCTGACCGCAACCAGGCAAAAATCGTATTCGATGTTGCCGTGGACATGGTCCGGTTCTGCCCCGCTCTTGAAAAGCGTGTCAAAATCACCGAGTCGCAGAAGATCATCGAATACCTGCCGACCAAAAGCAAATATCAGGTGCTGTCTGCAGATGTGGCAAACAAACACGGCTTCAATACCCACGGGGTTATCTTCGACGAGTTACATACACAGCCAAACCGGAAGCTCTACGATGTCATGACACAGGGGTCCGGCGATGCCCGTATGCAACCGCTTTACTTTCTCATCACCACTGCCGGGAACAACACCGAAAGCATCTGCTACGAGGTGCATCAGAAGGCATTGGACATCATCGAAGGCAGAAAAATCGACCCGACCTTCTACCCTGTCATTTACGGTGCCGGGATGGATGAAGACTGGACTGACCCAAAGGTATGGAAAAAAGCCAATCCCTCTCTCGGAGAAACCATCGGTATAGGTTGCTTTGCGGATTTTTTATTGGAGGTAACAATGAAGTGTCAGGTATTCGGTGCGGAAAGCGGAAAATATCCATTACCATCAAGCACGATTTCATCTCGTACTTCGGACATTTTTGTACCAAGTATGCGGTGAAGGAGTGCTTTTTTCATGCCAACTACAAGGAGGTGACGGCATATGGCGGATAATTTCGGACTGAAAATCGGTCTGGAGGGCGAAAAGGAGTTTAAAAAGGCACTGGCGGATATCAACCAATCCTTCAAGGTACTCCCACGGTAGATACGGAAACCGTGCAACGGCTTTTCATTCAAGCCTACAATCGGATGATGGAGAACCGAGAGCAGATCATCAAGGACTGCGAAACCATGCGCCGTGCGCTGACAGACTTTGCGGAATTGGACGCAGAAATTGAACAGCAGCTTGAAGAAACCCAGGTGGTTGCCGAATTGGTCAAGGCGGTGGTCAAGGAGAATGCTTCCACGGCGCAGTCCCAGGAGGCTTATCTGAAAAAGTATGAAGCCCTCACCGAGCGTTACAAAAAAGCTGCTACGGAACTGGAGCGGTTACAGAATCTGCGCACTACACAAAGACAGAAAGACAAGAAAATGGCGCTCTACATCCGCACCCTCAAAAAACAGCCGGTGGTCTTGCGTGAGTGGAGCGACACCATCTGGACGGTGATGGTCGAGAAGGCAATTGTCCACAGAAACGGCGAGATCACCTTCGTGTTCTACAACGGCACCGAGACCAAAGTCGGAGCATAAAATATAAGGTCGCAAGGTCGTTCGCATTTTGGGGTGAACGGGTTTTGCGGCCTTTCTTTTGCGCTCTTGAGGAATAATTAAAATGTGCACACCCCTTTTGCCGAAAATGCACACCCCTCGACCTTTCGTTAAAAGGTGTTATGGGAGAAAATGAAAAAAGCTCTGCGGCAACCGTTTTCGGAGTACCGCAGAGCCTTATATCGTTAAAAAGTATCGAAAAAGCCTTGCAAATCAAGGACTTTGTAAAAAGAAACTGGACACCAATCAAGATACGCATTGTATCAAAATTGGTGTCCAGTTATGGCAGGGGAGCAAAGACTCGAACTCTGGACACGCGGTTTTGGAGACCGCTGCTCTACC
>DPGD01000021.1:0-43991 GCA_003522145.1 Clostridiales bacterium | reverse complement strand
CTCTACCAACTGAGCTACACCCCTATGAAGAATCTCCGTTTCCGGAAACCTATAGCAGTGTATCATATTCTTTCTGAAAAAGCAAGAGCTTTTTTCAAAAAAGTCAAAATTTTTGTGTAATGCTGCAAGAGATGTGAAAGAGAACAGGGCGAAAAGGCCAGCAGCAACCGAAAACGGCTCTGGAGAATTCACAAAGAGTACACTCTTTTTCGTTCTGCAGAGCCGTCTGAGCAAAGCCTATTCTTCCCTTTCCTCCTCTATTCTAAATGAATCAACACAAAAACGGAGGCCTTTTCTTTTGGGAAAATCGTCTGAATCAAAAAATTCCCTTTTGCACATCCACGGTTTTCAGCGTGTACACCCGGTCGTCCACCGAAATATCCTTCCACATTTCCGCAAGGATCTTCCGGTATTTTTCGGTAATTACATAGTCCTCAAAGCTGTCGAACTGTCCTGCATCGCTCTCGCTTTCGTACGCCTTATCCAAAAGCGGTAGTGATTTCACAAAAATGACGGCGTCCTTCTCCAGATCATACCGTTTCACCGTTCCGGTTTCCTGCTTCAGCACATCGGCAAAAACATCCGGGTCATACCCACTGCCCACCACCGCTTCATAGTCGTTGCCGGTCACATAGAATCCGTTCGGATAACCCTCGATCTTCAATTCGCCGTAAAGCTCTATCAGTTTTTCAAAGTCCGTACCGATTTCCAGCCCCTCTTCTACCTTGGCAGCCCGGAGCATTTTTTCGGCAATCTCCTCCTCGGTATAGTATTTGATCTTGTACATACCCAGATCGTCTTTCACCACATTCCCGTCTTCGTCCAGAACATATTCGCTGTAGGTCTTGATGAGCAAAACCTGAAGCCGCTTGTAGTTTTCGGTATAGTACTGTTCCTTCTCCGCATCCGTAGGCTTCATGATGCCGCTGTCACCGAACAGGTAACTCTCCACGGCCTGCGCCTTTTTCTCCATCAGAAGGATTTCCCGCAACTGATCCATATTGATGCCATAGGCTTCCTTCAGAGCCTTATTGAAGGCAGACTTGCTGTCCTCGTATCTGTATTTCACCAGCTCGCTTATATAGGTGTCCACCTTCTCCACAGCGGCATCGTCCAGTTTCAGGTCGTATTCCTTAAACATCTGCAATTCACAGACAATACTCTTGGCATTTTCAAGAGTGTATTTTTCCAAATACTCCCCCGTTGTGATCTCGCTTCCGTCCTCCGAGGCGATCTTCTTGTTCCAGCATTCCGCCGTATCCTCAATATCGCTGTATTTCTCAATAAAGTATCTCTTGTTGCTGGCAAACCAATACCGATAGGCATAGTCCGGGATCACCGAATCCTTGTAGGTCAGATAAGCCTCGGCCTTGCTGCAGGAGGAAACCAGCGGTGCCAAAAGCATAAGCATCAGAAGAACCGCAAGGAATCTTTTTGCCTTTTTCATACCCTTTCTTCCTTCCTCTCTCCGGCACTGCCGGAAAGTTTACTTCTTTATTCTACCTTCCAAATGTGAATTTTTCAAGCATTCTGTCCCAATTCCTTATATTTCAGAAGCAGACTTCTGCAGTCCTTAACCGTCTGGGACAGCTTCTGTCCCCCCGCCCGCAGGGCTATATACGGAATCCCACTCAGGGTGATCATCACCCTGCCGTTGAACTGTGCTGCCAGCTTCGCCGCTTTTACCGCATCAAACTGTTGGGGATAGAAGAGCACCGAGCTGCCTTTCAGCAGGATCTTGGTGATTCCCGTCTCTGCCCCAAGGGCTCTCAGATGCGAAACGGTCAGGAGATTCATCACCGGTAGAGGCAACTCTCCGTAGCGGTCGGACAACTCGTCATACACATCGGAAAGATCTTCGGCATTCTGAATCAGCGAAATTTTCTTGTAGGCATCGATCCGCTGGTTTTCGTTGGAGATATAGCTTTCGGGAATATAGGCATCCACCTTCATATCCACCGTACATTCGGGCTTTTCCTGCACCGCCGTTCCCTTCTCTTCCAAAACCGCCTCGCCCAGCAATTTCATATACAGATCGTAACCGATGCTCTCCATGTGTCCATGCTGCTCTGCACCCAAAAGGTTGCCCACACCCCGCAATTCCATATCCCGCATGGCAATCCGGAAGCCCGAACCGAATTCGGTGAAATCCCGGATCGCCTCCAGGCGTTTTTCGGAAATTTCCTTTAATTCCTTCCCGCCGGGATAGGTGAAATAGGCATAGGCTCTGCGGGAACTCCGCCCCACCCGGCCTCGCAGCTGGTGAAGCTGAGACAGCCCCAGCCAATCGGCATTCTCAATAATCAAAGTGTTGGCGTTGGACACATCCACCCCCGTTTCCACAATGGTGGTGGAAACCAGGATATCCACTTCGCCCGCCACCATCTGCTCCCAAATATCCGAAAGCTGCTCCTTATCCATCTGCCCGTTGGCAATTTCGATGCGGACATCGGGAAAGGATTTGGCAAGACGCGATGCCACATCGGGCATTTTCTCCACCCGATTGCACAGATAGAACACCTGCCCCCCTCGGCGCAGCTCCCGGCGGATGGCTTCATCCAGCACCCCTTCGTCCTGCTCCAAAACAAAGGTCTGCACCGGTAACCGGTCCACCGGTGCCTCATCCAGAATCGACATATCTCGGATACCCGAAACAGCCATATTCAGGGTTCGCGGTATGGGGGTGGCGGACAGCGTCAGAACATCCACATTTTTGGCAAGCTCTTTCAGCTTCTCCTTGTGCGTCACTCCGAACCGCTGTTCCTCGTCCACGATCAGAAGCCCCAACCTTTTGAATTCCACATCCTTGGATAAAAGCCGATGGGTGCCCACAATAATATCGGTTTCGCCCCTGCGCAGCTTTCGCAGAGACTCGTCGATCTCCTTCTTGGTGCGGAAACGGCAGACCATGTCCACACTGACCGGAAAGCCTCGCATTCTGGATAAAATGGTGCGGTAGTGCTGCATACAAAGAATGGTGGTGGGGACAAGAAGAGCCACCTGCGTTCCTCCCTCCACCGCTTTGAAGGCCGCCCGCAGGGCCACCTCGGTCTTGCCGTAGCCCACATCGCCGCAAAGAAGCCGATCCATGGGACAGTTCTTTTCCATATCCCTCTTCACATCCTCGGCGGCAGAAAGCTGGCATTCCGTCTCCTCATACTCAAAGGCGTTTTCAAATTCCCTCTGCATCTCATCGTCCTTCGGAAAAGCAATTCCGGGACGGCGCATCCGTTCGGCATACAGGGAAATCAACTGTTTGGCCATGTCCTTGGCGGCGGCCTTTGCTTTATACTTGGCCTTTTTCCAATCGGCTCCGCCCATGCGGGAGAGCTTCAGACTGCCGTCCTCTGCGCCTTTGCCGATATACTTGGAAATCTTGTCCAGCTGTTCACAAGGCAGATAAAGCATATCGGTTCCGGCATAGCGGATCTTGAGAAAATCCCGCCGTACGCCCTCCACCGTCAGGGAGGACATCCCCACATACTGCCCGATCCCGTGGGTTTCGTGCACTACAAAATCACCCACCGAAAGATCGGCATAGGCTAAAATTCTTTGAAGATTGCTGTCCTTCTTTCTTTTTCTGGCCAATGTGCTTGTCCGTTTGACCAAAGTCTGGGTGTAGAGCTGGGTCAGGCATACATAGCGCTCGGAAATCAACTCAAAGCCGGGAACGGACTGACCCCAAAGCAGAGCCACTGTTGCCGGTTTTTGCTGTATTTTTTCGGAATCCATGTAACAACCGAAGCCCGAATCGGTCAGCATTTTCAGAAGATTTCCGGCAGAGGCCTCGTTTTCACAGACCAGCTTGACTCTGCTTCCGCCGGCCATATACCCCCGCAGATCGTCGCAAAGAAGGTCAAAACGGTCGCCGTAGCCGGTGGTCTGCTTGGTGCGGAAGGTAAACATTCCCGAAAACCGATGGCCGGACAGTTTACTGCCCAGGTTGCTCAACAGCACCGAAAAATCCTCAAAAACAAAGCTTTCAAAGTCCGAAGCCGTCCGACTGTAGTCTGCAATTTTCCCCGGAAGAAGTCCTTCTTCCAGCAAGGTCTTTATCTGGGTATTGCAGAATTCCAAAGTGCCCTCCAGCCGGTCCGAACAGGCCCCGTATTCACAGACCACCGGCAACAACCGATCTGCATAGTCCAAGAGACACTGTTTTTCGGGATAGATCAAGGAAAGGTATTTGTCAAACGCCCCGTTTTTCCTGCCGCTCTGAAGGCACTCCAGCTCCTTTGCCAACTGCTCCCTAGCACTTCCTTGGGTCAGCCGGGCCATCTGTCCCTTTATCACCGACCCAATGCGCTCTATGGAGGCGTTGTCCAACACCAACTCCTTTGCCGGCATCAGTTCAAAGCATTCACAGCGTTCAATCTGCCGCTGAGTCATCACATCAAAATAGCCCATCCGGTCGATCTCGTCCCCGAAGAACTCGATTCTTACGGGATTCGGAGCCGCCGGCGAAAAAATATCCAGAATGCCGCCCCGAACCGAATACTGTCCCGTGCTTTCCACCATTTCCACCCGGTGATAGCCGCCGGCTTCCAAACACTTTGTCAGCTCTTCCGTAGTGTATGCTTCCCCCGGAAGCACGCTTTTTTCCATATCCAACAGCCGGTTGGAGGGAATCGTATACTGCATCAATGCGTCGGGGGTGGTAATCACATAGTCGCAGGCGTTTTTGGTCATCTGCAGGAGCACAAAAAGCCTCTCCCGTTCATATTCGTGAGAAGCTGCCGAATTGTAAAACATCAGGTCCCGATAGGTATAGACCAATGCTTTTTTTCCGTATTCCTTCAGAAGAAAACACAGACGATTGGCCTTTTTTTCATCGGGAACAATCAGGAGAATCCCCTCATATCCGCACCCTTTTGAAAGGGGGAGCAGATTGTTGAGAAAAGCGAATTCCGCACCCTCGCAAAGTCCCGAAACCACCAGCGGTCTTTTTCTGCGGCTGTTTTCGTTTCCTTCTCTTGAGAATTCCTTTTCAAAGCACTCCTTCAGCGCCGAGAATTCCTTGTCATTTTTAATGGCAGAAGTCAGATCGATCATGAAAACCTCTGTTTCTCCCTTTAATTGTATTTGCCCATGGCTTCTTCAAATTTTCCCTGAACCGCCAGCTCCAGAGCCTCCCCGCAACGGCAGAAAACTTCCTCCAGCGTCTTTCGGTCCTCCTTTGAAAACTGCCCTAAGACCCAGTCGGCCAGGTCATAGTCCGGGGTTGGTTTTTTCCCCACGCCGATGCGGATGCGGGGAATATCCTCGCTTCCCATCTTCCCGATAATGTCCCGCAACCCCTTTTGTCCGCCGTCACTTCCCTTTTTCCGAATGCGCAGTTTGCCCACCTCAAAATTCACATCGTCGCATACGACAAAAATTTTCTCCGACGGAATTTTGTAAAAATCCGCCGCCTTCCGGACCGCCGTCCCCGAACAGTTCATGTAAGTTGTGGGACAAAGAAACAGCGCCCGCACGCCGCCAAGCGTTGTTTCGCCGCAAAGGCCGTCAAATTTTGCCCGGTCGATCTGAAAATTCTTCTTTTGGGAATAGTATTCGGCAAAGAGAAAGCCGCTATTGTGGCGGGTGAAGGCATACTCCTTTCCCGGATTGCCCAAGCACGCCACCAGCACGCTGATTGGCTGTACCGTCTCTTTCTTCTTCTCCAGTTTTCTGAACAGATCAAAAATATCGCTCATAGCTTCCTCACACGATGAATCACTCTTGAATAAACAGTATAACACAAAAAATTCTGCCGGGCAATGTTTTTTTGCAATTAAATTTAAGGTGCCACCCCGCCGATTCATGAAAAAAGCTACAAACCGCTTTAATCAAACAGATCAAACAGTATATAGCTTTTTGGTGTATAGCATTTAGTATATAGCTTTTTATTGTTATCCGTTCATTATTGCTTCAATATCTTCTATGCTGCGGGGAATATCTTTTGAAAGATTCTCACAGCCATCTTCGGTAATATGGCAGTTATCCTCCAAGCGGAAGCCGATCCCCCACTCTTCGCAGTAAATACCGATATCCACACAGAACACCATACCTGCCTCAATGTCTCTGCCGGCAACATCCACAACATCGTGTGTGTCAAAACCGACATGATGTGCGCCGCCGTGCCAGATAAGTTTTGACGGATCTTCCTCCTTTCCCAAAGCCCCTACACTGCGCAAAAGCTTGGCATTGTAATCCCTTGCAAGCTGATCCACATCCCTCATCGGGATGCCGGGCTTTAAAATGGAGAACATATACCGGCTGGTCTCCAATGCACATTCATACAATGCACGCTGTTTGTCGCTGAATTTACCGTTGCAGGGCCAACCGCGTGAAACATCCGTTCCGCAAAAATCCCAAACAGCGCCCACATCGTTCAGTATCATATCGCCGTCTTTGGCCTGGCCTTTATAGTCATAATAGTGAATACAAAAGTTGTTTTTTCCGGCCGAAATGATGGAAGGAAACATCGGAGACAGCACACCGTGCTGTGCAAGTACATAATCCCACTCCGCCTTATACTGATATTCAAACATACCGGGCCTGGATGCCTGCATCATTCTGATAATGCCTTCACGGTTGATGGCCTCTGCTTTGCGCATCGCTTCAATTTCGCAAGGCTTTTTGATCGTTCGGATATGGGCAATGGCCTTATGTATATTCCTCAGATTTATATAGGGGTAGTCCTTTTTTATGATTTCGGCCAATACAAATGCCTCTTTGGGCTGCTCGTCCTCAAAAAACCGATCAAAGTCCAGACAAACAGTATCGGCCTTTAGGCTCGTCAGAACACCTTTTAAGTAACTGCCGAACTCTGAAATATAGCGGCATTTTTGAATGCCGGCCATGCTTTCTACTTCTTGCGCCCGGATTCTTGCACCGGTCCATCGCTCTGCGTTTTCATCCGGCGGCAAAATGAACATGGTTTCCTCAACAGCAGTGTCGGTTTTGAGTGCCGTGAAGATCAAGCTTTCCTTTGCAACGCCCGTCATATAGACAAAACTTCTGTCCGCAAAAAAAGGATACTTCTCGTCCGCTGTCTTTCTCGGCGCATGCCCTGCATACAACACCACCAGACTGTTTGGTGCCAGCGTATCATATAAAGACTGCCTGTTGTTTCTGTAAAACATCTTGTCCATGAACAGATCCCCCCTCGTGTCAGACTGTACATCGTGCAGTAAATTATAATACCAAAAAGCACGATTTTCAATGGCTTTTATGATAATTTTTCTGCTTTTCTGCAGAAGCCATGTCTTTTTGTGCGAAAATCCAATGGATTCGGAAAAATATTTTCAGACAGCCTCAGCAATTTTGAAGCATTCTCGCAAGGAATCTGAGTTCTTTCTTCCTCTGTCAACAGAAGCGATGAAACCTTCTCTCTTGAATCTTGAATTGCAATAAATTTGAACAAAATTACAATTTTCCGATTTGATTTCAATTGTTTTTTTAAAAATATGAATAAAACGGTAGACAGAAATCAAATACTATGTTATAATGTATCAACAGTAGAAAAAGGAGGAAACACAGATGCAGAAAAAATATGTATATCTCTTCTCCGAAGGCAACGGCTCCATGAGAGAGCTTTTGGGAGGAAAAGGCGCGAACCTTGCCGAGATGACCGGGCTTGGTATGCCGGTACCGGCAGGATTTACCATTACCTGTGAAGCCTGCGTAAAATACTATGAGGATGGGGAAACCATTTCCCCCGAAATTGTCCGGCAGATCGAAGAATACTTAGAAAAGCTGGAAAGCATCACCGGCAAAAAATTAGGGGACAAGCACAATCCCCTGCTGGTCTCGGTGCGCTCGGGGGCCAGAGCCTCCATGCCCGGCATGATGGATACGATTTTGAATCTGGGACTGAACGAGCAGGTCGTGGAGGGGCTCTCCACGAAATCCCAAAACCCCCGGTGGGCTTGGGACTGCTACCGCCGGTTCATTCAGATGTACTCGGATGTGGTCATGGAGGTAAACAAGGGCTATTTTGAAAAGGTCATTGACAGCGTGAAGAACGAAAAGGGCGTAAAGCTGGATACCGAGCTGACCGCAGAAGATTTAAAGCATTTAGCCGGGCTTTTCAAAGCGGAATACAAATCGAACACCGGAAGCGACTTTCCCACCGACCCCAAAGAACAGCTGATGGGTGCCATCAAGGCGGTTTTCCGTTCCTGGAACAACGAGCGTGCGGTTTACTACCGCCGGCTCAACGATATTCCCGGAAACTGGGGCACGGCGGTCAATGTGCAATCGATGGTTTTCGGAAATATGGGCCCTACCTCCGGAACCGGCGTGGCATTTACGAGAAATCCCAGCACCGGCGAAAAGAAGCTGATGGGCGAATTCTTAATGAACGCTCAGGGAGAGGATGTGGTGGCCGGTGTACGCACACCCGAGCCCTTGGAGCATCTGAAAGACACCATGCCTGAGGTTTATGACCAGTTTGTGGACATTTGCAACCGGTTGGAGGAGCACTATCGGGATATGCAGGATATGGAGTTCACCATTGAGGATAAGAAACTCTATATGCTCCAGACCCGAAACGGCAAGCGGACGCCGGCGGCGGGAATCAAGATTGCCTGCGACCTGGTAGACGAAGGCATGATCGACGAGAAAAAGGCCGTTCTGATGATTGACCCCAAAAGCATCGACGCCCTTCTGCACCCTCAGTTTGACAGCACTGCGCTGAAAGCAGCAACCCCCATTGCCACTGCTCTGCCCGCCTCTCCCGGAGCAGCCTGCGGACAGGTGGTCTTTACGGCCGAGGATGCGGTTAAATGGTCGGATTCGGGCAAAAAGGTCATTCTGGTCCGCTTGGAAACCTCGGCGGAAGACATTGAAGGAATGCATGTTTCCGAGGGTATCCTCACCGTTCGGGGCGGCATGACCTCCCATGCGGCGGTGGTTGCCAGAGGCATGGGCAGATGCTGTGTTTCGGGCTGCGGAAGCCTTCAGATGGACATGGAGCACAAGTGCTTTACTTTGGGCGGAAGAACCTATTTTGAAGGAGATTATATCTCTTTAGACGGAAGCACGGGTAATGTCTACGGGGAGCAGCTGCCCACGGTAGAGGCCACCATCAGCGGGGATTTTGACCGGATCATGAATTGGGCAGACCAATATCGGGTCTTGCGGGTGCGCACCAATGCCGATACACCGGCAGACGCCCGTCAGGCTGTGAAATTCGGAGCAGAGGGCATCGGCCTTTGCCGCACGGAGCATATGTTTTTTGCTCCCGACCGGGTACCGGCCATCCGGGAAATGATCTGTGCCGACAATACGGCGCAAAGAGAGCGGGCCTTAGATAAACTTCTGCCCATGCAGCAAAGCGACTTTGAACAGCTCTACAGAGAATTGCAGGGACGGCCTGTGACCATCCGTTTCCTGGATCCGCCCCTTCATGAATTTGTACCGACCGAAGAACGGGATATTGAAAAACTGGCGAAGGATACCGGCAAAACCGTGGCGCAGGTGAAAGCGATCATCGCTTCCCTGCACGAATTCAATCCCATGATGGGCCACAGAGGCTGTCGTTTGACCGTCACCTACCCGGAAATCGCCCGTATGCAGACCAAAGCCGTCATCCGGGCTGCCTTGGCCGTCCAACAGGAGCATCCCGAATGGACGATCGTTCCGGAAATCATGATCCCGCTGGTGGGAGAGGTGCAGGAGCTCGCCTATGTGAAAAATGTGGTGGATGCCACTGCAGGGGAAGAAATTCTGAAGAGCGGTACAGAACTACATTACAAGGTCGGCACGATGATCGAAATTCCCAGAGCCGCTCTGACAGCGGAGGAGCTGGCAACCAAAGCGGAATTCTTCTCCTTCGGCACCAACGATCTGACCCAGATGACCTTTGGTTTTTCAAGGGATGATGCCGGAAAGTTCCTGCCTGCCTACTACAAACGGAAGATTTACGAATTTGACCCCTTCACCAAATTGGATGTGAAGGGCGTCGGAAAACTGATCGAAATGGCGGCAAAGCTCGGTCGTTCCGTTCGTCCCGATATAAAATTGGGCATCTGCGGCGAGCAGGGCGGCGATCCTGCTTCCGTGAACTTCTGCCATCAAATCGGCCTCAGCTATATTTCCTGCTCCCCCTTCCGTGTGCCCATCGCCCGTCTGGCAGCAGCGCAGGCAGCCATTCAGGATATGAACTGAGCAAAACCGAAATGATTCGGGGCAACTCGGATTATAAAAGTTAAGGCAAACAAAATTATAAAATTGACCTTGCAAAAGCAATTTTGCAGAGTCTCTTTTTCGCTGAACCTTTATAGATAAAGAAGGCACCGGCCTTCTCCCTCGGTCAACTGCGGAGAAGGTCCGTGCCTCTTGTCTATTTATTTACTTTTGTAAATAAATATGCCATATCGTAAATAAAATATAACACCTGAATCATCGGACGACCAGGCCGTTTTCGTTGGCATCTACGGTCAGAATCGTATCGGGGGCCGGATCGTCGGAAAGAATCTTCCGTGCCACCAGAGTTTCCACTCTCGACTGCAAGAATCTTTTCAACGGTCTTGCGCCGTAGACCGGATCGTAGCCGTTGGCGATCACAAACTCCTTTGCTTTGTCGGTGAACTCCAGTTTCAGCTGTTTGTCCGCCAGACGCTTTTGCAGGTCGGAAATCAGCAGTTCCACAATACCTTTGATGTTTTCCTTAGTCAAAGGCTTATAGAAGACGATCTCGTCCAACCGATTCAGAAATTCCGGGCGGAAAGAGCGGGTCAGAAGCTGGTGCACCTGTTCCCGTGCGCTTTCGCTGATCTCACCGTTCTGACCGATCCCCTCCAGAATGATGTCCGAACCGAGATTGGAGGTCAGAATGATGATGGTGTTCTTAAAATCCACTGTCCTTCCCTGACTGTCGGTGATCCGTCCGTCGTCCAGTACCTGCAGCAACACATTGAACACATCCGGATGTGCCTTTTCCACCTCATCGAACAGCACCACCGAATACGGGCGACGCCGCACCGCTTCGGTCAGCTGACCACCCTCGTCGTAGCCCACATATCCGGGAGGCGCTCCGATCAGTCTGGACACCGAGTATTTCTCCATATACTCGCTCATATCGATCCGCACCATGTTGTGTTCATCGTCAAAGAGCGCTTCGGCAAGGGCCTTGGCCAACTCGGTCTTGCCCACACCCGTAGGCCCCAAGAACAGGAACGAACCGATGGGGCGCTTGGGATCCTGAATGCCGGCTCTGGAACGAAGGATGGCGTCACTGACCTTTTGCACGGCCTCCTCCTGTCCGATCACTCTCTTGTGCAGGATTTCGTCCAGCTTCAACAGTTTTTCCCGTTCGCCCTCCACCAGCTTTTGCACCGGTATGGAGGTCCATCTGGAGACAATACGGGCAATCTCTTCATCGGTCACGGTATTCCGCAGCAAAGTACGGTTCTCCGCCTGGGGATTCTCCTTTTCCAGTTGCTCCAACCGCTTTTGCAGGGCCGGCAGTTTTCCGTATTTCAATTCTGCCGCCTTATTTAAGTCATACTCATTCTCTGCCTTTTCAATTTCGGCATTGGTCTTTTCAATTTCCTCCCTCAGCTTCTGAACCGTTTCGATAGCACCCTTTTCGTTTTCCCATTTGGTCTTCATGGCCCCGAACTTTTCCCGCAACTCCGCCAATTCTGCCCGGATCTGTGACAAATGCTCCGCCGAAAGCTTGTCGCTTTCCTTTTTTAACGCCGCCTCTTCAATCTCCAACTGCATGATTTTCCGGCGCACCTCATCCAATTCCGTGGGCATGGAATTCATTTCGGTCTTGATGAGTGCACAGGCTTCATCCACCAGGTCTATTGCCTTATCCGGCAGGAACCGGTCGGAAATATACCGATCGGACAGTACCGCCGCACTGATCAGTGCCGAATCGTGAATCTTGACGCCGTGGAAAACTTCGTATCGCTCCTTCAAGCCCCGCAGAATGGAAATCGTGTCCTCCACCGTGGGCTCCGGCACCGTCACCGGCTGGAACCGCCGCTCCAAGGCCGCATCCTTTTCGATATACTTTCGGTATTCGTCCAGCGTTGTGGCGCCTATGCAGTGTAATTCCCCCCGCGCAAGCAGAGGCTTCAGCAGGTTGCCGGCGTCCATGGCACCCTCGGTTTTGCCGGCGCCCACAATGGTATGCAGCTCATCAATGAAAAGAATGATTTTTCCTTCTGACGATTTGACCTCGCCCAAAACCGCCTTCAGTCTTTCCTCGAATTCGCCCCGGTATTTGGCTCCTGCCACAAGAGCTCCCATATCCAAGGAAAACACCGATTTGTTTTTCAGATTGTCCGGCACATCCCCCTTGGCAATCCGCAGGGCCAGCCCCTCGGCTATGGCGGTTTTGCCCACGCCCGGTTCGCCTATAAGGCAGGGATTGTTTTTGGTCTTTCTGGATAGGATGCGGATCACATTCCGGATTTCCTCATCCCGCCCGATGACCGGGTCCAGTTTCTGATTCTTGGCCAGCTCCACCAGGTCCGTGCCGTATTTCTTCAATACATCGTAAGTGTCCTCCGGATGATCGCTGGTCACCCTCCGATTGCCCCGCACATTCTTGAGCGCCTCCAGAAATTTCGATTTCTCAATGCCCAGATTCGCGAAGAGCTTCTTGACCTTGTCGGAGGGCTCCTCAATGATGCCTAAAATCAAATGCTCCACCGAAACATATTCGTCTCCCATCAAAGAGGCTTCTTTTTCCGCCTTCTCCAGAGCCTTCCGCAGACTTTCGGAAAGATACAGCTCCCCCGAACCGCCGCTGACCTTGGGATAGGTTCCGATGGACTGCTCCAACTGAGCGTTGAACACCGCCTCCGAAACGCCAAGAGACTTCATCAATTCCGGAGCAATCCCCTCCTCCTGCCGCATAAGCGCCAGAAGCAGATGCTCCTCCTGCATTTCCCGGTTGCCATACTCGGTCATGATGGACTGCGCCGATTGCAGCGCTTCCGTGGATTTCTGTGTATATTTCTGTAAATTCATAAAAACACCCCCTTCGGTAAATTTCATTTCAATGGACAGAACAAAAATCAGACAAGAATCGGATTTTCCGAAACATAACCCGCATAGAGCTTCTGCAGTTGCCCTTTGCACACTTCCCTCCTGCAGTTCTCTTGGAAAAACAGCTTCAGGGAATTGTCAAACAGGGTCACAAAATCTCCGATGGCATCTCCAAGGGTCTGTTCTGTTCCTTTGGGGAATGCGCTTGCATTCCTGCGGGGCAGAAGCTGTCTGCAATAGCGGCCTTCCTCCGACAGAGCCTCGGCTTTTACACCGTACTCCCTCTCAACAGCATCAAACAAACGGCAGAATTCTGAAAAAAATTCGATCAAAGTGACATTCTGGGTGCGCAGGGCGGCCCGCAATTCGCCGATGCTTTCGCCGACGGCTGTACGGTACAGCTCGATGGAATAGCGGACGCTGGGATTATACTTATAGACGATGGGCGACCGAAGATTCATCACCGTTCTCCCGGTATCGGGCATACGCTTGAAGCGGTCGCTCCCTTCTAAAAGGGCTGAAATTCCCTCAAAAATGCTCTGCATCTTCATTTCGGGCGTTTCAAAGGAAACATACTCCGCTAAAATCCGGTTGATCATATCCGAACGGTTCGTTCCCACTGCATACGCCACCCGGTCTACCGCCGCCACGACCTCTTCCGAGAGTACCACCGAATACACATTCTTTTTCACACCACTTCTCCTGCTTTCTTATTTTGTTCTGCATATATTATAGCACGAATCATATAACTTGTCAAGTGATTTATATAAATTTATATACAAATTTTAAGGGAGCTGACGCAATACCTCTGCGTCAGCTCCCTGTCGGTTAAAATCGATTATATACCGGAAAGCTCTGGACTGCCGGGAACCCCTTCTTTATAAAGATCCATAAAGCTTAGCCGGGCTTTGCAGGCAAAAACACACCGCTTTCTTTCAGCTGGTATACTTGGCCATGTTGGAAAACATATCTCCGACCGTACCTAAAGCCGCAGAAAATGTCTTTCTCATTGCAGATTTGGGTTTCATCATCTTCTTTACCGCAATGCCGATGGCGCCTCCGATAACCACTCCGGCGATGATACCGGTGGTCACACCTATACAGGAGGATTTACTGGTCATTTTCCTTTTCTCCTTTCTTCGGTCTTCGCACACAGTATGCTCCGAAAAGGGAGAAATTTTGCCCGGAAAAAACTGAAAATTCAGCCGGCTCTATAGCGCTTTCTTGCCCGCCTCAGACTGGATTTTCCGCTTGCTTTGGATTTTTTCAAAAACATTGCCGGCAAAAGAGGGCACAGCAATGTAAGGGCTGCCGAAAGCAGACTTTGTCCCACCGTTTTCCCGCTTTGGGCGGTAAAAAGGGACAGAAGCAATGAAATGGCGGTCAGGATGCCTCCGGTGATCAAAGGCGTCAGAATGTCGCCGTCCCGATGGAGAAGCTTGGAAAGAATCCCTGAAAAAACAGCCGAAAGACCGATAAACAGGTAGGTCAGAAATGGGAGATTTTTCAAAGGATCCTCGGCCTTCTGCAAAAGCACTCCCCCTAAAAAAAACAGAAAAATCTCCATGCCCTGTCCTGCCAAAGCGGAAATCAGAGCAGCCTTTAACGATTTCATAAAAACACACCGCCTTTGCATCATGAATTTCTACATCCTATGCCAAAGCGGTGTTTTTTATACCTGTATTCCTTTACTGCACATCCTCTGCTTTTACATCCACAGACTTGATGGCAGACTTGAGAATGCGGATCTTCGTGCCGTCCTTGCTGGTTTCAATCACGCAAGTCTCTTCTTTGATCCTCACAATCCTGCCTACAATCCCGCCGATGGTGGTGATTTCATCACCCACCGCCAGGCTGTTCATCATTTCCGCTGCCTGCTTCTCCTGCTTCTTCTGGGGACGAAGGATAAAAAAGTAAAACACGACGACCACGCCCACCAGCATGACAATTGTCATAATAGTCTGAGTCATTTATTTTTCCTCCAAATTCGTATTCCGCACTATTATACAGGATTCCGTTTCCTTTTGCAATACCTTTTTCCGGGTTTTTTCGGATTATTTTGAAATTTTCAGTGAAACCGATCATACCAGTGCGGCAATGCCAAACGGTAAACTCTCTTTTTATTGGCTGAAAAAAACTCTTCCCGCAAAATGGAGCAGACTCCAATATCCCTGAACGCTCCCTTGACGTAAAGCAGATGCCGGAAAACACCCTCAAAACGCATCCCGCACTTCTCCATCACATGAAGGCTGGCCCTGTTTCCCAGGATATACCGTGCCTGAATCCGCTCCATTCCCAGCACGCTGAACCCAAAGGACAGTAATTCTTTCGCAATTTCCGTGCCGTAGCCCCGATGCCAGAAGGAAGGATTCAGCACATAGCCGATCTCGCCCGATCTGTTTTTCTCGTCTACCGTTGTAAAACCGCCTGTACCGATCATCTTACCCGTTTCCTTCAGAATCACGGCCCAATCGAAGAAATTTCCCGCCCTATACTGTCCCTCAATGTAGGTTAAATACCGTGTGGTATACTCAAAATCCGGGTGAGGGCTCCAAAGCAGAAACTCGGTCGTTCTGGTGTCGCTTGCATATTCAAACATATCCGCCGCATCTTTCCGGTTCATTGCTCTGAAAAGAAGCCTGTCTGTTTCTACAGTCGGCGGGCAACGGAAAATCTGTTTCGCTGTCCACTCTTCCATCAATGCTGCATCCCTCCCGGCTCTTCCTTGGTCTACGCATGATATTATACCATAGTATTCCCTCTTTTTCAAGACTTTTTGGCAGATTCGCCTGACCAAATCCGAAAAGAAGGCTCTTAGGAAAGGCTCTGCTTTTCAAATTCTCCTGCAACGCTTGACAGGAGAGGATTTGTGGGGTATAATACGGGAAGAAGAGATTCGTGCAAAAACGGCGCCGGAATAAGCATTTTTCCAAGGTTTTGACAAAGAGGAGGCAGGGTTTTTCGCACAGAAAAGCATAGGTCGTCTTTCTTCTGTTCGGGGCACACGATCCTTCGGCTTTTTTGCTTCCGAAGCGTCTTCCCGCACCGTGAAAAGTTCTTCATGCAAAAGAAATACTGAGAGGTAAACTATGGCATTCTGCACATTGCATTTTTTCTCGGAAGCACTGAACCGGGAGGTTTCGGTTAACGCCTTTGTTCCCCAAAACCGGGAAGGTTATAAGACCCTGTACCTTCTGCACGGTCTTTCCGACGATCAGACCGTATGGCAGCGGTATACCGAGGTCGAACTGGATGCGGCACAGGCCGGGATCGCTGTAATTATGCCCAACGGCGACCGGAGCTTCTATACCGATCTTTCCTCCGGTGACCGCTATTTCACCTATATCTCCAAGGAGCTTCCGGAAATGATGACCCGCTTTTTCAGAGGGATTTCTCCTGCAAGAGAGGACAACTACATTGCGGGACTTTCCATGGGAGGTTACGGCGCACTCAAAGCAGCACTGACCTTTCCCCAACGCTATGCCGCCGCCTGTTCCCTTTCGGGAGCCTTGGATATTCCCTTCATGTTTGACACCTACAAGGTTGAAGGAGAGGCCTTCTATAAAAGCATCTTCGGCTCCAAGGAGGACTTTGTGGGCTCGACGAACGACCTTTTCGCCCTTTTGAAAAAAGACGCCCAGAACGGTGTGAAGCTTCCGGAGATTTTTCTTTCCTGCGGCACCTCCGACCGGATCCTTCCCTGCAGCCGCCAGTTTTACGAGGAATGCCGGATGTTCGGCATCCCTGTTTCCTACACGGAAGCTGAGGGAAATCACAACTGGGCATTCTGGCGGCAACAGATCAAACCGTTTATCCGCTATATCGGCAGTAAAACTTAAAAACAAAGGGGGTTTTGCATTTGCGCACCTTCCGTAGGCTATCTATTCTGATACTTTTTTTGGTTGCATTCCTGTTGTTTTCTTCCTGTGCACAGAAAGGACCCATCGTTCTTCCCTCTTCCCAAGGAAGTTCTTCGACCACCGATTCTCCCTTGGCATCCAAAGAGATCCGCCTTTTAAAAAACAGCTCCGGTTCCCTTCTGAAAGAGGGCGTTTCGTCTTCCGATTATTTCTTCACCTCCTCCAACCCGTTGATTGTATCCGTCACCGGGGAGGGCCTTCTCTATGCGCTGGAAATCGGGGAAGCAGAGATTCTTGTCCAGTCTGTCCATACCGGAAGTGTTGTCGGTGCCTGTAAAGTCCTTGTTCTGGATCCCGCCCAAGCCGGCACGGATTCCGGAGATTCGCCCACACCCTCAGAGGATCCCGGTTCCTTTGTTGAAACCTCCAACAACGGTTCCGGAGGCGATTCGCCCTCCGTACCCACCGATGTGCCGCCGGTCAGGATCATTCCGGTTGAGGGGTTGGAGTTGATCGGTCCCACCGATCAGTTCGTGGGTAAAAGCTACCGGTACACCTACCGTCCCTATCCCGAAAACGCCAACGAAAAGTGTATTTTTGAATCCGATAACCCGGAGGTCTGTCAGATCGACCAATCGGGGCTGGCCTTGGCCAAAGCCTCCGGCAGTACCGTCATTCGTATACGCACCGAGGACCGCCGGATTTTGCATGAATTTCCGGTGGAAATCCACAATTATGTGAAGGGCTTGACGATTCTTCAGGCACCCACCCTCCTGTATACGGGCGAAACCGTAGAGCTTCTTGCCCGGATTCTGCCGGAAGGAACGGTGAACAAAGGGGTATACTGGGTCAACGATTCTGAAAACAAAGCCGTTTTGTCCCTGTCCCCCGATGGGCTTTCCTGCAAAGTCACTGCTCTTGCCTCAACGGGGACCGGCTATGCCAGCGTGACCCTGATTTCCGCAGATTTTCCCGACTCTTTATCCTACACCATTTGGTTCCGAATCGTCGATAAAGAATAATTTTCCATGGGAAAGGATGAATCCACGAACTATGAAAAAGCTGAAATTTTCTCTGCTTGCAGGACTCCTTTTGGTGCTTTGCACCTTTTCTGCCTGCAGTCAGAAGGTTCTTGTACGCAGTGAGTTTGAAGCATCGACCGGCGAAAGTCCGAAAACCGAGCCGTCCCTTGTGCTGAATATCACCTATGAAGAGCTGATTCCGGGTGAGGCCTTCCGTCTCATTCCCCTGGTTCGCCCGATCCAGCAGTACACGCCGGAGTATCGGTTTTCCACCTCCGATCCTGAAATTGCGGAAGTGGATGAAACCGGACTGGTCACGGCCAAGGGCCTCGGAAGATGTGTGATCGAAGTGACGACTGCCGGAACGGTTCTCTCCTCTTCCTGCACGGTGGATGTGGTGGAGCAGCATGCTCCTGTTGAAACACCAACCGTTGACCCTTCCACCGAAACGCCTTCGGTAACACCTTCTTTGCCTTCTCCCTCCACCGAAACGCCCACCTCCCCCGATACCTCCGAAACACCCTCCAAGGTCATTCCCATAGAGCGGATTGAAATCACCTGCCCCCGGTATGTCTATATGGGTTCCACCTACACCCTCACCGCCAAGGTCTATCCGGAAAACGCCACCGAAACCTTCTCCTTCTATTGCAGTGACGAACGCTATGTTCAATTTGAAAAAGAGGGCGGAGCCACCTTTACCGTGAAGAAGAACGACGGCATCCGGGTGCTCTTCTGGGCGGAATGTGACCAAAGCAATGTAAAAAGCGAAAATGTGGAAGCGGTCCTTGCGTATCCGCTCTCCATCGTCAATGCCGACACAGGTAACAAATATACAAACTACAGCACCTATTCCGTCACGGTGAGGGATGTTCTGAATCTTCGGCTTCAGGTCTTTACCGAAAACCGAGAACCCGAATCCATCAGATGGTACAATCTGGAATCCCTGGGCGGCGGAATCAACATTTCGATTACCACCGATCAGGAGACCGGGAAGAATTGCACCGTGACCGCTCAGAACGCCGGAAAAGCGGGCATCAATGTTTTTGTCCGGATCCATGAAGAAGACTACCTTTACGCCGTCCTCTTCAATGTGCAGGAAGCGCCCCAGCAGGTGATCCGCATTGAGGAACAGGACCTTGTACTGACCGTGGGGGATGTACATAAGCTGAAAATTTCCACCGAGAATATTACAGGAAACCTGAAGTATTTAAGCAAGAATCCGCAGATCGTTTCCTTTGATGCCTACGGAAGGATCACGGCGCTCAGCCCGGGAGAAGCCGAAATTCAGGTCGCCTCCCCCGATGACAGCGTGAAGGCTGCCTGCAAGGTGCTGGTTAAGGAAAAGCCCTCCATAGAATTGTCCAGTACGGAGATAACTCTGGAAGCCGGCAGTGTGGCTTCGGTCGGCGCTTCTCTTCTGAACGGCGAGGGAACTCTTGCATACGAGAGCGACAATGACCCTGTTGCCTCTGTTTCGCCCGAAGGACAGATCACGGCCAATACGGAAGGAATTGCAAACATTAAAATCAGCCTTGAGGGAAGCGAGCTTTCGGTGACGCTGAAGGTCACGGTGGTTGCCCCCACAGAACCAACCCCGGAGCCATCTCCGGAACCCACCCCGGAACCGACCGGGGAGTCCTCCAAAGAACCTGCCTCTGAACCGACTGCGGAGCCCTCCGGAGAACCCGCCTCGGTGCCGGAACCCACTCCCGACCAGCCGCTTTAACCGGAATACCCCACCCAAAGAGCATCGGAACGGGGTTTCAAAAAGGACCAAACCAAAACTACCCGTAAAGAAAAAAGGGGCTGTTAAAAAATTCTTTCGGAATTTTTTTAACAGCCCCTTTTTTCTTTATAAATGCCCCACCGTTCTTCTTGATTTTTCACCTTGCCGGAGCTTCAGGCTTCAGAAACACCGGACGGAAACCGTTCAGAGTTTGAAATCCTCCGGAGAGAAATCAAAAGACACCGCAGGTGCCGCTGCAGGACGCTTCTTCAACAGATCCAGCTCAAAGGCAGAACAACAATCCTCTTCCTCTTTCTGCCTGTTCTTCTTTCTGCAAAACACTCTGCCCTCTTCGTCTCTGCGGGCAAATACACACAATGCGCAGGCTTTTTCCTCATCGGCCTGTTTTTTTCTGCCGAACATCCACCAACCACTTCCTTTCCGTTCTCTGTCCGAAGTGTACACCATCCAGGCTTTCTTTTCAAGAGCTTTTTCAAAAAATGCCTAAAAGTCCTGCAAACAGGCAGGCAAGAAGTGCAGAAACCGGCGGACAAATCAGGTGCGCAAGCAGGTAGCCCTTCATGGACAGTCCGGCATCTCGCATAAGACTGCTGACCTGCATGAAAACCGATACACCCGAAAAGCCTACAATCAGAGTGCAGGATAGGAACGCTCCCAAAGCCCCTTCCTGTATGGCCGAAATGCCCGAAGAAATTTCAAAAATACCGATCAAAAAGCCCTCCCAAAGGGTGTGTTTGGCAAAAAAAGCACCGAAGGGCTCGGTCATCAATCCCACCGTCACCGCAAAAAACAGCACAAATCCGGCTATTTTTACCATTTGTACCGTGGCATCGGCAATGGCGGAGGAAAAGTCTTTAAATGAACAGCTCGGTATTTTCCCCGCTACAAGGGTTCCTCTTTCCTTCACTTCCCCTTTTTTCGGGCGCCTGTAGAAAAAACCGAACAGCAGGGAAACCGCCGTCTGGCAGAGAAAAATCAGCCAGCCCAAGCCGATATTGCTGAAAATTCCCACACCGACGGCTCCCAGAATAAAGGGCGGACCGCAGAAATTGGTGAATGCGGCAATACGCTCTGCTTCCTTTTTGGTGCAAAAGCCCTGCATATACATTTCCACGGCACACTTTGCCCCTACCGGAAAGCCGCAAAGCACCCCCAGAAGAACCGCCGGAAAGGCCGCCATCGGCAGGCGGAAAATTTTTCTGAAGGGTCTGCCGAACAGCCTTCCCAGCCGCTGCGCCAATCCCGTCCGGTAAAGCAATCCCGAAAGCACCAGATAAGGAAAGACCGACGGAATAACCTTGTGAAGGATTACGCCCAAGCCCTTTTCGGTATAAACGCCCACCCGGCCCATGTGGGAAAGCAGAAGCAGGGCGAAAAGCAAGATCAGGCTGTATGCCGCAATATGCAGGCCTTTCCTTTTGGAATTCATAGTTTTGTCCTTTCAGGCATACCTTATTTTGAATCGAACTACGATACACTATGTTTGGAAGCGAGTGAAATATGCCATGCTTGAAAAGCTGAAAAAGCAGATTTTTGACCCTTCGTCTCTCTGCCCTCCCCCTAGTTCCCGCTTTGGACAGACCGATATTTCCCTTTGCGGGAGAATGCTGCTCGAAATTGACGGCTGCTATGGACTGACCGAATATTCTGCCTGTAAAATTTCCGTAAGAATCAAAGAGGGTATACTTTCGGTTTTGGGAAAGGAGCTTTCCTTAAAAACCTATTCCGGTGCCCGGATTGCCGTAGGCGGCAGCATTGAGGAGATCCGATTTGAGGAAGCTCCCAAAGGCGAAAGCCTTTAGGAGGCCGCCGTGTTCAAAAAAGTTGCCCGCTTTTTTTCCGGAGAGGTACGCCTGCGGCTTCTTGCCCCGCCCTTTCTTTGCGCCAATCTTTTTATTCTTTCCGGCATTCCCTGCTTTGATATTGAAAATGAAGGAACCTGTTTTCTGTGCAGTGTCTCGCACAATGACCGGAAAGCTGTGGAAACGCTCTGCCGACAAAAAGGGATTTGCACTGAAATTCTCTATGAAAAAGGCTTTTTTTCGTTTGTGCCGAAGGCTCTGCGCCGTCCCGGACTGATTTTAGGCGTGCTCTTGGGAATTTTCTGCCTTTTTCAAAGCACCAACTATGTGTGGGATGTACAGATCTCCGGCAACGAAAGCCTCTCCGAAGAGCGGGTTTTTGAAATTCTCGAAAATTACGGCTTCCGCATCGGCTGTCGCCACTCCTCCCTGGATCTGCATCAGATCTGCAACCGGATTCCTATGGAAAACGACGAAATTGCCTGGATCACGGTCAACATGATGGGAAGTGTAGCCGAAATTGAGCTTGTGGAAACCCGAAATAAGCCTGCTACCGACAAAAAAGAAAAAAATCCTGTAAATCTGGTGGCAAAGGAAGCAGGCGAGATACTCCGCTTTGAGCTGTCCTCCGGAAGAGCCGTGACAGGGGTAGGGCAAACGGTAAAGGCAGGCGATCTTCTGGTCGCCGGTTACTCCGAAAAGGAAACCGGATTGCATCCAAGAGCCTCCAGCGGCAGGGTATATGCCAGAGTCCTGCGGACCAAGCAGCTCTTCATTCCCTATGAATACACGGTAAAAACCGAATCAGAGCCGATATTGCTTGAAAAAAGCATAAATATTTTGGGAAAAGGGCTGCTCCTGCACAAAAATAAATTGAAATTTTCAGAAGAATATGGTATAATAGAAGATGAGTACCGTCCGACGGTTTTGGGCATTGCCCTTCCCCTGCGGGTACAGGTGACCAAAGCACGGGTATATACCGAATCCACCGCCACCCGCACAAAAGAAGAGGCCCTGCAGCTGGGCAGAGACCTCCTGATTCAGGAACTGCGCACGGATTCTTCCGAGATTCTTTCCCTTTCTTTTAAAAGTCAGGAAACCGAAAACGGCATCACCCTGTATTTAACCGCCGAGTGCATTGCGAACATTGCAGAAGAAATAAAAATCATTTCCCCGGAAGGGGAATGAAGATGAGGAAGTACATGACCGAAAAAATCGTTGAAATGAAAAAGAACGCCCACATTGCCGAGATCTTCGGCAGTTTCGACTCCAATCTGCACACTCTGGAAGAGGCTTTCGGAGTGAAAATCTCGGATCGCTCCTTCGGGGAGACGCCGGTCATTTCGGTTAAGGGCGAAGAGGATGATGTACAAAAAGCCCTCTTGGCGCTGACGCATCTGAAGGACTTTGTGGAGCGGGGAGAGGAACTGAGCGAACAGCGGTTGCTGTACACCATCTCCCTTGCCCAAAAAGGAGCGGAGGAAGAGTTGCTGAAAGCCGCCGGGAAGGATACCCTGTGCATCACCGCCAAAGGAAAGCCCATCAAAGCCAAGACCGCCGGGCAGAAAAGCTATACAGACACCATCAAGAACAACACCGTCGTTTTAGGAATTGGTCCTGCGGGAACCGGAAAGACCTTTTTGGCTGTGGCCATGGGTGTGACCGCTTTAAGACAAGGGCAGGTTTCAAGGCTGGTGCTGACCAGACCCGCAGTCGAAGCGGGAGAAAAGCTGGGGTATCTTCCGGGGGATCTGCAAAGCAAGATCGATCCCTATCTGCGGCCGCTTTACGATGCTCTTTTTGAAATGATGGGTCCGGAAAGCTACCAGAAAAACATGGAAAAAGGGATCATTGAAATCGCCCCTCTTGCCTATATGCGGGGACGAACCTTGGACGATTCCTTCATTATTCTGGATGAGGCCCAGAACACCACGCCGGAACAGATGAAGATGTTTCTGACCAGACTCGGCGTCAACAGCAAGGCGGTCGTGACCGGCGACATTACCCAGACCGATCTGCCCAAAGGTCAGAAAAGCGGGCTTGTGGAAGCGGTCAAGGTCTTACCGGATGTGGAGGACATCGCCGTCTTTCGTTTGACCGAGCAGGATGTGGTCCGGCACCAACTGGTCCAGCGCATCATCCTCGCCTATGACAATTATGCCAGAAAAAAGAGCCCTGAAAAGCAAAAATACTACACCTTGAAGAAAAAAAGAACAGAAGGAAAATAAGTGCATGAAAAACACCGTTTATATCGCAAACGAGCAGAAAAAAGTGAAGGTCCTCCCTTCTTTACGGGGATTGGTACGCCGGGCAGTGAATGCCACGCTGAAATACGAGGATTACCGTTGTCCCTGCGAGATTTCGGTGACCTTCACCGACAATGAGAAGATTCACGCCCTCAACAGGCAGTACCGTGCGGTAGACCGTCCCACCGATGTGCTCTCTTTTCCCCTTTTTGACGAAGAGGTGGAGGGGGAACCGTTAGCCTTAGGAGACATTGTGCTGAGTCTGGAAAAAGCGCAAGAACAGGCAACAGAATACGGCCACAGTTTTGAGCGGGAAGTAGCCTTTCTTGTGGTTCATTCCATGCTTCATCTTTTAGGCTATGACCACGAAACAAGCAGGGACGACGAGAAAGAAATGTTCTTCCGACAGGAGGAGATCATGAAATTTCTGAATTTGGGAAAAGAAGATTGAAAGGATAGTCGTAAACCGATGAAAAAGACAGGATTTGTAGCCATTGTAGGCAGAGCCAATGTGGGGAAATCCACTTTGCTGAATGCGCTTACCGGCGAGAAAATAGCCATCGTCTCCAAAAAACCTCAGACCACCCGAAACCGGATCACCGGCATTCTTTCAAAAGGAGAAAACCAGTTTGTCTTTGTGGACACGCCCGGTGTTCTGCACAGCAAGAACAAGCTGGGCGACTACATGATGAAAACCGTCTCCTCCACTTTAGGCGGTGTGGACGCCGCCATTCTGGTGGTGGATGCCGACTATCTTCCGGGAGAAATTGAAAAGCGGATTCTTTCCCGCTTTGAAAAAGACCGGATGCCTGCCCTGTTGGCCGTAAACAAAATAGACAAAAGTACTCCTATAAAGGTTGCAGAATGCATCAAGGCCTATGCGGAGCTCTATAA
This sequence comes from Clostridiales bacterium, assembly GCA_003522145.1. Classification (GTDB taxonomy): domain Bacteria; phylum Bacillota; class Clostridia; order Oscillospirales; family CAG-272; genus UBA11512. Next base: position 19,427 of record DPGD01000021.1, on the reverse strand, counting down.
CTTTTCCTCGGTGATCCCCGTTTCCGCCTTGAAAAACGACGGTGTGGACATCGTTCTGGAGGAAACCGAAAGGTTCCTGCACGAAGGAGAATGGCTCTTTGAGGAAGATGCCATGACCGAACAGCCCGAACGCCAGATCGCCGCCGAATTTATACGGGAAAAGATTCTCCGGCTCATGGACGACGAAATTCCCCATGGCACCGCCGTGGTCATTGAAGAATTCAAAGAAAAAAAGGACTTGATCTCCATCCGGGCCGAAATTTTCTGCGAGCGGGAGGCCCACAAACGGATTCTGATCGGCAAAAACGGAGAAATGCTCAAAAAGATCGGCAGTTATGCAAGAGAAGATCTGGAAAAATTCTTCGGGATACAGGTCTACCTGAATCTCTGGGTCAAAGTTAAGGAAAACTGGCGGGACAGCGACTTTTTGGTTGCAAACTTCGGCTACGACAAAAAGGATCTGGACCAATGATTTTCTGACCAAAGCCGAAAGAAAGGATGATACCTGATGACGGCGGACAAGCTCACCGGCATTGTTCTGCGCAATACCCCCCTCAATGACAGCACCAGCCTTCTCACTCTGCTGACAGCCGAGCGCGGAAAGAAAACCGTCACCTGCCACGGAGCACGAAAACTGACCTCCCGGATGATGCCGGCAACGCAGCCCTTCTGCTTCTGTCAGTTTGTTGTTTCCGAAAAGAACAACCGGCTGACCCTGCGGGAAGCCTCCCTTGTGGAAAGCTTTTTTGATCTGCGCTGCGACCCCTTAGACTGTGCTCTCGGCTCTTATTTTCTTGAAACGGCGGCAGAATGCGCCCGGGAAAACGAGGAAGAGGGCGAACTGCTTCAGCTGCTTCTGAACTGTCTTTATGCTCTGTGCCATAAACTTACCCAGAGAGAACGGATCAAAACGGTATACGAACTGCGGCTTTTGGGTATTGAAGGAAGCGGACCGGCCTTTGACGATTGCGTCCTCTGCGGAAGAGCTATCGGAAAGGACTGCGCCTTTGATCCCTTGGAGGGGGGCATTGTCTGTCCCTCCTGCCAAAAAGAAAGCGAGCATCCCGCTTTGCTTCTTCCCTTTGACGGCGGCGCCCGGGAGGCTTTAAGCTACATCCTCACCTGTCCCTCCAAAAAGCTGTTCTCCTTCACTCTGGGGCAAGGAAGCTTCCTCAAACTGCAGAAGGCCGCCGAAAAAAGCCTTCAATGTTTTTTCGAGCATTCCTTTGACAGCCTGGATTTTTACAAGAACATAGCAGGGGACTTCAAAAATTTTATGTAAAGCCGAAAAAGCAATTCTTCACCTCTATTCCCGTGAAAGGCGGAACCGGAATTTGAAAAATTTTGAAAAAGCATCAAAGACCCTGGAATTCGATAAAATATTGACCATGCTTGCCGATTGCGCCTCCACCGAAGGTGCCAAACGCAAGGCTCTTGCCCTTTGTCCCGAGACCGACAGAGAACGCATTGAGCGCAAACAGCAGGAAACCGAGGAGGCCAAACGCTTGGCCGGCATCAAAGGCACCCCCTCCTTTTTCGGCATCACCGATATTTCAGACGAAGTGGAAAGAGCCTGCAAGGGCGCCCAGCTTTCCATGGCGGAGTTATTGGCGGTGGGCAGAGTGCTGACCTGTGCCCGGACCTTGAAAAGGTATCCGGAGGAGGAGCATTCCGGCACCCACCCCTTTTATGTCTACTTCTCCCGTCTGATGCCCGATCCCAAGCTGGAGCGCACCATCACCTCCTCCATTCTGGCAGAGGATCTGATGGCAGATGACGCAAGCCCGGAATTGGCCGGCATACGCCGCAAAATCAAAACGGTAAACAACCGGGTTAAAGAGACCTTACAAAAATTTGTCACCGGAAACCACTACCAAAAATATCTACAGGAGAACATTGTCACCACCCGTCAGGGGCGGTATGTGATTCCGGTAAAAGCCGAATGGCGCAATGAAATCAAGGGACTGGTTCACGACACCTCCGCCTCCGGCGCTACCCTTTTCATCGAACCTGCCGCCGTTGTGGATGCCAACAACGAGCTGCGCCTCTTAGAGAAGGAGGAAGAAAAGGAGATCGACCGGATTCTGTATACTCTTTCCGCAATGGTTGCCGAGGACTCCGGACTTTTGTCCTTGAACTACTACAACATCACAGAGCTTGCCCTGATCTTTGCCAAAGCCGAGCTGTCCTACCGGATGAAAGGCACCAGCCCTTCCCTCTCCCCCGACCGCAAACTGCGCATTCTGAAGGCAAGGCATCCGCTCTTGGACAAGCACAAGGTGGTGCCCACAGACATTCTGTTGGGCGGAGATTTTGATACTCTGGTGGTTACAGGACCCAACACAGGCGGTAAGACCGTCACCCTGAAAACCCTGGGACTTCTTTGCATGATGACGCAGGCCGGACTGCAGCCCCCGTGCCTTGGTCTTTCCGCTTTTCCGGTTTTTGAAAGCTTCTATGCGGACATCGGGGACGAGCAATCCATCGAGCAGTCCCTTTCCACCTTCTCAGCCCACATGAAAAACATCGTGGAGATCACGAAAGAGGCGGACGAGCACTCCCTTGTGCTCTTCGACGAGCTGGGTGCCGGAACAGACCCTGTGGAGGGAGCGGCCCTTGCCATGTCGGTTTTGGAGTATGTACGGAAAAAAGGCTGTCTGTGTGCCGCCACCACGCACTATGCCGAGCTGAAAGCCTATGCTCTGCAGACCGATAGAGTGTGCAACGCCAGCTGTGAATTTGATTTGGAAACCTTAGCGCCGACCTATCATCTGATCATCGGTACACCGGGAAAATCCAATGCCTTCGCCATTTCCGAAAAGCTCGGACTGGACAAGTCCATTGTGGAATATGCCAAAACCCTGGTCTCCTCCGACAACCGGAAATTTGAGCTGGTAATTGAAAAATTGGAGCAGTCCCGGCTCCTTGCCGAACGGCACTTAGAGGAAACTCTGAAAGAAAAAGAGGAGTTTGAAAAGTACCGCAAGGATCTGACTCTGCGCCTGGAAAAAGAAAAAGCCGAAAGCGAAAAGCTTTTGGAAAAGGCCAAGGCCGAGGCTTCCGGCATTCTGAAAAGCGCCAAGATCACCAGCGACTTTGTGCTTCAAAAGGCAGAAGAAGCCAAGAAGACCGCAGCTGTTTCGGAAGCACGGCAGGAGATCCGGAGGCAGCTGCGGGAGGCAGACGATCAAATCAATCCTTTGGTGGAAAGAAAGCCCGAAGAGGGCTATGTTCTGCCCAGAGCTCTCAAGCCGGGGGACCGGGTCCTTATTTTTTCCTTAGGCAAGGAAGGAACGGTTCTGTCCGAAGCAGACAAGTCGGGAAATGTGGGATTGCTGGTGGGCAATATGCGCTTCCGCACCAAGCTTCCGAACCTGAAGCTCTTGGAACATGAACCGGGCAATAAAAAAGAAAAAGCCGCTTCCCTTTCCCCCACCGGAATCTCGGCCTCCTTCTCTCCCGAAATCGATCTGCGGGGAGAACTGGCCGATGATGCCTGGTTTATGCTGGACAAGTATCTGGACAGCGCACTGATCGTCAAAGTGCCCACTGTCCGGGTGATTCACGGCAAGGGGACCGGCGCCTTACGAAAACGCATCTGGCAGGAACTGCAGAAGGATAAACGGGTTTCCTCCTTCCGCTCCGGTGCTTACGGCGAAGGAGATACGGGCGTCACCGTCATTGAATTGAAAATAAAATGAACACGAAATGTCGCATCCAACAAATATTGGGTGCGATTTTTGTGTATTTTTTCATATTGATAAAATTATAAGACAAAAAATTCACTATTTTTCACAAAACCACTTGAAAATTTGGAAGTATCGTAGTACAATCAGTGCGGTGTACAAATATTTCCGGATTACGGAAAATTAAAAGGAGTAGCAACCATGAACGCCTATACCCGAAGTGTGATTGACCATGTGGAAAAAAAGCACAGCGATGAGCCCGAATTCATTCAGACGGTAAAAGAGGTTCTTTCTTCTCTTTCCCCTGTACTGGACGCTCACCCCGAATATGAAAAAGCCGATATTTTAGGCCGGTTGGTAGAACCGGAGCGGATGTTTACCTTCCGGGTCGTTTGGGTAGACGACCTTGGAAAAGTACATACAAACATCGGTTACCGCTGCCAGTTCAACGGCGCCATAGGCCCCTACAAGGGCGGCTTGCGCTTTCAGAAAAATGTCTGCCCCAGCATTATCAAATTCTTGGGCTTTGAACAGATTTTCAAGAATTCCCTGACCGGACTTCCGATTGGCGGCGGCAAGGGCGGTGCGGATTTTGATCCCACAGGACGGTCGGAAAGTGAGATCATGCGTTTTTGCCAGAGCTTTATGACCGCTCTTTACCGTTACATCGGTCCTGAAACCGATGTCCCTGCAGGAGATATGGGCGTAGGCGGCAGAGAAATCGGGTACCTGTTCGGACAGTACAGACGCCTGAAGGGCACCTGGGAAAACGGCGTGCTCACCGGTAAGGGCTTTTCCTACGGCGGTTCCCTGACCCGTCCGGAAGCCACCGGTTACGGCGCTATGTACTACCTGAACGAAGTGCTGAAGCATGAAGGAGAAGATATTAAGGGAAAGACCATTGCCGTTTCGGGCTTCGGAAATGTGGCGTGGGGTATTTGCAGGAAAGCAATGCACATGGGGGCCAAGGTCATTACGCTGTCGGGTCCCGACGGATATATTTTAGACAAAGAAGGGGTTTCCTCTTCCGAAGAAAAGGTCAATTACCTTTTGAAAATGCGGGCTTCCAACAGAAACCGGGTGGAGGATTATGCCGAAAAATTCAAGGTACCCTTTTTCAAGGGTGAAAAGCCCTGGGGCGCCAAGGCCGATATTCTCATGCCTGCCGCCACTCAGAATGATGTGGATCTGAGTTCGGCAAAGCAGATTGCGGCCAACGGGATCAAGTACTACATTGAGGTCGCCAATATGCCCACCACCAACGAGGCATTGGAGTACCTTCGTGCCCAGAAGGGGATCATCGTGGCTCCCTCCAAAGCGGTCAATGCCGGAGGCGTCGGCATTTCCGCACTGGAAATGGCACAGAACGCCGAGCATCTGGTCTGGTCCGCAGAGGAGGTTGGCGGACAGCTTCACCGGATGATGGAAAACATCGTGCGCTCCTCTGAGGAGGCCGCCGCCGAATACGGTCTGGGCTACGACCTGGTTGCAGGTGCCAATATTGCCGGCTTCAAAAAAGTGGCACAAGCCATGTATGAGCAGGGCATCTTCTGATATTCCAAAGTTCTGTGGGGCTGTAAAAAAGCGGATTTTTTACAGCCCCACAAAAATGTCAGCCGGGATCCCCCTGAAAATCTTTGCAAAGCACTTGAAAAAATCGCTTGAATGTGGTACCATGTACTTAGCGATGCAAAGGAGAGTGCTTTATGTCCTACAAACGCCCAATTCTGAAAATTCTGTTCTGTGTTTTCCTGCTGTTGCTCTCAGTCTGCCTTACCCTGACTGCTTCTGCCGATGAAAAAGAGCCTTCAAAGTCGGCATTTGAAATTACACAGAATTGCGTCATTACACTGAACGAAAAAATAATCCCGGAAGCCCTCACAGACAATCAGGAGCAAACCTATATCAAGTACAAGGAACCGGTGCGTATCACCGTCCGTTCCCCGGAGCCCATTGGCGGAATTTACCTGAAATTTGACCGCACACCTCCGGAATGGATGCTGATTCACGAGGAAGATCGAACCGCCTGCGGGCAGTACGGCTTTTTGCACGAGTACCAGCCGATTGAAGAGGACGACATCACAGAGGTGAGCCTGATTTTTGAAGAAACGGTTTCGATCTGTGACTTTTTTGTGCTGTCAAAAGGTGAAAAACTTCCGGATTTTGTACAGGTTTGGCGTCCGGCCAAAGGAAAATGCGACATTATGCTTTTGTCAACCCATTCTGATGATGACCAGCTTTTCTTTGCCGGAACGGTTCCCGATGCCGTCAGCCGAGGAGCAGAAATGCAGGTCTGCTATTTTACAAACCATTGGAATACCCACACCCGCCCCCACGAGCTGCTGAACGGCCTCTGGACCTGCGGTCTGGATCGGTATCCGGTCGTCAGCCCTTTCAGGGACTCCATGAGAGTGGATTCGGAAGCAGCCGGACTGGCGGTTTTTGGAGCCCAGGGAGTGAATTATGAGGACATGGTTCAGATGCAGGTGGAGCTTCTCCGGGAATTCAAGCCGCAGATCGTATTGGTGCACGATGTGGACGGCGAGTACGGACACGGCGCCCACATTCTCAATTCCCATTCCTTGAGGGACGCTCTTCCTCTTGCTTCCGACGCAACCAAATATCCTGAGTCGGCAGAGAAATACGGTGTTTGGGACCCACTCAAGGTCTATATTCATCTTTACGACAGCAAAAAAGCCAAAAAATACAAGCTGGATGCTCCGCTGAATACAATCGATTTTGAAATCGATGTGCCCTTGGAGTTCTTCGGAGGAAGAACCGCCTATCAGGTTTCTCAGGATGCCTTTCGCTGTCACATTTCCCAGTTTAAATCCCGCTATCGGATCTGGCTTTTAGGAACAGACGACAAACCGGTGACCAAGGCCAGTCAGTTTCCGAAATACAATCCCCGATATTACGGATTATACTACATGCCGTGGGGAAAGATAAAATCAAAACCGACTTTTACGAAAATATTGTTCTCCTGAAGGATCAGAAGCCAGGCATTTTTCCTTCTTCATCGGCTGTGCCTTCGGATGTTTCCGATTATTCTCCCCATCCGACCGTCTTTCATGCCATCATTGCCGTAATTTTTCTCTGTATTCTTACGGGAACGGTTGTTCTCATTCTTCGGCTAAGAAAGAAAAGAAAGGCACAAAGGAACCCTACAACCGAAAAATAAAGAGCAAAGCTGTTGCCCATGCACCAAGCGTGCAGGACAACAGCTTCTTTGTTTATTCTCCGATCCGTATTTTTCTCTGCTTCATGCCGTTTACATAAGCGTTGTCGGTAAAGCCGGAAACGATCCTCTCTCCGGTCAGATTCCGGACACAATTGCTGCCCACAGCGCCAACAGGCTGATGGCGCTGTTTCCCCTTCTGTCTTTTTCAGCGTAGCGCTCCCGTGTGCATACTGCCGTTCTTCAGCGTAAAATCCAGAGTGGAGGAATCCGCCAATCTTTCCGCAAGAACAAAGAATCGGCTGAAAGGCCACTATAAGAAATCGGATATACCCTTTTTCACAGCCCTGTTCTCTCTTTATTTTACCAACCAGCAAACGCCATTACTGTCTGCCGTGCCAAGGCCGGAGGAAGCGGAAGAAACCGAGGCGGAAGTGCTGCCCAAAACCACAACCAGAGCGCTCATGGATGTGGGAATCTTTACGGAGGCCATTCCGGAAACGGTCAGATAATTTCCCTGACTTAAGGAAAGTGTTGCCGTCTTCCCATAGGAAGCAAGGCTCTGGCAATTGGTAGCCTCACTGCCCATACCGCCGGAAAGCCCGATTCCCAGAACATATCCGCCGCTGTATTTATACCCTCTTTCGGAGTCAATGGAGGAGTCGGATTTCCCTGTGGAAATAATTACCGAATATCCGCCGGAGAAAAGAATTCCGCCGTAGGAGGTCTGACTGTTGGCGTCTGCCCCGTCTCCTCCCGCAAGCACATACAGCGTCCCGCCGGAAATGGTGATGCCGGTACCGGAGGTTACGGTTCCGTTCAGTCCGTCATCGGAAGAAATCACCGAAACATTCCCGCCGGCAATTTCGATCGTCCGGCCTTCTATACCCTCATAGCTTTGTAAAACCCGCACACTGCCGTCAAGAACAGCGGCTTTTCCGTCGGCGTGGAGGGCATCGTCGTTGGAGTTCCCGAAGAGATGCGCACCTTGTCGTTGCCTTTTAACGCATTGTCGGCACATTTCACATACAGGGTCAGCTTCTGCACCTCCAGGTTATCCTTGGAATGGATCCCATTGTTGTTCACCGACAGACTTCCCGAACCCTTCAGCTTCAGATCGCAGGCGGCATAGACTGCCGATTTGGTTTCCTCGGTCTCGCCTCGGGCGTCCGTTATGGCATTTTCCGTCCCGCTTTTGGCGGAAATATCCGCACTCTTTGCACTGCTCACAAGCAGGGGACAGTCGGTCTTCCCGATGAGGGAAAAGCCTTCCAGATTCAGGGTCAGCTCATTTTCTTCCCCGGCTTCCAAAAGAAGCGCTCCGTAATAGGTTCCGGAAAAGCTGTAGGAAAGTCCCTCTTCCGCCGTACCCTCATAGGAAAGGGTCAGCAATCCCGTATCCTGATCCAGCTTGAAGGAGGAGCCGGCCGGGTATGTGACGATCGATTTATAGACGGTACTTCCTTCCGAATTGAGAATTTCAAGAACGGTATCGCTTGTTTTGGTCACTGTATAAGGAAGGGTCTTTTCTTCAATCGTAAAGAGAATTTCAAAAGGTCCGTCGCTCCCGTCTGCCCAGATGCAGTTTGCAGAATCCTTTAGGGAAACCGTGGCTTTATAGCTGCCCAAGGCCGTTGCCGTGTTGTTTGAAATCGTCATCGTGGCTGAATTGAAGCCGTTGGGCCGGAAGGTCACCGGTTCTCCGGTATAGACACAAACATTGTTGTCGGAGGTGGGCTTAGTAATCAACGCCTTTTCCACCGTCCAGAAAATCTCCACCGTCTCCGTGGTGCCGTCTGTCCAACTGTAGTTCCGGTCATCCAACAACGAAACCGCCGCCTTGTAATTTCCCGCAAGCGTCTGCTCATTACCGGAAACGGTCATTGTGGCAGGGTCAAAACCCTCCGGGAGAAACAGAAGGTCTTGCCCGGTATACCGATAGACCGTCTCCCCCGCCGTCGGCTTGACCAAAAGGCACTTTTCAACGGTAAAAACAAAATTCTTTTGCTCAACGGTACCGTCCGCCCAGAGATAATGCTCTGTATCCAGAAGGGACACCGAGACGGTATAGGAACCGGCCTGGGTCTGGTCCCCATTCTCCACACTCATGAGGGAAGCATTATAGCCTGTAGGCCGATAGGAGATCACGACACCGTTGTATACATACACAAGGGTGCTTTCGGTTGGTACCGGCACGGTGATTTTTTCATCGGTTACGGTAAAAACAAAGGTGAGGGAATCGGTGCTGCCGTCCGCCCAGACACTGTGTTCCGGGTCTTTCAGGGAAACCGTGACCGAATACTGCCCGATCTGGGTCTGTATATTGCCCGAAACAGACATGGTGTTCTCGTCATAGCCATCGGGCAGATACAGCACAGGGGAACCGGTATATGCCCGCTTGGTAATTCCGGCCGTTGGTTTTTCCACCTGGGTCACTGCCGCCGGGTCATAGGCTCCGCAGAAGGTGCAAAGATGGGTAACTTCATCATAGCTGTGGGCGGCAATGTCGGTTTTTTCGCCGCAGACCGTGCAGATATGGTAATGGGTCCCATTCTCACCCATGATCCAATCGCCTGTCTCATGTCCGGTTGCCGGAAGAACCTCGGTTCTTCGGTCCCCGCAAACCGAGCAAATATAAACGACAGAGCCTGCTTCGGTACAACCGGGCGCTTGCTCCGATTGCTTTTCGTAGCTGTGCCCGTTGACACAATTCGCCTGCTTGCCGCAGCCCACGGCCGCCAACAGCAGCGCCGCAATGCACAGCCAGCAAAGTGTCCTTTCAAGAATGGAAAATTTGTGTTTCATCTTCCCTACGCTCCTTTCTTTGTACTCATTTTAACAGGGAAAGTTTAAACGAACTATAAAACAGAGAACTCCGGAAAAATTCAAAAAGCGATTTCCAAAACGAAACCGCTCTTTGAATTTTGGCGCCTTATAAAATTTCCGCATAGACAAAGCCACCCTATAGCCGCCGGATACGCTTTCAATATTCAGAGATTTCGAGGTATCCTAAAAAATGATCGTAAAGACAATGAGCTTGCCGTCCGGTGATTTGGCAGTGATTCTTCCCTTGTGGGCCTCAACAATGGACTTGGCCATAGACAGCCCCACGCCATGTCCTCCGGTTTGACGGCTTCTGGAGGAATCCAACCGGTAAAACCGCTCGAAGAGCCGGGACAGTTCCCCTTCCGGAACTCCGTCTGTCGTGTTGGATAAGACAATCTTCACCCCTTTTCCGTATCCCGAGAACTTCCATTCAATATTGCCCTCTCTGTCGGAATACTTTACGGCATTGTCCAAAATAAGAGAGAACAGTTCCTTGATCATCGCCACATCGCCACATAAAGACAGATTCGGCGCCGTCTCAAAAGTAAATTTTTTGTTCTGGGCCGCCGCCACCGGAGCGAAGGTGTTGGCCACCTCCGTTGCAACCTCCGAAAGCGAAAAATCCGAAAAAACGGTTTTCCGGTTTTCTTCGTCCATGCGGGAAAGAAATACCAGATGGTTGGTCAATTCCGTCAGATGTGCCACCTGCTCCTTGATTGCCTCCGTCCACTCATTCTCCCCCAGGTTGTACTCTAAGATTTCACAGTCTGCGGCAATCACCGTCAAAGGAGTTTTCAGCTCGTGGTTGGCATCGGTGATGAATCGCTTTTGCTTGGTGTAGACCTCGGCAAAGGGCTTCATCACCATCCCCGAAAAGAGAGCCACCAGCAAAAACACAGCCGCCAGTCCGATCAGACTGAAAAGCAGACTGGTTCCAAGGAAATCCCGGAAGGTCCCTAAGCTCTTGGTGCAATCCAAGAAAATACACATCCGTCCTTCCTCGAAAAGCACCGTCCTGTACCTGTAATTTCCTTTGAAGCCTCCCGTTTTTCCGCTTTCAAAAAGCTCCTTGGCGTAGCTTTCGGCGGTTTCAGCATCCACTGCGGCGATTCGGTCCAGATCGGTGCTGAGAATTTCTCCCTTTTCGCTTAGAACCACCGTAAAAAACCGGGTCTCATAGGGCGTTTCCGGAGACATTCCGCTGGGCATCAGATGTCCCTTCCGGTCATCCTTATCCACTGCGTTTTCGGTTCCCTCTCCGCTTTCCCCGCTGCTCCCGCTTGCTTTGTCGCTCTTCTGAATTTTTGCTTCCTCTTCCAAAGGCCTTTCGCTGATCGGAAAACGATAGGGGAATCTTCCGCCGTTGTCGGCAATGATCTGCAGGGTGCGGTCGGCATTTTCCGTGATTTGAATGTAATTGCGCAGGTTGATCCCGCCCACAATGGCCAAAAGCACCAGAGCGATGGCTCCCATGGCTGAACCCACAAATTTCAATCGAAGTTTTTTAAGCATCGGGAACCTCCAGCGTATAGCCAACATTGCGCACCGCTCTGATTGTTACAGACGAATCCAAGGTTTTGAGCTTTTTGCGCAGATAGGAAATATAGGTCCACACCACGCTGATTTCGGTTTCGCTCTCCAGTCCCCAGACCCGATCCATCAACTGTTCTGCGGACAAAATGCATTTGGGATTCATCATGAACATCTCCATAATCTGAAATTCCTTGGCCGTCAGCAACAGCTTTCCCTTCTGGGAAATCAGTTCAAAGGAAGTCCGGTCCAGCCTTAAGTCCCCGTAGACCAATGCGTTATCCTGTAGATCGCTCTGTCTTCGGGTCATGGCCCGGATTCTTGCCAGAAGTTCCTTGGTCACAAAGGGCTTGGTCAGATAATCGTCTGCTCCGCAGTCCAAACCGAACACCTTGTCATCCACCTCGCTTTTGGCAGTGAGGATCAGAACGGGTATCTTGTTTCCCTTCCGGCGTATAGTCTTCAGCACCGTGATGCCGTCAACCTTCGGCATCATCAAATCGAGAATCAGTCCGTCATAAATGCCGCATTCCAGATAATCCAAAGCCTGCTGCCCGTCGAATACTGCATCTACTGCGTAATTGTTGTGCTTGAGGATCGTCACCAAGGCCTTTGACAATGCTTCTTCATCCTCCGCTAAGAGTAACCGCATAAAATTTCCCCCCTTGTCTGTTTCAGTATATCCTCAAAACCTTAAATGAACCCAAAAGGGGCACAGACCGCTTTTGGTTCCGTACCCCCTTTTATTTCAGCTTGTTTTCAAGGTCCTCTATTTCGCCGTAAAGCTCCAAAAGGGCGTTCTCGGTCTTTTCCCGCAAAGCTCCGATCTCTGACAGCCTTACATAGTCACTGCAACAGCCTTCCTCTTCAAGGGAAAACTCCTCCAGCTTCTTTTCGGCGGCTTCTGCCTCCGCTTTTGCCCTTTCCAAGCGCGTTCTCAGCTTCCGAAGCTCCGACTGATTCTTTTTGTTCTCCAAATACTGTTTTTTCCGGTCGGAAAATTCTTCTTCTGCCCCTTCTGTCTTTTCAGAAGCATTCTCCTCCTGCCGCTTTTTGTACCGGAGATACTCTTCGTAGGTCCCCTCAAAAAAGGCAGGAACACCGCCTGCTCCGTCAAAATCCAGAATGTGATTCGCAAGCCTTGAAATGAAATACCGGTCGTGGGAAACGCAGAGCACCGTTCCGTCGTAATCGGCAAGGGCCTCCTCCAAAACCTCCTTGGAGGCAATGTCCAGGTGATTCGTAGGCTCGTCCAGCAGAAGCAGATTGTTCTCCTTCAGCATAAGCTTGGCAAAGGTCAGCCTTGCCCGCTCACCGCCGGAAAGCACCGACACCGTCTTTTGCACATCCTCCCCTGTAAAATTGAAGAGCGCCAAGGCGGAACGAACCTTCTGCTGGATCATGGTCGGGCTTAAATTCCAAAGCTCATCCAGAACGGTGTTTGAAGGATTCAGGTTCTGGTTTTCCTGATCGTAATATCCTACCGTCAGATTATACCCATAGTCGCAGGAACCCGAATCGGGGGACAGCCGGCCCGCAAGCACCTTCATCAAGGTGGATTTGCCGCAACCGTTATGCCCGATAATCAAGAGCCTGTCGCCCTTTTTCACATCAAAGGAAAGGTCTGTGAAAAGATTCTTTGCGGAAAAGGACTTGGAGAGCCCCCGCGCCTTCAGCACATCGTTTCCGCTTTCAATGCCCGCCCGGAAGGTCAAACGAATATTCCGCGGGTCCTCATTCGGACGCTCGATGCGCTCCATCCGGTCCAGCATTTTCTGACGGCTTTCGGCGGCGATGATATTCCGCTCCCGATTCCACCTTTTTTGCAGGGCAATATAGGCTTCGATCCGTTCAATCTCCTTCTGCTGATTGCGGAAGTGATGTTCCTGCACTTCCCGGTTCTTGGCCTTCTGCTCCTTGAAGGAAGAGTAATTGCCTGTATACAGCTTGGCGCTTCCCCACTCAATATCCAACACCTTCTGCACGACCCGGTCCAGGAAATACCGGTCGTGAGACACCACCAGGACGGTTTTGCGGTAATTCCGCAAATAGTCCTCCAGCCACCCGAGGGTTGCCGTGTCCAAATGGTTGGTGGGCTCGTCCAAAATCAGTATGTCCGGGGATTTGTACAAAATTCTCGCCAGAGCCAGCCTTGTTTTTTGCCCCCCGGACAAAATGCCGCTGGGCGTATTCATCTGCTCTTCCGAAAAGCCCAAGGATCTGAGAATTCCCTTGATCCGCCCCTTATACTCATAGCCGCCCAGCTCCAGAAAGCGCTCGTGAAGGCTGTGATAGCATAAAGAAGCCTCCTCGTCTCCCGTCACCATGCGGGAAGAAAGCTCCTCCAGTCTTTTCTCTGCGTCACCAAGCTCCGTGCAGGAGGAGAGAAGCACTTCATAAGGCGTTTTTTCCTCCTCCACCATATCGTTCTGGTTCAACATTTCCAGTGTGGCGGATTTGCGTAAATACACCGCCCCCTCGCTCGGCTCGCAGGTTCCGGCAATCATTCTTAAAAGTGTAGACTTTCCGGCGCCGTTCACGCCCACAATTCCCATCTTGTCTCCCTCGTTCAAAGAAAAGGAAACACCCTTGAGAATCGTCTTTGCTCCCACCGAAAAGCCTAAATATTCACAAGTCAATGCGATCATTTGTTTATAAAAGTCCTCTTTTTTTCATTGCCCGCTCCACCGCCGCCGTATAACTGCTGTTGACCCGTTCGGAGGAACCGATAATCGCCAGCAATTCCCGGCCGCCGCAGAGACGCACATCCTCCACTTCCTCCTCCTGCAACACACACCGGTCGATCGAAAAGTCTTCTTCCACAAAATAGATGTCAATAAAGCTCCGGCGTCTTTTGATTCGGCTCACCATCTGAAGCTGTTCGGGAACCAACCGCAGTCCGAGTTCCTCTTCGGCTTCTCTTATCCCCGCCTGCAAGCTGTTTTCTCCGGCAACAACGGCGCCGCAGGTCACGCTCCAGATACCGGGCAAGGATTTTTTATTTTTGGAACGCTTCTGAATCAGAAACTCGCCCTTGGCATTGTAGATATACAAATGAACGGCCATGGAGTACTCACCCTGCCTGACCGGTGTTCCTCTTATAATGGTTTTCCCGGTTTTGCAGGCATTTTCATCATAAATATCCAGATATTCCATAGGAGCACTCCTCTCTTCCTTTTTTTGCAAGGTCCTTATCTTTCCCGGGTGCCGTTAATCGTATAGGCATTGTGCAGACAGTGAATCTCGCATCTGGTCTGATCCCCGCCGAATTCACCGTCCAAGGTAAACGGCACCGCCTCCGTGCTTTCAAAAACCACATGATCGGTATGAAAGAACAGAATATTCGGATCGTTGTAGTTCCGCACGGCAAGATTCAGCACAGTGGAGGTGTATTCCGGCACGGTTTTGGGATAACGGACCATCATCACCTCAAATTTGCCGTCGTTCAACTCCACTTCCTCTTCCGGAAGTGAGTAGACCCCGCCGATCGTTGTGGTATTGGTAACACCCCCATAAAGGTATACTCCCTCTTCGGTGTGCTCCTTCGCCTCAATGCGCATGGGAATACGCTTCATATTCACCAGCTGTTTGGCGCCGTTCAGCACATAGGCCAAATGCCCAAGGGCATTCTTCAGATTCTGGGAGGTTTCGTAGGAAGTGGCCGTAAAGGCTCCGAAGGAGGCAGTATAGGTGAAAAAGCGCTCGTTAAAGCTCCCCAGGTCCATTTGTATGAACTGCTCTTGCAGAATCTGCCCCACAGCCTCCTGGGGCTTTTGGGGGATGCCCAGAGTTGCCGCAAAATCATTGGTGGAGCCGCAGGGGATATACCCCAAGCGCAAAGGCCTTTCCGCACGCATCACTCCGGTAAGCACCTCATTCAGAGTGCCGTCTCCTCCGCAGGCAAGAATCATATCGTAATTCTTTGCGTTAAGGAGCACCGTGTCGGTAGCGTCTCCCGGACAACTTGTAAAATGTACCGAAACCTCATAACCGGCCAAGGAAAGGGTCTTGATCACGGCATAGAAACTGTTGTGAAAGGTCATCTTCCCCGCCCGGGGATTTACAATCATCAGAATTTTTCCGCACTTCATGCTTACACCTCTTTCTATTGTCCGGCGTATGCCCTTCTGCTTTCGGAAAAGCAATGGAAGCGCCTGTGGGAATTCACCAAATATATCCAATGTATTGTATCATATACTCTCTCTTTTTGTCAATTCTTCCGGGGAAAAAATCAAGAAAAAATTGGGAAAAAGATTGCAACTTTTTACAGTGACCCACTTGAGATGCCCGACAAAAGGAATACGGAACCGTCCTTTTCCTTCCGTTGCACAAAAATCCCGCAGACCGAAAAATCGGTTTGCGGGATTTTCTATACCGGATTTTATTTTGCCAATCTTGCAGCAAGAGCCGCCAGTTCTTCATACATTTCCTTCGGAACATGGCTGCCCACCTGATTATAGAAGGCAAGAATGTTCAGGATATCCTCCTGCCAGGAAGCCTTGTCGATGGTCAGCAGATCCTTGATCGTGTCGATCGTCACATCCTTCAGACCCTCAATGTTGATGTCTTCGGGCTTGGGAACATAACCGATGGGCGTTTCCACAGCGTCCACCTTATCCTCGCAACGGGCAAGAATCCAGAGAAGGACTCTCATGTTGTCGCCGAAGCCCGGCCAGATGAAGTTGCCCTGGTCGTCGGTACGGAACCAGTTCACATGGAAGATCTTGGGCGCATTGGGAATCACCTTGCCCATATCGAGCCAGTGCTGCCAGTAGTCACCCATATTGTAGCCGACGAAGGGTCTCATCGCCATGGGGTCACGGCGCACAACGCCGATGGCACCTGCGGCTGCGGCCGTCGTCTCGGAGGCCATGATGGAGCCGACGAATGCACCGTGCTGCCAGTTGAAGGACTGGTACACCAGCGGAGCGGTCTTGGCTCTTCTTCCGCCAAAGATGATGGCGGTCACAGGCACGCCCTTCAGGGAGTCAAACTCCGCAGACAGGCAGGGGCAGTTCTTGGCAGAAGCCGTGAACCGGGAGTTGGGATGAGCACCGGAGGTGTTGATCTTGTCGGCCTTATCGTACTTTCTGTAGTCCCAGGGCTCACCCTTCCAGTTGATTGCTCCGTCTTCGGGAGTGGGCGGATTATTGTCCAGTCCTTCCCACCAAATGGTGTTCTCCTTGGCGTTGTAGCAAACATTGGTGAAGATGGTATCCCGCAGGCAGGTATGCAGAGCGTTCGGGTTGGACTTCTCGTTGGTGCCGGGAGCCACGCCGAAGAAACCGTTCTCCGGGTTCACTGCGTAGAGCCTTCCGTCCTCTTTGTTCACACGCAACCAGGCAATATCGTCGCCCACGGTCCAGACCTTGTAGCCCTGTTTTCTGAATACTTCAGGCGGAATCAGCATGGCAAGATTGGTCTTGCCGCAGGCAGAGGGGAATGCGGCGGTGACATACTTGATCTCGCCGTTGGGGTACTCCAGACCCAGAATCAGCATGTGCTCGGCCATCCAGCCTTCCTTGCGTCCCAGATAGGAAGCAATCCGCAATGCGAAGCACTTCTTGCCCAGCAGCACATTTCCGCCGTACTCCGAGTTGATGGACATAATGGTGTTGTCCTGGGGGAAGTGGGTGATATATCTGTTGTCGGGATCGCAATCGGCAACGGCGTGCAAGCCCTTGACAAAATCCTTGGAATCGCCCAGCGCATCGATCACATTCTTGCCCACTCTGGTCATGATGAGCATGTTCAGCACTACATAGATCGAGTCGGTCAATTCGATGCCGATCTTGGCAAAATCAGAACCGACCACGCCCATGGAATAGGGAATCACATACATGGTCTTTCCTTCCATGGAGCCGGTGTAGAGCTTCTTCAGGGTTGCATACATTTCTTCGGGAGCAACCCAGTTGTTGATGTTTCCTGCTTCTTCCTTGGTGGGGGTGCAGATGAAGGTTCTGCCCTCAACCCGGGCCACATCGTTGGTCTGGGTTCTGCGCAGATAGCAGTTGGGAAGCTTTTCTTCGTTCAGCTTCACCAGCTCGCCGTTTCTGCAGGCTTCTTCTCTCAATGCATTGGCCTGCTCCTCGGAACCGTCGATCCAAACGATATCCTTGGGCTTGGTCATCGATGCGATTTCGTCAATCCAGGAATTGACATACTTATTGGTAGTCAAGGACTTTGACATGTCGAAATACCTCTCTCTTCATATTTTTCTTTTTCCGGATTAGAATTCCTTCAAGAATTTTTGATCCTATCGGAAAGTATTGTACACCATTTTTCTCCATTTTGCAAGAGAAATTTTCTCTTTCACAATTTTTTTACACAATGCCCTGTGGCGAACCCTGCTCTGCCCTTTTTTTCTGCAGCGCTCTGCAGAGAACGGCATAGTCGGAAATATCCAGCCGCTCCCCCCGCACATCCGGAGGAAAGCCCATTTCGGCAAGCAGGCCGGGCAGCCATTCCCGTTCTTCTTCCTGCAGAATTCCCTTCAAGGTGTTATTCAAGGTCTTCCGGCGCTGCCCGAATGCCGCCTTGATTAAAGACATCAGCAGGGCTCTGTCGCACTCCGCATAAGGATTCTCCCGGTGAATATCGATCCGGATCACACAGCTTTCCACGCTGGGCGCCGGGAGAAAGGAGCCGGGGGAAACGATGAAGAGCTTCTCTGCCCGGCCGAAATACCCCACCGCCGCCGTGATCGCACCGTAGTCACTACTTCCCGCCTTGGCCGTAAACCGGTCGGCCACCTCCTTCTGGACCATCACGGTCACACTTTTGAAGGGAACCCCGCTTTCCAGCAGATACATCAGAACCGGCGTGGTGATGTAATAAGGCAGATTCGCACAGACCCGAATCCCGTCGCAATCGGAGAATTCTTCCTTGCACAGTGCGGCTAAATCGGTTTGCAAAGCATCCTGCAACAGCACCTTCACATTGGAAAACGCCCCCAATGTATACTCCAGCACCGGCAGAAGGGTCTTATCAATTTCCAGAGCCACCACCTTTTTTGCCCTTTTGCACAGTTCATAGGTCAGAGTACCCATACCCGGCCCGATTTCAAGCACCCCGTCGCAAGGATTCGGACACCCTTCCAGGGCGATGCGCCGGGGAATCGCTTCGTTTATGAGAAAATTCTGCCCGTATTTCTTTTTCGTCACAATACCGAAGCGCTGCATGGTCTCTCTTAAAAACGCCCGGTCCGTCAGCCGTATTTCGTCCACCCAAAATCTCCTTACCGGAAAAAAATAAAAAATCTCTTGACAAACAGGTTTTCTTGTGATACAATCACGCTTGTCATTATAACACACTTGTTTTTTAAAAGCAAGCGGAATTTCGTGCTGGTGTAGCACAGCCGGTAGTGCAGCTGATTCGTAATCAGCAGGTCGATGGTTCAAATCCGTTCACCAGCTCCATGATAAAAGGATGGGTCTTTCCCATCCTTTTTTCATTTTTTGACAATTTTCTGTCCTCTTCAAAGACACAGGAATCGGCCTTTTTGAAGACCCGATTTTGGCAATTATAGCATATCCGTGTTCTCCCTTCGTCCGTATTCAAGCAATTTACAGACCTTTATAGGCAAAATACGACCACTTGGGTGCAAATTTCGCCTTCTTACCCCAAAACTGTTGACAAGCACTCCCGATTTTTGTATACTGGGGACGAAAAATGAAAGGAGGGAAAAATGTGCAGCCAAAAATCCGGATCGAAACCGATGAAACTGCCCAAACCGAGGTCATCATCCGCTGTAACAGCCTGACGCCGGAAATTCAGCAACTGGTTCGCTTACTGGAAGGAAAATCC
Organism: Clostridiales bacterium; assembly: GCA_003522145.1. Classification (GTDB taxonomy): domain Bacteria; phylum Bacillota; class Clostridia; order Oscillospirales; family CAG-272; genus UBA11512. The sequence continues at coordinate 401 of DPGD01000021.1, read as the reverse complement.
CCGGTGTCGGAAGAGATCCTTCTGACTCTTGCCGAGAGGGAGTATTTCATTCCTCTGAAAAACATCCTCTTTTTTGAAGCGCAGGATGGCCGCACGGCGGCCCATACCGGCGATGGGATGTTTTACACCGACAAGACCCTGTCGGAGTTGACCTCTTCCCTTCCCCCCTGCTTTTTCCGAGGATCCAAATCCTGTATTCTGAACCTGAACAAGGTCTCCTCCCTTCATAGAGAACTGACCGGAATTTGTGAGGTCTTTTTTGCCGGAAGCGTCAAAAAGGTTTATGTCTCCAGAATGTACTATAAACCCTTTCGGGAGCGTCTGAACGAGATTCATCTCGGAACGGCATATCGGTAAAAAGCGGGAAAATCAAACAATAATGAAAAACATTGAAAAGGAGA
>DPGD01000042.1 GCA_003522145.1 Clostridiales bacterium | reverse complement strand
GTATACTGTGGAGAGCTTTTTCGGTGCCTCCGTTTCTTTCACGGACAAATGGTTCAATATATCGGCCACATCCCCGATGTCGACCTTCCCGTCTTCGTTCACATCCCCGGGCAGACTTCCGCTTTTCCGGATACTTCCGCCCAGCGCCAGTCCCACCGTTACCGAAAGCACCAGTATTCCGCAACAGATTGTCAGCAACAGCAACCATCTTTTCTTCGGACTCATTTTCCGTTCTTTTCTGTTTTCAGTCGTTTTCATCCGCTTGCACCTGATCTTTCTTCACCGGCATGGACAATCTGCCGAAATCTGCGACGGGAATTTCACCGTTCCTTTTCAATATAACATATTTGTCTCAAATCTGTCAAGATTTTGAAAACAAAACAAAAAATCTAAATTTTGTTTTTTCAAAAAAGCTCTTGACAAATGCGGAAACCTGTGGTAGAATGCCAACGAAAAAGAAGCAGAGTCTCCGCTCTCACCTGTCCACCTCTGTGCGACGGGTTCGATAAACCAAGGGCTTTGGGGTCCTTTTGTCGCGTAGGGGGAGAATCTGTCTGCGCATTTTTTATTTTTTGAAACGAGGTGAGCTCCAATAAAACCCAAGTCTTCCAAAGATATGTGCATCAATGAAGAGATCTCGAAAATCGGCGGGATCGCTCCCCACAGCAATGTCCGTTTGATTGGCGCAGATAACGAACAAATCGGCATTGTGCCCCTCTCTCAGGCATTGGATATGGCATATGACAAGGATTTGGATCTGGTTTTGATTGCCGCCCAGTCCGAGCCTGCGGTATGCAGGATCATGGACTACGGGAAGTTCCGTTTTGAACGGGACAAGAAAGATAAGGAAAACAAGAAAAAGCAACAAAAGGTGGACATCAAGGAGGTTCAGCTTTCCTGCAAGATCGACACCAACGACTTTAACACCAAGGTCAATCACGCCAAGCGTTTTCTCACCGACGGCAATAAAGTCCGGGTGGTAGTTCGGTTCAAGGGGCGTCAGATGGCCCACCAGGAGATCGGCGCAGAGCTGTTGGAGCGTTTTGCCGCCGCCGTTTCGGAGCTTGGTTCCATGGACAAGAAGCCGGTTTTGGAAGGACGGAATCTGGCTATGTTCATCGTTCCGGTAAGAAAATAAGTTCATTCTACTATAGTTTATAGATCGAAAGGGGTATACCATTATGCAAAAGATCAAGACACATAAGGCGTCCGCCAAGAGATTTTCTCTGACGAAGAACGGAAAAGTCAAAATGAACCACCCTCAGCATCGTCACAAGCTGGGCATCAAAACCGCAAAGCGGAAGAGAACCCTGCGTTCGGGTGCATACCTCAGCGAGTCCATGGCTCCTGCCATCAAGACGCTGATTCAGAAGTTCTGATTGATTTTGAAGTGTAAGGGAGGAAATGAAAAATGGCAAGAGTTAAGGGCGCAATGATGACGCGCAAAAGAAGAAATCGGGTATTAAAGGCAGCCAAGGGCTATTGGGGTTCTAAATCCAAGCACTTCAAGATGGCGAAAGAAGCTCTGATGAAGAGCGGAAATTACGCCTTTGCCGGCAGAAAGATGAAAAAGAGAGACTTCCGTGCGCTCTGGATCACCCGTATTTCCGCAGAAGCAAAGGTGAACGGCATCAACTATTCGCAGTTCATGTACGGTCTGAAGAAGGCCGGCGTGGAAATGAACCGGAAGATGCTTTCCGAGATCGCCGTTTCGGACAAGGCCGCATTTGCTTCTTTGGTGGCTACCGCCAAAGCAGCTCTTTAATTGACGACAAGCCTCGATACGCACGCCTGCGTATCGGGGTTTTTGTATCGAATCACTCTTTTATGAAGGAGAACCTACCTGATGGAATACATTACCAGTCGGCAGAATCCGAAGATTCTGGAAGCGGTATCCCTGCGGGAACGAAAGGTGCGCAAGAAAAAGGGATTCTTCTTTTTTGAAGGCAAAAAGCTCTTTCAGGAGGCTTTGGAACGGCAGGTCCCTCTGGTTGCCCTCTTTGCGCGGGAGGATGCCCTGCCGGAGGAGCAGGAACTTCAAAAGCTCCCCGCGGACTGCAAAATTTACAGCGTTTCCTCCTCGGTTTACGAAAAAATTTCCGAAGAAAAAGCTCCGGAAGGTTTATTTTGCGTAGGAAAAACTATTGACAAATACCATAAATTCACTACAATATATAATAAGCTCCCGGAAACTTCCGGAAAAACCACTCTGCTTTTTGCCGTATCCTTAAGGGATCCGGGCAATCTGGGCACGGTGATACGCTCTGCCGTTGCCTTCGGCTGTGATGGGCTGATCCTCTCGGAGGACTGTGCCGATATTTATTCTTCCAAAACCATCCGGGCGTCCATGGGCACGATTTTCGATTGTCCCCTATGGGTGGTAAAAGACACGGGAAGCACGGTGAACGCCCTGCGAAAAAACGGTTTTTCCGTCTATGGAAGCGCCTTGGACCGGGAGGCCGTGACCCTGCAAGCTCTGCCTTTTTCCCCGCACGCCTGTTTTCTTTTGGGCAACGAGGGGCACGGACTGCCGGAAGAGCTTCTTGCGGCCTGCTCCGGAAAGGTGTTTATTCCGATGACCGACCGGGCAGAATCCCTGAATGTTTCCATCGCCGCAGCCATTTTGCTGTACAGTCGGTTCATTCCGTGAACAGCTTGCACAGAATGTAAAACAGTATCTTTGAAAAGCACCCCCGGATTTCAATCCCTGCCTCAAATCAGAGAGTTTTCTCATTTTTCTTTTTAAGTCTTTCAAGAAAGGACGGTCTGCCTATGTCCCGCTGCCATGTGCTCTACTGGATCTGGCTGAGCCTCTGTATTTCCCCCGGAAGCCGGGCTTCCGACCTACTTCTGGAATATTTCGACGAAGATGCGCAGAAAATCTACGAAGCGGGCAAAGCCGATTACGACCGGTTGGATCTGAGCGAAGATGTAAAAGCCCGCTTGCTTTTGAAAAGCTCTGAGGAAGCCAAGCATATTTATTACTATTGCAAAGAACGGGGCATCCGCCTTTTAGCCTACGATGATCCCGCGTTTCCCGGGCGTCTGCGGCGGATCGGCCGTCGGCCGGTGCTTCTTTACTGCAAAGGACGGAACATCGACTTAAACGACAATCTGATGGTGGCCATGGTCGGCACCCGGAATATGTCTTCCTACGGCAAGCGCAGTGCCTACACCATTGCCTATGATCTGTGTTCTGCCGGAGCCGTGGTGGTTTCGGGCATGGCTTTGGGCATTGACGCCATTTGCCACCGCGGGGTTCTCGATGCCTCCGGAGACACCGTTGCGGTGCTGGGCTGCGGCGTGGATGTGACCTATCCCAAACAGAATTTTGAATTGATGCTGGAGTTGGAGCGAAAGGGTCTGGTCTTAAGCGAATTCAAGCCCGGAACCCGACCGAGCCGGTCCACCTTCCCCATCCGCAATCGAATCATCAGCGGTCTTTCCCAGGGAACGCTGGTGGTGGAAGGCTCCAGATCCAGCGGAGCGCTGATTACTGCCCGGTGCGCACTCAGTCAGGGCAGAGATTTGTTTGCCCTGCCCGGCATGGTGGGCGAGCAGAACAGCGAGGGCACCAATGCCCTCTTGCGGGAAGGAGCCACGCCCGTGACCTGTGCCGCCGATCTGCTTTCCGACTACAGCATTCTCTATCCGGATAAAGTTTTTATTGAGCGCATCCCGGTTTATAAACCGGAAGTGATCCTGACTCCTGTAAAAAACAGAAAAAGAACCGATGGAATGACAGACCCGCAGAGTGCGCCGGCAGAGTCTTTGCCTGGGGAAACCAAATCCGAAAGCCCTGCCCGCTTAAAGCCCGATACGCCTTTGCCGGAACCGGAAATCCCGGACCTGCGCTCCGAAATTCCGGACGGTCTGAACGATTCCCGCAAGATGGTCTATAAAACGCTTCTGGAAGAGAAAACGCCTCTCTCTGCCGACCAGATCACCGTCCGTTCGGGTATGAATGTGGCGGAAGTCATGACGGCACTGACTATTCTTGAAATCAAGGGATATGTCACCGCCCTTCCCGGCGGCAGATTTATCCTGAAATAAAACTCTTTAAACAAGCAAAAATCTTATTCAGTACAAAAGCGGACATCGTTTTTTCTCTTCCGCTTCTGGAAACCGAAAGGAATATTTATGGCAAATCTGGTAATCATCGAATCTCCCACAAAAGCTACCAGTCTGAAAAGCTACCTGGGCTCCGGATACAAAGTGATGGCATCGGTAGGACATGTACGGGATCTGCCCAAATCCTCCCTTGCAGTGGACACCGAACACAATTTTGAGCCCCATTTCATCAATATACGGGGAAAAGGAGAACTGATCAAGGAGCTCCAGAAGGAGGCCAAAAAGGCAACCACGGTCTATCTGGCTACCGACCCGGACCGGGAAGGCGAAGCCATTGCCTGGCACCTGTGTACCGCTCTGAAGCTGGATCCCCAAAAGGCCAAACGGATCACCTTCAACGAGGTGACCAAAGGTGCGGTAAAAGCCGCCATCAAAGCTCCCCGCCAGATCGATATGAATCTGGTCAATTCCCAGGTCGCCCGCCGGGTTTTGGACCGTATCGTCGGATATAAGCTCTCGCCTTACCTTTGGAAAACGGTCCGCAGCGGAATTTCGGCAGGACGGGTTCAGTCGGTTGCCACCAGAATCATTGTGGAACGGGAAGAAGAAATCAACAAATTTGTCCCCAAGGAATACTGGACCGTCACCGCTCTTTTGAAAAGCAACGAAGGAAAGGTCTTTTCTGCCCGTTTCTTCGGCATAGACGGCAAAAAAACCGAGCTGAACTGCAAAGAGGAAGCCGATAAGGTAACCTCTGCCGTAAACGGCCGGCTTTTCCGGGTGGTTTCTGTGAAAAAGGCCGTAAAACTGCGCCATCCTGCCCCTCCCTTCACCACCTCCACCCTGCAACAGGACGCTAACCGCAAGCTGAGCTTCTCCTCTGCCAAAACCATGAAGGTTGCCCAAGAGCTGTATGAAGGCGTGAATCTGGGCAGCCACAATGGCGGAGTCAGCGGTCTGATTACCTATATGCGTACCGATTCGGTCCGTGTTTCGGACGAGGCATACGCCGCCACCGTTTCCTATATCACCGAGAGCATGGGGAAGGAGTACCTCCCCGACAGCCGCAGAATATACAAAACCAAATCGGGCGCTCAGGATGCGCATGAGGCCATCCGTCCGGTCAATCCCTCTCTGCATCCCGATGCCGTCAAAAGCGTTCTCTCCGCCGATCAGTATAAACTCTACAAGCTGATCTGGGCACGGTTCGTGGCAAGCCAGATGGCCTCTGCCAAATTCGACACCGTGCAAGCGGATCTGGACTGCTCCGGCTACCGCTTCAAAGCCGCCGGAAGCCATCTGCGCTTCAACGGCTATCTGACGGTCTATGAAGACGGAGACGGCGATGAGAGCGACAGTCTGCTGCCCGCTCTCATTGAAAATCAACAGCTCCCCAGTGAAGCGATCAAAGCCGAACAGCATTTTACCGAGCCTCCCGCCCGGTTCAATGAAGGCTCTCTTGTGAAATTCTTAGAGGAAAAGGGCATCGGACGCCCCTCCACCTTTGCCACCATTGTGACCACCATTATTCAAAGAGGCTATGTAAAGCACGAAGGAAAGTCGTTGGTGCCCACCGATCTGGGTGTCGTCACCACCAGGCTGATGCTTGAACATTTTCCGGACATCGTGGGCTACGACTTTACCGCCCACATGGAAGAACAGTTGGATGACATTGAAAATGGGGGAAAGGACATGGTTTCCCTGCTCTCCGACTTTTACAAGCCCTTTGAGGAGCACTTAGAAAAGGCCATGAAGGAAGCCGATGAGCAAAAGATCAGGTTGGCTCCGGAAGAAACCGACATTTTCTGCGAAAAATGCGGAGCACGCATGGTGGTGAAAAACGGACGATTCGGCAGATTTGCCGCCTGCCCCAACTACCCCGAATGCCGGAACACCAAGCCTTTGGAAAAGGACGGAAAAACCCTGAAGGAACCCAAAGAGCCCGAAATCGTATCGGGCATGGTCTGCGAGAAGTGCGGCGGCCCTATGGTTCAGCGGGAGGGACGCTACGGCAGTTTCTTCGCCTGCGCCAATTATCCCAAATGCACCTACACCAAGCAGCCTGTCAATGAGCTGGAGGTTCACTGTCCCCTGTGCGGCAAAAAGCTGGTGACCAAAAGAGGAAAAAACCGTTCTGTTTTCTACAGCTGCAGCGGCTATCCCGAATGCAGTTTTTCCTCCTGGGATCTGCCGACCAGGGAGAAATGCCCCCGGTGCGGCGGAATGCTCTTTGTGAAAAAAGGGAAGAATCTTCTTGTCTGTCACAACAAGGACTGCGCCTACACCGCCCCCTACGAGCCGAAAGCCCATGGCGGTGACACCCTGCAGACGGAGGAAAAACAATGAGCACTCCGACCGTTCATGTGATCGGCGCAGGCTTGGCCGGCTGTGAAGCCACCTATCAGATCACCCGGCAGGGTGTTCCGGTGGTGCTTCACGAAATGAAGCCTCAAAAGAAAACGCCCGCCCACCACACCGACCTTTTCGCCGAGCTCTGCTGTTCCAATTCCCTGCGCTCGGAAATGCCCGAAAATGCCATTGGCCTTTTGAAGGCCGAAATGTCGGTCCTAGGAAGTCTCACCATGGAGGCGGCCCTGGCATCGAGGGTTCCTGCCGGTTCGGCTCTGGCAGTGGACAGAGCCAAATTTTCCACCTATATCACCGAAAAGATCCGCAATAACCCGTTGGTCACTGTTGTGGAGGGGGAGTGCCCCGCCCCTATAGAAGGCGAATGGAATCTGGTGAGCACCGGGCCTTTGACCTCTCCCTCTATGGCAGAATTCCTGCGGGAATTCGCCGGGGAGGAACAACTGCATTTTTTTGACGCCGCCGCTCCCATAGTGGATGCCTCCAGCATAGACACCGAAAAGGCCTTCTTCGCCTCCCGCTACGGAAAGGGCGAAGCCAGTTATCTGAACTGTCCCATGACCAAGGAAGAATATGATACCTTTTATGAAGCCCTTGTTTCGGCCGAAACAGCGGTTCTGAAGGATTTTGACCGGGACAGCCAAAAAGAGCTGACGGTCTTTGAGGGCTGTATGCCGGTGGAAGTGATGGCCAAAAGAGGATATGAAACCCTGCTTTTCGGCCCCTTAAAGCCGGTGGGCCTGCCCCTTCCCTCCACCGGGAAGGAGGCCTACGCCGTTCTTCAGCTTCGGCAGGAGAACAACGAAAAAACCATGTACAATCTGGTGGGCTTCCAGACACACCTGACTTTTCCCGAACAGCGCCGGGTCTTCCGACTGATTCCGGGCTTGGAAAAGGCCGAATTCCTACGCTACGGGGTCATGCACCGGAATACCTTTCTCAACTCTCCCAAGCTCCTCACCCCCACCTACCGGGCACGAAACGATGAAAAGCTCTATTTTGCCGGACAGATGACCGGCGTGGAAGGCTACATCGAATCCGCCGGGTCGGGTCTGGTTGCCGGAATCAACATTGCAAGAAAGGCTTCCGGAAAGGAAGAATTGGTTTTTAGTCCGGTCTGCGAGTTAGGTGCCATGGCCCGCTATGTGGCCTTCGGTGCTTTGGGAGACTTTCAGCCAATGAACGCCAATTTCGGCATCATCGAACCACTTGAAAAAAAGGTCAAAGGCGGCAAACAGGCACGAAATCGGGAATATGCCCGCAGAAGCCTTGCCTACATCGAAAGTCTGAAGGAACAGAAGCTGTTCTGACCTTTTCCGCTAAGAGCTTTTGCGACTCTGTCGGATTGGGAGAGCTCCTCTTGAAAAAGCCCTGAATTTCAGCGCTTCTCCTATCGGACGGCTCTGAATTTCTGCCCTTGATCCCTTCGTTTTCTCAGTTGCAGAAAGGAAGTATACTATGAAAATTCTTATTGACGCTATGGGCGGGGATTTTGCTCCCGCCGAAATTCTGAAAGGCACGGCCCTTGCCGTGAACGAATTGGAATTCACCCCCCTGTTGGTGGGCGAGTCCTCCCTTCTTGAGCGTTCGGCAAAGGAGAACGGCATCGACCTTTCGGGATGGAAGATCGTGCCTGCTTCAGACGCCATCGGCATGAACGATCCGCCCCTATCCATCCGATCCCGTCCCGACTGCTCCATGCGGATCGGTCTGGAGCTTTTAAAAAAGGGCGCAGGAGATGCCTTTGTCAGCGCCGGAAGCACGGGAGCGCTTCAGATGGGTGCCAATCTGTTTGTGAAGAAGATCCCCGGAATCAGCCGCTCTGCCATCGGCACCCTTTTGCCTATGTCAAAGCCGGTTCTGCTTTTGGACAGCGGCGCCAACACCTCCTTCACCCCGGCGCTTCTCTGTCACTATGCCCTGATGGGCAGTGTCTATATGGAGAAGGTTCAGGATATTTCCCGCCCCAGAGTGGGACTGCTGAACATCGGCACCGAGGAGCATAAGGGTACCGAAGGACATGAAAGTGCTTACCGGCTCCTTTCCGGCATGAAGAACATTCATTTTGTCGGCAACATCGAGCCTACAGCTCTGCCTCAAAGTTCCTGCGATGTTCTGGTGGCAGACGGGTTTTCGGGCAATATTCTGTTAAAGACCTTAGAAGGAATGTGCCGCTATATTTTCAAAAGCATCCAAGGAGCTCTTGCATCTTCTTCCCTGCCCGATGAAGGAAAATATGCCTCCGGCAGGATTCTGAAGCAGGTTTCCGGACGCTTTGACGCCTCCGAGCACGGCGGAGCGCCCCTCATCGGCATCTCGGCACCGGTCATCAAGGCCCACGGCAATTCAGATGCCCGAGCCATCAAAAATGCCATCAGACAGGCGTTGCGCTATGCCGAAAGCAATGCCATTGCCGAAATTGAAGAGGGCATCAAGGGTGCTGACCTGCCGAAAGAACATACTCCCGGCTAAGACAGGAAAAGCAAGAGGACAAGCCAGGCCCTTCAAAAATTCAAGGACAAAGGGAAAACCGAAATGGAACAGACCAAGTTAAAGGCTTTGGAAACACGGTTGGGTTACACCTTCCGGAACAAAGAGCTCCTGAAAGTAGCGCTGACCCACTCTTCCTATCAGAATGAGATGAGGAGCAGAGGTGTTTTTCTGCGTTGCAACGAGCGGTTGGAGTTTTTGGGAGACGCCGTGATCTCTCTCATTACCGCTCATTACATCTTCAACCGCTATCCGAAGGAGGACGAGGGCGATCTGTCCAAGCTCCGTTCCTTAGCCGTTCGGGATATTGCCCTGTCGGAATACGCCAAAGAACTGGGTGTGGGCGAAGCTCTCTTTTTGGGAAAGGGCGAAGACAACCCCGACGGACGAAGCCGGAAATCTACTTTGGAAAACGCCTTTGAAGCCATCACCGGCGCCATATATCTGGACGGAGGACTGGAGGCGGCCAGAAAGTTTTGTCTGCCCTTCATTGAGAAAAAGGTGGAGGATACCGCTGAAAAAGGAGAATTCCGGGACTATAAGACCATTTTGCAGCAGATCGTCCAGATGGAAAAGGGCGAGCGGCTGGAATATGTTCTGGTAGGAGAATCGGGTCCCGATCACAAAAAGGTCTTTCAGGTGGAGGCCCGGTTGAATCACAACCTCATCGGTTCCGGCATCGGCAGCAGCAAACGGGCGGCGGAGCAGGAAGCGGCAAAAAAGGCTTTGGAGTATTTCGATATTTCCGAAAGCCATTAGGAGCCCGAAAATGCATTTTAAAAGTCACGCCAACATTCCGGTATTCGTCCCCCACATGGGCTGTCCCCATCTTTGCGTTTTCTGCGACCAGAAAAGTATTTCAGGAGAGAAGGACGAACTGACACCGGAAAAAGCCCAAAACCAGATTGAAGAAGCGCTGTCCACCCTTCAGGGCCGAAGAGCCGAGATTGCCTTTTTTGGCGGTTCCTTCACCGCCATTGAAAGAGAAAAAATGATTGCCTTTCTGGCTCTTGCCTCCTCCTATCTGAAGAGCGGGAGGGTTTCAGGCATCCGGCTGTCCACCCGCCCGGACTGTGTGGATGAAGAAATTCTGGACATTCTCTCCTTCTATGGAGTGAGCGCCGTGGAATTGGGCGTACAGAGCTTGGACGAAGAGGTCTTAAAGGCCAGCGGCCGCAGGCACTCCGTAAAGGACACGGCGGATGCCTGCGCCCGGATCAAACAGAGAGGATGCTTTCTTCTCGGTTGCCAGATGATGCTGGGTCTGCCTGCCTCCACAAGAGAAAAGGAGCTGTTGACTGCCCGGGAAATCTGCCGCATGGGGGCGGACTGCACCCGCATTTACCCTACGGTGGTTCTGAAGGACACCCCCCTGGAAGCTCTTTGGAAAAAGGGACTTTACCGCCCTCTTTCCTTGGAGGAAGGTGTTCTGCGGGGAGCGGACTGCTTTGAAATTTTTGAAAATGCCGGGGTAAAGGTCCTGCGGATGGGTCTGTGCGCAGAGGAAAGCTGTCGGGAGCAGGCTGTGGCCGGCTGCTACCATCCGGCCTACGGCGAATTGGTCTACAACCGGCTGTATCTTCAAAAACTGCGCCGGATGCTTGAAGAAAACCCTCCCGCAAAAGGGAGTTTATGCAGGATCCTCCTGCCAAAGGGCGAGCTTTCCCTGGCCATCGGGCAAAAAAAGTGCAACAAAGAAGAACTTGAAAGGATATTTTCCTGCCGGCTGAAATTTGAGGAATGGGATGCACTCCCAAAAGGACAACCGAAAATTCTCCGGAATGAACAATGAGGTAGAGAACCGTGCGTTTGAAATCACTTGAATTACAGGGCTTCAAATCCTTCCCGGACCGGACAAAGCTGAATTTTGATACCGGCATGACCGTCGTCATCGGTCCCAACGGCAGCGGCAAATCCAACATTGCCGACGCCATTCGCTGGGTTCTGGGGGAAATCTCCAGCAAGAACATCCGTGGCTCCAAAATGGAAGATGTGATCTTCGGGGGTACTGACAACCGCCGTCCCATGGGCTATGCAGAGGTCTCCCTGACCTTTGACAACACCTTGGGCGAGATCGCCCTCCCGGTGGACTACGATGAGGTGACCGTCACCAGAAAATACTATCGCTCCGGCGACAGCGAATACATGATCAACGGTCAGAATGTGCGTCTGCGGGACATCAACGAGCTGTTTATGAACACCGGTCTTGGGCGTTCGGGTTACTCCATCATCGGTCAGGGTCGGATTTCCGAGATCATTTCCAAGAAAAGCGAGGACCGGAGAGGCATTTTTGAAGAGGCGGCCGGCATCTCCAAATACCGCTATAAAAAATCCGAGGCCGAACGGAAGTTGGAAAAAACCGACGACAACCTTTCAAGAGTCACCGACATTCTGTCCGAGCTGGAAGGACGGGTAGGACCTTTGGAAAGGGATGCCGAAAAAGCACGGAAATATCTGGAGCTCTACGCCGAAAAAAAGGAGGCAGATGTCAGTCTTTGGCTTTATGAGATCGATTCCGTTCGCCGGCGCAGTGAAAAATTGCAGGAGCGCTACGAGATTTCAAAGCACGAGCTGGAAATGGCCGAGGACTCCCTGCAGAGTTTGGACAAGCAGACCGAACGGCTCTTTGCAAGAATGCGTGAAAATCAGGAAAAGAGCGAAAATGCCCACAAGGAATCGGGAAAACTGACCGAGGAAAAGCATCAGGCAGATGCAGCCTTTCTGCTTGCCGAACGGGACGAGGAGCATTTAGGCAGAGAAAGCATTCGGCTGGATGAGGAAATAAAAAAGAAAAACGAGGAGGGGAAAGGGGCGCTTGTCCGCCTGTCCGACCTTCAGAACAGCAAAAAAGAAACCGAAAAGAGCCTTGGAGACATTGAAAAATCCTTAGCGGCCAAGCAGGAACAGATTGAAGCCACAAGGAGCGAAATCGGGGCCCTTGCTTCCGCCAGAGACAGAGCCGAGGAGGAAGTGGAGAATTCCAAGGACGCCCTGCAAGCCCTGCGGCTGGAGCTGTCCACCCTAGAGGGCAGCAAAACCAGCGAAGCACAGCGCAAGGAGGAGTTAGAGGAGGAGCTTGCCCAACGGAGCGAGCGGATGAAGAAAAGCGGCGAAGAGCTTCTGCGGGCAGAGGAAAATCTCAGAGAATACCAGAATAAGCTTGCTTCCGTCCGGGAAAAACTCGACCAGATCGACCGGGAAATCGAACGGACAGAAGAGGGAAAAGCCGAAAAGAACGGGCTTCTGAACCAGAATCAGGTGTTGTATAACACTGTGGCCGAGCGTATACGGCTGTTGCGCCGGATGGAAGAGCATTTTGAGGGCTACGCCGGGTCCGTGCGCCATGTGATGAACAAGGCCGCCGACGGAACGCTTCAAGGCATCTGCGGTCCGGTTTCAAAACTGCTTTCGGTGGAGGAGCGCTACGCCGTTGCCATCGAGATCACCTTGGGTGCCGGTTTGCAGAATATTGTCACCGAAAATGAACAGGACGCCAAGAATGCCATTGGTGAGTTAAAGCGGGAGGGAGCCGGCAGAGCCACCTTCTACCCGCTGACCACCATGCGCCCCCAGCCTTTGGAGGTGAACTACCAGCGCCTCTCCTCCTTCCCCGGCTTTGTAGGAATCGCCCACAATCTGGTGTCCTTCGACGAGCATTACCGTCCGGTTCTGGAATATCTGCTTTGCAGAACGGTCATCTGTGACACGCTGGACCATGCTTCGGAGATTTCCAAAGCCTTCTCTTACAAATTCAAAACCGTTTCTTTAGACGGCCAGGTCATCAATGCCGGCGGTTCCTTCACCGGCGGTTCCACCAAGAAGGACGGGGGAATTCTCTCAAGAGGAGCGGAAATTCTGCGCCTTGAAAAGGAACTGGAAAAGCTGAAGGAAACCAGCGCCGCCCTTGAAAAAGAGCGGGAGTCGCTTGACAAAAAGGCCGAGGAACTGCATTCGGAAAAGGACCGGCAAAATCAGATGCTGGAAATTCTCAATGTGATGTATGCCTCTGAGGACACCGACTTCAAGGTGAAAAAAGCCAAGCTGGAGGACGATCAGAAACAAAAGGAGGCTCTTTCAAAGAGCCTGGACGCCCTGTCTGAGGAAATGAAGAACTATCATTCCCGCAAGGCCGAAATGGAAGAAAGAATCCGGGAAGCGGTTTCGACCGTCGCCGCGAAGCAGGCGGAAACCGACCGGCTTTCTAAGGAAGCACAAGAGTTGAACGACCGCAGAGAAAAGGAAATCGAAGAAAAGAACGGACTTCTCCTGCAAAAAAGCGCTTTTGAGAAGGACTTTGTCTCTTCCGAGCGAGAATTTCAGAAGATCTCCCTGCAGATTTCCGCCCTGCAAAAGGAAGCGGAGGAGCTTTCTTCCTCCAAAACGCTCCTCGGACAAAAAAAGGCCGACTGTGTGCGCAAAAAGGCCGAAGCCGAGGCACTTTCCAAAGCCCTTTTTGAAAAGATTGCCGCTTTGGCCGAGGAAGACGAGTGGTTACGCAGGGAAAATGAGGATTTTGAAAAGCAGAACGCCGAAATCCGCCTGAAGCAGAAGGAAAAGAGCAGCCACCGGGAAATTCTTCTCAAGGAATGCACCAAACTGGAAGGCAATCTGGAAGCCATCAAAACCGAGCAGGAGCGCTACAGCTCCAAGCTCTGGGACGAATACGAGCTGACCTACAGCGCTTCCAAGGAGTTAAACTATCCCCCGGTCACCGAAGAGAACCGGAATGAAACGATCAGCAGGCAGAACAAGTTGCGCAACCGTTTGAGAGAACTGGGTGCGGTCAATGTGGGCGCCATTGAGGAATATGCCGAGGTCAAGGAACGCTATGATGCCCTTTCCGGCCAATACAAGGACCTGACCACAGCCCGAAATGAACTGAACGGCATCATTTCCGACTTAGAAAAGGAGATGAAGCTCCGGTTTTCTCAGGTGTTTTCGGAGATCAACGACAATTTCCGCATCGTGTTCGCCGAGCTGTTCGGCGGCGGCACGGCGGAGCTGTCCCTGACCGATCCGGAAAATGTGCTGGAAAGCGGCATTGAGATCAGCGTCGCCCCTCCGGGAAAGATCATCAAGAGTCTGGCTCTCCTTTCGGGAGGCGAGCAGGTTTTCGTGGCAATCGCACTCTTTTTTGCAATTCTGCGGGTCACGCCGGCCCCCTTCTGCCTCCTGGACGAAATCGAAGCGGCCTTAGATGAGGTAAATGTTGCCCGCTTTGCAAGCTATGCGAAGAACTACAGCGACAAGACCCAATTCATCATCATTTCCCACCGCAGAGGCACCATGGAACAGGCGGACACCATGTACGGCGTCACCATGAGCGAGCGGGGTATTTCCAAGGTTTTGCCTCTGCATCTGAACGAAGTAGAAGCCAAAACCGGCTTGAAAGTGTAAGAAAGGACAGGCTATGGGATTTTTCTCTAAAATCAAGGAAGGACTGAAAAAAACAAAGGACAGCGTTTTCGGACAGGTTCATGAGCTCTTCAAGAATATGCGCAAGGTGGACGAAGAGCTTTTGGAGGAGCTGGAAGAACTGCTGATCATGGCAGATGTGGGCTACGCTTCCTCCGAAAAAATCATTTCCGAGCTGCGCAACGAGCTGAAGGAGCAGAAAATTCAGGGCGGAGACGAAGCTCTGGAGATTCTGAAGGAAATCTTGGTCAAGGCTATCGGGGAGGATGAGGGACTGCATCTTAATACCACCCCGTCGGTGATTCTGGTGATCGGCGTGAACGGTGTCGGAAAAACCACCACCATTGCCAAACTGAGCGCCCAACTGAAGGCAGAAGGCAAAAAGGTGATCTTAGCCGCCGCCGACACCTTTCGGGCCGGTGCGATCGATCAGCTCCAGGTTTGGGCCGATCAGGTGGGCGTGGATCTAATTAAACAGGGAGAGGGCGCAGACCCGGCCGCCGTGGTCTTTGACGCCGTCTCCGCCGCCAAAAAGCGCAACGCCGATGTGCTGATCGTGGATACCGCCGGGCGTTTGCACAACAAGAAAAATCTAATGGATGAGCTTTCCAAAATCAACCGGATCCTGGCAAGAGAATTGCCCGATGCCTCCAGAGAAAACCTTCTGGTCATCGATGCCACCACCGGTCAGAATGCCGTCAATCAGGCAAAAGAATTCAAAAACACCGCCCAGATCACCGGTCTGGTGCTGACAAAGTTAGACGGAACCGCCAAAGGCGGAATTGTCTTCTCGGTGAAGGAAGAGCTGGACATTCCGGTGAAATTTGTGGGCGTCGGAGAAAAAATCGACGATCTGCAGCCCTTTGAAGCCAAAAGCTTTGTGGAAGCCCTTTTTGACCGGAATTAACCCCCTTTTTCTCTGAATACCGCACAGGACTTCCCGTTTTTCTCTGCCGGAAAGGCTTTTGACTGCTTTCCGACAGAGGCAAAAAGCACACGCATTCCCTCATTTGTTCTTATCGTAAAGGAGCGGTCATGAAAATCGTTTTAGCCTCCAACAATCCTCACAAAATTAAGGAGATCCGGGCGATCCTGCGCCGGGATATTTCGGACAAGATCGAGCTTCTGTCCTTAGCGGACATCGGCTTTTCCGCAGAAATTGCAGAGACCGGTGCCACCTTTGAAGAAAATGCTTTGATCAAAGCCCGTGCGGTTTCCGCCTACGGCTACCCCTCTATGGCAGACGATTCGGGCTTGGAGGTGGAGGCGCTCAAAGGAGCGCCGGGCGTGCATTCTGCCCGCTATGCCGGGGAACCCTGTAATGACGAACGGAACAACCGGAAACTGCTTGCGGCCTTGGAGGGTGTTCCCAAGAGCCAGCGCACCGCCCGCTTCGTTTCGGTGATTGCTCTGGTCCTTCCGGAAAAGCAGAAGGAATTCACCGTCCGAGGGGAATGTGCGGGAAAAATTTTAACCGACTACAAAGGAACGGCCGGCTTCGGCTACGATCCGCTTTTTCTCTACGAACCGCTTTCCAAAACCTTCGGAGAACTTTCTGCCGGAGAGAAAAACCGCATTTCCCACCGGGCAAGAGCCCTTGAGCTCTTTACCCAACTGCTCAAAAAAGAATTGAAGGAATAAACACTATGCTCACCAGTAAACAACGCGCCTTTTTGCGCTCAAAAGCCACCAAGGAGGACACCTCCTTTCAGATCGGAAAAGGAGGTATTTCCGAAACACTTCTTTCTGCCGTTGACGATGCCCTGACCGCCAAGGAGTTAGTGAAAATCAAATGCCTTGAAAACTGCGAGTATACGCCCAGAGAGGCCTGCGACGGCATTGCCGAAGCCTTGGAGGCCGAGGGCGTTCAGGTGATCGGCAACAAATTCGTCCTCTTCCGCGTCTCTCCGGAGCACCGGAAATACGACCTTTTAAATTTCTGCGAAATCGAAAGAGAAACCAAACTGCCGGCAAAAAAGAAGACTCCCGCCCCTAAAAAGCCACTGCGCAGAGGAAGATCGGCAGGCGGTCCGGAGGAGGCACCCCAAAGCTCCTTCCGTCCGCAGAGAAGAACCTTCCGCCCAAGCTCCTCCCCATCGGTAAAGAAAACCTCTTCAAGATCTGCCGGAAAGCCTTCCTCTAAGGGCGGAAGCTATACGGTTTCCAGGAAAAGCAAATGAAAAGAGTCGGTATTTACGGCGGAAGCTTTGCTCCTCCCCACAAGGGACACCTGAAAAGTGCCCTTTCCTTCTATGACGAATGCGCTTTAGACGAGCTGTACATTCTGCCGGCCGGGGAGCCGCCTCACAAGACCCTGCAGGGTAACGCCGGGCCGGAAGAGCGGTTTTTCATGACCGAACTGACCTTTTCAAAGGAAAATTGCGGCGCAAGACGGATTTTCGTTTCCGATTATGAACTGAAAAAAGCCGGAAAAAGCTATTCTTTCGAGACAGCCGAGCATTTTGCTGCTCCCGGAACCGAGTTGTTTCTTGCGGTGGGAAGCGATATGTTTCTCTCCTTTGAAAGCTGGAAACATCCTGAAATACTGCTCCGTCTCTGCACCTTAGTGCTGAACCGCAGAGAAAAAGACCTGCCGGAGCAGACCTTTAAGGAACAAAAACGCCGATTGGAGGATTTGTACGGCGCCCGCATTCTCCTTTCGGACTTTGTGCCCTTCAGGGCCTCCTCCACGGAAATCAGAGAACTTCTGAAGAACGGGGAGGACCCCTCCGCCCTGCTCTGCCCGGCCGTTTACGACTATATAAAAAGCCGGAACCTGTTTTTCTTTCAGGAAGGTCAGCTTGCCAAAATAGAAGAGTATCTGAGGAATGCTCTCTCAGCAAAGCGTTTTGCCCATGTGCAGTCGGTGCGGCGGGAATTGGAAAAAATGCTGTCCTTTTTCGATCTTCCGGCAGGGGAAGCTTTTATTCTTCAAAAAGCCGCACTTCTCCACGACCTGACCCACGAAAAAACATTGGAGGAGCAAAAGGAACTGGCAAAGGACCTGCGCCTTTTCCTTTCAAAAGAGGACCTTCTTTCCCCGGCAATTCTGCACCAGTATACCGGAGCGGCCTTGGCGGAAAAGCTCTTCTCTTTGGAGCCCTCCGGTGTTTCGGCAATTGCCTGCCACACAACCGGAAAGGAAAATATGACTATCGGTGAAATGCTTCTGTGCTTGGCCGATTATATTGAGGAAACCCGCCCCTACCCCTCCTGCCGGAAATTGCACGACCTCTTTTATAAAGACATAGAGGAAAACCCCGTGGAGCACTTAGAATTCTGTATGCTTCTTTATCTGCGTGAGGTGGTGGAAAATCTTCGTAAAAAGGGAAACCGAATTCATCCTCTGACCCTTTCTGCCTTGAATTTCTATGAAAAGAAGCTTGGGAGCCTCTGAATGCAAAGGATATTCGTCAGCAAGCGGTCTTTGTGAAGAACGGGACGAAAAAATGCCGGGATATTTTGGTATGAAGTCTTTTTCCGGCGAAGCTCTGAGACCAGGACGCCGTTGCCCGGTGAGCGGGGAATTTTTAGAGGTGCCCACTTGTAAAATAAAAGGAACTGTGCTATACTGAGTGGGAGTTCCCAAAAGAAAGGAATACCAATGGAAGAAATCAAAATCACGGATCTGTCTTCAGCGTCCCCCAGAGAGGTGGCAGATAAGATTATCGACATCTTAGACTACAAGGACGCTAAGGGGATCAAACTGCTCCATGTGGAGGAAAAGACCATTCTTGCCGACTATTTCGTTCTCTGCAACGGAAACAGCAACACCCAGCTTCGTTCCTACGCTGGCGAACTGGAGTATAAAATGGGGCTGTGCAACCGTCCTCCCCGGACGATCGAAGGCTACAACGAAGCCAGTTGGATCGTTCTGGACTTTCACTCGGTGATCGTCCACATTTTCAATAAAGAAACCCGCACCTTCTATAATTTGGAAAAGCTTTGGGAAGCGGCGACCGAAGAGGATATTTCGGCACAGCTCCGAAAAAAAGACTGAGAAAGGACGCCGTTATGAAATACGACTATAAAACCATTGAAAAAAAGTGGCAGGACCGTTGGGAAAAGGATCAGTGCTTCGCTGCCAAGGATGACTTTTCCATGCCCAAATTCTACGGGCTGATTGAATTTCCCTACCCCTCCGGTGCGGGAATGCATGTGGGACACATCAAGGCCTACTCCGGCATGGAGGTCATCACCAGAAAACGGCGGATGCAGGGCTATAATGTGCTGTTTCCCATCGGGTTTGATGCCTTCGGCCTTCCCACCGAGAACTACGCCATAAAAAACGGAATACACCCCCGGATCGTTACCGACCGGAACATTACCCACTTTACGGAACAGTTGAAGAAGGTAGGCTTCGGCTTTGACTGGAGCCGGACGGTCGACACCACCGACGAAAAATACTACAAGTGGACCCAGTGGATTTTCCGGAAGATGTTCGACAACGGACTGGTTTTCCGGGATAAGACCTTGGTCAATTACTGTCCTTCCTGCAAGGTGGTGCTTTCCAACGAGGATTCCCAGGGAGGAAAGTGCGACATCTGCCACAGCGATGTGGTGCAGAAATCCAAGGATGTGTGGTATCTTCGGATCACCGCCTATGCGGACAAGCTGTTGGAGGGACTGAATGAGGTGGATTTCCCTGCCAACATCCGGATGCAGCAGGAAAACTGGATCGGCAGATCCTACGGTGCCTTTGTGAATTTCAAAATCAAGGACAGCGAGGAGCGCCTGCGCATCTACACCACCCGTTGCGACACTCTTTTCGGCGTGACCTTCATGGTCATCGCTCCGGAGCATCCGCTGTTGGACACTCTGCGGGACAAAATTACAAACAAGGAAGCGCTGGACGCTTACAAGGACGAATGCGCCAAAAAGACCGAATTTGAGCGGACACAGCTGACAAAGGACAAGACCGGCGTGCGTATTGAAGGTATCTCGGCCGTGAACCCGCTGAATAGGAAGGAAATTCCCATCTACATTTCCGACTATGTCATGATGGGCTACGGAACCGGCGCCATCATGGCCGTGCCCGCCCACGACGAGCGGGACTATGCCTTTGCCAAGAAATTCGGTATTGACATCATCGAGGTCATCAAAGGCGGCGACATTTCCAAAGAGGCCTACACGGGTGACGGCGAAATGGTCAATTCCGGATTCTTAGACGGATACACCAACAAAAAGGATTCCATCGCCGCCATGCTGAACTATTTGGAAGAACAGGGCCTCGGCGAAAAGGGCGTTCAGTATAAAATGAAGGACTGGGCCTTCAACCGGCAAAGATACTGGGGCGAGCCTATTCCCATCGTTCACTGCCCCAAGTGCGGCATGGTGGGCGTTCCCTACGAGGAGCTGCCCTTGAAATTGCCGGAAGTGGAGAATTTTGCCCCCGGAGAAGGGGGAGAAAGCCCTCTTGCCAAGATTGAGTCCTTTGTGAACTGCACTTGCCCCAAGTGCGGCGGAAAGGCCAAGAGAGAAACCGACACCATGCCGCAATGGGCCGGCTCCTCTTGGTATTTCTTACGCTATATTGATCCGCTCAACGATCAGTGCCTGGCAGACCCGGAAAAACTGAAATACTGGCTGCCGGTGGACTGGTATAACGGCGGTATGGAGCATGTAACCCGACACCTGATCTACTCCCGCTTCTGGCATCGGTTCCTCTATGACATCGGCGTGGTGCCCACCAAGGAACCCTATTCCAAGCGTTCGGCCCAGGGCATGATTCTGGGGGCCAACGGGGTGAAGATGTCCAAGTCTCTCGGAAATGTGGTGGATCCTCTGGATGTGGTGGAGCAGTACGGTGCCGACACCCTGCGCACTTATGTGCTCTTCATGGGGGATTACGGTGCCGCCGCCCCCTGGAGCGACAGCTCGGTGAAGGGTTGCAAACGGTATTTAGAGCGGGTGGCCGACCTGCCCTCCAGAGTAAAGGGCGAAGGCGAAACCAAGGGCTTGACCACCCTTCTGCACAAGACCATCCGGAAGGTTTCCTCCGATATTGAGGAAATGAAGTTCAACACCGCCATTGCCGCATTGATGACCCTGCAAAACGAAATCGAAAAGCTGGGGTCGCTGACCAAGGAGGAGCTTTCGGTGGTTCTCCGGCTGCTCTGTCCCTTTGCACCCCATCTGTGCGAGGAGCTTTGGGAGCAGGAAGGCTTTGAGGGACTTTGCTCCTTAGCGGCCTGGCCGGAATATGACGAAGAAAAAACGATCGAGGACACCATTGACATCGCTCTGCAGATCTGCGGAAAGTTCCGGGGG
The DNA here is from genome assembly GCA_003522145.1 of Clostridiales bacterium. Lineage (GTDB taxonomy): Bacteria > Bacillota > Clostridia > Oscillospirales > CAG-272 > UBA11512. Next base: position 78,149 of record DPGD01000042.1, on the reverse strand, counting down.
ACGATCACACTTCAGAGACTTGCTTCTAAAGAAGAGATGCTGGCCGCCGCCAAGAACGATCCGAAGGTCGCCCCGCTTTTGGAGGGCAAATCCATTGTCAAAGAGATCGTTGTCCCCGGAAAACTGGTCAATATCGTGGTGAAATAACCGCTTTACTTTCTCCTCCAACTTCTTGGGCGCTTCTTTTCCCGGCTCCGCTTTTTCAAAAGCAGGAAGGACCGGATGATTTTAAGACCCGAGCAAAAGTCCAAAAAACTGCAGAGCCTTCGGCACCGTGAAAGGTGCAAAAGGCTCTGCTTTTTGGTAGGCGGCAGGATGCCGAAAAGCGTCTGCGTTTTTTTGAAGAACAACCAAAAAAGGCGGGCAAGCAACCGTTGAGTCCAAGCCCTCCGGGCATCCAAAGGGTCCTTGACCCCCGCCTCCGCCAAGACTCCCGCCCGGAGCTGTTTCTTCCAATGGGCTACCTTGGTTTTTCCGTGGATCGGAGTTCCTGCCGTGTCTCTTGTCTGGTTTTCTGCCGGGCTTCCTGTAGAGTCTCCTGCCGAACCTCCTTCCGGTTTTTCAGTTCTCTTTGATAGTTCTCCGGTCGGTGCGCCTCCACTCTCCGGTATTTTCCCCTTTTGCCCACGGTATATACCGAATGCACATGGCGGTACCCAAAGACAGCCGGCGGCAAATGCGTTACCAGGTCGTCGATATTCCGGATCGGGAAAAACCGGGCCCACCGCCCCTGCACCTCTTTTGAGGGGAGAAAGCCCCAGAAGCACCGGGGACAACCAAAGCCGTATCCCCAGAGGTTTTCCCTCAGGTCGGGGCGGTTATAAAAAATATATTCATGGACCAGGGTAGCGATGGCCGCCCCATGGCTGTAGCCCACTACCAGCACCTCCTTGGCGTCTGTATGCCGGATTTTTTCCTCGATATGGGGCAATATGCCCTTAAAAACCTTGAGAAAGCCCCGGTGGCAATACCAGTGCTTCCCCGTTTCCTTATAGACCGCCGCCGGAAAATCCAGATTGTTCCGCCAGTCCTCACAGCCGTCTGACCACTCAAAAAAGAAGGTCAGCCGTCCGTTCTCCTCCTTGACCGCATAGTTCCCGCTCTCCTCTGTAGAGATATAGTCGGCCGACAGACATTCCTCAAAAAGTGCAAGCAGGTCGTGCTTCGGTTCCTTTTGTTCCTTCATTTTTATGACCATAGCTTTCGCTTGGCGAAAGCTTCCTTTCTTGCGGAATTGGGGCTGGTTTTGCGGAGCGAAATCGCCATCGCTCCGATGGCGAAAGCCACAAAACGCGTTTGAAAGATTTATCTTTCAAACTTCCTCCTTTCATCCGGTTTCCGGTTTTTTTCTTTCCTGTTCTCCGTATATGACGGTTGAGAAAAAGCTGTGAAAAGAGTCGCCCGAAGGGTTTGTCCAAAGACCGACCCTCCGGGCGACTGCATTTTTCTTTAAGTTGGATTCCCGATTCAGAGCACCTCTGAATATTCAAAGTATATTCGGCGGCGGGCAGCCTTGCCGCAGAACGAGGCGCAAAAACGAAGGAATGCTTTGTATGGACGCTTTTTGCAACGAAGTTTTGAGGCCAAAACGCCGTTGCCCTGTGTGCGGGGATTTTTTTGAGGTGCCCCTCAGAGAAAAGCAAAGATTTTTGCTCCCTTTGTCAAAATCCACCGATAGAGCAAAACCACCAGAACCGCCGTCAGCACAAGACCGAGCGTCAGATACAGCTCCGGCGCCAGATATTTTCCGACTGCGAAATACACTCCTCCCAGGATGCAAAGGTAACTCATTGCACCAAAAAGAGCCACAACCACTGAAAAGCCCTGCTTCACCGGAATCATTTCGCTGTTCCAGGAAAGATTGTTCCGTTTCAGATTGAGAAACAGTCCGAACGAAGCGGTCAGCACCGCAAACACCTGCGGGAAAATCACCAGCAACACGCCTCCCCCGATGCCCGGCCGAAGCACGGCGATGAAGGCCGCCGAGCAAAGCAGGGTCAAAGGGCAGGTCAGCACCAGCTGTAAAAGCAGTTTTGCCTGCAAAACCTTTTTGGGCTCTATCGGCATACTCTGCACCAGCCATATATTCTTCCCTTCCAAAGACACCGACGGAGCGGTCATATCATTCATGCAAACCAAGAAGCAGATCATCAGACACGCCAATACCAACAGGATTTCCGAAGGAAAGTCCACCCCTACATTCAGAAAAGAGGCCAACAGATCCCTTCCTTTTATCAGCACCAGAACCGATAGAATCGGCAGGAACAGGCACCCCAACCCGCAATTCAGCATATAGGTCGGGCTTCCTAAAAACCGGCCAAACTCCTTCTTTAACAGTGCCTTTTCGATACTTTGCGCCTGCACCTTCTTTTCCACATATTTCTTTTTGGCCGTTCCGGAAGAGGATGTTGCCAACCGGAGAAAACTTTTGGACAGCACCAGATAGGTCAGAGCCACCAGCGCCGCTCCGACCAACAGATAAATCCCGATGGAAAGAAGATCCCCCTCTCCGGCTCTGCCCAACAGATACAGCGGATAGGCCGCACCCTTCACTTTCTCTCCCAAAACCTGAACATTCTCTATCAGCGTTTCAATCAGCTCCTGGGCCTTGAAATAGACAAAATAGTAAGCCGCCAGGAAGAGCAGCGATGCCGCCACCGTCAGGATGTTCTTGTTCTTCAGACGGGCATTGATCCTGGCCACCACCCAACCCAGAAGGCAGGAGAGCACCAGAATCAGCGCCGAAACGAAAAACAGGAGGAACACACAGCCGAAAACCGACCACACCGTTACCGGACGAAGGACAAAATAGACAACGATTCCGGGAAGCATCACACAAAAGGAGAACATCGCTCCTAAGACATAGACGCTCAGCAGCCGGGCCACCAGAATATACCGAACCGGGATGGGAAGAGACAGCAGAAAATCGTTATCCTTGGACTGGTAAAGGCCTGAAAAGGTATTGAATACGCTTCCGAATACCCCCAGCATCAGCGCCGCTCCCGAAAAAATCAGGAAATACAGCCAGCCAAATCCCACCTCAAAAAGGGAATCGCAGATCGCAACCGCAAACAGGGTAAACATTCCCCCGATCACGCCGCCCATCAGAAGAACATAGAGCACAATCAGTCCGGCGGTGAAAACCCGGCTGCGGGCAGTGCCCTTTTTCCGGTTGACGAAAAAGGACTGGAAAATTTCAGTCAGTTGTTTTTTTAAGAGAACCTTCAGCATTTTCAGTCCTCCAGTTCCAAGAAAACCTGCTCCAGGCTGGTGTCGCCCTTCACTTCCTCCATGGTGCCCTGCCGGATCAGCCTTCCGTCCTTGATAATGGCCACCTTATTGCAGAGCTTTTCGGCCACCTCCAGCACATGCGTGGAGAAGAAAATAGCTCCGCCCTTGTCGCAAAGCTCCCGCATCATGCCCTTCAGAATGTGCGCCGCCTTGGGGTCCAAGCCCACGAAGGGTTCGTCCATCAGAATCAATTTTGGCTCGTGAATGAATGCGGAAATAATGGCCAGCTTTTGCTTCATTCCATGAGAATAGGTAGCAACCGCCTGCCCCAGATCGCCGGTAAGCTCAAAAAGGTCGGCATATTTCCGGATCCGTTCCTGACGCTCTGCCGAACCCACACCGAAAATATCTGCAACAAAGTTCAGATATTTGATTCCGGTCATAAAATCATAAATATCCGGATTGTCGGGAATATACGCAATTCTTCTTTTGCAGTCCAGGGGATTTTTCCGATTGTCCACCCCGTCCACAAGGATGGTGCCTTCGTCATAATTCAGAATTCCGGCTACCGCCTTCAGCGTGGTGGTCTTGCCTGCCCCGTTGTGTCCGATAAACCCGTAAATTTCCCCGGGTGCAATGTGCAAAGACAGATCATCCACCGCCTTTTTTTCACCGTAAGCCTTGGACAGATGTTGAATGTTCAGCATGGTACATCCCCCTTATCTATTTTTTCTTTTTTCTTTCAATGGTATAAAACAGAATATACACCCCCAGAAGCAGAAGCGTAGCTCCTGCAAGGATCAGATACATGGCACCCTGCGACACCTTGTTTCCGAAAAAGTACAGGTTGCAGTCGATGGAGTTTTTGATTTCCTCCACTGTTTCCTTTGGAATACCGACCTTTTCCATCTCTCGCAAGGCCCCGGCAAGACAATGGTTGCGCAAAAGTCCGGTACCGTAGGTTCCGGGCAAAAAGGAAATCACTCGCTGCAGCCCCGTGGAAAAAGCAGATACCGGCATATAGGCGCCGCAGATAAAACCGTAGCCAGCGCTGACCACCGTGCCCACAGCGGAAGCCTGGCCGTTGGTGCTCAGATGAAAATTCACCGCCGAGGAAAGAGCCGTGCCGAAAAGCGTCAGAAGCACTACATCCAGAAGCACCGCCAGCACATCAAGAAGGGACATATAGAACCCCATCTGTGCCAAATACAGAAGACAGAGGCCGAAGGCGACTATTCCCACGATCCCTGTGGCGACCGCCGTGGAACAAAAGTAGCTGACGGCCAAAGCGGATGTGCGCACCGGCGTGATTCTCAGGTCCTTTATGGAGCCGGTGACCTTGTCCTGCACCATCAGCAGATTGGAACAGAAGGCAACCGTCACACAGGAGACCGCCAGAAGGGAGGAAATCAGTTGTCCGCCGACCACAGCATCGATCAGCGATTCGTTCATCGGAAAGTCCCCCATGTAGGAAAGAAAGCTGTCCTTAAAGGTTTTGGCCAGAAAGGTAATGTACAGCACTAAAAGGATCGCCGGAGTAATCAGAGAGGTGAAAAACAGTCCCTTGTCCTTGAAAAACAGCCGGCAGTTTCTTTTGGTCAGATTGTAAAGTGTTTTCATTTTCTTAGTCCTTTCCCCCGTTCAGCCGCCGTTTTCCGTCAATTTTCTGCCCGTGACCGTTAAGAACACATCGTCCATTTTCCCCTTTGTCACCTCGTAGTCCACAAACAGCTCGGGGTGTGCCACAATGAGGGAGGTGGCCTCTGCCGTGTTTTTCACTTCCAGCCTTATACCGTCCCGCAAACGCTCAAAGGGTACGCCCAACTCCGCAAAACGCTCTTGATCCGGGTGATAGACCGTGATAAAATCTCCGGTATATGTATTTTTGAGAGTCAGAGGACTTCCCTCTGCCGCAATTCTTCCTTGATCCAGAATCACCACATAGTCGGCGTCCACCGTTTCCTCCATATAGTGAGTGGTCAGGAACACCGTCATGTTTTCTCTTTTTCGCTGTGTGTCCACCACGCTCCAGAGCAGCTTTCTTGTCTGAGGGTCCAGCCCGGTGGTGGGTTCGTCCAGAATCAGAAGCTCAGGACGGTGCAGAAGCGCTCTTGCAATATCGATGCGCCGCCGCTGTCCGCCCGACAGTTTGCCCACCGTTCTTCCGAGCAGTTCCTTCAAATCCAACAGTTCCGTCAATTCCTCCAGCCGGTTTCGGAAGTCCTTTCCGAAGATCCCGTAGAGTGAGGCGCGGCTTTGCAGATTCTCAAGAACCGTCAGGGGCTGATCCAACGCCGAATTCTGGAAGACCACCCCCAGCTTTCGTTTCAGGTCTCCCATGCCGTTCTCAATGTCTTTTCCGTCAAGAAACACCTTGCCGCTGTCCTTTTGCAGTTGTCCGCAAATAATGGAAATGGTGGTGGATTTTCCGGCGCCGTTTACCCCTAAAAAGGCAAACAATTCCCCTTTTTTCACCCGGAAGGATAAATCGTCTACCGCCTTTACTTCCTTGAAGGACTTCCTCAAATGCTCAATTTTCAGAATGTCCCCGCCACATTGTTCCTGTCCCATTGGGAAAACTCCTCTCGTTTTCATCCGTCACAGTATAGCACTTCTTTTTTCTCCCGTCAAGTAAAAAGCAAGCAAAAAGCAAGAACGCTTTCCGGTCACACGGCCCTCGCCGTTCAGATTCTGCCGAAAAGCCGGTTCTGCCGAAGAAACCACTCTGTATCTACCGTTTCAACCTGTTCTTTGGTCACCCGCCACAGCCAGTTTCCGCCGCTGCGCCCCGGAACATTCATCCGGGTATCTGCTCCATAGAGCAGCAGATCCTGTAAAGGAAGAATCACCACATCGGCGGGACTTCCCAGAAGAGTATGCAACACCGCCCTGTAGCTCTCCTGGCAATTCCAGTCCTCCTTTTCAAACCCGCAATAGGAAAACACCCTTCGCCTTACATCGTCGCCAAGCTCCCACAAATAGCCCAACAGGGTATTGTTGTCGTGGGTGCCGCTGTAGGCCACACAGTTGCGGGGATAGTTATGCGGCAGATGCGGCGAATCAGCACCTCCCTCAAAGCCGAATTGCAGAACCCGCATACCGGGACAGCCGCTGTCCTTCACCAGCCTTTCCACCGCCGGCGTCACAATCCCAAGGTCCTCCGCAATCAGCACTTTCTCCCCGCATACGCTTCTCAAAGCCTTCAAGAGCTTCCTTCCCGGACCCTTCTCCCATTTGCCCTCCCGGGCGTTTTCGGCCTTAGCATCCACTGCATAGTAGGATTCCAGCCCTCTGAAATGGTCGATCCGGATACAGTCGAACAGCTCGCACATGAAGCAGATCCGGTCCTTCCAGAAAGAAAAGCCGTCCTTCTCCATCTCTTTCCAATCGTAAAGCGGATTCCCCCAAAGCTGTCCGTCCTTGGAAAAACAGTCGGGCGGAACGCCGGCCACCCTTGTGGGCCGAAAACGCTCATCCAACTGAAAATCCTCAGGATTCTTCCACACATCGGCGCTGTCTAAGGATACATACATGGGAATATCCCCAATGATCGAAATTCCCTTCCCGTTGGCATAGTCCTTGATCTTTTTCCATTGCCGAAAAAAGGTATAGCATACGAATCTCCAGGTTCGGTACACCGAAAAATCCTCTTCCTGCTCCGTCCACTCCCAGAAGGGCTTCTGGCCGTTTACGGCCTTCCCGGCCATAAAATGACAGAAATCCTCGGTATGACCGTGCAAAACAAAAAAATCTTCATACTCCTTGCCTCCGGAAAAACGCTCAGCGGCCTTTGCCAGCAGGGCCATCCGCTCCTCCTTCAGCCGGTCATACTCTACGGAATAGGGCGTTTTATGAAGAGTCCCATGCAACTCCTTCTCCGAAATCAACCCTTCCTTATACAGCTCCTCCAGGTCTATAAAATCCGGATTCAGGGAAAAGGTGCTGTAGGAGCTGTAGGGGGAAGCCCACTCATCCGGCAAACAAAAGGGCAGTGTCTGCCAATAGGAAAAGCCGCCCTTCTCTAAAAAATCCACAAACTGCCTTGCCGCCTCCCCGAAGGAACCGCAGGAATAGCTTCCCCAAAGGGAAGAAATATGCAAGAGCACACCGCTGGCACGCTTCAAAACTCATTCACCCCACATCTTTTGTATATTATTTTTCTTCCTCGTTTTCTGTCGGCTCCGCACGCACCAAGCCTGTTTGAAGGTCCAGGGAAATCCGATAATTTCCCGGCCGAAGCAGCAGATTCTTCCCCTCCCGGTCGCCAAACCAACCGTTTGGAGCCACTCTGCCGTTTTTTCCGAACGCCACCTTGCAGGCAACCAGGCCCTTCGCCCAAGGGACCGTTTCGCTTTCCTTGAAGCAAACATTCAGAATATATTTTCCCTTTTCATAGTGCAGACGGTAGCCCCGGTTTTCTTCCGACGCATCCTCCGCCCACCTTCCGTTGCCGCAGCTGCCCACAAGATAAAAGGCGCCTTGGTTCCCTTCAGATTTATCCGGGGAGAACGCCTCTTCCGCCGGTTCCCCCAGACGCCTTGCCGAAAGCGAAAAACAAGTGGGATCGGAAGCGTCCACCTGCAGAGTCAGACGGTAGAAGCCGGTGCTCTTAACCCTGAGATTGGCATCAAATCCCAGGGTTTCTCCGGCTGAAAAACAGCTTTTTCCCCTTTTCAGAGCCGAGAACCCGGCCGTGGCGCCGTTGTCCCAGAAGCCCTCTTCGGTAATCACGGCAACCTTAAATTCGTCCCCCTCTGCCAGATTCAATTCCAGAAAGAAGCGGTTGAAGCGCCCTTGGTCGGTCAACAGCCGATACCGGTCGGGAAAGGGCGTGCGGCCCCAAAAGTTGTCCTCATAAAAGCGGAGACTTCCCGCCAGCATCCAGCGCCTTCGGTCGGGCACCTTGGATGCCTTCGGACAGGCTGAGGGCGCAAGCTCCTTTGACAAACCGTTTGGTTCCGGGCTTTTCTTTTTTTCCTTTTCGCTCTTCATCCGCTTTCACCGTCCTTCCGGATTTTTCCTGCAGATTCATTATACCATTTCTTCTTCGGTCCGTCAATCGGTTTCCGGGTCTTACAGAAAAAAGGGATGTTAAAAAATTCCGAAAGAATTTTTCAACATCCCCGATGATATCGGTCTCGGCGGCTTTCAGCCGTCATTTTGACGCAACATCCACCGAAATTTCTGCAAAATAAAGGGCAAAACCGATCAAGCTCCCCTTCAAAATGCCGGAATCCACACCGGCATTTGGGAGGGGCTGTAAAAAGCATCGAATTTTTTAACAGCCCCTGCCTGTTCCCTCTCTCTTTCAGGCTTTTATTTTTCTTTTTTCCTTCCGTTCAAAGAAGGTGTACAGCAAGGCCGCTAAAATTGCTCCGATCACCGGCGCCACAAGGAAAATCCAATATTCGGAAAGGATCGTTCCCCGCGCAAAAAGGGCGGGTGCCAGGCTTCTGGCCGGATTCACGGAGGTGCCGGTAAAACCGATACCGAAAATATGCACCACTGCCAGACCTACACCTGCGGCAATGCCTGCGGTGGGTTTATAGTCCTCCTTGGAGTTGACTCCGATGACCACCAGAACAAACAGGAATGTGAGGAGCGTCTCCACTAAGATGGCAACCCAGACGCTGCCGCCTGTTCCGGCGGTGGAATTCGCACCCAGATTCCCGGTGCGGTCTATCATGCCCGATTGGCTGAAAATCAGCTTCAGCAACGCACTGCCTGCCAGCGCACCGAGAAATTGAGAGGCAATATAGCCCACACAATCCAAAAGACTCATTCTTCGCAGAAGCAGCATTCCAAGGGACACTGCCGGATTCACATGGCATCCCGAAACATTCCCGATGCAGTAGCATAACCCCAGAAGCGTCAGACCGAAAGCCAGAGCCGAAAGCAGATACCCGGTTCCCGAAGTGCCCACCAGACATGCCGTGCCGCACCCGAAAAGCACCAGAAAGCAGGTGCCCACCATTTCGGCCACATATTTTTTGAAACTTTCCATATTCCGTCCTCCCAAAACCTTTTATAAGGCTCGTTTTCTACAGTGTGGAAAACTTTTCCTTGTTTTATACACTTTTTTCAAAGAAAACTTTGACAGCGCCCAAAAACCGTGTTACAATGAACCAGTTCTAAGAAACAGGAGGAATACCTATGCATTCGGTTCTGGTGTTGGATTTGGACGACACTACGGCCCCCATCGGAAGGCCGGCAAGTGCCCGGACCGTGAAGCTTCTCAAAAAGCTGGAAAGGAAGGGCTACCGCATTGTTTTTTCTTCGGGAAAGCCTGCTTTTTATCTCTGCGGCTTTGTGCGGCAGTTGGGCTTGCAGGAGCCTGTTCTGATCGGCGAAAACGGCTGTACGCTCCAGCTCGGCATTGACCTGCCGCCTTCCAAGAACCTCCTTCTGCCCTTGGAAAAAGAGGTCCGAGCACATCTGGCTCTTCTGAAGCAAAAGATTCTTGAAGCCTGCGAAGAAACGGTCTGGTTTCAGCCAAACGAAATAAGCCTGACCCCCTTTCCGAAAACCGGGGCCGCCTTTGGGAAAATTGAGAGTATCCTTTCAGAAAACCCGGATCTGCTTGGGGGACTGACCGTCTATAAACAGTGCGATTGCTTTGATATTCTGCCGGAAAACGCCACAAAGCGCCGGGGACTGGAGCTTCTTTCTTCCCTGTTGGATATCCCCTCATCCGCATTCATTGCTGTGGGCGACGGGATCAACGACCTGCCCATGTTTGACTTTGCCGACTGCGCCATAGGCCTGGGTCAAGTGCCTTTGCAGAGTACCGACCTGCTTTTTGAAACCGTGGAGCAGGCTCTTTTGCATATTCTTGAACACGATTTATAAAGCCAAAAACAAAAGGAGTGGATACAACGCCCTTGTACCGACTTCTTTTTCTTTTTCTCTTATTTCACCCGGAAGCCATCGATATTTCCCTTTTCGATGGCCGTAAAAATCCGGTGCTTCAGACCCTTGTTCTCCCGGTCCATTTCTTCCACCATCTGCTTGTATTTCTCTCTGTCGGTGTGCTTGTCCTCCGGACAGGTGGAGCGAACGACCGGCAAGGCGTTTTGCTTGATAAAATAGCGTATATCGCCCTCATCCGCAAATATAAAGGGGCGGATCATGTACAGCTCCTTTATGGAAAGGAATGTTACCGGCGAAAAACAGCCCAGACGCCCTTCGTTGAACAGATTCATGAGAAAGGTGGTGACCACATCGTCGCTGTGGTGCCCCAAAGCCAACTTGTTGCATCCTTGTGCCTTGATGGTATCGTGCAGAAGCCCCCTGCGCATCCGAGCGCAGAGCGAACAGGGATTGCTCTCCTTGCGCACATCGAATACCACCTTGGCAATGTCCGAATCCACCACCGTGTAGGGTACCTCCATCGAAGCGCACAGCTCCTGCAAAGGGGAAAAATCCATGCCCTCAAAGCCGGTGTTCACGGTCACAGCCGACAGTTCAAAATGCTTGGGGTAGAACCGCTGCAGTTCCTTTAGAATGCACAAAAGAGCCGTGCTGTCCTTGCCTCCCGACAGCCCCACGGCAATCCGGTCTCCCTCCTCAATCATCCCGTACTGCTCCACAGCGCGCCGAGCGCAGGAAAGCAGTCTCCTGCTGCTTTTGAAATCCATACACACCTTTCCTTCTTCGGAATTTTCCTTCGGTATTCTACAACGGCGGGAGAAAAAAATCAAGAGCATTTTCTCTTTTCAGGCATAAAATATACAGAAAGAATGTTCCGAAAAGGAGTTCAAGGAGGATTATATGGCCATTCGTATTTTCATTGATCAGGGACACAATCCCGGAGGGGTCAATGCCGGGGCAGAAGGAAACGGACTGTACGAGCAGGATGTGACCTATGAAGTGGGCAGACAGTTAGGACAATTGCTGACCGCTACCGGCAACTACGAGGTGCTTCTGTCAAGAAATTCACCCGACGAAATTCTGGGCACCAGCAACGCTTCCTCTCTGGCCGCCCGCACCAACGCCGCAAACGAATGGGGAGCGGACTGGTTCATCTCTATACACGCCAACGCCTCCACCAACCAAACAGCAACCGGAAGCGAAGGCTATGTCTATTCCTTAGAAAGCCCCGCCTATCCTTTGGCCAAAGAGATCGTTGCAGGCATTTCAGCGCAAACCGGTTTTCCCGAAAGGGGGGTGTTTGCCCGTCCCTCCCTTTATGTACTGCGAAAGTCCGCCATGCCCGCCACTCTCATTGAACTGGGCTTCATCACCACCCCCGCAGAGGCCTATCTGATGGAGACAGACCCCTCCGCCTTTGCAAAAGGAATGTTCAACGGCATTCAGAAATTCTTCGGCTTCTCGGAATAGCGACCTTCAAGCGGTCTTTGGACTTCCTGCTCCGGGCACATACTTCTGACTGAAATTAGCTGAAAGCTCAACCTCCGGCAGACTGTCGGCCATCTGAAGGCGCACCAGTCTGCCCTTTCGTTTTTCGTTTTTATTCTTTTGAATCCTTTTCTTCCGCTGTTTTTTCCTCTTCTCCGGTGCCTTCCTCCGGTCCAACACTCTCTTCCCGACCGGGTTTCTCCTTCGGGGGCGCATACTTGATTCTTGCCGCCCGGTTCCGCTTGAATCGTTCCATGGTGCCCACTATGATGAGCAGGACAAGCAATCCCGCCAAAACAACCACCAGCACCAGAATGGTGATCTTGAAAATGGTGGCGCCCACCGTGATCCCTCCGCCGCCGGAAAGCTCCGTGGAGCTGAAGGAAAAGCCGTAATCTATTCCGAACACACTGCCGCAAAGATTTCCGGCATCCACCGCCGCAAAATTGGTGGGATCGTCCTCCCCGCTCTGTTCCGCCACCACGGCAAAAGAGACTCTCCCCTCTTCCTCCACAGCCGCCAGAGCGATAAAGGCATTTTTCGTCCCTCGGATTGCCTGCCCGGAAAGATAAATCCGGCAGTTTTCAAGATACCATTTGCTCTTGGGTTGGAGCAGCGGAGCGCTTCGAGAAACAAATTTACTTCCGATCTCCCATTCATAGGCCGAGAGCAACCGACAAAGTATCCCATTTTCCAAAAACAGCTCTGCCGCCTTTTTCAGATCCTCAAGAGTACCGGTGCTTTCCGTGAATGCACAGCCCTTTCCCATATATTCAAAAAGCTCCTCCTCACTGTCCCTCAATCCGGTCATACTGCCGAAACGGAGGGAGGTGCCGGCCAGCGTTGCCACTTCGTTCATTTTTGACAAAAACGCCTGCGGCTCGCCGGAAGCCGACTCCACAAGGGTCTTCATGTAAATTTTGTCGTAGCTATAGAGCACCTGCGCCCCGGTCTCCAAGGAAAGCGCTCCTTTTTCGGAGGCAGTATACACCGCAAAGCTTCTGACAAATTCCGCCGGCAGAATATACCGTTCCTCTCCGTTCTTTTCATTCTGCACACTGCCCGCTTCGCCCTTCACATAACCCACGCAGGCAATGGACAGCCCGTCGTTGCTTCCGCAGGAGGCCAAAGAGAGGCAAAGCGCCAAAAGAAGCAACACTACCGTGACTTTTCTCAGTTTCATAAGCAATTCTCCACACATTCATTCCTGTTTTTATTATAACAGAGAGGCGGGAAAAATACAAGAGGTATTCTTTTTCTCCCACACAGCAGAAAAGAAAAACGAATAGACTGTTAGTGACCGTCCCTTGATTTTTTGTCTGCGGGTAAAAATTACCTGTTTAGAAAAGGAATATTCCGGTCAACAATAGAGGTGAAAAGTCAAAGAAAGGAACGACAAAACATGATTGTCAGAAGAGGAGATATATTTTATGCCGATTTAAGCCCGGTCATCGGTTCGGAACAAGGGGGACTGCGCCCGGTTCTGATTATTCAGAACGATGTGGGCAACAAATACAGCCCCACCGTCATCGCCGCCGCTATCACCAGCCGTATGGGCAAAACCAAACTGCCCACCCATATTGACATAAACATAGAGGATGACCCGGAACAGGGGCTGGCGAAGGACTCGGTGGTGCTTTTAGAACAGGTACGCACTCTGGATAAACGCCGTTTACGGGAAAAAGTGGGCCGCCTTTCCGAAAATCTCATGCCGGCAGTGGATAAAGCGCTTTTGGTCAGTCTGGGCCTTGCTCCCAGACATCTGCTTCTGGGAGAAGAACCGGGCCGCGCCGTTGCCGCCTCCACGCTCGCTCTCCCGAAGGAAGAGGAAAAATAAACCGGGGAGTACCTCAACAAAGGCACAGGAACCCGGCAGACCGAGCGGCCATGTGCGCACATCGGTCGGCTTTTAAAAATGCATCAAAGAAGGACCCTGAATCGTATACAGGGAGACGCAAGCCTGGTTTTTGCGTCTCCCTGTATGAGGATTCTCCGGAAATATTATTTTTTAGAGTGGCAAGAGCCGCCTGCGGGGCAATCTGCGCATCCGCATCCGCAGGAGGATTTGCCTTTTTTCTTGTTTTTCACCATTCTGACGATGACCGCTGCAACAACGGCAATCAAAACGGCACAGATGATGATCGTTGCAATGTTTTCCCCAAGCCATGCAAGCATTCCATACACCTCCTGTTCCTGTTTGCTTATTTTGCAACCTTCACATTCTTTGTAAGCTTTGTAGCTTCTGAATAGCGCTTGATAAACAGCATATACACCATCGCTGCGAGAACAGCAAGGGCGGCAATCAGACCGATTACATTCAGGCTTCCGGTGAATATCGAGCCGAATTGATAGATCATCAGGGAGATTGCATAGGCGAACACGCACTGATAGCCGATGGCGAACCAGGTCCACTTTGCGGAATTCATCTCCCGCTTGATGGCTCCGATGGCCGCAAAGCAGGGAGCGCACAGCAGATTGAACACCAAGAAGGAGTAAGCGGCAAGACGGGTCATGCCCTCAAAATCCAGCACTCCGAACACTCCGACCACTTCTTCCTTGGCAACCAGTCCCATGATGGTCGCCACCGTCGCCTTGATGTTGCCGAATCCAAGGGGGGTAAAGATCCAGCAGAGTGCATTTCCGATGATGCCCAGCAGGCTGTTTTCCAGCTCCATTTCGGTGCTGAAGGTGAAGGAGCCTTCCGCCACGCCAAAGCAGGAGCCGGCCCAGATGACAATGGAGGAAAGAAGGATAATCGTACCTGCCTTTTTGATGAAGGACCAGGCCCGTTCCCACATGGAACGAAGCACATTGCCCACGGTCGGCCAGTGGTATGCGGGAAGCTCCATAACGAAGGGAGCGGGATCACCGGCAAACATTTTTGTTTTTTTCAGCATGATACCGGAAACAATAATAGCGGCAATACCGATGAAATAGGCGCTGGGGGCCACCCACCATGCACCGCCGAAGAGAGCAGAGGCAATCAGGGCGATAATCGGCAGCTTTGCGCCGCAGGGGATAAAGGTGGTGGTCATGATCGTCATACGGCGGTCTCGCTCGTTTTCAATGGTACGGGAGGCCATAATTCCGGGAACGCCGCAGCCGGTACCGATGAGCATCGGGATGAAAGACTTGCCGGAAAGACCGAATTTGCGGAAAATACGGTCCAGCACAAAAGCGATTCGGGCCATGTAGCCGCAGGATTCCAAGAACGCCAGGAGAATAAAAAGCACCAGCATCTGGGGTACAAAGCCGAGAACTGCGCCGACACCGCCGATGATACCGTCAAGGAGCAGACCGTTCAGCCATTCAGGGCTGTTTGCGGCTTCAAGACCTTTCTCGGCAAGAACGGGAATGCCGGGGACCCACACACCGTATGCAGACGGGTCCGGCACGCCCTCTGCTTCTTCTCCGAGGGCTTCATCATAAATTGCGGAAATATCATAGCCGGCTTCTGCCAAAGAATCGGCATAAGAGCCGTAGGCTTCGTCAAACGCACCAAAATCCTGTTCTGCAATGGCAGACTGAATCTCCTCGGCGCCGACAACACCTTTTTCGGCGGCGGCATCCACCGTAAAGAGCATTTCGTCGGTCCAGACCTTTTCAACCGCATAATCGGTCATTGCTTTCTCATAAGCGGAGGAGCCTATGCCAAATAAATGCCATCCGTCACCAAACACGCCATCGTTTGCCCAATCCGTAGCAAAGGTACCGACGGTCGAAACGGCAATGTAGTATACCAAGAACATCACGGCCGCAAAAATGGGAAGGGCCGCAAAGCGGTTGGTGACCACCCTGTCGATTTTGTCGGAAACCGAAAGCTTTCCCGCAGATTTTTTCTTATAACAGCCCTTGAGAATCTGACCGATATAAATATAGCGTTCGTTGGTGATGATCGATTCCGCATCGTCCTCCATTTCATCTTCCACAGCCTTGATATCGGCCTCTATGTGGTCTAAGACCGCCTGATCCAGCTGCATCTGTTCCAGAACCTTGTCATCCCGCTCAAAAATCTTGATGGAATACCAACGCTGTTGTTCCTCCGGCATATGATGTACGGCCGCTTCTTCGATATGGGCCAAGGCGTGTTCAACCGTCCCCTGGAAGGTGTGCATGGGAACGGTCTTGCCGTTCTTAGCCGCATCAATGGCCGCTTCCGCCGCTTCCAGGATGCCGATACCCTTGAGTGCAGAGATTTCAACCACCTTACAGCCCAGTTCTCTGGACAGCTCCTCGATGTTGATTTTGTCTCCGCTCTTTTTCACGGCATCCATCATATTGATGGCGACAACAACCGGGATTCCAAGCTCGGTCAGCTGGGTGGTCAGATACAGGTTCCGCTCCAAGTTCGTGCCGTCAACGATGTTCAGAATCGCATCGGGGCGCTCGGTAATCAGATAATTTCTCGCCACCACTTCCTCCAGCGTATAGGGGGAAAGTGAATATATTCCGGGCAGATCGGTAATCACCACGCCGTCGTGCTTTTTCAGCTTTCCTTCTTTTTTCTCCACCGTCACACCCGGCCAGTTCCCGACAAACTGGTTGGAGCCGGTCAGTGCGTTAAACAGGGTCGTTTTCCCGCTGTTCGGGTTCCCCGCAAGGGCAATGCGCAAATCCATTTGTCCATTCCTCACTTTCTCTGTTAGCCAATGCTAACCAATGCTTCAAAAAATACAGGGATATGCTCCCTTCAGATTCTTATGTTCCTACTCTATTTCAATCATTTCCGCATCCGCTTTGCGAATCGAAAGTTCATAGCCCCGGACGGTCACCTCCACCGGATCGCCAAGCGGCGCTACCTTACGGATATATACCTCCACACCCTTCGTCAGTCCCATGTCCATAATCCGCCGCTTGACTGCGCCCTCGCCGTGGAGCTTTACCACCCGGACCCTGTCGCCGACTTTTGCCTGTTTCAGCGTTTTCATGCCTGTTTTCCTCCTTGAATTGTGTAATTTATTGTTTCCGCCGCCGGAAAAAATCAAATCATGATTTTTTGTGCCATTTCCCGGCTGACCGCTATCCGGGACTCCTTCACATTCACAATGACATTCCCGCCGATGGTATTGATCACCGTAACAGCTCCGCCCACAACAAAACCGAGATTTTCGAGGTGAGCCTTCACCTCTTGCCTGCCTCCGATTTTCTTTATTCGGTTTTCTTCCCCGATTTCTGCAAGTGTAAGTGGCATCATATTCTCTCCTTCCTCCGGGCAATTCTTTAATTAGTATACGCTAACCAATCGCCCAAAAAGTAGTTAGCTTTCGCTAACCAAGATCATTATATCTGCATTCTCTTCTTTTGTCAAGAGGTTTTTTCAGAATTTTTACTCCAACGGTCGGATTTTGGAATATCCACCGCAAAATCCGTCATTTCAAAATGCAGTATTATGCAATTTGCACACTGCTGCCCGCAGATTTTGCAGGGCGAAATCTCACTGCTCCCGTAGAAGCGCATCTATTCTTCCGTGGAACCTCTCCCAAGCCGAAACGAAGCCCCTTCAAAAAAGGACTGCAAAAAGGAATCTCTGAATATCTAAATATCTAAATATCTGAATATTCAAATATACAAAGTATCTTCGGCGGCGGGATTCAGGCCATTTTGCGGCAAAGTCTGAAGCAGAAACGCCCTTCCCCGCTGTGCGGGGATGCCTTTGCAGAGCCTAAAAATCATTTTCAAGGAACGCCTGCCGAAAAAATGAACAGAGGAGCAGGAAAACCCAGACAAAATCAAGGAAATACACTCGACTTTGTCTGGGTTTTCTGTTATGAATCCTTTTCGGAACGGACTTTCTCACAACCGGGCTTCCTGACCCATTGCCCCATCGGAATATTTCCGTTCCAAACATTCTCGGCGCTGTCTCTGCCCTGGGGCAAAGCAGCTCTCCGATGCATTTTATTCGTTTCCGACAGCCTCGCAACCCATTACCTGAATCTCGGTGATAGCCGCCCAGCCCTGGGAATCGGTTTTGTCGGTAACAAAACCGGTCAGCTTCACATAGGTTGTGGTCACGGCATCAAAATCAAAGGTCTGGGCATCGGCGGTCTTGGTCGGGTTGACCGTCACCGAAGAACCATCGGAGAACTCCAGCGTGATCTCCTTGAAATAGGCGTCGTGAGAGTTGCTTCCGCCGAAGCCGTCAGCACGAAGATAGAGCACCACCGAATCAATGGTTACTGCTCTGCCGAAATCGATGGTGAAATAGTCGGTTTTGAGCACCGTAGCTTTGGGCCCCCAGGACTGGTAGGGCGTGTTGCCGTGTCCCTTGTTGGTGGCAACGCCGTCAATGGCATTCCGGGGAATGAACTGACCGCTCTGGTCGTACACATTGTTGCTGGCTGCGTGAGGGAAGCCCACATTTCCCGTGGCGAAATCGTAGGGGTTCAGGGCCAGATTTCTTTTGGCGGCCAATTCCTCCTCCGTAGGAGTTGAGAAGGTCAGGGTCAGCGCCTTATTCAACACCAAAGAGGACATATACACGCTTGCATTGCTCTGATGTACATAGGTGAAGATCTTATCCGGCAGATAAAGAATCGTCTCGCCGAACTTAGAATGCTTGACCTTCAAATAGTTGGTGGGTGCGGTTACGGTAATGGTGTCCCCTGCGACCGGTTTTTTGGTGGGCTTCAGAACCACCGAATCGGTTCCTTCCGCCTTGATTTCGTCATCGCCGCTTTTATAAACCGCCACAATCTTCTCCTCCATCGGTGTGGGCGTGAGCGTGGAAGTCGGAGTCGGAGTGGACGGGGTAGCGGGTGTGGATGTCTCGGTTGCAGGAGAGAGTGTGCCTGTGGTCGCACCCGATTCTTGGGATGAAGTCGGGACAGAAGGGGTGGCCGTGGAGGCCCCCGGTGTAGAGGAATCTGTCTGGGACGAAATACTGCCGGTTTCGGTGCTGGGCGAGACTGTGGGAGTAATGCCCGAAGTGGATGCCCCACCGCAGGCAGCCAAAGCTCCTACCGCCAGAAGCGCCAACAGCAATGCAATCATTTTTTTCATATCTTTCCTTCCTTATTTTGAACAGTTTTCAATTGACTGATTCTATCTTAGCATACTTTTGTTTCTTCGTCAAGATACTTTGAAAAAAACCTGAATTTCACCGGATACTGAAAAAATCCGATTGATGTTTTCAATCGGATTTTGACCTTTTCTATCATTCCGTCGCAGTCTCCAAGGTCTGCCGCCGCTCTTTCAGTCTCATTTTCTTGAAGAGTGCCGCCACAAACGGAACGGAAATGACGAAAGCCAGCGCATCCGCCAAAGGCTGTGCCCAGACAAGCCCATTGAGCCCCAGCGTGCAGGAAAAAAGGTACATCACCGGGATCATCGTCAGCCCCTGCCGTGCCATGGCAAGCACGGAAGCGCCCACCACATTGCCGGTGGTCTGGAGCATCATATTGCTCATGACCACAAAGGACATGAGCGGCAGAGAAATCAGCTGTCGGCGCAGGATTTTCACGGCGATATTCACCGCCTCTCTGCCCGCTCCGTCCTCACTGCTCCTCTGCATGAAGGAAAGCACCGGAGAACTGAAAATAAAGAATGCCACCGACATCAGCGTTAAGAAAATCGCTGTGATCGCAACGCAGAACCGGAAGCCCTCCCGCACCCGGTCATACCTTCCGGCGCCATAGTTAAAGCCGCATACCGGCTGAAAACCCTGTCCGAAGCCGATCATCATGGAAGAGATGAACATGGTCAGCTTGGAAACAATGCCGAAGGCCGCCTGCAAAACCGAAGTCGTCTGCTGGGCCGTTGCGGCAATGGCACAGCAGTGCATCAGCGACACATTCATCACCGATGCAATTCCCTGTCTGCAGAGCGACGGAAAGCCGCCCCTGAAAATTTCCTTCAGATAAAAAGGTCGGAAGCTTGCATCCTTTATGGAAAATTTCAGATTATCACTTAAGAATTTCGTACAGAAAAGCAGAACAAAAAAGCTGACATACTGGCAAGCAACCGTGGCAATCGCCGCACCGAAAACCTTGTACCTGGGAACCAAAAGGGCATCCAACAGCACATTGATGACTGCTCCGGAGGACAGTCCGACCATTGCAAAAGTGGCATTTCCCTGAAAACGCAGCTGATTATTGAGCACCAGGGAGGAACACATCGCCGGTGCACCGATGAGGATTACGCGCATATAATCGGTGGCATAGCCAAGGGACTGTGCGTCCTTCTCCGAGCCGCAAAGCAGTGCGAGCGGTTCGGCAAAAATCATCCCGAACACCAGAATCAGCGTTCCCGAAAGAAGGGCACCCAAAAAGCCGGTCGCCGCCATTTTACGGCATTTTTCCGCTTCCTTATTGCCCAAGGCTCTGGAAATATAGTTCCCCGACCCCTGCCCGAAGAAAAAACCAACCGCCTGAATAATGTTCATCAGTGCATAGGAAACCGTTACTGCCGCCGTCGCTCTGGTATCCGCCAGCTGTCCCACAAAATAGGTGTCCACCAGATTGTACAGGGTGGTCACCAGCATACTGATCATAGTGGGAATCGCCAGACGCACGATCAGCCCCTTTACCGGTGCGGTGGTCATCCGGATATATTTTTCATTTTGTTTGCGATCCATAGGTTCTGTCCTTCTTTTAGGCGGTTATGGCTGTTCCGTCAGTCTTTTCGCCGCATCCTCTGCGGCAAGTATCGAAATGATGGGGTCCAAGTTTCCGTTGAGCTGGTCGCTCAAGGAATAGAGCGTCAGTCCGATGCGGTGATCGGTGATCCGGCTTTGGGGATAGTTGTAGGTGCGGATCTTTTCGCTCCGGTCGCCGCTGCCCACCTGCTCCCGGCGTTTACCGGAAATGGCATCGTCCTGCTCCCGCTGTTTGATGTCGAAAAGTCGGGCTCTCAAAAGCTTCAACGCCTTTTCCTTGTTTTTGAACTGGCTTCGTTCCTCGTCACACTCCACCACGATCCCGGTGGGTTTGTGGGTCAGCCGCACTGCCGATTCGGTTTTGTTGATGTGCTGTCCGCCGGCACCCGAGCTTTTGCAGGATTCAAAGGAAATATCGGCAGGATCAAGGTGCACCTCCACCTCATCCGCCTCGGGCAGCACCGCCACCGACACGGTGGAGGTCTGAATTCTGCCCTGCGATTCGGTTTCAGGCACCCGCTGTACCCGATGCACCCCCGATTCAAACTTGAAGGAGGAATAGGCATTCTGCCCCGATACCAGAAAATCGATCTCCCGATAGCCCCCCAATTCCGTGGGATTCTCCGAAATTTTTTCCACCTTCAGTCCCTTCCGGTCGGCATACATGCCATACATCCGGTAAAGGTCCGCGGCAAACAGCGCCGCCTCCTCTCCTCCGGCACAGGCCCGGATCTCCACCACCACATTCTTGCCGTCCAAAGGATCCGGGGGAACAAGCATTGTCCGCAGTTCTCCTTCCAAAGTCCGGCATTCCTCCTTGCCCTCCTTCAGTTCCTCCTTGGCTAACTCTTCCAGCTCCCGGTCGCCGGAGGAAAGCAGTTCCTCCGCTTCCTTAATCCTTTGCAGGGCCTCTTTATATGCGGTATACTTGGTGCAAAGCGGGGTCAGGTCGCTGTACTCCTTCATCAGCGTCCGAAAACGCTCACTGCCTGCAGGAATCTCTCCCTGCCCCAAAAGTGCGCCCAGCTCCTCATAGCGCTCCATGGCCGCTTTCAGTCTCTCCATCATGGGCTTTCAGTCCCTTCTCTCAGATTTTCAGCCGTTCAAAGACCTGCCCTACCGGTGCCTTCAGCACCAAGGAGCAGTCTTCATCTGCCGGCGTGGAGGTTTTGTTAATCACCACCGATTTGTTCCCGCCGAAATACCGGATCAGACCTGCCGCCGGATAGACCCGCAGGGAGGTGCCGGCAATAATCAGCAGGTCGGCTCTTTGCAAATCTTCTATGGCGCCGTCCAGAACCTCTTCGTCCAAGGCTTCCCCGTACATCACCACATCCGGCCGAATCATGCCGCCGCAGGCGCATTTCGGATAATCCTCATATTCCGGCAGCTCTTCCGCTTTGTAAAATCGGCCGCACCGGACGCAATGGTTTCTTTTGACCGAACCGTGCAGCTCCCATACCCGTCGGCTTCCCGCCGCCTGGTGCAGTCCGTCGATGTTCTGTGTGATCACTGACAAGAGCAACCCCTTTTTTTCCATTTCCGCCAGCTTCCGGTGGCAGGCATTGGGTTGAGCCTGGGGACAGAGCAATTGCTCCCTATAGAATTTGTAAAATTTTGACGGATGGGAAAAGAGGAATTCGTGACTCAGAATGGTTTCGGGAGGATCGTCATATTTCCGGTTGAACAGTCCGTTCTCCGAGCGAAAATCGGGTATTCCGCTTTCGGTGGAAACGCCTGCTCCGCCAAAGAACACCACTCTCCGACTTTCCCGCACCATCTGCTCAAACTCCTGAAATTTTTCCATAAAACCCCTCCGCCTTTCCCGGTATTTTGTGTTTTGAAAAGGGGCTGTAAAAAATTCGATTTTTTACAGCCCCTCAAAAATGCCGGTCGGAATCCCGGCATTTCCGGTGCGATCTTGGTCGTTTTGGCCCTTCATTTTTTCAAAATTCAGATGAATTCTGCGGCAAAATAACGGCTTTCAGCCGTCAGGACCAATGTCATCGGAGGTGTAAAAAATCTCATTGAGCTTTTTTACACCTCCTGTGTTCTGCACATTTACTTCTTTTTCTTTTTCACTGCCAGCACTACGGCTACGGCAACCCCAATAGCAACCGCCGCTCCCAGCACAATGAAAATTACCGGGGAAACTCCTTTATCCTCTTCTCCGGGAGTCTGTACGGACGAGGACGATGAAGCTTCTGTCGATGCCGGCGTTGAATCCGGAGTAGGTGTCGGGGAAATCGTGGGCGTCTGCGTGGGAGTGGGTGTGGGTGTCGGTGTAGGTTCTGCAGCCTGCTCCACACCCTCCACCTTAACGGTCAGAGAACTCTTCACCGGAATTCTGAACACTCCGTCGGCACTTCTCTGAATCTCCGTCTCTTTGGTTCCGTCCGAAATGGTAACCTTCATGTTCTCATCGGTATAGCCCTCGATAAGCGTATAATCCAGTGTGATCTCGCTGTCTTTGGCATAAAGAGCGTTCACTTCCTCCATCTGAAGGCCGGTGGAACCGTCCGAAGCGGGAATGGTCACATTGCAAAGGCTTTTATCAAACCAAAGGGAGGTTGACGACTGAAGCGTTTGTCCCTCTTCGGACAGCGCCACTTCGGCAATCACTTCTCCTTTATTGTTCTTCAGCTTCAGAGAGTGCAGGATCACGCCCTCTTCCTTGGTGGTAATGGTCACACCGAACTGGTCGGTGGCAACGGTCTCGGCATCCAAAAGATCTCTGTAATCCAACGAGAAGATCGCCTTGCTGGCATCCCCGTCCGTTGTTCCGTCAAAAGTCATATAGATATAGTTCAGACCGTCAAGCTGGTATTTTCCATGATATTTGCTGTTCTTGAAAAGATAGGGAATATAGCTCTTGACCTTGTTGTCGGCGCTCTTCGTTGTGAGCATTGCCGACACAGCTTCCCGGTCCTTGGCGCTGACCTCGATCTCCACATACAGAGACGGCAGTCCCACCTCAATGTCGGTTTTCCAATCCACAAAGCAGAACTGGTCTATCGGATACACCCGGTCGCTGAAATTCAGCTCGGCAAACTCTGATTCCTCGTTCAGCGCATCATACATCAGCCAGACGCAACCGTCGTTCCCCCAGCCTGTACCCCAGGAATTGGCCACCTGAAATGCGCCCTTCAGGGTCTGTCCCTGATACCGGCAGGTGATCTCGTCGTCATATCCCACAATGGCCAACTGGTGTCCGCCGCTCATGCTTCCTCTTCCGCAGACCAGCGCGGTTTCGGCAAAGCTCTGGGCAAGGGTGCCCTTGCCGGTGATCTGGTCCACATAGGTCCAGGAGGACGAGAAGCCGCCGGTCACCACCACATTGCCCTCATTCACGGCCGCTTTGATTTTCTCAAGCAGATTTTTCCCGACTTCGGTTTGTGTCAGATTGATCTTGCCGTTCTCGTTGCTGAAGGTGTTTTTTCTGATCCAGATCTGTTCAAAATTCTTCAGACGGATGTTCAGCGCCTCCTCCATCTGGCCTTCGGAAATGTCCCAACGGACCGCACTTTCCAAAAATGCATTGGGCTTTTTGGGGTCGTCGACTCGGTAGGGCTTTTCATTGGGGAGCTTTTTCACGCCGAACATGGTTTTGTCCATGGTCAGCGCTCCGTGCTCCATCAGAACATTATAGACCCACGCCGTTCCGGAGCCGCCGAAGTCATAGGTCCATTTGGGGGAGAAAATCTCCGAAAACTCGCCGGATGAGGGATTGATCGCCATTTCCGGATAGTTGGTGCGCAAATATCTGGATACTGCATTGGTAAACTGCATATATGTAATGCTGGAAGAAGCACAACAACCCACCGAGCCCTGGTTGCTGATGGGCGGCAGGTCCTCTGTGCCCATCAGCGTTACCGCTTTGGGCAACTCGGTTTCATCGTCGTCTGCAAACGGCACAAAAGTAAATGCCGAAAGCAATAGGAGAATTGTGAGAGTCAGTGCAAAAACTTTCTTCATTTGGATAAACCCTTTCCTTTTCTGCTTATTTTGTGTGTTTTATAATCCCCTGCCGGGGAAACCTGCGGCTTTTTTTGCCGGAAGTCTCTTTTTGAACCCTTGATTCCCGTCAAATCCTCCACCGTCCCGGTCCTGCCGTTGCGTCGGCTATTCGTCTTACGCCCCTTGTTTTCCGGAACAATTTCCCGTTTCTTTTGTCCGGCGCCTGCTTTTCCGGGCTTTATAAGGCATTCTTTTCCAAACCCGATCAGATCTTCTCTGCCCGCTTTTCGCAGCGCCTGCTCCACCAGATCCCGGTTTTCCGGGCGGCTGTACTGCAAGAGCACCCGCTGAAGCCTTTTCTCCTGATAGTCTGTGGCCACATAGACCCTCTTCATGGTCAGCGGGTCTATACCGGTGTGGTACATACAGGTCGAAACCGTACCGGGGGTAGGATAATAGTCCTGAACCTGCTCCGGCGAATACCCCCATTTTTTCAGATACAGCGCCATTTCCACCGCATCCTTCAGGGTGCTTCCCGGATGGCTGGACATCAGATAGGGCACCAGATACTGCTCTTTTCCGATTTCCTTTGTGATTTTGAAATACTTTTCCCGGAATGCCTCATAAACCTCCACCGGAGGCTTTCCCATCTGGTTCAGCACACCGGGGCAGATATGCTCGGGTGCCACCTTCATCTGTCCGCTCACATGATCCTTGACGAGCTGTCTGAAAAAACGGTCATCCGGATCGTACATCAGATAGTCAAACCGAATGCCCGACCGGACAAAGACCTTTTTAACGCCCTTGACCGCCCCCACCCGGCGCAACAGCTCCCCGTATTCGCTATGATCCACCTTCAGTTGGGCGCAGGGCTTGGGCGCCAGACACCGCCTGTCCGGACAAACCCCGTATTTCACCTGCTTGTCACAGGCCGGATAGCGGAAATTGGCCGTGGGTCCGCCCACATCGTGTATGTAGCCCTTGAAATCGGGCAACTGAACGATTTCTTCCGCTTCTTTCACCACCGATCCCATACTTCTGGAGCGCACCACCCGTCCCTGATGAAAGGTCAGCGCACAGAAGTTGCAGGAGCCGAAACACCCTCTGTTATGCGTGATGGAGAATTTCACCTCATTGATTGCCGGCACTCCGCCGGCTTCCCTATACATCGGATGCCAATCCCGCATATAGGGCAGGCCGTAAACCTCGTCCAGCTCCTCCCGCTCCAAAGGAGGCATAGGCGGATTCTGCACCAGCATCCTCCGGTCGTAATACTCGGTGAGAGCCTTGCCTGAAATCGCATCCTGATTCCGGTACTGAATGCCGAAGGTTCTGGCGTAAAGCTCCTTGTCGGTTTTCAGGTCATCGTATTCACAGCCCTCGATAAAGGGATAATGCACCTTGTCTTGCCGATCCGTCAGATAGACCGTGCCCCGCACATCCTGAATCTTCTTTACGGGAACGCCCTTGTCCAAAAGCTTTGCAATGCGGACGATGCTCTTCTCGCCCATCCCGTAGGAAAGAAGATCCGCTCTGGAATCCACCAAAATACTGCGGCGCACCTGATCGCTCCAATAATCGTAATGGGCAAAACGCCGCAGGGACGCTTCCAAGCCCCCGATGATGATGGGAACATCGCCATAGGCCTCCCGGATTCTGTTGCAGTAGACAATCACCGCCCGGTCGGGGCGCTTGCCCATCACGCCTCCCGGCGTATAGTAGTCGTAGGTCCGTTTCTTCAATGAAACGGTGTAGTGCGCTACCATGGAGTCAATGTTTCCGGAGGTCACCAGAAATCCGAGCCTGGGCTTTCCGAATTTTTTGAACTCTGCGGCGGATTTATAGTCGGGCTGAGGCAGTATTGCGACCCGAAAGCCTGCTTTTTCCAGCACCCTTGAAATAATTGCCACGCCGAAAGAAGGATGGTCTACATAGGCATCTCCCGTCACATAGACAAAATCCGGTCTGTCCCAGCCTCTTTCTCTGCACTCTTCCAAGGTCACCGGTAAAAATTCTTTTCCGATCATCCCTTCTCCTTCCGGGGTTCAGCCCTACCTTCGCCCTTCCCGCCAGTGTCTATTTTACTATATTCTTCTTCACCTGTCAAGCCCAAAAGTTCTTCTCCTTCCTTCAAAAAACCGGGCATTTTCCAACATCGGACTTCTGTTCCGGACTGCACTGCACACCGCCTCTTTGCCATTGGCCGCTTCTTTTTCCTCCTCCGGAACAGAATGCAACAACAAATGGGCATACAACCCGAAAAGCACCGCCCCGTTCCCTTCTGCGCCCATTGTCGGTCTCCAAAAGAAAAGGGGCTGTTAAAAAAATCTTTCGGAATTTTTTAACAGCCCCGTTTTCCTACAACCTGCTTACCCTCTCATTCGAAAATACGACTGCAGGCTATCGCTATACAGCTTTTATCGGGGAACGGCATAGAATCCGAGATAGATCTCGGTTCCGATTCTGTAAGCAAGCTCGGTCAGCTCCCTTGGAAGAACAAGCGCATCAAAGGAGCAACGACCGGTATAAAGAGAAAGGTCAAGCTCCGCATCCGTCTCCTTCATGCGAAGCAGTTCGATGATTTCCCTTTCACAGGCAATAAATTTGCTGCAAAAGTCCTTGCAAGCCTGCGATTGCTCTTCAAAGGGCAGGAGCTCTGTACGCAACAGCCATGCGTTTCTTCTGTCCGTCACACCGCCTGACAGTTTTTCCTTCTCCAATACATGATCCGGCTCTATCCGGAGTCTTTCGGTCACATCCTCTGCACGCAGGTCTTTGCTTCTGAACCAAAGTCCGTAGCGCAGTCTGCAATCGGGCAACAACCCGCTTCCGTTCTCATATTCGTTTTTTAAGGAGAGACTGCTTCCCGTTTCGTGCAGAAAACGCAGACACTCTTGGGAGATCGTTCCCTCGGGAAACCGATCCTCTGCAACATTCAGGGTCAACACCAGCTCCGAACGCAATCCGTGCGTACTGCAAAGCTCTCTCAACGCATCGTATCGGGATGCCAAGCACCCCAACAGTGCATCGGTAGCATACGCAGTATCGGAACAAATAAACCTTCCGGTGGAAAGCCGCCAACAACCGTCCCCCGTATATGTGGGCTCCAAGTCCAACTCCTTTGTCAGAATTCCGGGAGCGATCTCACCGTAAATATTCAATGCAGCTTCTGCAATCGGTGCCCTGCTCCCTACGCTTCCGGGATATTTTTTCATCTCCAGCCTCCATAATACTCCGTACCTAAAACCGCCCCTTCAACGGTAATCACGATCTGACCCGTTGCGGGATAATATGCCATCCATCCTTTGGAGCCCACTCCATGTGCGGCCTTGAATTCCTCAGCACCCGCAAATCCGTGGTACTGTGCAACCTGATTCGCCAATTCTGTACTCATATGGACATACTGCGCATCCGTTGTTACCACGGTTTCTCCCACCGAACGACCGGACTTTATAAGCCTTTCTTCATTCAATTCCGCAAACAGCATTGTGCTCTTCCATCCAACACATTGCCGATCTGAAAAGGCGCACAGCACCCCCGTGAATGCTGTGCGCCAAAATAAAGGATCTGAAGATTATACTTTCTCTCTCCGTTTTTCAAATCACTTTCAAAAAGGGGCACCGATCCAAAACCAATATCGCTCAAGGCTTCCGAACAGAACCGCATCCCAACGCACCTCCGATACGAATGAGTCTTTCTTTGTTTTTAGTGTATCACATATCGATTGTTTTGTCAAGTTTTTTTGGTCATTTTTTTAATATTTTTAAAAAAATGTTGTGTGCAGCGTTACAACTGATGCGATATCGAAAGAAACTGTCGACAGTAAATTACAACAAAAAACATACAGTGGTATTGTACCAACCGAAATAGGACCTTTCATTTATATGCCGGAGCAACATTCTCTTTTGGGCATCGCAGATGTGCCAAAACAACCCGGTGCTTCGGTCTTAAACGGTTTTTCCGCCTTCCGGGACAAAGGAACGCACACGGCACGGGTGTTCAGTCCGAAAGACCCCAAAGCCCTGTTTACTCAAAACCGCACAGTCCCGAAAAAATTCTTATGAATTTTCTGGATTCTTTCCGGAACAGCTTCTGACTGCAAGGAAGCCCGTATTTTCTCTGCAACACCTCAAAGGGGTATTCCTTACGGTTGATCAGATTCAGCTTGATGGCTTCGCAAAGGTTTTTCTGCTGTTTTTCGTCCCAATCCCGTCCCACACAGCTTCCGGCCAGCTCCATGTATTCCGTATAGGGCCAGCTATGTACCGATTCCAGAATTCCCCCGCAGGCACGCTCTATCCCTCGACTGGGTCTGTAGTGTTTGTCTCGTCCTTCCATTTTTTCCCCTTTCTGTCGGCATCCCGACTTCCTTTTTCACCTGAATTATACCATTTTTTTACAGAAATGTAAATAGCAACATCAGACAAAAAGGTATTAACTTTCAGAACCACCGCAAAGAGTTTTCCCAATATTCAGAAGAATTTCAGAAGAAAGGATATTGAAAACCGGATGGAAATATGATAGAATAGGCGAAGAGAGGAATATCCTCGGAAAAACTTTTCTTTATGTCCCCAAGAAAGGAATTTCACCATGAAGAACTATGAAGAAAAAGCACTTGCCACCGAGCTTTTGGACTTTATTGATGCCAGTCCCAGCTCCTTTCATGCCGTGCAAACCATATCCTCCCTGCTGGAAAAGGAGGGCTATACCGAGCTCAAAGAAAGCGAAAAATGGAATCCGGAAGAGGGAAAGGGCTATTTTGTCTGCCGGAACGGCAGCTCCGTCATTGCCTTCCGCTACCAAAAGGACTATACCGGCTTCAGCATTTCCGCCGCCCACAGCGATTATCCCTGCTTCAAGATCAAGGACAAGGGGGAGCTGACCGGCGAATTTGTCCGGCTGAACACCGAGCGTTACGGCGGAATGATCTGCTCCACCTGGTTGGATAGACCCCTGTCGGTGGCCGGAAGAGTGCTGGTGGAGACCGACCGGGGTATGGAGATGCGGCTTCTGAATATCGATCGGGATCTGTTGCTCATTCCCTCGGTGGCTATCCACATGAACCGCAATGCCAACGACGGCATGAAATACAATCCGGCGGTAGACACCGTCCCGCTTTTCGGCGGCAAAGAATCCAAAGGCCGGTTTTTAAGTCTGGTTGCCCAAGAACTGGGTGTGGAGGAGGAGAAAATTTTAGGGCAGGACCTTTATGTTTATGCACGGCAAAAGGGTTGCATCTGGGGCTGCAATCAGGAATACATCTCCTCAAGGGCCTTAGACGATCTGCAATGCGCCTTCTCCACGCTGAAGGGCTTTCTCGCGGCCAAAGCAGGAAAATCTCTGCCGGTCTGTGCCGTCTTTGACAACGAAGAGGTAGGCTCCGGAACCCGGCAGGGGGCGGCCTCCACATTCCTTTACGATGTTTTAAGGCGCATCTGTCCTGCGGAAGAGGACTATTTACAAGCACTTGCTTCCTCTTTCCTTCTTTCCTGCGACAACGCTCATGCGGTGCATCCCAATCACCCGGAATATGCCGATCCGGAGAACCGGGTGGTCCTGAACGGCGGTGTGGTTCTGAAATTCAATGCCGGTCAGAAATACACCACCGACGGCATCTCCGAAGCCTATGTGAAATACCTCTGTAAAAAAGAGGGCATTCCGGTGCAGAGTTATGCCAATCGGTCGGATATGGGCGGCGGCTCTACCTTAGGCAATATCGCCACCACAAGGGTTTCCGTTTCCTCTGCCGATGTGGGCTTGCCCCAGCTTGCCATGCATTCTGCCTATGAAAGCGCCGGAATCAAGGACACGGCCTATATGATTGAACTGTGCCGGGCTCTTTTTGAAGGTTCTTTCAGAATGGTCTGCGGCGGCTATGAATTGACCTGATTCCTTTCTTACCCGGAGAGGAATCTCCGGAAAATTCAAAAAAGGAGCGCCTTTTATGAATGTTGCCTTTTTTATCATTCCGAAAAGCAAGATCATCTACATCTATGAAAACAACACCCTGCGCCAGGGACTGGAAAAAATGCGTTACCACGGCTATTCCGCCGTTCCGGTGCTGACCAAAGACGGAAAATACGCCGGTTCGGTGAAGGAGGGCGACTTTCTGTGGACTCTCTACGGCAGAGAGGATTCCCACGCCGATGAGAAAATACGGGTGAAGGAAATTCTCCACAGAGAGGGCAGAGACCCGGTACGCATCACCGCCGATATGGACGATCTGCTTCTGAAGGTGATGGATCAGAATTATGTTTCGGTGGTAGACGACACCGACTCCTTTGTGGGCATTGTCACCCGTCGGGATATTATGCGCTATTACTACAAGAAAATCAAAATGCTGGAAAAGGAATAAAAAACCGGAACAAGGTTCGGTAAGCAGGGAGAATCTGTAAAAACAAGGTTTTCCCCCTTCCTGAAATCAATCGGAAAACACCTCTGCGGCAAAAAGCAGAGACTTTGCTCTTTCGGGCATTGTCTCTGCTTCTTTTTCGAGAACTTTTCAGGATTTCTGTTACTTCAGATTTTCAAAATTCACCAGCTCAAACAATTCTCCGTAGGTGATCTGAGCTTTGGAAATCCGATCCTGTATCCAGGCATTCACCGCATAATCGTCATAGATGCTTTCCGCATAATAGTCATAGTCGCACTCCAGACGCAGAATCAGTTCCGTGCCGTAGGAGGTGCTGACCGGCTGGCTCAGCTCTCCCGCCTTCAGAGCTTCATACTCTTTGTAGAAGCTCTCTTCCGCCTCCTCCTTAAGGAAGTATTCCCCCGTTTCCACATTCTGTCTGTAGGCGCTGTAGGTCTGCACGGCCTCGCCGAAAGCCGCAGAAAGGAGGTTTTTGGTCAACTGCACCACATTCTCCTTTTCCGACGAACCAAGGTCGGTCAGCGCTGCGGAAACCGTCTGCAGCGCAAACAGCAGATTGCGTTCCTTCGAGGAGGGCTCACTGTCCCTTTCGTCATTGAAAAAGTCCCTTTGCCAGTCCTCCAGCTCCTGCTTATAGGTCCGGAAGAGCTCTTGGCAGGTTGCGGCATCGGCTTCGTTTTCTCCCGCATTCTTCGCAAAAGCTTTAATGCCTGCAAGGGTTTCGCTCGCCCCGCTGACCTGTTCTGCCGCCGTCTGCAAACCGGTCAACGCCGCACCGGCACTGCCACTCTCCAACAACTCCTTCAAGAGTCTTTGCCGATTGGCATACTCCTCAAAACTGCTCACCATGGAATTTTCGGCCGCCGCCCTGTCGTAATCGGCAAGGAACCCGGTGAGAGCCGAAAGAGCCGTTACCTTGTCGCTGACCGTTTCCGCATATTCCCAAGCGTCGGTAATCAGCGCACGCAGGGACTGAGCCAACTTCCGGGCCGCTTCCAGGCGGTAAACGCTTCCATCCAGCACCAGTCTGAGAGAGCATCCGGTCTTTGCCATCTGCTCCCGGATCGTCTCCGGCGAACGATCGATCACCGCATGATTCCGATCGTAAAGATACCCGAACACCGCACCGTAGGTATAGTTATTCAAAAGCATTCCGGCTCTCTGAACCTCCGGGGTTCTGTAAAACCGGGCAAGATATTCCTCATAGGTCAACCCGGTTGACACCACATTTTTCTTGATGCTTTCAATGGCGGCGTCCACTTCCGCTTCCTCTTCTTCACCGGGAAGAACACCGAATCCCTCTGCCAGCTCCAGAATGGTCTGGTCTCTCACAATTTCTCGAACCACCAGAGTCCGATACTTTTCTTGGGTCTCCTTATCGGCAGAAGCATCGGTGTACACCTTCTGCTCCTCTTCCCCCATGGCGGCCAGCACCGTAAAATAGTACTGCCGATAGCTTTCATAGGAAATGCTCCTGCCATTCACGGTGAGGACGGTTTCGTCCATACGCTCCTCCAGATGCAGCTCTTCTGCCGTCGGCGTTCCGGAAACAGGAGCGTTTGTGGTGGTTTTGCCGCAACCCGCCAATCCCGTTGCCGCTATGGTCAGCACCAACAACAGAGGTATTGCGTTTTTCATTCGCATATACTCTTTCTTCCTTTCTCGATTTCCCCTTCATCATAGCACGAAACGAAAAAAAGTCAAGGGAACAATGGCTTTTTTCACTGAAAATTCAGCTTGTTCACATAATTTCCCGGAATGCGGGAAAAATTTTTCTTGACAAATGGGGGTTTTCGTGGTATAGTTGTCGCATCCGAATGTAAGGATCCTTCCGGAACAAGCCCTTTTCAAGGCTCGGCAAAGAGAGCGGCAAGCAGGTGAAAGTGCCGCCCGGTATGATGAAAAAGCGGTACCGCCCGGATTGTAAAAAACCGAACACAATGAGTGAAAAACTCGGGTGGAACCGTGCGGGAACTATATGTGCCTCACCCCGAAGGGACAGATTTGTCCAAAGGGGGCGAGGGCTTTTTTATTTTCTCCTCACTCCCTTCACCCAACGAAAATAAGCCTTACAATTCAAAAAGAAAAGGAGAAACCGCATGAAAATTCTGATTGAAAACGAAAGCTTTGAGTGTGCTTCCGGTGCAACCGTTTACGATGCGCTGAAAGAAGCCGGGAAGATTTCAAAGGAGGTGCTGGCGGCTACCGTCTGCCAAAAAACGGTGGCTCTTTCCACGGTTCTTAAGGAGGGCGACGCCGTTTCTCCCCTGACCTTCGCCGACGAGGAAGGAAGAAAGGTCTACCGCCATACAGCCGCCCATATTTTGGCTCAGGCGGTCAAACGGCTGTATCCCCAGGCAAAGCTGACCATCGGTCCGGCCATTGAAAACGGCTTCTACTACGATTTTGATTCGGAAGTCACCTTCGGACCGGAACAACTGCGTGCCCTTGAGAAGGAAATGAAGAAGATCGTCAGCGAAAACCTGCGCATTGAACGCTTCACCCTGCCCAAGGACGAAGCGCTGGAGCTGGTGCGCAAAATAGAGGAGCCTTACAAGGAACTGCTCATTGAGCGGATTCCCGAGGGGGAGGAGATTTCCTTCTACCGGCAGGGCGAATTCACCGATCTGTGCGCAGGTCCGCACCTCTTCTCTACCGCCGCCGTCAGAGCCTTCAGGCTGACAGCCTGTACGGGCGCTTACTGGGAGGGAAACTCCAAAAACAAGATGCTCCAGAGAATCTACGGCACCGCCTTCCCCTCCAAGGAGGAACTGAACGCCTACTTAGAGAAGCAGGAAGAGGCCAAGAAACGGGATCACAACAAGTTGGGCAGAGAACTGGAATACTTCACCACATCGGATGTGATCGGACAGGGCCTGCCGATCCTGTTGCCCAAGGGCGCCACGGTGGTGAGAATTCTGCAGAGGTTTGTGGAGGATGAAGAGGCAAAAAGGGGCTGGATTCCTACCATGACTCCCTTTATGGCAAAATCCGATCTCTATAAAATTTCGGGCCACTGGGATCACTATCTGGACGGTATGTTTGTCATCGGCAACCCCGACGACCCGGATTGTTTAGCTCTGCGCCCCATGACCTGTCCGTTCCAGTATCAGGCATACCTGAACAAAGCCCGCTCCTACAGGGATCTGCCTTTGCGCTACAATGAAACCTCTACCCTGTTCCGCAACGAGGATTCGGGAGAGATGCACGGACTGATCCGCGTCCGTCAGTTCACCATTTCCGAAGGGCACCTGATGTGCACGCCTGAACAGCTGGAGGATGAATTCCGGGGATGTCTCGAATTGGCCAATTATTGTCTGAAATGCATCGGACTCCAGCAGGATGTTTCCTACCGCTTCTCCCAGTGGGATCCGAATAACCGGGAAAAGTATATCGGCACCGAGGAGCAGTGGGACGAAGCGCAGAGCACCATGAAGAAGATTTTAGACGATCTGGGTGTGGAATACAAGGTAGGCATTGGCGAAGCCGCCTTCTACGGCCCCAAACTGGACATTCAGTGCAAGAATGTTCACGGAAAGGAAGACACCCTCATCACCATTCAGATCGACCAGATGCTCTCTAAAAAGTTCGGCATGGAGTATGTGGATCGGGACGGTCAGAAAAAGAATCCCTATATCATTCACCGTACCTCCATCGGCTGTTACCAGAGGACCCTTGCCCTCATCATTGAAAAATTTGCAGGCGCACTGCCTATGTGGCTGGCACCCGTCCAGATAAAGGTTCTGCCCATCGGTTTGGAGCAGCACCCCTATGCCGAAGAGGTCACGGCCAAGCTGCGGGCAAAGGGACTGCGCGTGGAGCTGGACGAACGGGAGGAAAAGATCGGCTATAAGATCCGGGAAGCCCAACTGCAGAAGGTACCTTATATGTTGGTTTTGGGCGCCAAGGAAGCGGCAGAAGGCACGGTTGCCGTCAGGGATCGGAAAAACGGAGATGCCGGCTGCGTGCCCTTTGAGGAATTTCTTGCCCGTGCGGTTAAGGAAACCGAAGAAAAATATATCGAGCAGAACTGAACAGGCCCGAATACTTCTCCTTTCGGAAATTTCTCCCCGTCAGTTTCTCCCTGCTAACAGAACCATCCCGAAGGGGCTGTAAAAGAACCTGCTTGTTTTACAGCCCCTCCGAAAGGCCTTTGGGAATCCGGCATTTTGGATGTGATCCTGGTCGGTTTTTCCCTTCATTTTATAGAAGTTCCGGTGGACTTTGCGGCAGTCATCGGGGGTGTCAAAAAACTCTGACCGAGTTTTTAAACACCCCCATTTCCTGTTCTGAACAATCGGAGCCTGCGTTTTCAAGCCAATCCGGAAACACAAGCGGTTTTTTCAGAAATATCTTGACAATCAAACAAAAACAGTGTAGTATGGTGTAGGGATATGCAGATCCCCTTTAAAGTCTTTCCGACAGGTTTTTTGGAGAAAATTGCCTTCGGAATTCCTCCTATATACTGCACAGAACACTTTGAGAAAGTGAGGTATACGGTGACAGTGAAAAAGAACAAAAAGAGCCAAAAAAGACAAAAGAAGCGTGACTTTGTTCATTATCTCTATTCCACCCGCACCGGCAGAATCATGCTGAAGGGTATCCAGCATACCGGTGCCCTGACCGTGGCGGAATGGTTTATGGGAACCGGGATGTCCAGACCGCTCATCAAGCGGTACATAAAAAAGAACAACATTGATATGTCCCCCTTTGGCGATCAGCATTTCAGAAACTTTCAGGATTTTTTCGTGCGTAGACGCCCCGATGTGCCGGTGGATCATACCCCTTCGCACATGATCAGTCCCTGCGACGGATGGTTGAGTGTTTATCCGATCGAAAAGGACAGCCGTTTCTGCATCAAAGGCTCCTACTACAGCGTTTCGGATCTGGTTCAGGACGAGCGGGCGCCGGAGCTGTTTCTCGGCGGGCAATGCTTGGTGTTCCGGCTGACACCCCTGGACTACCATCGCTATTGCTTTATTGACAACGGTTTTCAGGGGAAAAACCACTTTATCAACGGAACCCTGCACAGTGTACAGCCCATCGCCTGCGAACGGGTTCCGGTTTATCGGCTGAACCGCAGAATGTGGACTTTGATGGAGACCGAAAATTTCGAAACGGTGGCTCAGATCGCCGTAGGCGCACTGCTGGTCGGCGGCATTGTCAACGAATTTGAAAACCGCTTCTTCCGCAAAGGGGAGGAAATGGGACACTTCGAGTTAGCCGGCTCCACCATTGTTCTGCTCTTCCAGAGGAACAAGATTGAGCTTCTGCCCGAAATCCGGAGCCATTGTACGCCGGACAACGAATACCGGGTGCTTCAGGGGCAGAGGATCGGCTCCAAGAAGGATTGAAGCGGACGCTCTGTGAAAAAGGACTTTGGAAGAAGAAAAAAAGATTTTGGGAATGTCGGATAAGGAAATATTTATGTAGGGGATGCGGTGCAGTATCGGTGACGGTGCTGCGCCGTATCTTTTAGGAGTATTGGGAAACTTGCTAAAAGAAATCGATTATTACTGCTGATTCAGATGGAAACCGCCCGCACAGTTTCCCTGCTTATTACCGTATACAACAGTCTTATTGTATTCTTTTTAAGCGGCAGCCAAACAGAAATTTTCTATGCCTTGCAGAAACGGGTGTCAAGGGAAAAATCCTACGCATGGATGAATGCGCAGGTGAAGATTACCGGATGGCACAGACAAACGAGGACTCTACTACACAACCGCAACATATAATCAGAATCGGGATTTTCGCACAAATTCAACAAACTGTTGCTACAATCTCTTGAAAAACAACCGACAGTCGCTTTTCCCCACTGCCCAAAAATGCTATACTATACTCACCGGAATCAAACTGCGCCTTGTCCAATCCCGGGGATATCACCGGAAAACAAAGTGTAGGATGGATCTTCCGGGAAAATAATAGAAGGAGTGAATCTATATGAAAACGACCATAGGACAAACCATCGCGTTGCACAGAAAAAAGGTGGGGCTTACGCAGGAGGAACTGGCAGAAAAATGTTGTGTGACTGCACAGGCCGTGTCGAAGTGGGAGAATGACCTCTCTTACCCGGATCTTGAGAGTACGGGGCGGCTGGCGACCATTCTCGGATGCACTGTGGACACGCTGATCCATGGGAGCGAAGAGGCTCCAACCGTACAGTTAAAAAAGACGGAAAACATAGACCGTCGGATGCTGGAAATTACGGTAGATACAGATACCGGGAAGGATACATGCAGTGTGAAGGCACGATTTCCGGCAGAACTGGTGTTTGGGGCGGAGGAATCGGGCACTTTGGAGGAGCTCATCTGCAATAAAGATGCCATGCCCGCCGTGGTTCCGGCGCTGAAGCTGCTCCGATCAGGGGCTGTGGGGCCTGTAGCTGAAGTGAAGACCGGGAACATGTTCGTCAAAATTGAGGTGACGGGCGATGCGGATTGAGTGGGAATGCGACGGCAAAAAAGACGGATTCCCTTGCTGCGACGGAGCGTTCTGCGCGGGACTTCGCTGCTCACTCAAGGGATATACGGTATCGATGATGAATGTGTTTGAGGATATGGAACCGGAAAAGCAGGCGCTTTTTGGAATCGAATGCCACACAGTGGAGCAAATTTTACCAAACAGTGCGGTTTTGCATGCGTACATCCTATCAAGCGACTCCCCGGTTCTGAGAAAAATTACTCATCAGAATGCAGGAAAGGTATACGCAGAAATCACGGTCAGCGGCACACGGATTGCCGTGGTCAATGAGCTTTGTGATGAACAAGGGGAAGGATAGATTTTCCGCTTTTTAGGACAAAATGATTCTATTCAATCAATTTGCAGGCCGGTTTTCAATAGCACAGAGGCAGGGTGAAATATCCCTGCCTCTGTCACATCTATTGGATGCATTCAGTTGTTGTTTTCAAATTACTGTCTTATATAGTGGTCGCCCTTGCACCGGTCTCTTTTTGCTTTTTCAAAATGACTCTGTGTCCTTTCAAGACAGCACATTGTCCACCTGCTTTGTGTCTCTCCAAGAGAGAAACAGAAATCAAACGGTATGCAGAAACGCCCTTCCGCCTGCAAATCCTGTCCGGCAAAATCAATTTTCCGAATTGTAGACTCCTCCCCGCCAAATGCTTATTTGAAAACCTCAGTCCTCAAAAGACACCGGAACCGCCTGCCTCAGGGCAAAGGAATACAGGTAGCATTCGTCCACCGGACGGGCCAGCATTTTCATCACCGCTTCCCGATAGTAAAACAGTTGTTTCCGGTGCCGTTCCGCCAGTATTTCCCCGCAGGCCTGCGGGTCTTTCAGCTCCTCCTTTGAAAAATGGTCGGTCTTATAGTCGAAAAGCACCGCTTTTCCGTCTTTTTCCAGGAAGAAACAATCGATCACACCCTGCACAAGAAGCTCTTCGTTCGCAAGGACCTTTCTTTTTTCCTCCTCTTCCGTAAATTCGACAGCCGGAAGAGCAATGAGAAACCGCTGTTCCCTGTAAGACTCGGCAGACCGGCGCATTCTTTTATAAAGCTCGCTTTTCATGAAGGCTTCCACCGGCTCACGCTCCACCATATCCGCCACCGGGGCGCTCAAAAAGGCCCGCTCCACCAACCGTTTCCGTTCCTGCTCGAACCCTTCCTTCTCCAAATATTCAAAATCACAGAATTGAAGGAAGGCATGGGTCGCCGTTCCCCGCTCGGCGGGCGTGGGGCGCTTCTGACCTCTCTCCGCCTCCAGGATAAACGCCGGCTTGATCTGTTCGCCGACCGTAGGCTCCTGCCACTCAGCCAACACATCCAAAGCCTCCCCCCCGTCGTCCAGAACCGTAGGCGTTAAGAGGGAAACTGCCTTTTTTGCCGGCAATTCCGTTGAGGCCTTATAGGGATATACATAGGAAAGGCGATCCCGCATTTCTTTTTCAAGCCTTGGGTCCGGCAGAATTTCCGCCTGTTCCTCTTGGAAAATTTCAGGCTCCGCTTCCTCCAAGCCTGCCGGAAGTTGGTCGATATACAGCTCATACAGTCCCGTCTTCCCTCCGACAGCGCCGAGAATCATCGAAATCACCGAAAAATTCTGCTCCAAAGGATAGCGGTGGTGAACTCCGTTTTCCCGATAGCTCTCCAACTGCGCCAGCTTACTCCTGCTCACCTGAGCACTGACAAAGAGCTTGCTTCTGGCTCTGGTCAGCGCCACATACAGCAACCGGGCCTCCTCGTTGAAGGCCTTCTCTTTTTCGACGGCGCAAATCACGGCGTCAGCCTCCGAACGATCGTATATGCCCGGATAGTCCGGATTTTTTACCCGGAATTCCTGCCCGTAAACGGAGGAATACTTCTTGCCCTGCAGGTGTCCGCCGCCTAAGCTCTTTCCGCAGCCGTACAGCCAACAAACCGGAAATTCCAGACCCTTGCTTGCATGCACGGTCATGATCTGCACCTTTCCCTTTTCCGGTTCTCCGGACTTTCCGTCGCTTGCCACATTCCGTTCGGCCATGTCGGAGATCCGGCTGAGCACCCTTCCGAGGTCCACTTTGCCGTCCATAGAATAGATCCGTACCAGATCGTAAAAATACAGCAGATTGTCCTGAATTTCCGTGGCTCTTCCGGCGCTCTGTCCCTTGGAAAGCAGAGGAAGGAGCATACAGTCGCCCAAAACCGTGTAAACCAATTTATCGACCGGGGCTTCCTTGGCCATTTTGCGCATCCCGGAAAGGAACCGCAGAGCTTTGGCGGCTTTTTCTTCGCCTGTCTTCTCTGCATAGTCCTGCAAGGCCCCGTAAAGGCTCTTTTTTTCCCTTCCCTTTTTCACCCTGTACAGATCGTCCAGGGTGAATCCGAACACCGGACTTTTCAGTGCGCCTGCCAGATAAATATCCTTGGTCGGGTTGTGAATCGACTCCAGCAAGCACCGCAGAAGCAACACCTCCGGGCATTCAAAAAAGCCTTTCCGGCAGTTGATACTGTAGGGAACGCCCATTTGATCCAAGGCCGCCGTCAACGAAGGAGCGCCGGTCATGTTGCGCAAAAGCAGAGCAATATCCTCGCCTTTCGTTCCCTGCTTCAGCAGTGCGGCAATGCTCTTGGCGGTATACATCGCCTCCGCATGTTTTCCCTTGGCAAACTCCTCCTGGCCGGTCACCAGACAAATCTGGGGCAGCAGCGACCCGCTTTCCTCCTCTTCGTCCTTTTCGGAACGCAGATTGTCCTGCTCATGGTAGTGCATATCGCTGCAGAAGGACAACAGCTTCCCGCAGACTTCATTGATGAAGGCAATGAGCTTTTTCTGGCAACGGTAGTTCAGATCAAAAAAGATCCGTCCCCGCTCTTTTCCCTCCTCCGCCGGAGGATAGCTTTCCCGCAATTCGCTGAAAATTTCGGGGCAGGCACCCCGGAAGCCATAGATCGACTGCTTCACATCGCCCACCACAAACCGGTTGTTCTTTGAAAGTGCTTTGAAAATATCGTTTTGCAGTTGGTTCACATCCTGGTATTCGTCGATGTACACCTCGTCAAAGGATGCCCCCAGCTCCTGCGCCAGCGGTGTTTTTTCTTCTCCCTGAAGAAGCAGTTCTTTGGAAAGTCTTTCAATGTCCGAAAACTCCAGAACTCCTGCCGCTCTTTTCTTTTCCCAAAGGTCCTTACGGTAGATTTCCAAGAGCTCCTTCAGGCATCGGTGCATTTGTCCCTCGGCTTCGAGAATCCTTTGCCGATCTCTAAAATTGAAGTCCAAAAGCGCATTTTTATAGGACTTCATGTAGTCCTTGAAAAGATCCCGCGCCTCCTTGAAACGGATATACGCCGGATCCTCCCCCATGCTGACCAGCTTTGCAAATTCCGTCCGGTCAAGAACCTCCTGCATATAGGAAGGCACCCTCAGATGCTCCAAGAGCTCTTTCACCGCTTCTTTTTCCGCCCGACAA
Organism: Clostridiales bacterium; assembly: GCA_003522145.1. Lineage (GTDB taxonomy): Bacteria > Bacillota > Clostridia > Oscillospirales > CAG-272 > UBA11512. The sequence continues at coordinate 37,732 of DPGD01000042.1, read as the reverse complement.
ATCTCGGTACACTTTTTGACACCCTTTTCCTCCGGGCTTCTTCCGTCCAGTTCCCGTTCAAAAGCCGTGTATTCTTCGAGAAAATACGAAAGCACCAGCCTGTTTCTTTGCAGGAAATACCGACCGAATTTTCCCTCTTCAAAGGGCAAAGACGCCGCCTGTTCATAGTCGGCCGCCTGTTCGAACAGAGCTTCCAGCCCTTTGGAGGTGTTCTCGATCTTTTCATACAGCGCCACCAGCACGGCGCACAGATCCTTGTCGCTGTAGGAAGAAAGAAAACTGCCCGCCGTCTCGGGAAAGAGGGCGTTCTCCCGGTACATTTTTTCCATGGCCCGCCGCATACAGGAGATTTTGGTTTTGTACAGCTCCACATCGTCTGCGATCCGGATTTTGGGCGAAAGGTTCAACAGGTCAAAATGCTCCCGTACCAACTCGTAGCAGTAGCTGTCGATCGTTCCGATACGGCACAGCGGCAGGAGCTTCAACTGCTCCTTGATACGCCGTTTTTTCTCCCCGTTTTCCGCTTTGCCCAGCGCCTCCCTCAGTGTTTCGCCCAGTTTTCTGCGCATATCGGCGGCGGAAGCATTGGTGAAGGTCACCACCAAAAGCCGATCTAAGGAGGAGGGGGCCTCCCCCTCGGTCACTTTTTTCAAAATCCGACGGCAAAGGGTGCTTGTTTTTCCGGTGCCGGCAGAGGCCGAGATCAGCAATTCCGCCCCGTCGGTCCCGATGGCCAGCTTCTGTCCCGGATTATCTCTGAATACCGCCACAGTGCATTTCTCCCTTCATTCCTCTTCTTCCTCCCCGCTTTCCTTCTTCCGGTTGCGGCAGACCGGGAGCATGGGACAATAGGTACAGCTGCCTTTTCCCTTTCCGGGCGTGGCATCCGCCTGCCCGCTCCGCATTCTTCCGGCAATCTCCGAAAGCGTTTCATCCACCGCCTTCAAATCCTCTTCAAACTGTTCGGCGGGCACCGTGGGAAGCCTTTGGGAGCTTGCCTTTCGAGGCGAAAAAACGCTGCTTCCGCCCCGATACATCGCCTCCAGCACCTTCTTGTCGTCGATGAGCAGTCCGCTGCGCTTTATGCCCGTCCGGAGCTTCTCCTGCGCTTCAGCGGCGCCCAGCCATTTTTCCGCCTTTACGGAAGGCTCGGAAACGATCTGGTAGACTACGCCTGCCGATTGGGTCTGTTCGCCCTTCTCTGCCCCTATTCCTTTCAGGAAATTCTCTTCCCGGCAGGCACACAGAGCCTTCATATACAGAAACATCTGCAGATTGTGCCCATCCTTCAGGTCCTCTTCTCTGAAGAGCTTGCTGCCGGTTTTATAGTCCACCACCCGCAGATACACCTTGCCGCCGATCCTGCAGGCGTCTACACGGTCGGCACATCCCCGGATCCTCACCCGGTTTTCTCCTTTTGTGACCACGGCCGGCAGAGTAAACTCCTTTTCTTCACCGGTTAAGCCGAATTTCAGCTCGCAGAATTTCGGCTCAAATCGGCTTTGTTCCAATTCGTCCCGCAGATTCATGGCCAGAATACAGGCGCTTTCCCGCACTCTGGAAAAAAGCTGTTCCAAAAAGACATTCTCTTCTTCGCCAAGTATCTGGGTTTTCAGTTGTTCGATGATCCGACTCACCCGACAGCGCAATTCTTCATCGGCGGTGCTTCCGAAGCGCTCCCCTTTTTCAAGGCTCTCTTTTACGACCCCCTCCAAAACGCTGTGAAATACCGTACCGATCTCGTTGACCTCTACGGCTCCGCCCTTTTTCTCCTGCAGGCCGAGAATATTCCGGCAGGTATAGGAAAAGGGGCAGTTCACAAAGTTCTCCAGCTTTGTCTGGCTGGTTCCCAATTCGGGAACGGGATAGACCTCTTCTACCGTCTGCAAAGAAAGGGTCTGCTTTTCATTGACTAAGGGTGCTTTTTGGCAGAGAGCGGAAATTCCCGATTCTTCCTCTTCAAAGATCTTCTGCAACGCCCCGATTCTTTCACCGCTTCCGCTTTTCAGCGCTTCCTCAAAGCAAATGGCCCTGCCGTAAAGAAGGTCCTCCTCTTGGTCCTCCTTCCCGCCGAAGCGCTCCAACATCTCAAAAATTTCAGAGGGCTTATAGACATTTCCCCGCAGATCCTTCTGAGGGAATGTGACATACAGCTCGTCCTTCGGCAAAGTCAAAGCCGCATAGCACTGGTATTCCTCATCATACACCGCCCGGTCCTCGTCCCCGGGAAGCTCCACATTCAGACTGCGCAAAAAGCGCCTTTCCTCTCCGGTAAAAATTCCGGACACCCGGCTGTACGCCGGAAAGCTCCCCTCCTTCACGCCCAACAGATACAGCGTGCTCACCCCGCTGGGCTTCAGATTGAAGGTATCGGAAATGAGCACCCGGTCTTTCCCCTCGGGAATACTGCCAAAGGTACGCTTTTCGGCAAGAATCTGAATCATCAGAAGCAATTCCGCCCCACTGCAGGCCCGGTCTCCTGCCGTATAAACCAGTTCGTCCAACAGGGCGCAAAGCTCTCTGTAGGTTTGGGAAAGCCACTGGGCTTCCCGTCCGTCTCCTTCCGAAAGGGCTTCGCGAGCCTCCCGGTTCAACTGCTCTTCCAGCTTCATTCCCACAAAATAGTCGTAAAGAGCCACAGCACCTTCCTTCACCGTTTTGCAGGCACCCAAGTCCTCATCCAACTGCCGCAGGGGCAGGATCAGCCTTTCCTTGCAATCATTGATGCGCTTCAGTTTTTCGGCGGTATCGTCCTTTCGCTCTGCCGTGTGTCCCTCCGGATTCATGGCAAAATCCCCGCCGAACCACCGCTTTTTTCCTTCGATCTGCCAGAGGTTGATATAGTCCTCCAAGAAAAAGCCTTCCTCATCGCTCAATCCGCAGTAACCGGTTCTCAGATAGGAAAGCAGATCCTCCTGCCGAAAGGAGAACACCAACAGCCTGAAAGCATACAGCACCGCCCGGAAGGCTCCTCTTTCAGACAACCGCACCGGCGTGGTAAACACATAGGGAATGCCGTTGGCTTCAAAAACCCGATCCAGGATTCCTTTGTATTCCTCCGGATTGCGCATGACCACGCCCTGATCGGAAAACCGGCCGCCTTTCTGCACCGTCCTCAGAATTCTTGCGGCTGTCATTTTGCATTCCTCGTAAATTCCTCTGCACCTTGAAAGGTGAATGGCCACTTCCCCACCCTGATAGACGGTCGGTTCCTCCCGGAACAGCGCCTGCTCCAACAAACACAGTTCCTCGTTTTTGCCGTAGGGCGTTTGAAGGATCACCGGCTTTCCCTCCTCGGTTCCCACCCTTTGGGCGGCTTGGCGCAGGGCGTCTCTGCACCATCTCAGTTTTCCGAAGATCATCCGGTCATCTTCCGGCAAAAAGCCCAATGCCACGCTGACCAGCGGACTTTGGGCAAGTGCGCATTCGAGAATTTTCAGTTCCTGTCCGCTGAAGGCCGCTGTGGAATCCACATACACCAGCCGATCCTCAAAAAACCGATGGGTTTGCAAAACGGCATACAGCCGCTCTAAATCCTCCTCCGGATCATCGTATTTCTGCAACAAAAGCTCGTTGTATGCCCGGTAGATCTTGGCCAAATCTCCGGTTTTTTTGCCCAGTTGGGTACGGCTTTCGCATTGTTCGGCCGCTTTTTCCAGCAGTTCCGGCGAAATCGCCGCCCGTTTGAAGGTGAGGATTTCCTCCAACAACGCATCCACGGTGCCGCTGTCCTGCAGTTGGAGTCTTCCGTAAACCGACAGGTCCTTTTGCACCTCCGAAAACGCCTGCCACAAAATCAGGGTTTTGCCCCCTTTACCGGCATAGTTATAGCATAAGCCGCCATATTCCCGGAACACCCGGTTGCAGAGCCGCTTGAAAGAAAGAACCTCCAGATTCATGCGGTTCCGTTCTCCCCCCACTGCGGTCACCCGCTGTTCTGAGGAAACGGCAAAACGCTCCGGCACCAGAAGGATTGCCTTCTTGCCCCTGCGCAGATTTTCGGTAATCTCATTTGTCAAAAAGGTGCTTTTTCCACTGCCGGGACACCCATAGATGAACCGAAGCATACCGTTTTTCCTTTCTTCCCCTTCTGCTTAGCCCTTCCAAATGCAACCCGTCTGCCGGTTTGCAAGTGCCGGTGCGCAGAGCGTCTTTTCTTCCTTGTTTGTTCTTATATTCTTATGCCCTTATGTCCTATCCCCTATATCCTTAGTCCCTATATCCACAGTCTTTTGCCCTTTCACACATCCGCTTCTCCGGCATAGCGAAAACCGTTCTCGGCAATGAACTGCTTTCTGCCCTCCAGATCGTCTCCCAGAAGGATCTCGAAGATTTCCGCTGTTTTTTGGGCATCCGCAGGGGATACCCGGATCAGTCGGCGTGTAGCCGGGTTCATGGTGGTCTTGGACATCATTTCGGGCGTGTTCTCTCCCAAGCCCTTGGAGCGCTGCAGAGAATACTTCTTATTCCCGATCTTCCGCAGCTGCTCGGCCTTTTCCTTTTCGTCATAGGCAAAGTAGGTTTCCTCGCCCACCGTGATTTCATAAAGAGGCGTTTCGGCAATGTACACCCGTCCCATCTCAATAAGAGAGGGCAACAGCCTGTAGAACACCGTCAGAAGCAGGGTGCGGATCTGAAAGCCGTCCTCGTCGGCATCGGTACAGATGATGATCCGGTTCCACTTGAGCGCAGATCGGTCAAAGGGTGCCAGATCCCCTTTCACCTTTCCGGAAAGCTCCACGCCGCAGCCGATGACCTTCAGCAGATTCACCACCACTTCGCTTTTGAATATTTTATCATAGGTGGATTTCATACAGTTCAGGGTTTTTCCCCTGACCGGAAACACCGCCTGAAATTCGGCGTTCCGTGCCATTTTACAGGAGGACATTGCCGAATCTCCCTCCACAATATAGACCTCCCGCTTGGTTTCGTCCTTGCTCCGGCATCCCACAAACTTGTCCACACGGTTCGCCACATCCATCATGTTGCCGCTGAGTTTTTTCCGGATATCCAGCCGGGTGCTTTCGGCGCTCTCCCTGCTCCTTTTGTTGATGAGCACCTGATTTCCGATCTTCTCCGCCTCCAGAGGCCGCTCAATGAAGTAGATTTCCAAAGTCTTTTTGAACCATTCGGTCATGGCATCGGCAATAAAGGCGTTGTTGATCGCCTTTTTGGTCTGGTTCTCATAGGAGGTCTTGGTGGAAAAGCTGTTCACCACCAGTATAAGACAGTCGGAAACATCCGCAAAGGTGATCTTGCTTTCATTTTTCCGGTATTTTCCCGAATTCCTCAGGTATTTGTCAATGGCCGAAACAAAGGCGCTTTTCGTGGCCTTTTCGGGAGAACCGCCATGCTCCAGATAGCTGGAGTTGTGGTAGTATTCTATGGCGTGCTCCCTGTTGGAAACGCAGAAGGACATTTCCATCTTCAGCTTGTAGTCCTCTAAATCCGCCCGGTCCCTTCCCGCTGTTTCGGTCTTAAAGAACACCGGTTCTGTCAGCGATGCGCCCAAGGCCAACTCCGCCACCCGGTCGGCGATCCCGTTTTCATAGTAAAATTCTTCCTCTTCAAACCTTCCCTTTTCGGTCTCGTTGCGCAGAAGGAACCGGACACCGCTGTTAACCACTGCCTGCCTTTTCAGCATCTCTTCATAGTATTCCTTCGGAATATCGGTGTCGGTGAAGACCTCCAAGTCCGGCAACCAGCGAATAACCGTCCCATGCTTTTTCTCTTTGGGCGTCAAAGGCGTTTCCTTCAGCTTTCCCGAAGGCATTCCCTTTTTGAAGTGCATTTCCGAAAGTATACCGCCGCTGTAGGAGCGCACATCCATATATTCCGAAGCGCACTGGGTTGCACAGGCGCCCAGGCCGTTCAGACCCAGAGAAAAGCCGTAGTTTGAGCCTTCCTTGTTGTTTTCATACTTTCCTCCGGCATAGAGCTCGCAGAAAATCAGGTCCCAGTTGTAGCGCTTTTCCTTTTCGTTATAGCCCATGGGAATGCCTCTGCCGTCATCCTCCACCTCTATGGAACGGTCGGCAAAACGGGTAACCCTGATTACATTTCCATAGCCCTCTTTCGCTTCGTCCACAGAGTTGGAAACAATCTCAAAGACCGCATGGGCGCACCCTTCCAACCCGTCGGAGCCGAATATCACCGCCGGGCGCTTCCGCACCCGATCCGCTCCCTTTAACTGGGTAATGCTTTGATTGCCGTATTCCTCTTTTTTTGTCTGTTCCTTCTTTTCTGCCATTTCCAAAACTCCCTGCCGCCCAAGGCGTCAAAACGCCGAACGCTTTTTTCTCATCCTTCTCTTCCGTATGTCCGTTAGAGAATTTTCTACACCAATATTATATCTATTATACCGGAATCTGTACTTTTTGTCAAGAAAAAACCAATGCCCGGTGCCCCCTGTCTGCTCTAAGCACAGCGTTCCCGTCCTTTCTGCTCCTCTCCCCCGCAAGCTCCCTGCTCCTTGACAGAATTTTCTTTTTGGGCTTGACAAGCGTCTTTTTTCTGCTAAAATATGTTCCGGTAGAACAAGAAGAAAGCAGAGGGAAACCCACTCTGCTCCTTGAATGTCGAAAGAAGGGAATTATCATGTGGGTGCTTTTCGCACTTTTATCCGCTCTTTTTGCCGGTGTCACCTCTATTCTTGCCAAATGCGGCATCCGGAAAACCGATTCCACAGTGGCCACGGCTCTGCGCACGATCGTTGTTCTTCTCATGTCCTTCTTCATGGTGCTGATCGTCGGCTCCCTTGACGGAATCGGAAGCATTTCCGCCAAAACCTGGATCTTTCTGATTCTTTCGGGCTTGGCCACCGGAGCCTCCTGGCTCTGCTACTTCCGGGCGTTGCAGTTGGGCAATGTCAACAAAGTGGTACCTGTGGATAAATCCAGCACCGTATTGACCATTCTTCTGGCCTTTCTCGTCTTCGGGGAGCCGATCTCTCCCCTCAAAGGCGTCTGCGTCCTGCTCATTGCCGCAGGTACTTTTCTGATGATCGAGAAAAAAGAGGTTTCAGGCGAAAAAAAAGAGCGCCGGATGTGGCTTCTCTATGCCCTCCTCTCTGCGGTCTTCGCCGCTGCGACCTCCATTCTCGGAAAGCTCGGCATTGAAGGGGTGGAATCCAATCTGGGTACCATGATCCGCACGGCTGTGGTGCTTCTCCTTTCTTTCTTTATGGTTTTTGTCACCGGAAAGGGAGAGAAACTGCGGGAGGTTCCCAAAAAAGAACTGCTGTTTATCTGTCTTTCCGGAATCGCTACAGGCGCCTCCTGGCTCTGCTACTACAAAGCTCTGAAGGACGGGCTGGCCAGTGTGGTCGTTCCCATTGACAAATTGAGCATTCTGGTCACGGTGGGCTTCTCCTATGCGGTCTTCAAGGAAAAGCTTTCCAAAAAAGCCCTGCTGGGACTGATTCTGATCGTAGCCGGCACATTGCTGATGCTGTTGTAGTTCGGGCAACACTCCCCTTTTTTTGTTCTTTTTGCCGGACATTCTCCTCTTCCTGCACGACCGCTCTCTTGAAACAACCCTTTTTGTCGGAAAAACCGGCCTGATCGGGGTAAAACCGCAAAACGAATCCTTTTGGGGAGGTGTAAAAAAGCTCCGTCAGCGTTTTTTACACCTCCGCTGTCATTTCGCCGCAAAATCCATCTGAATTTCGGCAAAATCAAGGGCAAAACCGACCAAGATCGCCTCAAAAATGCCGGAATCCCCACCGGAATTTTTGAGGGGTGTGAAAAATGATTTTTTTACAGTCCCGGATTTTTATACACCTTTGCGAAAAGAACCTGCATTTTTATCCGAAGATTTTGTGACAGATTCGCCTTTCCAATTCATCCACCCTGGAAAAATCCATCGCCTTTCCGTAAAGCTCCTCCAGCGTAAAGTGGGCTTCGGAAATTCTTTCAAATTCTTCTTCCGACAGGCGAAACAGAGTTTTCTCCTCCTTTTCCAGCCGATGCAGTCGTTTTCGGCACTCCGCAGGCGGCATACCAAAGGCCGGGCGCAGAGAAACCGTCCTCTCCCCTTCTTTCATGCAGGGCGCACCTCTTCGGAAAAGCGTCCGGCTTTCGGGAAAGAACAGACTTTCCGGGCGCAGGGAAACCGGGTCGGGAGACACCGAAAAAGAGAGCTTTTGGTTTTCCGCCTGCCGTTCCAACTCCTCCAAAAGAAGATACTCCACCCCGTAAAAGGGCTGAAAGCTTCGGATCTCCCCGGCCATCTCCTGCTGGCTGTCCAGGTACACGGCTCCCTCCATGCCCATCGACGCCATGGGGCATATTTGTTTTTCGCCCTTCCTCTCCTTGGAAACCACGGCGGACAGCATTTTTCTGGCCCATTTTCCGAGTTTCGGGAAATCCACCCTCGGTTGTACAAGGGAATATTTTGCCTCTTGGATTTTTTGGGCCGCCGCAAGCAGGGAGAATCCCCGTCGATAGCCTTCTGCCTTTTGGCGGGCCAAGAAAAGAATTTCTTCCCTTTCACTCCCTAACCTTTCGCTCTCCCAGAATTCTCCGAAATTCAGAATTTCTCCATCCACCCCGGGCTGAGCCGGCTCCTGCACATGGGGAGAAGTGCCGTCCACAAAGGCGATCCGCCGCTCTTTTAAAATCAATCCGTCCAAGGATTCCGGATCGGAGGAACAGAAAATCGGCAGACTTTCCTCACCCCTTTTTTGAGCTTCCTTCCGGATGCGGCGCATAAATCCGGATTTTCCGGTGCCCGGCCCTCCTTTTATCACATAAACATATTGCATTTTTCCCAAAAATGTGTCAAAATAAGAGCGGAAGCCCTGCCCTGAATTGATACAGGCAAAGCATCCGCCCTCTCCGTTTTGCAGCTTATATTCTTCGGTCATATTTTTTCTCCTTTTTTCTTTCGTTTTTTTCAGTATATGTAAGAAAAAGGAAGATGTTTTTCGAAAAGGATCCTTTTTTGAAAAAATGGGAAAGGAACCTTGCCGAAAAACCGAAAAGAATCTTTTCCGAAAAACAAAAAACGTTGCCTTCTTGCTCCTTTGGCCTTTTAGCTTTTTTTGTTTGCCTTGGGGGGCAATTTATGCTTCTTCCGCACCGAAAAGCCGAAACTACCCAGCTTTTTTCCCAAAGAGAAATAGTCTCCGTGGGCGTAGGCGGCGAGCCCGCATTTTTCAAGGTGCAGTTTTCCCCCTTTGTCCAACAGTTCCTCCCTCACCGTCACCGCCACCACATCCAGCAAGAACATCCGGTGACTGCCCAGATCCAGCTCTTCAAAGACCCGGCACTCCAAGGACAGAGGACTTTGATCCAAGGTCGGAGCGGACACCTCAACCGAGGACAGGGGTGTCAGACGGCACTTTTCAAACTTATCCACGGTTCTTCCCGACCGCACGCCGCAGAAGTCCGCAGCCTTCACCAGTTCCTCTGTGGTCAGATTGAGCACCAGCTCCCCCGATTTCTTCACCAATTCGTAGGTATAGCGCTCCGGTCGGATCGACACATAGGTTTTGGGAGGCTTGGTGTTGATGATCCCCGTCCAGGCGGCCGTCATCACATTGGGATGCTCCATATTTCCGGAAGTGACCAATAGGGGAGGCACCGGCGCCAAAAGCGCCCCTCCTTTAAAGGAAATTCTGCCCATTTTTTTTCGTCCTGTCTTCTGTTTTTCTTTGGTTGCAGTATAGCACAAAAAATGCTTTTTGTCAAAAGTGTGCTGAAAGTTCCTGTTTGACAAGAAATGAGTGTATATGAAAATACTTTACGAAACAAAAAATCTCATTGTGGTCGTAAAGCCGGCAGGCGTGCTTTCCGAAGAATCGGGAAACAAGCAGAGCGTGCCCCTGCTTTTACGCCGGATGTTTCTTGAAAAAGGGGCCAAAGACCCCCGATTTTTTACGGTACATCGGTTAGACCGGGATGTGGGGGGCGTGATGGTGCTTGCCAAAAACAGCCCCACAGCCGGCGAGCTTTCAGCGAAAATCGCCGCACGGCAGGCAGAAAAAGAGTATTTTGCCGTCGTGAAAGGGCTGCCCCCAGAGGAGGGTGTCCTGGAGGATCTGCTGTTCCGAGACAGCAAAAGCGGAAAAACCTATGTGGTGGACCGTATGCGTACCGGCGTGAAGGAGGCCAGGCTCTCCTTTGTACGCCTTGGCATCGGTGAGATTTCGGGAGAGCCCTGCGCTCTTGTGCGGGTTCGGCTCTACACCGGGCGCACGCACCAGATCCGGGTACAGTTTGCCTCCAGAGGCTTTCCCCTTGTGGGCGATCGGCGCTACGGCAGTCAGGACAAAGAAAACTTCCCGGCTCTCTTTTCGGCGCATCTGGCGATTCCCGGTTTTTTCGATTGCAGAGCTCTTCCGGAAGACTCCCCTTTCTCTCTCTTTGAGAACGCCTTTTTCTTCTGACCGGTTCGGTCTTTTTCGCATAAACTGAAAGTGCGGGATATTTTTCTTCCCCGTGGAATAAAAAATCAAAAAAACCCTTTTCAGGGAGAAAAAAGTATGATACAATAGTCTATGTATGAGGGTTCCTTCAAAGGACCGGAACATAAGAAAGGGATTCCGCCCGGCGGGCGGTCACGATAGAATATGGAGAAAATCGTAATCCGGGGCGGGCAGCCCCTCTACGGTGAAATTGAAACCAGCGGCATGAAAAACGCCGCTCTGCCCATTATTTTCGGATGTCTTCTGGTGAAAGACACCTGTACCATTGAAAATCTGCCCTCCATCGACGATGTGAGGGTCGCATTGACCATTCTTGAGGACATGGGGGCTTCGGTAACATATTTGAATCCGACAACGGTCTCCGTAAATTGCACCAGAGTCCGGGGAGGCTGTTCTTCCTTGGAGCTGGTGCGGAAAATCCGGGCCTCCTACTATCTTCTGGGCGCCGAGGTCGGACGCTACGGAAAGGCCTATGTGGGCGTTCCCGGCGGTTGTGATTTCGGCTCCCGCCCTATCGACCAGCACATCAAGGGTTTTGAAGCCCTCGGATGTACGGTCCGGACCGACAGCAACTATGTGGAGATTTCCGCTCCTCAGGGATTAAAAGGAAGCAGTATCTTCTTCGACCTTGTTTCGGTGGGTGCCACCATCAATGTGATGCTGGCATCGGTTTGCGCACCGGGTATGACCGTCATTGAAAATGCGGCAAGAGAACCGCACATCGTGGATGTAGCAAACTTTCTGAACACCTGCGGCGCACAGATTTCCGGTGCCGGGACCGATGCCATCAAAATCAAGGGCGTGGAAGCCCTGCACGGCTGTACTTACGCCATCATTCCGGATATGATCGAAGCCGGCACCTATATGATTGCCGCCGCCGCAACCGGCGGAAGCGTGAAGATCACCAATGTCATTCCCAGACACCTGGAATCCATCACCGCAAAGCTCTGCGAAATGGGCGTGGAGGTGCTGGAGGGGGATGACTATGTGGTGGTGACCAGAACCGGAGGGCTTACCCGAGTCAATGTGAAAACCCAGCCCTATCCCGGTTTTCCCACGGATATGCAACCCCAGATGGCGGTGCTGATGTGTCTGGCCGAAGGAATTTCCAACCTGAACGAAAGCGTATACGACAACCGTTTCCGCTACACGGAGGAGCTTCTGCGCATGGGCGCACGGATCAAAGTGGACGGAAAAACGGCGATCATTGAGGGGCGCACCGCTCTTCGACCGGCCCGGGTGCGGGCCGTGGACCTGCGGGCAGGAGCGGCCATGGTCATTGCCGGGTTGGCCACCGCCGGAGAAAGCGAAATCGACAACATTCACCTGATCGAACGGGGCTATGACGATCTGGTGGGCAAGCTCCGCCGGTGCGGAGCAGTCATTGAAAAAATCACCGAGCACAACGGCTGAATGATTTTTTCCGGCTCTTTCCTCTTCCAAACCGAAAGGGGATGTTAAAAAATTCTTTCGGAATTTTTTAGCATCCCCGATGACATTGGTTTTGACGGCTTTCAGCCGTCATTTTGCCGCAGCATCCACCGAAATCTCTACAAAATGAAGGGCAAAACCGACCGAAATCCCATCAAAAAAGCCGGAATCCCCACCGGCTTTTTTTGAGGGGCTGTAAAAAACTCGATGTTTTTTACAGCCCCTTTTTATTCTTCCGTCCGTTTTTGCACAGCCCGAAAACAGGATTCCATAGGTGCAACAAGCCCGGTATATCTTCGGACCGGGTGCTGAAAGGAAGCACCTATTTCCGACAGTCCCTTGCCGCTTTTTCACTGCCCGTCGATAAAGGCAAACACCTGCTCCTTGGTTTTATATCCGGTGCTTGAAGCAACCGTTTTCCCGTCCTTGATCAGCACCAGCATGGGAATATAGGAAACGCCGAAGGAGGAGGCGATCTCTGCTTCCTCGTCCACATTGATCTTGCAGACCTTCACATCCTCCCGCTCCGTCTCTACTTCCTCCAGAATCGGAGCCAGCATCCTGCAGGGACCGCACCAATCGGCATACAGATCCACCAGCACCGTCTTTTCGCTTTTCAATACTTCCTCTTCAAAATTATTCTTCGTGACCTTCATTTTTCCCTCCTTAGAGTTCAACCCTTTTCCTTATAATAGAGCATGCAGTGGCAATAGCCTTCAAATTCCGGATCGGCGATCTGCTCTCTGAATTCCTTGCACATACACTTGGTATCTTCATTCATTTCCCTGCGGCAGGGGCAATAGCCGCCCCTTGTTTTCAGTCCTTCCTTGACCGTCCGTACAATTTCTTCATCCTCATTCAATCGGATTTTAGCCATTGTGGCTCCTTTCTCCGGCATCCTCCTGCAAACGCTGGACCGCACCGCAAGGAAGGCCGGAAAGAAGCGCTGTTTTCTGAAAGCTTTCCCTTTGCGCTCCCTTGCATGAAGTATACTCTATTCTTTCCCGTTTGTCAAGAAAAACACTTACTATTTTCGTTGTTCTTCCTGTTTTGTGGCGAAGAACCTCTTTTCAAGGGCACCGTCCTTCATTGGAATTGTTTCATCTGTTCTCTCACAAATCCGATCTGTTTTTCTACCGACGGCAGTGCCGTTCCTCCTTCGGATGTCCGGCGGCTCACGCAGTTCTTCAGCGAAATGGCGTCGAAGAGCCCCGTATCATAGCCCTCGTAGAGCGTCCTGTATTCCTCCAAAGACAGTTCCTCCAGCGTTTTGTTCTGCCGGATACAGTAACCCACGGTCTGTCCCACGATCTTATAGGCCGTCCGGAAGGGCAATCCCTTTTTGGTCAGATAGTCGGCAAGATCCGTGGCGTTGATATAGCCCTTCCCTGCCGCCTTGTACATATTCTCCGGCAGAGGCTTCATGGTGGCGATCATCGGTGCAAAAATTTCAAGACACATCTTCACGGTATCCACCGCATCGAAAACCGATTCCTTATCCTCCTGCATATCCTTATTGTAGGCCAAGGGCAGACCCTTGAGCATGGTCAGCGACCCCATAAGATCTCCGTAAACCCGCCCGGTTTTCCCCCGTACCAGTTCCGCCATATCGGAATTCTTCTTTTGGGGCATGATGCTGGAGCCGGTGGTGTAGGCATCGTCCAGCTCCACGAATTTGAATTCCCAGGAGGACCAGAGAATGATCTCTTCGGAAAAACGGGAAAGATGCATCATCAGAATGGACAGGCAGGAAAGCAGCTCCAGACAATAGTCCCGGTCAGACACCCCGTCCAGACTGTTCTCGCAGATACCGTCAAAGCACAGGGCCTTTGCCACCATTCTCCGGTCGGTCCGGTAGGTGGTGCCCGCAAGGGCGCAGGAGCCCAGGGGACTGTAATTCATTCTTTTCAGAGTATCCTGCAGGCGCCCCAAATCCCTTAAAAGCATCATCGAATACGCAAGCAGGTGCTGACCGAAGGTGATGGGCTGAGCCCTTTGCAAATGGGTGTAGCCGGGCAGGATCATCTCCTTGCATTCCTCGGCCTTATCGGTTACAGACGAAAGCAGGGTCAGCAGTTTTTCCCGAATGCTCCCGCACTCCTTACGCAAATACAGACGCAGGTCCAGCGCCACCTGGTCGTTCCGGCTCCGGGCGGTGTGGAGCTTTTTTCCGTTGTCGCCGATGCGCCGGGTCAGTTCGCTTTCAACGAACATATGAATATCCTCTGCCGTTTCGTCAAAGGTCAGCTTCCCCGTTTCCAAATCGGACAGGATTCCCCCCAGCCCCTCGGTGATGGAGGCGCACTCATCCTCGGTAAGGATCCCGCAGGCACAGAGCATGGCCGCATGAGCCAAAGAACCCTCAATATCCTCTTTGTACATCCGGGAATCGAAACGGATAGAGGAGTTAAAGTCATCTGCCAACTGATCGGTGGCTTTTTCAGCCCTTCCCGCCCACATTTTTTCCATAGGTTCGTCCTTTCTTTCAAGAAAAATACTTTTTACAGGAATTGTGCCCTCGGCTTCCCGGGGGCACAATCTTTTTACTTTAACTGATTCTTTGCCTTCATCTTGGCATAGACCTTGGTGGGCAGACCATACAGGTTGATGAAGCCTGCCGCATCTGCCTGATTGTACACCTCGTCCTCGTCAAAGGTTGCGATCTCCGGATCGTACAGCGAATAGGGAGAGGTCACACCGGCATTGATGATGTTTCCTTTATACAGCTTCAGCTTCACATCGCCGGTCACATACTTCTGGGTGCTCTTGACAAAAGCTAAAATCGCCTCGGTTAGGGGGCTGTACCACTGGGCGTTGTAGACGATCTCCCCCAGCTTCTGTGCCACCAATGCTTTGTAGTGCTGGGTTTCCTTGTCCACGCAAATGGTTTCCAGAACCGCATGGGCGTGGTACAGGATCGCTCCGCCGGGAGTTTCGTACAGGCCTCTGCTCTTCATGCCGACCAGACGGTTCTCCACCACATCAAACAGACCTATCCCGTTGGCTCCGCCCAGCTTGTTCAGTGCCAAAACCACATTAGTGGCATTCATTTCCACACCGTCCACAGCTGTGGGCACGCCGCTTTCAAAATGTACCGTCACATAGGTTGCTTCATCGGGTGCCTGCTCCGGAGAAACACCCATTTCCAGAAAGCCGGGCTTGTTGTACTGAGGCTCATTGGCCGGATCCTCCAAATCCATGCCCTCGTGGGACAGGTGCCAGATGTTCTTATCCTTGGAATAGTTGGTCTCTCTGCTGATCTTCAGAGGAATATTGTGAGCCTCCGCATAGTCGATCTCTTCGTCCCTGGATTTGATGCTCCATTCCCGCCAGGGAGCGATGATCGGCATATCCGGTGCAAAAGCCTTGATGCCCAGCTCAAACCGGACCTGATCGTTGCCCTTGCCGGTGCATCCGTGACAGATGGCGTCAGCCCCCTCTGCCAGGGCAATCTCCGCTACTCTCTTGGCAATAAACGGACGGGCAAAGGCCGTGCCCAGCATATATCCCTCATACAGCGCTCCCGCCTGCACGCAGGGAAACACGCATTCCTGTAAAAATTCCTCGGTCAGGTCTTCAATATAGATCTTGGACGCACCGGTTTTCAGTGCCTTTTCCTCTAAGCCCTCCAGTTCGCTTGCCTGACCCACATTTCCCGAAACGCAGATCACTTCGCAGTTGTTGTAATTCTCCTTCAGCCAGGGAATGATGATAGAGGTATCCAGCCCTCCCGAATAGGCAAGTACAACCTTTTTGATCTTTTTCTTATCCATTTTTCTTTTCTCCTTCGCAGATGCTTCGCTTCGATGAATAAATATTACCATAAACAGAATAAAAATGCAATACCGTTTTTGAAAATAATTTGCGTTATTTTCAATAAATCTGAGATTGAAAATTTGATATTTATAGTCATATTGCTTTAAGTTCAAAAAAACACCGATCCGAGGGAGCCCTTTCAAGGCCATAAGCCGATTTTTTAATATTCATTTTTTCACCGAATATACAAAAAAGGCGTAAAAACTCTGTCCGAGCTTTTTACACCTCCGGCAACGGCCGCAAAACTCACCTGAATTCCAAAAAAAATCGAGGGCAAAACCGACCGGGACCGCCTCAAAAATGCCGGGATTCCGACCGGCATTTTTGAGGGGCTGTAAAAAACTCGCTTTTTTACAGCCCCTTTAGCTCTGCCAAGAGGTTACAGACAAGTCGAAGAATATAAAGCGGAAATAGAAAAGTGATGTCAGTTCGTTGCTTAACATCCTGTGCGTCATGTGGTTTTTTCAAAATTGAAAGGGCATAGCCGCAAACGCTATCGCTTGTCGCCTGATGGATTGCCGCCAGCGCCTCGCGGTCGCCGTTGGCAATTTTCACAAGATATTCATCCAGTTTCTCAGCACTTGCGTCCAAGTTGTTTTCGGAGACCCGGGTTGAAATATTCACTGACATCTACAACTTGCTCCTTTCATCAGAATAATCCACCGGCATGCGGTTTTATTGCATTTTGAAAAGAAAAATCTTTTATTTTGGATCTGGTAATGTAACATTCTGTCGAAGCCCTGCATCAGGTGGCAATTCCGGCGTACTGGGTCATATAGAGCTCGTAATACCTGCCCTTCTTTGCAAGCAGGGCGTTGTGATTGCCGCTTTCAACGATTTGTCCGTGATCCATGACGACGATCAGATCCGAGTCCCTGATGGTAAACAGACGGTGGGCAATCACGATGCTGGTACGGTTGCACATCACCATCTGCATCGCATCCTGAATCGCCTTTTCGGTTCGGGTATCCACATTGGAGGTCGCCTCATCCAGAACAAGGATTTTCGGATCGGCTACATCAGCGCATTGATGATGGGATTCATAAAAGCAAAAATAACAAGAACCTTCAACTGCGTTTTGATCAGGTCATCGTTTGCCTTACCGAACCGAATTTTTTCGTAGATTTCCCGGACGCATGCCTTGATGATGCGGATTCCGGAAATATCCTCCTGCAGGATGCTGTTGATGGTGTCCAAATGTGTCTGCAACTTGGTGAACAGGGGATTCGCTTTCGTCAGACAGAAGGCAAGACAGCCGAGGATCAGGGGGAAGGCGCAGAGTACGATCAGTCCGAAATCCCGGTTCAGACGGAACATGAAGAAGATGCTGCCGAACATCAGCATGGAGGTCCGGATCATGCCTCTGACGAACTGAGATACGAAATTCTGAACCTGTGTAATATCGTTGGTGACTCTTGTCACAAGGGAACCGGTGCTGAATTTGTCGATCTGGGGGAAGGAAAAGGTCATAATCCGACCGAAGCAGTCCTTCCGGATTTCGTTGCCGATATTCTGACCGGTCATGTGAACGAAAACATTGTTGAGGGAGCCGCAAAGACCTCCGAACAGAACCAAGCCGATCATCTGAAATCCCAGTACCCAGATCAGATTCAGGTTGCTGACTCCGCCATTGTCAAGTCCCAGAACACCTTCATCGACAATCCGGCTCATGATACCGGGTTGGATCAGATCCATCAGCACTTCGCCGACCATGAATATGGCGGCTAAAACAGCAAAATGCAGATATCGTTTAACATACTTCCACATTTTGTTCTTCCTCTCGTTTTCTGATGTATTTGGCATCCCAATCGGTGCAGATTCTTTCCATCAAGCCGAGAAGGGTCTGTTTCTCCGAATCGTTGAGGCAGGAAAACATTTCCCTGTGCCGCCTCAGCCGATCCTCTGCAGCAGCCTTTGCCAGATGCTCGCCCTCCGGGGTCAGTCGGATGTTTGCCGTTCTGCGGTCGTCGGTGCTGACAGTCCGTTGAATCAGTCCCGCATTTTCAAGCTTGGCGATGACTTCACTTGCCGATCCCGGCTGAATGCCCAGACGGCTGGTCAGCGCCCTCTGGGTGATACTGCCGACCTCCAACAGGATGATCAGAATCCGCTTCTGACTCCCCTTTCCCTCATACAGCAGACGAATGGTCTGTCCCATATCCCGCAGATTGATGATCAGCCGGTCATTTACATCGGCAGAATGATAGCGTTCCGACCCTTGCTTTTCGCACTCTTTTGGCCCTGTTGTCATAGATTTTCCTCCTTATTTATTTAGGTACCTTAAAATTATAGCGCGAAAAAGCCAAAATGTCAAGGTACCTTGAAAAAAGAACGAAAATTTTAGGAAGCTATTCACATAGAGAATCAGCCGCAGCATGAACAGGCATTCATTTACGGCTGAAAGCAAAAGGGGGGCAAACCACTGATTTTTTAGCGGTTTGCCCTTGAATTTGATTTACCAGGTGCGGGATTTCATCTCTCTGAACTGAGCAACGGTGGAAACATGGGAGTTCAGTCCGCCGTCAACATTGATGATCTGACCGGTCACATAGCAGCTCTCGTCAGATGCGAGATAGACGCACATATGTCCGATATCTTCGGGGCATCCGTAACGGTTCACCATGATGTTGCTCAGGAAAATGTCCTTTAGAGCCTGAGGAACATACGCCTCATTCTGGGGAGTAACGATCAACCCGGGACGGACGCAGTTGCAACGGATGTTCTGCTTGCCGTACTGAAGAGCGGTGTACTGGGTCAGCTTGTCCACGCCCGCCTTTGCGCAAGCGTATGCGGTGGACCCCAGATCGCCCAGGCAGGATGCCATGGAACCGATGTTGATAATGGAGCCGCCGCCGATCTTCTCCATGTAGGGAAGAACACACTTGGTGGCGAAGAAGGTGCCGCGAATGTCACTCTGGAAAATAGCGTCCCACATTTCAAGGGTCAATTCGTCCACACGACCATCCTTCAGTCCGACATTTGCGGCATTGTTGACCAGAATGTCAATCTTGCCGTATTTTGCCTCGGTGTCGGAAAAAAGCTGTTCAATGCTCTCGGTGGCGGTGATGTCCATGAAATGGTAGGTGGCTTCTCCGCCTGCCTGCACGATTTCATCAACGACAGCCTGTCCCTTCTCCTGTCTGCGTCCGCAGATAACGACCTTTGCTCCCTCAGAGGCAAACAGCTTGGCGATGCCGATACCGATACCACTGGTAGAGCCTGTAACAACAGCAACCTTGTCTTTTAATCTTTCCATAATCATTCCTCCAAAAATATAAAAAATAAATACGCAAAATATAGGTCAACGGATGGAAAAGTCCGCAGGAGCAAACGGTACGATCGGATCAAAATGCGCCTTTGGAAATATGCCAAGCAAATTGGGATATGCAAAGACATCCGCAACAGCTACAGCAAAACCGATCCCGATGCCACTTTTATGAGGGTAAAACGGAATTGCATAGGAAACGACCGGCTTCTTCCGCATATAATCTTGCCGATCGGCATCTGCAACGAATATATTGTTGTTTCAGATGCGAAGCAGTATACCTCTTATATGGATTTCTTTTTACCTCTTACGGATAAAGCGGATACCCGGAATATCCGGTTGCCGATGCGGGATACGGCTGAGAACCAACAGGAGCCCCACCGGCAAAGGGACCCTGCGGCCCGATCAAGCGGAATCGCTCCTACAGAAGGGCCCGAAGGAGAGGGAGAGAATCGGTAATACCGGAGTTTGCACTGATTTCCATCAGATTTGATCTCTATAAGTGCCACAACGAAAAATCCCGGATGTCAAAAGCGGTTTAAGGAAACCGAATTTTTTGCTTTCCCAACTGTGGAAAATTCTCAAAAATGCCGCCAATTGGGCTTTTGTGCCCCAGATTCGGGGATTTTCACCGATTCCCTTTCTCTTGCAGCAAATAGCAGAGACTTCGATCAGCCGATCGTTGTCTCTGCTTCTCAACGAGATTTTTTACAGCCCTTGGATTCTCAGCCTTTGTTGAAGGCGCAGAAGGACTTGTAGGTCATATACAGATCGGCCTTGGAAATGCACTCATAGGGGGCATGCATGGACAGCACCGGAACACCCAAGTCCACCACATCGATGTTTTTGGAGGAAATGTAGATCGCAACGGTGCCGCCGCCGCCCTGATCCACCTTACCCAGTTCGCCTATCTGCCACAGCACCTGCTCCTTGTCGAACAGAGAGGACACATAGCCCACAAACTCGGCAGAGGCGTCGTTCGTGCCGGCCTTTCCTCTGCTTCCGGTATACTTGGTCAGCACCACTCCGCCGTTCACCGTGCAGGCGTTGCGCTTCTCATACACATCGGCGAAGTTGGGGTCGTATGCCGCATTCACATCGGCGGACAGGCATTTGCTGTTGTTCTTCACAATATTGAAGTTCGCTCCCAGGCTCTTGCAGATCTCTTCCATGATGTCCAAGAAAATACCGCTCTGCATACCGGTATTTCCGCCGGAACCGACCTCCTCCTTATCGGCAAGGATCGCCATCACCGTGTGCACGCTCTCGTCGGTGTCTGCCAGCGCCCGGATAGCCGGATGAGCGCATACCCGGTCGTCGTGCCCGTAACCGGCGATCAGAGAACGGTCAAAGCCCACTTCTCTGGCCTTCATGGCCGGAACCACCGACAGCTCTGCCGACTGGAATTCCTGTTCCACGATGCCGTATTTTTCATTCAGAATCTGCATCATGTGCAGCTTCACCCCGCCGTCTGCCGACTGGTCATAGGGGGTAGAGCCGATGATCACATTCAGTTTCTCTCCGGGAATCCCCTCTCCGAGAGTTTTGTTTACCTGATCCTTTGCCAGATGGGGCAACAGATCGGAAATATAGAAAATGGGGTCGCTTTCCTCTTCGCCCACCGTGATTTCCACCTTGGTTCCGTCCTTCTTCACCACCACGCCGTGAATGGCCAAAGGAATGGTCGTCCACTGATACTTCTTGATCCCGCCGTAATAGTGGGTCTTGAAATAGCCGATATCCGCTTCCTCATAGAGCGGATTGGGCTTCAGATCCAGTCTGGGAGAATCGATATGGGCCGCCGAAATACGAATGCCCTCCTCAAGGCTCTCGCTGCCAATGCGGAAGGCATACAGCGCCTTGCCCCGGTTATTAAAATAGTACTTGCCGCCCTTTTCGATCTTATCGCCCATGCTGTAGGGGACAAAACCCTTCTTTTCAAACAGGGCAATTCCCGACCGAACGGCCTCCCGCTCGGTCTTGGAATGGTCGATATACCACATGTATTCCTTGGAATACTCCTCCATTTCCTTTTTTGCTTCCTCGGTCATCACTTCGTATGCCGTCTTTTTTTTGAAGAGCAGCTGCTCTTTCAGGGTCTTTGCTTCTTCCATGATAGATTCCTTTCTTTTTCTCATTCGGATTTGAGCATCTCTGAATATTCAAGGCATATTCGGCGGCGGACGGTCCTTGCGAAGAACGAGACGCCAAAACGCCGGAATACACTGTGTACGAACGCTTTTTGCAACGCCGGTCTGCGGGAAAAACGCCGTCGCCGGATGTGCGGGGACAGTTTAGAGGTACCCGCTTGTATTGGATTGAGTTGCCTGAAGTAAAACACCGTAGGCATCGTAAGCGCTTTCGATCCGTTCCAAATAGGTCCTTGCCCTTTCGCTCGGAAGGTTTTCAAGGATATACCCCTCTTCCCTCCAGCGGTTCACATTGCCGATTCCGGCAAAATACGCCACATGGCTCCATTTCCAGCTTCCGGTCAGTTCGTGCAGAACGCAAAGATACTCGGTGCATGTGTCGATATTGATCTCCGGCACAAAAAGATTTTCCGGGTCATAGGGAACGCCGGCAAGGGCACACTGCTCCCTGTAGGTCGAGGGGAGCATTTGCATCAGTCCCCTGGCTCCGGCTTTGGATTCCACCTGGGGCCGGAAGCCGCTTTCCACCTGGATCACCGCATAGATCCTTGCTTCCTCCACCGAATACTTGATCGCCGCCCGGTGTACCTCCGTCCAGTACGGAAGACTCTCTCTGTTTCGGATCTCCTCATCCAAAGGACTGTATTCCGCTTGGTCCCCTGCCCGAAACAGAAGAAAACAAACCGCCGTCAGCGCCAGCAACACCGACAGACAAAGAACTCCGGCAACCAGACTGACCCTTCGGTCGTCTCTCCTCCACCCCTTCATCGGATACCCATCTTTCCTAAAATCTGCGCAAGCGTCTCTTCCGGGCGGTCATCTGCTCCGTTGTTCAGGACAAAATCGCTTCTCATCCTGTATTCCTCTTCGGTTTTCTGATTCTTCATGCGCAGCTTTGCCTGCTCTGCGGAGATTCCGTCCCGCAAAACAATACGCCGCAACCGCTCCTCTTCGGGAGCCGTCACGCAGAGGATGCAATCATAGTCCTTTTCAAAGCCGGCTTCAAAAAGCTGGGGGGCATCCACCGCCGCCGCCGAATAACCGACCTCCTCGGCCTTTTCAAGGTACCCCAAGCACCTTTGCCGCACCGGAGGGTAAACCAGATTTGCCAGCTTTTTCATGGCTTCCGGATCGTTGTAGACGATCTCCCCCAGCCTTTTCCGGTTCACCGAGCCGTCCGGCGCCGACAGATCCACGCCAAAGGCCATGGAAAGCACTTGCACAAAGCTTTCGTCCTGATAAAGCGTATGCACCACGCGGTCACAATCCAATGTGGGAACTCCCCTTTTGGCAAGCAGGCTGGAAATATAACCTTTCCCACTGCCGCTTGGCCCTGTCAATCCGATTCTAATCAATGCCGCCGCTCCTCTCTTTCTCAAGTATAATTTTCTTTTCTCAATTTGTCAACCGGATTTTTCGGTCTTTCGCCAAAAAATGTTCCGGAACAATATTTTTCAAAAAAATTCATTTTTTGTCTGTACAGTTTGGAAAAAATATGCTATACTGTAATCAGAAAATGTTTGAAAGGCGGTACCTCCTATGACCAGTCAAGAAGAAGAAAGCAGAAGAATTCTGAAGCCTCTGGTGATTTTTTTGGGAATACTCGGTATTCTTGCAACGATCAGTCTGACTGTTTGTCTGATTCTGAAAAAGTATAGAAAGGCGCTGTCCACACTGAATAAAGATACCGATTTCGGTTCCTTTGACGAGGAAGACCTGCTTTCCGTCGGCTCCGATGAAAAATCCGAAGGATGCTCCATAAACTGCAGGTTCTGACCGTCTTTCCCATCAGGTCGCTCCGGCGGCCTTCCCTTTTCCCCTGTTTGTAAACCAAACTTTCTATACAGTTTACAATGAATTTTACCAATTGAAAGGATTTGCTCTGTATGAAAATCAAACGCACTCTGTTTCCCCTGACCATGACCGCCTTAGGCACGGCACTGATTGCCGTTTGCGCCTTCATTACCCTGACCTTCGGAGATCTGAAATTCACCCTTCAGCTTTTCGCCGTTCTTCTGATTTCCGGGTTATTTCCCCTCGTCTATGCTTTTGCTTCCATTCTTGCCTACCTTCTTTTAGGGGCTTTGGGCGTTCCGGTCTTTGCCGGATTTCAGGGGGGGATAGGCGCCCTTTTCGGGCCCACCGGCGGATTTCTCCTTGGATTCCTGCCATCGTTCCTGTTGATTTCCCTACCCTTAAAAGCTCTGAAAAAGCCGAAATTCTACCATATTCTGCTCTTATTCGTGGGAGAAGTGCTTGTTTGCTACCTTGCAGGCACCATAGGGTTGTATATCTATATGCCCGATAAGGGTCTTTCATACATCCTTCTTTCCGCAGTGATTCCCTACATTCTGCCGGACTGCGCCAAGGTCATCCTTTCTGCCATCCTTGTAACACGGCTGAGGCCGATGATCTATCCGAAATTTACTCTTTCCCGGAAAGCCGGAGAGAAATCTCCCCTCCTGTAAACAACTCCGGTTCGCCCTTGCCGGTGTCCAGAAACAGCCCTCCGTTTTCGTCAAAGCCCACCGCCACCCCTTCGGTCCGGGCGCCCCAACAGTCCAGAACCACCCGTCTTCCTAAAACCATGGAACGACGGGTATATTCTTGCATAAAGGTGCGTTTCCAGGGCTCTCGGGCAAAGGCATGGAGCCGGGAAGCGATCTCTGCCGCCAGAATAGATCGGTCGGGTCTGCATCCAAGGGATCCGGCCTTTTCGGACAGCTCTTCGGGAAAAATCTCGGTGTTCAGATTGATGCCGATGCCCACCACCACCCGGTTATCTCCTCCCGATTCCAGAGAGGTCAGGGCTTCGGTCAGAATCCCGCAGACCTTTCTTCCCTCGCTGTACAGGTCATTGACCCATTTTATAAGGATCTTCTTTTCGGTATAACGCTCCAGAATCTTGGCCACCGAAACAGCGGCATAGGGCGTAACCGCCGTCAGAGTCTGTAAGGGAGCCTCTGAAGAAAAAAGGTAGGAAAGGTACAGCCCCGTAGATGCCGGCGAATAGAAGCTTCTGCCCAGGCGCCCTCTGCCTGCCGTTTGGCTGTCGGCAACAAAAAGAGCTTCCCCTGTGAAATTTCCTTCTTCCGCAAAGAGCTTTGCCCGTTTGTTGGTGGAGTCGGTCTCTCCGTAAACCGTGATCTTCAAGCCCATACATTCTCCCGGCAGATGAGCCCGGACCCGCCCCTCTGACAAAAGGTCCTGCCGAGCCATCCGGTAGCCCCCTCCCCGCCGGGAGGATATTTCCACACCTTCCTCGCGCAGAGTATTGACCGCCTTACAGACCGCCATCCGGCTCACGCCCAGCTTCCCCGCCAATTCCTCGCCGGAAAGCTCCCGGTCCTCCCGCCGTGCGCATTCCAGATTGTAGAGTATTTCTTCTTTCAGTGACATTGTTGCCTCCCAAGACCCCCTGCGGCCCTTTCCGCCGTTGTTCCGGCTTCTTTCCCACCGTGTGTTCCGGTTTTTCCGCCGGATATTCCGGCCTTTTCCGAAGAAGGACTCTTTTCCCCTGCCGGAAAGCCCTCTTCCCTTGAATTATACCCTCTTTTTTTTGGAAAAGCAAGAAAAAATCCGAATTTCCGGTGACAAATGCTAAAAAATATGGTATACTCTCGTTGAATCTCATTTTGAAAGGAAGAAATCTGTATGTTCTCCATTCTTCTTGCCGGAGTCCCCATCGGCATTGACCATCGCTACGCATTCGTCCGGAAGCAATGTGCGGACTATTTCTCTTCCGAAGCACCCGTATTCACCGTTTCGGCAGGCGAAAAAGAGCTGGCAGAGGAGCTTTCCAAATGCACCGAAGAACTGAAAAACACGATCCCGGACTTGATGGGCTATTGTGAAAGTGTCTGTCTTTATAGAAAAATCTGTCTGGAGCTTCCCCGCTACAACGCCTTTCTCTTTCATTCCGCCGCTGTGAAACAGGGAGACAGCGCCTACATCTTCTCTGCCCCCAGCGGTACCGGCAAATCCACCCACCTTCGCTTGTGGATGCGCCGTTTCGGCAAAGAACTGGCCGTCATCAACGGCGACAAGCCCATTTTACGGCTGACTCAAGAGGGAACCTTCCGGGTATACGGCACCCCCTGGGCGGGAAAGGAAGGCTGGCAGAACAACATTTCCGGGGAGCTTCGGGGCATCTGTTTTCTGGAGCAAAGCCCGCAGAACCGCATCCGTCGGCTGACACCTGAAGAAGGCTCTTCCAGAGCATTGCAACAGATTCTTTTTCCCAAGGAGCCCGCACTTCTGACCGGAATGCTGAAGCTGACCGACCGACTGCTCTTCTCGGCGCCTCTGTATCTTCTTTCCTGCAACATTTCAGAAGAAGCCGCCGAACTGTCTTTCCGCACCCTGACCGGCACCCAAATCTGAGTTCCTTTTTCAACAAGGTTCTCTTTGAAGAGGAATACGCTCTTTGATTCCCCGTGAACAAGAGGGGCACTGCTCCAAAACACCTTTGGAACGGACAGGAAGAAGGGAAAACATCAAAGCATTTATTCCACGCCAAAAAGAATACTTCCCGCATACAAAACCGGCGGCAGAGGGTCAAAGCTCTGCCGCCGGTTCGATGTTTTCCGGAACGACCGAAAAAATTTATAAATTCTGCCTGCTTTTTTCCAAAATCCTCTTGACAAGTAAACGACCGTTCACTATACTGTTAGTAAACGATCGTTCACCAAGTGAGGATTCCGGAATGTCCGATACCAAAGAAACCATCCTGCAAACCGCCCTGCGCCTGTTTGCAAGAGACGGCTATGAGGCCGTTTCGGTCAGTAGGATTGCCGCAGAGCTGGGCATCACCAAAGGAGCGCTGTATAAACATTACAGGAACAAGCGTGCTGTTTTTGACAGCATCGTGGAGCGCATGTACCAGATCGACGCCCAAAGGGCCGGAGAATATGAAGTTCCGAAGGAAACCTACGAGGCAGGGCCGGAGGACTATCGGAGGGTGTCCATTGAAAGCATCAAAAAATATACGATTTCTCAGTTCGAGTTCTGGTCCCGGGACCGCTTCGCCTCCGATTTCCGGAAAATGCTGACTTTAGAGCAGTACCGCAACGCCGAGATGGCGGAGTTGTACCGCAATTGCCTGACCGCCGGCCCGGTGGCGTATATGGAAGACATCTTCGTCCAAATGATGCAAAAGGGGCTTCTCAAGGAGGCAAATCCCCGACAGCTTGCCCTTGAATTTTATGCTCCGCTCTATTTGCTGGTGAGTATATCCGATTCGTCAAAGGAGAAAGAGACTCTCGGCCGATTGCTGAATCAGCATATTGAATGTTTTTTCCGCAACAACGCCGGGGATCGTTTTTAAAAAGAGAAGGAGAACCGAAAATGAAGTATATCCGAAGTGAAAAATACAACACCCCTGCCCTGCAGAAAAAAATGATGGGGCCCAATCCCGTAAAGCTGGAAGAAGAATTGCTTTTGAACCACCGCATCCCGGAAAAAGCGGTTGTTTGCGATTTAGGAAGCGGCGAAGGACTGACCAGCGTCTTTTTAGCCAAGGAATACGGCTTCACCGTATATGCCGCAGATTTGTGGAGCGATCCCCGGGAAAACCGGAAATTCTTTGACGCTATGGGATTGAAGCAGGAACAGATCATTCCCGTCAAGGCCGATGCCTCCGACCTGCCCTTTGAAAAAGACTTTTTTGATGCCGTTGTCAGTGTGGACTCCTATAACTACTTCGGAAGAGACGAGCGCTATCTGGACGGCAAGCTCCTGCCCTTCGTCAAAAGCGGCGGTTTTATTTACATTGCCATTCCCGGCATGAAAAAAGACTGTCACGACCATTTGCCCCAAGAGCTTTTGCTTTCCTGGACGCCGGAGCAGATGGACTATATGCACGATACGGAATACTGGAGCAGGACGGTGGGCAAGTGCAAGGGAGCAAAGGTTCTTTCCGTCAAGGAAATGGAGAGCAACGAGGAGGTCTGGGCCGACTGGCTCAAGCAGGAAAATGAATACGCTGTGGGCGATCGGAAGTCCATGGAGGCAGGCGGCGGAAACTATCTGAATTTCATTTCGATCGTACTCCAAAAGAAATGATGAGTATCGGAGAACAAGCATCCCCTGCAAACAGTCTCTTCCACCGCATTTCCGGTTTTTTTAAATTTTTTTGAAATACCCCTTGACAAAAGAACGGGAACTTGCTATAATACTGCTTGCGTCGGGGCGCTGGTATGGCTCAGTTGGTAGAGCGCATCCTTGGTAAGGATGAGGTCATCAGTTCGACTCTGATTACCAGCTCCAGCAAAAGGAAAGGTCGCTTCGGCGGCTTTTCTTTTTTTATTTTATTTTTTCCGGCTCTTTTTCTGTATTCTGCCTGAAAGTCGGTGTTCTCCGGCTTGGGCGAATCTGCAGGAATCTCCCGACAAAAACTGCAAAAGGCCCCAAAAGCGGCTGTACAAAGAAGGGGCAGAGCGCTCTTTTGCACAATTTGACAAAAGGAAGAATCTATGGTATAATCGGAGGGTCTTACGGAACCGTCTTTCGGGAGCAGACTTTTTTCAGGAGTAAAAATACTTTTTTATAAAAAGCAGGTATGTTTTATGAAAAACAATCATTCTTTTCGGAGAGCATGGGCTTGGGGCACCGCATTTTTTCTTGCGCTGACCCTTCTTTTCACCTCCTGCGCCCAGAATGCGACAAAGGATCCGAACGCTCAGACAAGTCCCTCCGGTCCTCCTTCCGACACGCCCTCTGTGTCACCGGATACTTCTGGCACCGAGCTTCCGACACCTGTGGCGGACTGGTGTACTCATCCCCACACCGAGGGAGTAGCCAAAGTGAATGCCACCTGCACCACCGACGGCTATGAGAATCGGCTGAAATGCACCGACTGCGGAGCCATTCTTGAAAGCACCGGAAAGATCATCCCTGCCTACGGCCATCAATACAAGGACCGGAAGTGCATCTACTGCGAAAAGGCGGAGCCTTCCCTTGTCATCAGCGGACAGTATGAAAACAGTCAGGTGGTGTGGAAGCTGTATGACAACGGAGAACTGGCGGTTTCCGGTATCGGCGTGATCCCGGACTTTCCGGCGGATGAGGAAAGTTATTTTTCCGGCTACAATAAGGCCGTACACAGCATTGTGGTCTACAACGGGATCACCTCCATCGGCGACAACGCCTTCCGGATTCTGAAGGATGCCGAAACCATCAGCATTTCCTCCTCGGTGCGCCACATCGGAGATCATGCCTTTGACGGCTGGAGCCTGAAGACCCTGAATCTTTCCTACGGGATCGAAACGGTCGGCAAGGACAATTTTACCCACAACAGACTGTTCTTCTTGGAAATTCCCGCAAGCGTCCGGACAATCGGCTCCGGAAGCTTTGCCTCCGAGCAGCTGATTACCATGCGGGTTCCCTCTTCGGTCGTTCAGTTTGAGGTAAATGAAAACCAGTTCAGCAATCTGACCCACATTGTGTTCATGGGAAGCAGAGCGCAGGCACAGCAACTGTCTCTTTACAGGCACCTGCTCACCGATATGGGCTATGCCACCCTGAATATACGCTATCAATACACGGATAAGGCCTCCAAAATGCCCTATTGCACCAAAAGGGGACAGGTTTCGGGAGACTTTACCTACAGCATCTACACCGACAACACCGCAAGGATCACCAAATACAGAGGCGTTTCTGCAGAAGTGAATGTGCCCGAAAAGATCGGCTCCTACACCGTGGTAGGCATTGACAAGGAATGCTTCAAGGAAAACAAGAATATTCGGAAGGTCACTCTTCCCTCTACCTGTAAGGATATTTTTCTGAACGCCTTCTTAGACAGCTCCTTAGAAGAGCTGACTCTGCTTGCCGACACCGTAAGGGTAGGCGAAGCGGCCTTTTCGGGATGCTCCTCCTTCAAGACACTCCATTTTGAAGGCGTATTTACCGATGTGGGCGGTAAGGCTTTTTCCAACACCAAGGTTGAGGATATTCCCTTGTCCCCGGAACTGCGGGTGGTGCGCATTTCCGCCTTTGCCTACAGCGGGGTCAAAAATGTGAACTTCCGGCCGTTTGAAATCATCTCCGAGAGCGCCTTCGGACGCACCTCCCTGGGCGTCGTGGATCTGACCGGCGTGCAGGAGGTCGGAATGGGCGCGTTCTACAATGCCGGAGTGCGTTCTCTGAATGTGACCGATGTCGGAATCCTCTGTCATGCCGCCTTCCTTTCCAACAGTGCGCTGACCAAAAACGAGGTGATCGGTCTGGAAACGGTTGGAACGGTGGAAAATCAGGTTTTTGATTTCAAAATCGGATAACCGGTCCGCCCGTCGTTTTTCCCTACCGGATTCTTTAAAAAAATCATTGAAAAGGAGAACATCTGAAAATGCTTGAATTCATCGGCGGACTTCTCATGTCCCTTGGCGGCAGTGTGCCGGGGGTTTCGGGAGGAACGATTGCCTTCCTTATGGGCTTTTTTGACGAAATGCTCAATTCGGTCAACACCTTTCTTTCCAAAAAAAGCACACAGAAAAAGAAATCCTTCTTTTTTCTGCTCCGCCTGGTCGGAGGCTATCTTCTGGGGCTGGCTCTGGCAACCTTCCTCATCAAACGCTTTTTTGCCGAACACATTTATCCGGTCAGCTCGCTGTTCTTGGGCGTGACGCTCTTTTCGGTTCCCCTCATCGTGAAGGAAGAGTTCGGGACGCTGAAGGGAAAATTCAAGGAAGCACTCTGGATCCTTCCCGGTGTTGCGGCAATTGTTGGTCTGACGCTCCTTTCCGAATCCGGAATTTTCAACGCCTCCTCCCAGTGGGCACAGATCGTTTTGGCCTTCCCCGCCGGAATCTTCGTTTCCTGCGCCTTGATTATGCCCGGCGTTTCCGGCGCCGCCTTTCTCTATATTTTCGGTCTTTACGAAAAATTTTACAATTCCCTTTCCTCTTTGGCGCATCTGGATTTTTCGGTGGTTCCCTTCCTTCTCTCCATGGGCTTGGGCGCAGTCATCGGAATTCTGGTGGTGGTGAAGGGCGTGCGCTTTCTGCTGAACAAGCACCGTTGCCCCACGATCTATGCGATTCTCGGCATGATGCTCGGCTCGATGCACTCCATCTGGATCGGGCCTTCCAAATTGGATACGCCCCAACCGATATTGGACTTCTCTTCCTTCAGCATCTGGTTTTTCCTCTTGGGCGGACTGTTCATCGCCCTCTTTGAGCTGTCCAAAATCCTGGTCCGGAAAAAACGGCAGAAATAACCGTCCAAAGGCCTTCTTCAAGACTG
This sequence comes from Clostridiales bacterium, assembly GCA_003522145.1. GTDB lineage: Bacteria > Bacillota > Clostridia > Oscillospirales > CAG-272 > UBA11512. The sequence goes on along the minus strand of DPGD01000042.1, from coordinate 7,401 downwards.
ATATCCGATTTTTTCAAGGAGGTGTAAAGAACTCGGTCAGAGTTTTTTACACCTCCTTTTTCGGGGAGTGCCGCTTTTCAACACTCCCGGTGTTTCTGCTTCTTAAACTCCGGCAAATTTTTCGTGTCCATCCGGCGCGCTCCGTTTTGCTTGGAAAGAACCTTGGAATTCCGCCCTGTCAATTTTTTCACCACATACAGGAAACTATTTTTCAAAAATCACTTGACTTCCGGGTGCCCTTTCGTTGTATAATAAGGGTGATACACAAAGAGGGAAATTCTTCCCTCATGAACCTTTCCGAAATCGATTATAAAACAGGAGGAATCGGAAGTGAGAAAAAATTTCGGTGCGAAGCCCTACACTTATCCCCAGCCCGTATTCATTCTCGCGGCCTACAGCAAAGACCGGACGCCCTGTGCAATGAACGCCGCTTGGGGCGGCATCAGTAATGACCGAGAACTGTCTCTTTGTATCAGTGCGGGACACAAGACCACCAAAAGCATTGAAGAAAGCGGCGCATTCACCGTAAACATTGCAGATGTGCCCCATCTTGTTTCCTGCGATTATGTGGGCATCGTTTCCGGTAACACGGTTCCCGATAAATTTGAAAGAGCCGGCTTTCACGCACTGCCTTCCCCATTCGTTGACGCACCGGTGATCGAAGAGCTGCCCATTTCCGTAGAATGTCGATTGATCAGCTACGATCCCTCCTCCTGCCGGTTGGTGGGAGAAATCGTCAATGTGAGTGTGGACGAAAGAGTTCTGGATGAAAACGGCAGGGTGGATGTTCAAAGGCTTCGCCCACTGACCTTTGACCCTTTCAACAATCAGTATGTAGCGCTGGGCGAAATCGTCGGCAAGGCATTTTCCGACGGCAAAAAACGAAATGGGGATCTCTGAACCTTCATAGTATGTGCGGCGCCAGCGGTTGTGCCGAAGAACGAGAAGCAAAAACACAGGCGTACTTTTGGTAATTCAGGTTTTTGCGATAAGGTTCTGCGGTTGAAACGCCGGTGCCGGATGTGCGGGGAATTTTCAGAAATGTCCAAAATAAAATTTATAGAAAGAAAGGCGTAGACCGTATGGTGAACTTTACCTATTGTACCCCCACAAAGCTGATTTTCGGCAAGGAGGCCATCAAAAATCTGCCGGAGGCTTTGGCTCCCTTCGGGAAAAAGGTCCTTCTGACCTATGGCGGAGGAAGCATCAAAAAAATCGGCCTTTACGACCGGATCCGGAAGCTCCTTGAAGGCTTTGAAGTCTTTGAACTGCCGGGAATCGAGCCCAACCCGAAATACACCACCAGCGTTTTAAGCGGCGTGAAGATCTGCAAAGAGCAGAAGATCAATGTGGTTCTGGCAGTGGGCGGCGGAAGCGTGTTGGACTGCTCTAAGGCCATTTGCGCAGGAGCCCTCTATGAAGGGGAGCCCTGGGATCTGATCACCTACAAGGTGAAGGCGCAAAAGGCTCTTCCTATGGTCGATGTGCTGACTCTTGCCGCCACCGGTTCGGAATACGACAGCGCCTGCGTCATTTCCCGCACCGAGACCAATGATAAGGTGGGGTATATAGACGAGCATCTCTATCCGGCTGTGTCCATTCTGGACCCGCAATATACCTTCTCTGTTTCCAAGAAGCAGACGGCCGCCGGAGCCGCTGATGCCATCAATCATATCATGGAGCAGTTCTTCTGCGGGGAACATTCCGATCTTGCCGACGGAATGTGCGCCTCTGCCATCAGAAGTCTGATTAAAACCGCCCATAGCGCACTGAAAGAACCGGACAACTATGATGCAAGAGGAGAATTCATGGTGGACTGCTCCCTTGCCTGCAACGGTATTCTCTCGATTGGCAACCGTTATTCCGGTTGGCCCTGTCATGGGATGGAGCACGCTCTGAGCGCCTATTATGACATCACTCACGGGGAAGGGCTCGCCATTCTGACTCCCCGTTGGATGAAGCATATTTTAAACGAACGCACGGTGGAACGCTTCGTGTCCTTCGGCACTTTGGTTTTCGGTCTGGATTCCTCCCTTCCTCCTATGGAGCTGGCGGAAAAAACCATCGAAAAGACCTATGCCCTCTTTGAATCCTTCGGTATGCCCATGCATCTGCGGGAGGTGGGCATTGACCAATCCCGCTTGGGTGAAATGGCACATCACATCGCCGTGAACGAAGGCTTGGAGCATGCCTGGAGCCCTCTCTCCGAAGCCGATATTCTGAAAATACTGGAAGAATCTCTTTAATCTTCATTTTCCCAAGCCTCTTTCTTTCGGAAGAGGCTTGGTTTCGTTCTGAACGGAGGTGTAAAAACGCTGACCGAGCTTTTTACATCTCCTTGAGCCTTGGTTTTGACAGCGGAAAGCCGTCCTTGTGCCCCAGAATTCACCTGAATTCCGACAAAATCGAAGGCAAAACCGACCAAGATCGCATCAAAAAATGCCGGTATTCCAGCCGGCATTTTTTAAGGGGCTGTAAAAAAGTGCGTTTTTTACAGCCCCTGTTTTTCGGGATCATTCCGATCATTCAACCACTGTGATATAGATGGTTGCGGTGATTCCGTCAGAGACATAGAGCGTCACCGCTGTTTTGCCCGCTTTCAGCGCCTGCACCGTACCCGTAGTCTTATCCAGAGAGATCACGCCCTCTGCGCTCATGTTTTTGCTCTCATCGATGAACTGAACCTTGGAAGTGGCGTCTGCCGGCGTCAGGGTATATTCGATTTTATACTCGTCACCCACCTTCAGCGAGACTGTCCGTTCGTTCAGCTTGATGCCGGTGGCGGGAATGTTGGACGGCTGACCGCCCTTGGCATACACCTCCACCTCGCAAACCGATGTGAAACTCTTCTTGCCGTCGGAAACATAGGCGGTCACATAGCCTTTCCCTTCCTTGATGCCGGTGATCACGCCGTTCTCGTCCACCGAGAATACATCCTTTGCCTCACTGATCCAGAAAATTCTATACGCAGTTACGCCCTCAGGCAACAGCGTAGCGGTAACGGTGATGGTCTTGCCTTCTTCCACAGCCAGGGTCTTTTCATTGATCCGGATACCGCTCAATTCCTTGGAAGGTGTGGGCGTATCCCCCTTGGTCACATTTACTGTAAAGGTAAACACCGGATTCTTGTCTGCATCCGTTACGGTCACCGTAACCTTTCCTTCCTTAACGCCGGTTGCCTTGCTGCCATCCATAGTCAGCACCGACTTGTCCCCGGAGGTGTAAGTCAGCCCGGTGAGATTCTTGCAGTAGGTATCAACCGTTGCCAGGTTCAACGATTCCCCCGCTTTTACCGATACCTCGGCGGAGGTTCCTGCCGGAAGCTGGTTGTCCTTGCAGACGATCACCAGGCAATTCTTCTTGATCCCGCTGGAAGCGGTAACGATGATTTCCGCTACCCCTTCCTTTAATGTAGTGATCTTACCGTCCGTGCCGATCTGGGCGATTGTTTCATCGGAGGAACTGTAAGAAAGGGTCTTGTCGGTGGCATTATCCGGAGTGGCTGTGGCGCTCAATTGAGCGCTTCCTCCCAATTTGATAACAAAATGATCTTTATTGAGTGCAATGCCGGTGACCTTGATTTCAGCGGGGTCATCCTCGCCGGAAACCACCACCGTACAGGTCTGGTACACGGCTCCGTCGGCGGTTTTCACCGTTACCACGGTCGTTCCGTTTTTCAAAGCGGTGATTTTGCCGTTTTCCACCTGAGCGATGGTCGGGTCGGTCACGGTCCAGACAAGTGTGGATTGATCGGCGTCCGCAGGAGTGGTCATAACGCTCAGCTCCTCAGTACCTCCGACCTTCAGCGTGACCGAGTTCTTGGACAGCTTCAGTCCGGTGATTCCGGTTTTCTCCGTGCTGGTTTGTGAGGTGTTCTGCCCCTCCGAGGGAGAAAGATCCGGCCCCACTGTGGTGGAGGAACCGCAGGCAGCTAAGGAGCAGACCATCAGAGCAGCCAACGCCATACCCGTGAATCTTGTGAATGTTTTTCTCATTTTTGTAACCCCTTTCTTTTTGCTGTGAAACAGCATTTTTCTTTTTCACCCCTATAGACGGCTTTTTTTCGGGAAAGTCAACGGCACCGGAAAATTTTTTTGATATTTTTTCAGATTTTTTCGGTGCATGGCCTTTCCTCTACGACCGAACCCAAACAGTCGCATAAAAAACTTATTTTCTTGTCACCCTTGTTTTTGCTGTTGACAAAAACCTCTTTATCGTGTATACTGTTCTACGATTATACGCTAAGAGCAATCTATGTAATCCATTGGAGGGGTTATTTTGTCAGGCGATAGTGGGCGACGATTGATCATCATCGCACTTTTGGCGGCGCTTTCCGCCATCATTTCCTACGCACGGGGATATTTTGAAGAGCAGAACGGCAAGAAGCTCTGCAGAGATGCCGAAGCCGGCTCGCCGCATGCCAAAAAAATGTATGCGTTCTTTTCCGAAAAGGAGCAAAAGGTCAAAGATGCGCTTTGGAGCACCCAGATGCTGCTTCTTTGCTTTGAGGGACTGATTTTTGGGGTACTCTGCCATGACATCATGGATGCCATCCATGAAAAGCCGACTTTTCCTGCCGACTTTCCGGATCTGCTTCTGAATGTTCTGGTCTTTTTGGCAGGCGGACTGGTCTTTGCCTTTCTTTACATCGTATTTATCCGGCGGCTCTTCGCCGCATTCGGCACTGCCAGAGGCCGAAAAACCAAAAACTACAACAGTTATGGACTCATCCGCTTCCTCTATGGTCTTTCTCTTCCCTTTTCGTGTCTGGTAAATTCCGCCACAAAGGTCTTTGTCCGGATGCTGGGCATTGGAACCGAGGCGTTGGACGAGGATGTGACGCAGGATGAGATTCTGACTCTGGTGGATATGGGAGAAGAAAACGGCGCCATTGAATCGGGCGAAAAGGAAATGATCGAAAATGTGTTGGACTTCACCGATGTGACCGCCGGCGACCTTCTGACGCACCGTACCGCCATGACCGCTGTTCCTTTGGATATTTCCGACGGAGAATTGCTTTCGGTAATTGAAGAAACCGGTTACTCCCGGATCCCGGTTTATAAAGACGATATTGACAATATCGTCGGAATTCTCGGCACCAAAAGCTATCTGCTGAACCGTCTGCACAAAAAAGAAGAGCAAAAGAGCCTTGAGGAACTGCTCTACGACCCGCATTTTGTTCCCGAAAGCGTTCATGCAACCAATCTCTTGACCGATATGAAGAAAAACAAGGTACACATGTCGGTGGTGGTGGATGAATACGGCGGAACGGCCGGGATCATCACCATGGAAGATCTGCTGGAAGAAATCGTCGGAAACATCTACGATGAAACCGACGACCCCTCCGATGAGGAGGAAGGCGACATCGTGAAGCTGGAAGAAAACCTCTGGCGGGTCAAAGGAAGCGCCGATCTGGATACGCTCTGCCAGGTTTTGGGCATCAACCTTCCGGAGGATCTGGAAGTGGAGACCCTTGCCGGACTGCTCTTCAGCCAACTGAGTGTCATTCCGGAGGACGGGTCCACCCCGATTGTGGAATGCTACGGACTGCGTATCCAGGCAGAAAGGATTCTGGAGCGCCGAATCGAATCGGCTCTGGTTTCGCTCCTGCCTCCCAAAGAAGAAAAAACCGAAAAATAAACCTGTTCCGGGGCTGTAAGAACTCGCTTTTTACAGCCCCTCAAAATGCCGGCCGGAATTCCGGCATTTTAATGGGATCATGGTCGGTCAGGCCCTTCAGCCGCCAAGACCAATGTTGTCGGAGGTAAAAAACTCAGAAAGAGGTTTTTCCGCCTCCTTTTTTTATTTCAAGAAAAACCTTTAATCCGGTTTTTCTCTTTCTTTCACAACGGTCATGGCAACAGGCTCCGAACGAAAGTCCGGATTCAGTAAAACAGTTCCAGATTTTTCAGCTCTTCCAAGGTCACCGAATCCGGATTGAAAATCACGGTACTTTCTCCGATCCGGGCAAAACGCAAATGCCCCTTCTCTTCTTCTGCCGCTTGCTCTTGCGCTGTCGGATCGAAATCCAACAGCACCGCATCCACTGCCCCGATCCGAACACTGGTATACAATTCATCTTTGGGAGAGGACAGAGTAAACACCACCAGCAACTGTCCCTGCCGTCCGGTCAGTTCTATGACCGCCTCGCCCTCTTGCTCGCTGAAACCGTTTTTTACCGGAAGGTATTCCCCGGTGCCCATACTGCCGTTCACTGCCATAATCGGCAGGTTCAGAATGCGTATAGCCTCCTCTTCGGAAAGCTTTTCGGTAAATTGGACTATACAATTCTGTCCGTCAATTTTCACTCCCGAGATCGTCTCCGTCCGCTTTCCTTCCGCAGCGGCCTTTTTCTTCATTTCATCTGCAAAACTCTTCTCACAAGACTCCTTCAGATTCTCCTGTAGAAGCTGCCATTGCCACTCCTCTCGGGGCAGAGCGCTGTAAACCAGGGCCGCCTCTTCTAAAATCTCCGTGGATGTGGAACCTGTAAACCAGCTGTCTTCCCTCTTGGCCTCCTCGGCCGTGCCCGCTACAATCGCTTCCTTGAAGGTTCTGCCGTCAAAACAAAGACTCATGGGATTTCCGCTGAAAAAGCCGAACATCTTGCTCTCGATCAAAACCTGCTTGTATCCCTCTTGCGTCAGACTGTCCGCCAGCTCCTTGGCTTCTTCCTCAAAATCCGGCACCTGCTCCAGAGTCAAATCCCGGTATCCGTAGCGGTATCCGACCAGTCCCTCTATGGGACTCTTGTAATAATCCGCCAGACAGCCGGACAGGCTCATGGAGGCCAGCTTGTGTAAAAGCGAATAGTATTGATTGATGTTCACCGCCGTCTTGCCGTTATAATAAGTGGCATCGTTGCGAATTTTTACCGTGCCTACGGTCTTTCCGTTCTCTTCCGACAGCGTGACGGTTCCTAAAACCGTTTTCCACCCTCCCTCATCGTACCGCATCAAAGGTTGCGCAATCAGGCGCGCCAAGGCCTCTTCTGTCTCGTTCTCTGCGGTGAAGGGCGATGGATTCAAGGCAAAATCCGATGAAATGCTCCCACCTGCCACACCTATTTTCAAAGACCCGTTTACAAGTACCCCATTGTTCTGCCCGCCATTTGTGTCGGTTGTGCTCTCTCCGCAGGAAACCAGCCCCAGCAGCATCAAAAAAATTGTCAGCCAAAGAATGCCCCTCTTTCCTGCTCCGGACATCCGTTCATACCGCCTGTTCACTCTTTTTTCCTTCCCTCAGAAAAAACTGCATTCTCTTTTTGTTGTGTGTAATCCACTCGTCTCTTGTGTATAGTATAGCGAATTTTACCATTCCTGTCAAGTCCGCTTTTTCCTGCGTTTCTCCCCTGAAAAGGCGTGCCCCGATGGGCTGGCTCGCTCTCTCTTTGTGGGACGC
>DPGD01000045.1 GCA_003522145.1 Clostridiales bacterium | reverse complement strand
AATCAAAATTTTATACAATTCAGGGAAGAGCTGCCGGACAAAAATTTTTCTGTGGCTGCTGTTGGTATCCGGATGGCTTACAATGTTTCCCCTTATCGTACTGGTTTTAAAAAGCTTCGTGATTGTCAGCGTGTTTTGAATAATTTTGTTTCTGCTGTTGTTCGTCCTGATGTTCCTGATTTTCTTCATCAGTTTGCCCTTGGTTGTAGTTCTGGAAAGAATATAGTTGATTTTGTCCGTACTGTTCCAACTGATTTCTTGGATGCAGCTAATAAGGCGAAATTTGAAGACCTTAAACGCTTCTGCGGTGCTTCGGATGCAAGATGCCGTGATATACTAAATCGAGCCGGAATGAAGGGATATTCAGATGAGATTTTCAAGAAGTTGAATACTTGCTCTGTTGAATGTGTTTCCGATAATGATGATACTGTTCCAGATATGACCGATGATTTCTTAAGTGTCAATAATAGTCCTTCGGGCTGTTATAAATAAATTTTTTTGGAGGATTAAAAAATGAGAACTTCTATCTTTGTTGGCGAAAAAAATGGAAAGCGTTGGTACGCTGTTAAATTTGATAATTTGTTTATCACTTTTGATTTTGGCGTAGTTTCAAAGTTGTGTCTTAAACTCCGAGTTTTTCCGGAAGACTTGGATTTAGGTGATAATTTTATTGATTAATTAAGGAGGTATTTATTTGGCTATTTTAACTTCGATTCTTGCGGTTTTTAAGTCTATCGGTTCTTGGATTGTTGATGCCGTTAATGATATGATTCCTATTTTCTGGACGGCTGGTTCTGGTGCCGAAGCTGGCTCTTTGACTTTGCTCGGTGTTCTTTGTGTCGCCGGACTTGGTTTCAGCGTTATCTTTTTGATCGTTGGTCTGATTCAGCGGTTCTTTCATTTCGCCGGGTAAATTTTGGGTTTTGTGGCTTTCCCATGTAAAAAAGCCACTTAGGAGGTGATTTTATCAAGAAAGTTCTTTTTATCGTTCTTTCTGTTGGTCTGATTTTTGTTTTTTCGTTCGGTGCTTTTGCCGAAGATGTTGCTTTGACTGCTATTGCATGGTCTCCTGATCAATCGATTTCATGCTCTGATTATGTTTCATATGTAAATTCCGGCACAATTCCGGAAATGATAATCGCGGATCCTCAATTGATCTATCAGGCTGTTTATGGTGGTGGTAATAAATTTTTATCGTTGAATGTCGGCGATACTCTTCCGACGGTTTATGAAGGATATACTTTGACTGACATTAATATCGATTCTTCCCTTTCTACTGGTGGTTTGAGTAATACTATTCCGGCCAATGCTTTGGCATATCCTTCCGATTATGTTTCGTCCAGTATTTATGATGATATTTATGATATTATTCATCACTATGTTTTCGCTGATCGGCCTTTATCTTCTACTCAAAAGTTTGCCCTTGATATGATCGCGCTTTCGGCTTGTGTTGTTTTGATTTTCATTCCGTTTATTATAGTTTTCTGGATTATACGGAGGTTTTAGTGTTTATTTCTTCTGTTGTTAGAATGTTTAAACGTGGTAACGTGGCTATATGTGGTCTTAGGGGTCGAGGAAAAGATCTTTTAATGTCTAATGTGGTTGTCCGGCGTCATAAGCCGTATGTTTCCAATGTTGACTATGGTGGGAAGTATATTCCTTTTTCTTATTCTGATTTTGATGTGAAAAATACATACAAGAATTTTCTTTCCGGTGATATCAACAAATATGAGTTTCCTTTTCCCGATGGTACAGATTTGTATTTGTCGGATTCAGGTGTGTATTTTCCGGCTCAATACTGTAATGAGTTGAACAAACTTTATCCTTCTTTTCCTGTGTTCTGTGCTTTGTCTCGTCATGTGGGATTGTGTAATGTTCATTATAATGTACAAGCGCTTCCGCGTGTTTGGGATAAGATGCGTGAACAAGTTGATCAGTATATTAATTGTCGTGGTTGCTTTGTTCTTTTCGGGAAAATCGTGTTTCAGAAAATTCGGATTTATGAGCAATACGATGCATGTGTTTCTAATGTTCCCCCTCTTCGGCTTTCTTGGCATTTGAAGGAATCCACTACTGATCAGGTTTTGAAAGCTTCTTATCTCGCTTCTCATGGTGAAATAAAGACGCGTTATTTGTTCTATATCAATAGATCTAAATATGATACCCGTAGGTTTAAGACTATGCTTTCTTCCGGGAGGTGATTTTATTTTTAAAAAAGTGGTTTGTATTGTAAGCGTGATTTTGATGCTTACTTTATTTTGTTTTTCGTCTTTTGGTGCTCCGGCTATAGATGGTCGTGTGATTGTTCCTTATGCTTCCGGCGCTGTGGTTTCTGTTATTTTTAGTGATGAAACTATAGTGAATTTCATGTTACCGTCGGTGTATTACACTTCCGTTACTGGTTCCGGTATTACCTTTGATACTGTTAGTTTAAATGGCTATAGTTTCAAATATGCCGTTTATGCGCTTTATGATTCAACCGTTCGTGCTCCTGTTTTTGATCTTTATGTTTATGAAGGTTCTCCAACTTATATAGTTGGTGTGACTATTACATGCAATGGCTATCAGTATTCCTCTTCTTTAAAGCGGCCTGTATTTAGTTACTATCCACTTGTTTCGACTACTGGAACATCTCAGAGCTATGAAGGGTCTTTCCGTTGCAAGACTACTTATGTTGCTTCTAAGTATTCTTTTACTTGCTATACAGATCCTTCTTATTCCGTTATAGCTGATGCGATTCCTAACGGTATTATTAGTCAGACGGCTGCTTCTCATTTAGTTAATGATAAGAAGGCTCGAAAGGTTAAAGCCTGGTCTGTTGTTGATGCTCTTTCTTTGATTGTTCCTTCTGATTCCTACATGACTGATTCTCCGAGCTTCCTTCAATCGAATATTACTTATATTGACTATGATGACCATAATTATACTTTGCGTCTTCCGTCTAAGGTGACTACCCTTCCTACTTATTCTGGTACGGTTCGATTTGATATGGATGATGTTTCTACTGTTGATATTCGTGCCGGAAATGTAAATCCGGGATTTGCGTTGCGATTTGATGGATACTATGCTTCTGATGGACCCGGAACAATTAATTTTTTGACTATTAAACCTTATGAAAAGATCACTGCCCCGAGTGGATTCTTTTCCGGGTTAATTAATGATATTAATGCGCTTTTTGGGATTCGACTTTTTGAGTTTGGTGGGATTGAATTTACCTTGGGATATTGTTTTTTGACTGTTTTGATTTTTGGTATTCTTTTCTTTGTTATTCGTCTCTTTAAATTTTAAGGAGGTGTCTGTTTGACTGATATTGGTTCTTTGTTTTACCGGTTTGGAGAGATCTTTTTGAACATGGGTTCTAAACTTATAAATTTTTTCATGCAACCTATGCGTGAGACTTTTATTGGTTCTTATATTGAAGGATTTGAATGGTTTATTAATACTACTTCTGGTGCTGGTACTCTTTTTGATGAAGTTGATTATTCAAATGTACTTGATATGCCTGTGTTCGAATGGATTTGTGTTGTTTTTATTGATTTCTTTATTATTGTGTTTTTGGCAAAAATTATTTCTAGCGTGATCTTGTTTTTTGTTGATTGATTTGTTTATCTGGGTTGTGGGTTGCTTCTTCTGCTGTTCTCCGGGCCGAGCTTCATGCCGGCCCGGAAGAAAGCAGAAGTTTGTCCCGTGATCCCTTTTTTTTTAGCTGGCGGCGGGCCGCCGATCTGGTGAACTGTTAATCGATGGATTATGATTGTTTTCACCTGATTCAGCCTTGTAAAATTGATTAAATATGTGTAGCTCTCCCCTGTGTGTTTATCTTTATCTTAATGTATACTTCACCCGGGTCTGTCCTTGTTCAGCAGTTTTTTAGGGTTTAAGGCTGTAAAATTTTGAAATTCTCCGCTATAGCGGAGAATTTTTTTATTTTACCCTTGACATTTCTTTTTTTTTGGTGTATTATCTTTTTGGAGGGGGTCAAAAGTATCACCCCCTACCTTGACTAATTTCAGGAGGTTGTAAAATGAAAGTTTCGGATAAGATTGACTGGTTGGAGTTTAGTGTGATGTATACTAAAGATGCTAGCGTGAATCATGATGCAGGATTGTTGACTGAAACACAGGTTCATTATAGTCCTTTCGGCGATAGATTGATTAGAGCTTTGTTTTCTTTGGGTACAGAGGATTTCACGGATGAAATGGCTGCACTTCTTCGGAAGTTTGGTCAATGGTGCTTGCCTTCTGAATATCATAAATACTTTGATTTTACAAAATGGGAAAGAATGCGTACTTCTGTTAAGGGATATGCCTCTACTTTTCAGGTTGGTGATCCTGCTGTGCGTACTTTTTTGGTTCGGGTTCCAATGCGTTTAGCTATTGATTCAGATGTAGAACATGGATTATATATGATAGAGCATCCTCGGACTCGTGATTTTTATGTTTATAATGCTCTCGTTGGATTCCGGATTGTAATTACCGGACATAATATCCCTTTTGAAAGAAAGATGCTTTTCGGCGATTATAATTTAGGTACTATATGCCCAGTTCGGTTTCATGTCCCTGAATGGGTTGTGAGATGTCAGGAATACAATACTTTAATGCGGATCGGTCGTATTGATGTTGCGTTAGATATTGAATATCATTTCTGTTATATCGCTGAAATTTTTCAAGATCATCCTGAAGCTTTTAAATTACCTCATTTTAAAGATCATAGGCGTTTGGAATATAATCCGTTCAATGGATCTGGTTGTATTTATTCCGGTGTTCGTGGCAATGGAAATGATAATTATTTGAGGATCTATAACAAAGGTGCTGAACAAGGTGATTGTATAGATTTTTATCCTTGGGATGATCCTCTTTCTGCAAGGGTTGAAAGTCCAGTTTCGACTAAGGCGAAGAAAGTATATGAACGGCCTTGGACTCGGTTTGAGTTTGAGCTCAGGGGTGCTTGTGCAATGGCGTTTCTGACTACTTATTTTGATTCTATTTATGATGATACTAATATTGGTGAATTTGTATTAGTCAATATTGGTATTTATTCTATTTGTTCTGATCAGGATTTAAAATATGTTTCTTATGGTAATTATTTGAAGTTGTCTTTTTCTAAAGTTTGGCAAGATGTTGTAGATTCTTATCAAAAGTACGGAAAAGCTCAGAATCAAAATTTTATACAATTCAGGGAAGAGCTGCCGGACAAAAATTTTTCTGTGGCTGCTGTTGGTATTCGTATGGCTTACAATGTTTCATCTGATCCATCTGATTTTAACCGTACATTAAACCAGATGGGCATTACGCAGAGTTTGGGCAAAGACAAATTAGCCCGCACATTGAATCAGATGGGCATTCCAAATTATATCAAGAACGAACCAGAAACTGACTGAATGAAGAATAAGAGCAAAGGTGCACACCGCACACACATCAGATGATTTTATTCTTTGTTATAAGCAAGTGAAAACTCACTCGCTTTTTTGGCTGTCGTTTTTTCGCAATATCATCAAAAAAACTGACGCAAAACTGCGTCAGCTTTTTTGGAGTTCTTCTGTTTTGCTTACTCTTGGAGATTTTTTTCGGTGTTTTTTTTGTTCTGTTTTTACAATACTTTTTGTTATGATTCTTCGGACAAGATCCACCGGTAATACCGAAAGCGCCAAAAGGGCCACCAGGAGGAGCGCCTGCGGCGTCAGTCCCACGCACCGGAAGGTGCTGCCTCCGAAATACAGCATCAGCATCTGAATGCCGGTAACAGCCATCATAATCAAGAGGAACGGTCTGTTTTTCCTAAGGCCGTACAGCAGGTTTACCCGCTCGCTTCTGGCTGTGAAGCAGATGACGATCCCCGTAAATATAAAGAGCGCAAAGAATGCGGTTAGCAGCGGAAGCGGGTCGCTGTTGTATCCTAAAAAGCTTCGGATGTGTCGGTTTCCCAAAAAGCAGCTGCACATGGTGGTGCCGTAGCCGCCCATCAGAAGAATCTGCCAGAGCATCCCGCCGGTGAGAATCGGTTCCTCCCGTTTTAAAGGTCTTTCTTTCAGATAATGTCTTTGAGGATATTCACCGGCAAAGGCCAACCCTCCCAGCGTATCCATGATGATATTCACCCAAAGCATCTGAATCACGGTGACCGGATTGTCGATCCCCATCAGTTGTCCAAACAGCGAGACACCTACTGCGCAAAGATTCATGATCAGCTGGAAGGTGATGAATTTCCGTATGCTTTTGAACACTGTTCTGCCGTAAAGCACCGCATTAATAATGGATTGGAGATTGTTGTCCAGTATGATAATATCGGAGGCTTCCTTGGCTATTTCTGCTCCCGAGCCCATGGCAAATCCCACATCTGCGCTTTTCAGGGCCGGTGCGTCGTTGATTCCGTCGCCGGTCATTCCGGTGACCAGCCCTTTTTTCTTGCAGATCTTCACCAAACGGTTCTTATCATTGGGCAATGCCCGGCAAACGATTGCCAGGCGTTCTATATTTTCCATCAGCCACTGATCGGTTTTTTCTGCCATTTCCTGCCCGCTGAGGATGTATTGAGACTTCCCGTTCTCATAAATTCCGCACTCTCTGCCGATTGCTTCAGCCGTTTCTTTGCTGTCTCCGGTGATCATGACCGTGTGCACACCCGCATTCTGCAATTCCTTGACAGCCTCCCTGGCTCCTTTGCGCAAGGCATCATTCAGCACGGCAATTGCCAAAAAAACGCTGTTTTTATCCATTTCACGGCCCTTTTTATTTCTGCTGTAGGAAAGCGCAAGGATTCTTTTTCCCTTGGACGAAAGTTTTTTTACAAGTTCCGTCATGCGCACCCCGTCGAAAGGCCGCTCCTCTCCCGTTTCATCCAGATAGCTTCTGCAGTTCCGTAAAATCATTTCCGGCGCTCCCTTGAAGAGCGTCAGAGGGATCCCGTTTTCCTCAATCTGACAGACCGAATACTTATTCTGACTGGAAAACGGCAGAAAATCCTTCACAACCGTCGAATTTCCCGCTTCATAAGTCCAAAACTCGGCTAAAGCTTGCTCGGTGCTGTTTCCGCCGAAAAAACGGCCGCCCGCCTCCTTGCAGGAGGTGTTTAGAAAAATCTGGTAGCGCAAAAGCTCTTCCAGCCTCTTTCCGGTGCGGCGCTTGCCGTCAAAGCGGTTTCCGTTGCCGAAAACCATCTCGGAACAAACCGGCTTTCCTTCGGTCAGCGTTCCGGTTTTATCGGTAAACAAAATATTCATACAGCCGGAGGTTTCAATACCCACCAGCTTTCGCACCAGCACATTTCCTTTCAGCATTTTTTTCATATTGGAGCTTAAAACAACCGTAATCATCATCGGAAGTCCTTCCGGCACCGCCACCACGATCACGGTCATCGCTATGGTCACCGCTTTGACCAGATTCAATGCAACAAACCGAAAGTTCGAGAGTCGCAGAAGAATTTCAATGCGGTCAAATCCGCTGTCCAGAATGAACACATTAAACAAATAGGTAACGGCCACTACAATTGCCGCCACATAGCCGATTTTTGTGATCGTTCCCGCCAGCTTTGACAGTCTTTTTTTCAAGGGGCTTTCTTCATTTTCTCGCTGAATATCCTTTGCAATCTGCCCGTATATACTTTCGGAGCCGACGGCCGTCACCAACATTTCCGCCTCGCCCTCCGTGACCATGGTTCCGGCAAAAACCCGCGACTGTTCCTCCTCAGCGCCACCTCGGGAGGGCCGTTTTCCGGTGGGCTCTGCCTCGCCGTTTACTGCCGACTGATCCACCTTCAGCATGCCCGCAAGAATTCTGCCGTCTGCCGGAATCCGATTTCCCGGGTGAAGAAACACCAGATCGCCCACAACCAATTCCTCTACCGGCAAAATCACCGGTTTTCCATCCCGCAGAACCTGAGCGTTCACCTTTTTCTGCTCCTCCTTCAGCCTTTCAAAAGCCCGCTCACTTCCCTGCTCGGAAATTGCCGACACAAAAGTGGAAATCAAAACGGCAAGTATGATTCCGGCGTTCTCCGCCCAGTTGATGTTTTTAATGGTGAACAGCAGGTTTACACCCATAGCAATGAGTAAAATCCGGATAATCGGATCCTTGAAGTTTTCAAGAAGTCTTCGCCCAAAGCTCTTTCTTTTGAGCTTTTCATACACATTTGCCCCTTTGGTTTCCCGCAAAAGCGCCGCCTCCTCGGTGGTCAGCCCCCTCCTTGCCTGATTCATATTCTGCCTCCCGTCTTTGATTCTCTTTGGGGCACCTCTGAATATTCAACTTCTATTCTCCGAACGGTCTTTGCAAAGAACAAGGCGCAAAATGAAAAAATCCTCTGTGAAACAAAGCTTTTTGCAACAAAGTTCTGCGAAAAATCCCGTTGCCGGATGTGCGGGGAATGTTTAGAGGTGCCCTATGATAGATATTCAAAAATGGAAGAAAAAATCACAGAAAAAAGACTGCCGCAAAAGGCATTTTGCGACAGCCCACCAACTTGTATATAGGCTTTTATGTACTTTTTTCGTATACCTTTCGGAAAACAGCGTCCAGAAACAACCGGTGAACCGGAAGATCGGTCAGTTTATAGAGCATTCTGGTGCCAACTACATCTTCGATTTCATTCAGAAGCGGTTCGCCCTTCCGAAAAGTAAAATCCACGCCCACAAAAAGAGGATCTAAACTGCTTTTTACCTCTTCAACCACCTTCAGCATCGATTCATCGGGCGCAAAAAGGCGCACTTTTCCTCCTAAGGAAAAATTGCTCCGAAAGTCGGTCTCAGAGGTGCGTTCCACAGCCGCAAGTACCCTTCCGTCCAAAAGATACACCCGCACATCTCTTCCTTGATCCACTGGCTCCTGTAAAAGGATGGCGTCCTCGGACAACGAAGGGAGAAGGGCTAAGACCTCTTCCCTGTTTTTCACCAGAAAGACCTCCCCTCCTCCGTGGCCGGAGGCCGATTTCAGCACTGCCGGGTAACCGTATCGGTCGGCATCAAAGCACCGTCTTGAACAAAAAAAGCTATCCGCCATCGGCACAGTGCTCCGTGCAAAAAACGCATGGGTTCTCCTTTTGTCGTTGCAGACCGAACTGACCTTTGCACTGTTGTATACGGGTATCTCCAAATGCTCCAAAATCTCCTGAATCAGCGGAAAAATGGTGCGCACAAGGACGAAATCCGGTCTTTTTCCCTCAAAAGGTTCTGCAAAGCACCGACCGTTGCGCACGCCGAAGCAAAATGCTTCCGCACCGACTACTTCCAAGCACACCCCGCAGGAAGAAGCATACTGGACCATTTGTCCGATGAACCAGCCGTTTCTTGCCCGCCCCTCTGCATCATAGATTAACCATCCGTACATAAACCATTCCCCGGTTTTTTCTGAATTTCCGAAAGGACATAAGAAGAAAGCTCTTTTGCCAGATTCACGCCCGTAGCCTCTAAAGTAGACTTGAAATGGGGGCTGGCATTTACTTCGCAAATCACCGGACCTTCTTTGCCAAACAGCACATCCACCCCGGCAAAATCCGCCCCCACTGCCCTTGCGGCGGCAACTGCCGCAAACAGATAGGATCGGTCAGGAAAATAGATTTCCATCTTTCCGCCGTTTGTAATATTGGAACGAAAATCCGAGTTGTTGTACCGGAGCATCACACCCTTGACCTCGTTTCCGACCACATTGATGCGCAGGTCCCTTCCGGAGCTTTCGGCAATGAATTCCTGCAGAAGAATCTCGTTCCCGGCACAACGCTCCAGAATTTCTTCTGCCTGCTTTCGGTTTTCTGCCAGGTACACCTGAGCGCCAAAAGAACCGAAGCGCTGCTTCAGCACCATAGGATAGGAAAGAAACTCTTCGGCACGGAGCAGAAACCGGCTGTTGCTATAGCCGATATTGGCATAGGTTTTGGGCGCAATCAGCGTTTTGGGTATGGCCAGACCGGATCTTTGCAGGCACTCTGCAGTCAGGGCCTTGTCATCGCACAATTCAATGGCACGGGAGGAATTGAACACCCGCATACCGCTTTCTTCAAAAGCCTTTGCAAGCCTCAGGTCCTTATCCCAGAAGAGAACGAAGTCCCACTCTCGGTTCAGCTTTTTGCCCACCGGCAAAAACAGTTCGTCCGAAGAGCGCACCTCTAAAAGCACATTCTGTTCCGTAAAGGCGGCAGAAAGAAAATCGTACAGCTGTCCGAATTTGGCATTTTTCAGAAAACTGTTGACCACCAGCAATCCCTTCATCTTTTCTCTCCTTTTGAATGCCAACGGGTTGGCGCAAAGCATCCTCGCTCCACCAACCCGCACGATCTTGAATTTCAGAATCCCAGGTCGTTCAGGCTTACCAAATCAATTCCTTTTTGATAATAACGCAGGATTGTTTCGTAGCCATAGCCCAGTCTTGACAAATCCCAGATTCCATACTGAGAATACCCGATTCCGTGTCCCCAGCCTCTTCCTTGAAAAATAAATTTGCCTTCTTCTCCCGAAAGAGTGATCTGACGCATATGAAAAACGATCTCTCCGTTGAGAATATCCGGCAAGCCCTCCTCGTTCACCATCAGTTCCGAAGAGGAGGCGAGAATTTTCAGATTATAGTCCTTCAGATTCAATTTCTGAAATTTGTCTTTCCATGCAACCTGAACATTCTCCAAAGAAAAATCTACAGCGTTGCCCTCGGCGTCCAAAGCCTTCAGCATGGCATCCTCAAAAGAGGCATACTCCCCATAGCCGGCAGCATCGGGATCGTAAACCGAAGGAAAGCAGTCCAAGGAATACTCCGGGTAATCCACGGTCTCGCCGTTTTTGCCCACCACAAAGTTTCCGCTTTCAAAGCCCAACAGATACCGAATGGTATCGGCTCTGGTGGCCGTGGAGGTATTGCCGTACTGATCGGTAAAGGTTATGGAATAGACATAGTTGGAATTGGTGCAGAAGCGGTCGATATGCACATCGGTGATCACCCCCTTGATGTTGGGGTGCTTCCCGGATTTCTGCAAAAGCGCATACAACTCCGCACCGGTAAATTCTTTGTGCCATATGGCTCTGGAGGTATGGGTACCGTAATTCCTGTAACGCTCCCAGGGGCTGGGCACCGCCTTCATATAGGGCACGGTTTCGTTCCAGCTTTCTTCGCTGTTAACCGTGGAACCGCCGGAAACGGCGGCATAATAGACCTTAGCCAGTGCCCCGTCATACCCGAGCACAATACCTTTTGTACAGTTGGCCGCTTCCGTCATCACATCGGTGACTCCGCTGTTTCCCCTGTAGGCCTGACAGCAAATATCTCCGCACAGGTCGGCTCCGGAAGAAAGATGTTTGTTGCTCATGCCCGTACGCAAAGCATATGTGCGCACCAGTACCGTAAAAGCCTTATGGGCTTCCAGCGGCCAAGTATCGAAGATTTCCCAGGAATTCACGCAGGCAACATAGGTTTCCAGCGGCAGAACATTGATGACAGCCAAGGAATCGTAGGTCGCTGTATGGCACCGGCGGAATTCCATGATTCCCGGATAGGTATAGGAATTGGCGGACATGGAGATTTCGCTGTCCCCATACTGTGCAGGCGCAACCGCCAGAGCACAGTCGGCATTGCTGCCCGCAAAGGAAAAGATCGGCTCCCCCGACTGTTCTTTTCCGTCCACTAAAAGAATTTTCCGCAAAAGAACCGAAGCCGAAGTGGGAGAAACCGTCCGGATCCCGATCTGTAAGGAAGAGCCATTCTGATTTTTGTTCTCGATGTCACTCTGTATCATCAGGAAAAACTCTTCCGTTTCCTCTGACGAAGAAAAGGGACCGACCCGGTAGCAATACTCATCGCAAAAGGCAGGGATCAGCCTTAGGGCATACCCCTCCACCAGACCCTGCAGGAGATCGGTTGCCGTTTCGCTGGAAAGATCATACTGCTTCCCTTCGGAAAAAAAGGAGTAAAACTCAATATAGTAAAAATCATCCAGCTCGGCCTTTACCGCCGTCTCATCGGTGATGTCAAAGGAAACGAACCGATCGTTCGATTGATCCATATATCCGAAGCGGAATCCCTTGGCGGCCGAAATCTTATAGGAGGTCGCCCGTTTTTCCCGCAAAACCAATCCTATACGGATCATAGGCTCCTCATATGTATCTGCCGATACCGTGAAGGAACCGGAAGGCAGGGGCGATGAACCAACCACCACACCGAGAAAAACCAGTAAAGTGACAAGAATCCCCGAAGTAATCCGGCGAACCATTTTGTCAAGACTCTTGTGTGTGCGCATGCTTCTATATCTCCGATTTTGAAAGTTTCTTCGTATGTACTTTACCGTCCGATCAGATAGATTGCCAAAGTTGCCAGTGTTCCCAAAATCATCAGACATGCCATGATCAGGCAAACCAACCTCTTGACCGTCATTTTTGTATTTTCCGAATGGTTCCTGTTTTTAGGATTCAATGGTATACTCCCCCCTGACTAACACCCATACATCCCCCTCTACGGCAAGGATGCACCTGCCGTCGTTGGAATGAGGAATCAGAATATAATGATTGGTAACCAAAGCACTTCCATCGGTCAGCTCCACCCCGTTGGTCACATCCACAAGGCCGGCCGTGTTGTAGGGTGAAATCACCTGGGCGTCGCCTCTTTTCAGAATCACTTCTAAGCATTGAGCATTCGTCCCGGCAGGCACCAGTGTCTGGTTCTTCTCCAGTTTGACCTCCAGAAAACCGCTCCGGGAAACCGTCACTTCCCCTTGGCCTGTTATGGCGGCGACCTTATCGGCCAAGGCGGCATACTGGGCCAAAAGCGTCGTATATTTGGTGTTCAAGCTGTCTATATTTTGATCCTGCTCGGAATTTTTTTTATTCAATTCCGGCAACACCTTGCTGTCAAAATAGTCTTTCGTGAACAGGATCAGCGGATCCCCGGTCGTTGCCGCCGAAACCACCAGCACCGTCACGGGCAGGAGCACCGCCAAAGCGATCGACAGCGCAATCACTGCAATTTTCATTTTTTTATTATTCATTCGACTATCCCCCGGGATCATCTGTCATATTCTTTCTTGATTATACCATAGGATTCCCGGAAATTCAACGGTTTTCTTCATTTTTTTCGCTACAGAAGAAAAAAGCGCCGCCTGCAAAGAAAGGCAGCGCTTTTCCTTCAGATTTTCAGAAATTCCGGATCAAAATGCTCCAGACTCACACCGGTGGCCGGAATTTTGATCTTTTTCAAGGATTTTTCCTCTTTTACAAGGGAAAGGTCGGAGGAAACGGCCAGGAGCTTTGCGTTCTTTTTCAAAGAAAACAGCGTCACACCGCCGGCCGTTCTTGTGGTTTTCAGGGGAACAAGAGTGCTGGACAGCTGAATTCCCTTCTTGTCGGAAGAAAACAGCAAGAAGTCCGTGGACTCATCCTCCCGCAGGATGCCCACGATGGGGGAAGCGGCGGAATAGGCGCCGGTGAGCTTTTTTCTGGCGCCCTTTGTCTCGTAAGCGCTGAGCGGAACCTTTACGCCCTTGCCGTTTTCAAAGAAGAAGAGCAGATTGGTTTTTTCGCTGTACTCCTTCAGATCCATCATGAAAATGCACCGCTCGTCCGATTCAAAGCCCAGCTTTGCCGCCACATATTCGCCAAGAGAAGAGGCTTTGCAGGTATCAAAGTCCGAGACTCTGGACTTATAGCATCTCCCCTTATCCGAGAAAAACAGCAGTGCGTCGGTGTTTTCCCCGTCTTTATTCAGAACGATACGATCCCCTTCCTTACAAGCCTGCTCGTCATTTCCCCTCAAGGACTGCATGGTGATCTTTTTAAAATACCCGTGGGCGGTGAACACCAACCGCACCGGATAGTTCTCCACCGTGTTGTCCTCTACATACTCCCCGATTTCGTGTTCGTAAATGATCCTGGTCTTTCTGGGAATTCCGTATTTTTCCTTGATCTCTTTCAGTTGGCTGATGATATGCCTCTTGACCTTCTGATCGCTGGAAAGGGTTTCCTCCAGATCTGCGATCTGTTTTTGCAGGTCCTCGATCTCCTTGACCTTCCCCAAGATATACTCTCTGTTCAGATGCCGCAATTTGATTTCGGCAATGAATTCAGCCTGGACCTCATCGATCCCAAAGCCCTCCATAAGGTTCGGAACCACATTTTTTTCAAGCTTGGTCTCCCGGATGATGCGTATGGCTTTGTCAATATCCAGAAGGATCTTCCCCAAACCCAGAAGCAGATGCAGTTTCTCCTTTTTCTTACCCAAATCAAAGGTAAGCTCCCGGCGCACACAACCGATACGGAAGGTAATCCACTCCTTGAGAATGTCAATGATCCCCATTGTGCGGGGCACCTTGTCAATGAGCACATTGAAATTGCAGGGAAAGCTGTCTTCCAAGGGTGTGCATTTATAGAGCTTGTTCATCAACTGCTCCGGGTCGGTTCCCCTGCGCAAATCCATGGTCAGCTTAAAGCCCGAAAGGTCGATCTCGTCCCGGATATCCACGACCTCCTTCAGCTTTCCTTCCTTGATCATGTCGGTGATTTTTTTGATGATGGCGTCTATGGAAGTCGAATAGGGAATTTCCACCACATCGATACAGTTTGCCGCCGGATCGTAGGTATACCGGGCTCTTAAACGAACACTGCCCACACCGGTTTTGTACACCTCGGTAAGACTTTCCCGGTTGTAGATCAGGTTGCCGCCTCCGGCAAAATCTGGTGCCTTCACCAACTCCAGAATCCGATCCACATCCACCGTGGGATTTTTCAGGACCTCAATGGTCCCGTCGCAGATCTCCGCAAGATTGAAGGAGCAGATGTTGCTGGCCATTCCGACGGCAATCCCCTTGTTGGGCGTCACCAGAATATTGGGAAAGGTGGTGGGGAGCAATTCCGGCTCCTTCGTGGTGCCGTCATAATTATCGATCATATTGATCGCATTCCTGTCAATTCCCGAAAAAATCTCGGCGCAAATCGGCATCAACCGCACTTCGGTATACCGGGGGGCGGCAAAAGCATCGGCGGAATACTGCTTGCCAAAGCTCCCCTTGCTGTCCACAAACGGGTGCAGAAGAGCCTCATGATCCTTAGTCAGACGCACCATCGTCTCATAGATGGCCGCATCTCCGTGAGGATGCAGGCGCATGGTCTGCCCCACCACATTTGCGGATTTGGTTCGGGGGCCGGACATCAGCCCCATTTTGTACATGGTATAAAGAATCTTCCGGTGTGCGGGCTTGAAGCCGTCAATTTCCGGAATCGCCCTGGAAATGATTACACTCATCACATAGGGCATATAGTTGGTTTCAATGGTCTCGGTAATCGGCTGATTTCTGGCAGGCGCATCCGGCAGCATCTCCGCTTGGGCACTTTGCGTCTTTTTCTTTGCCATGTTCTTTCTCCTTCTCTTTCAGTTTCAAGCAAAATGCTACAGTTTTTTGACCGTGAATCCGGCCGCTTTTGCCAAACGGTTGTATACCGCCAGGCCAATGCCTTCCCTCCGGGGCACCGGCGCATAAATGGTGCGTACCTCCGGAAGTTCGTCAAATGCGCGCAGACGGCTGAAAAGCAGCCTGGCTTCTTCTCCAAGATCGGAACCGAGGGAAAAGGTGTACTTCCCTTCCAATTCCGACATCCGGTCTTCCTTGCATAGAATTCCTACGCCCTCCTGATCCTTTACCGAGCGGAGAAAGTCCAGAACCGGGCCCTCTTCCCCTTCAAGCATGACCACCTGAGCCTTCGGCGCATAGTGCCGATACTTCATGCCGGGAGCAAGGGGATGCTCTCCCTCCTTCATGGGACGATCCAGACAGGGGTCAAAATACAAGCCGTCGCAAAGGGGCGCCAGCATTTCCGGCGTGATCCCGCCGGGACGAAGGAGCTTCATGGAATTGCCTTCCAACAAAACAATGGTGGATTCCAAACCGATGTCACAGGGACCTCCGTCCAGAATCATGTCCACCTTGCCGTCAAGGTCCTCGATGACATATTTTACAAGTGTAGGACTTGGTCTGCCGGAAGTATTGGCCGAAGGAGCGGCGATGGGAAGCCCGGTTTCCCGCAACAGCGCCCGTGCTACCCGGTGGGAGGGTACACGCAGAGCGACCGTCTCCAATCCCCCGGTCACCTCCTTGGGAACACAGGGCTTTTTGGGAAGAATCACCGTTAAGGGGCCGGGCATAAAGGCCATTGCGAGTTTGTAATACAGCGGACAGGTGTACGCATACTTTTCGGCCTCCTCCGGCTCATAGAGATGAAGAATCAGAGGGTTGTCCGAAGGCCGTCCTTTTGCTTCGTATATTTTTTTGGCCGCCAAAGGGTCCAAGCCGTTTCCCCCAAGACCGTATACCGTTTCGGTGGGAAATGCCACCAAGCCGCCGGAACGCAGGCATTGGGCGGCGGCAACAATATCTTCCCTTTCGGGAGCATAAACGATTCTGGTTTTCATGTGCAATTTCTCTTGGTTGCTTCTCCGTCATACATTTTTTACTGAAATCTCGCATCTATTTTACTACACATTTTGGATTTTGTAAAGGTATTTTTTCATTCTCTCAATTTTGCACTTTTCTTTTATTTCGGTACGCTGCAATTTTCATTCTTCAAAGGCTTCTGCCTGTTTTTTTCAAAGCACAACTTCTTTTTTTTCTGTCCCAAAAAACCAAAACTTCAGAATTATCCCAAAAAAACATTTTGAATGCCCTTTTTGGAGGTTGACAGAAAGCAAAAATCTGCTATAATAGGTGGTAGCTGTACGGAAAGGGAACAAATTGACCTTTTCGACTGTGAATTCAGAAAAGAACGAGGAAGAAAAATGAATACACCAAGACCCGAATATCCTCGTCCCCGGTTGGTGCGGGACGAGTGGATGAATCTGAACGGAACCTGGCAGTTTGAGTTTGATTTCGGCGATTCCGGCAAGTGGAAAGAGCTGTGGAAGGAAGGACACGGAACCTTCGACAAGGAAATTCTCGTGCCCTTTGTGCCTGAATCCAAGCTTTCGGGTATTGAATATACCGATTTTTTCACCACCTGTTGGTACAAGCGGAGTTTTGAGTTGCCTGCAAACTGGGACAAGGAACAAGGAAGAATCCTTCTGAACTTCGGAGCCGTGGACTTTTTGGCCGAAGTATGGGTCAACGAAATATCTGTGGGCAGCCACAGAGGCGGATATACGCCCTTTTCTCTGGATATTACCAAGGCGGTGACCGCCGGCGAAAACAGGATCGTGGTCCGGTGCTATGACAACGGAAGAGACCCCCTCCAGTATACCGGAAAACAGATCTACTTCAACTACTACAACAAATCCTGCTACTATACCCGTTGCACCGGTATCTGGCAGACGGTCTGGATGGAGTATGTGCCGAACAACTACATCACCGAAGTGAAGCTGACCCCCGATGTGGACAACAAGAAGCTGGACGCCGTTGTGACCTTTGCGGAATACACCAAGCCCGGCGAAAAAATTGATGCCGAAGTGCTTTTTGAGGGAAAACATATCCGCACGGTATCCTTCAAAACCACCGGAAAAGCCGTTTCCTTCTCCATTCCTATGCCCAATGCCAAACTCTGGAATCTGGAGCATCCCAATCTTTACGACCTGAAGCTGACCTTCGGCACGGATACGGTCACCACCTATTTCGGCATGCGGAAAATTGCCGTCAACGGCTATGCCATCGAGCTGAATGATAAACCGGTTTACCAGCGTTTGGTGCTGGATCAGGGATACTACGAAGACGGAATCATCACTGCTCCCACCGTGGAAGAACTTAAAAACGACATTCTGATCTCCAAAAAGGTGGGCTTCAACGGCGCCAGATTCCACATGAAGGTTTTTGAGCCCTACTCCCTTTACTATGCCGATAAGCTGGGCTATCTTGTCTGGGGCGAGTTCCCCAACTGGGGCTTGAACGAAGGGGATATCGGAGGTCTTAACGCCTTCCTGCCCGGTTGGATGGAAGCTGTCAAGAGAGATTACTCCTCCCCGGCGCTGGTGGGCTGGTGTCCCTTCAACGAAACCGGCGAACGCCGCAGAGCCGACACTTTTAAGAATGTCTACAATGTGACCAGAGCCATTGATCCCTACCGTCCCATCATTGATACCTCCGGTTATGTTCATGTCATCACCGACATCTACGATGTCCATGACTACGATCAGAACCCCCACACCATGAAGCAGCGCTATAAGTCTTTGGAAACCGGCGAAGGAAAGGTTTTCGTCAATAACGAAACCCATGAGCGCTACGAGGGACAGCCCTATTTCGTTTCCGAAATGGGCGGCATTTTCTGGGATATTTCGGAAAAAGGAAGCGACGACTGGGGCTACGGCAAGGCACCCGAAGACATGGAAGAATTCTACAAGCGCTTCAAGGGTCTCATCGATGTGCTTCTGGACAATCCCAAAATGTGCGCATTCTGCTATACCCAGCTGACCGATGTGTACCAGGAGAAGAACGGTATCTACGCTTTCGACCGCAGAGAGAAATTCAATGCAGAGCGCCTGCGTAAGATTCTCACCCGGAAAGCGGCTATCGAAAAGAAAAAGAGATGATCCTTAGGTCTGCACTTTGTTTTGGAAATATTCTGTTTCTGCTTGCGGAATACGGCTGTTTAAGCAACAAAGAATATTTCGGAACGGCGTAAATTGAATTTTAAATTACCGCTAATTTTGCACGCCGTTCGGTCAAAGAGCCGAAAAAAGGAAATACGATTCAAAAGGGTAAAAAGGACAAATTCAAATGCAAGCAAGGAACATACGAGTAGGTATCGTCGGATACGGAAATTTAGGAAAAGGCGTGGAATTGGCTCTGCGCCAGGCAGAGGATATGGCTCTATGCGCCGTTTTCACACGGCGGAACCCGGAAACTCTTGAGATATGGAGCAAAGATGTGCCGGTATTCCGGCTGGATGAAGTGTGTTGCAAGGCGCAGGAATTGGATGTTCTGATTCTTTGCGGCGGTTCGGCCAACGATCTTCCCGTGCAGACGCCGGAATTGGCCAAATATTGCAACACGGTGGACAGCTTTGATACCCATGCCAAAATCCCCGAATATTTTGAGCAGGTCTGCGCTTCGGCCAAGGCATCCGGGCATCTTTCGTTGATCTCTGTGGGTTGGGATCCCGGATTGTTCTCCCTCCTGCGGGTATACGGCGATTCGATCCTGCCCCAAGGAACAGGCTATACCTTCTGGGGCAAGGGAGTCAGTCAGGGCCATTCTGATGCCATACGGCGGATTCCGGGTGTGAAAGACGCCAAACAATACACTATTCCCCTGGAAAATGCCGTTGAACGGGTGCGCAAAGGCGAATTTCCCCAGCTTCAGGCCGGAGAGAAGCACACAAGAGAATGCTTCGTGGTAGCAGAAGAAGGCGCAAATAAAGAGGAAATCGAAAGACAGATCGTTACGATGCCCAATTATTTTGCGGACTACCGGACTGCCGTGCACTTCATTTCCGAAGAAGAGTTCCGAAAGAACCACAGCAGGATGGCCCACGGCGGCTTTGTCCTTCATACCGGCAAGACCGGCGTTTCCGCAGAGAACACCCATGTGATGGAGTTTTCTTTAAAGCTGGATTCCAACCCGGAGTTTACCTCCTCGGTTCTGGTGGCTTATGCGAGAGCCGTATGCAGAATGCAGAAAGAAGGAAAAACCGGTGCGGTTTCGGTTTTGGATGTGCCCCCTTCCTACCTTTCTCCCAAAGACGGCGCCGCACTGCGCAGAGAGCTCCTCTGATTCCGAAACGCAAAGATGAATCGCCCCGCAATGCGCCTCGCTCCTCTATTGCCGGACAATTAAACAGAAATCCTCCTGTGACAAAAGGAACCTGCTGTCACAGGAGAATTTTTTGAAAGCTCCCTTCCCCGGAAGGTGTGCACAGATGGGAGCAAGAATGCGGCGCACCGGCACAAAAATCTTGACAGTCCGGGGAATCTATGCTATAATGAAGAGAATACGAGAGGGAATGCCAATGAATATTGAAACGCTGGTCTTAGGACCTTTGCAGACAAACTGCTACATTTTGAATTTTGAAAAAGAGGCACTGCTTGTAGACCCTGCCGCAGATGCGGAATTGATCTTGAAAAAACTTCATGAGAAGGAATGGTCCTTGAAGGGCATCCTGCTGACGCACACCCATTTTGATCACATGGGAGCGGTAGATGCGATTGTAAAAGCCACAGGCGCCCCGCTTTACTGTCCCTATAAGGATGCTCCGGGACTGCGGGACTGGGGAAAGAATCTTTCCCTGCACTTCACATGGCATACGATGCAGGTAGACACCGTCCCCGCTGTACTTTTGCATGAATGGGATACCGTGCCCTTCGGAAACGAAAGGCTCCGGGTGCTTGAAGCGCCCGGGCACACTGTCGGTTCCGTCTGCTACGAGGGGGAAGATTTTCTTTTTTCGGGAGACACTCTCTTTTATCACGGCTACGGCAGAACCGATATTCCGGGCGGAAGCGAGGAACAGCTTTCTCAATCCCTGAGCCGCCTTCTTACCTTGGAAAACAGAACGGTATACCCAGGACACGGACAGCCCACTTCTCTGGAGGACGAGCGGATATTCTTCGGCTTTTAAGCAAACCTTTCAGGGTAAAACAAAGCCGCCGGTTTTTCTTCTTCGCTGTGTACCGCAAAGGATCGGATTTCACATATATTTGCAAAAATGAAAGGAACAATCAACATGGACTACACTCAGTTGGCAGAACTGCTCTTCCCCGATGTGACAGAAACGCCGGAAGACATAGAAAAGAAGTACCCCCAAAGAAATCTTCCGGAGGGGGCGAAGGTCACCCGCTTTGCGCCCAGTCCGACGGGCTTTGTGCATTTCGGCGGACTTTTTCCCGCAACTGTCGGCGAACGGCTTGCCCATCAGTCCGGAGGCGTGTTCTATTTGCGCGTCGAAGACACCGATGCCAAAAGAGAGGTTCCCGGGGCGGCACAGGCCTTGGTCAAAACGCTTGCACGGTACGGCGTTCACTTTGACGAAGGCGTCACTCCGGACGGGGAAAAAGGCGATTACGGTCCTTACAAACAGAGCAACCGGGCAAAAATCTACCATGTTTTCGCCAAATCCCTGGTTCAAAAAGGGCTTGCCTATCCCTGCTTCACCACAGAAGAAGACATGGAAGCCCTGAGATCGGTCAACAAAAAAGAGGAACTGAAAAACACCAACTGGCTGGAGGCCGAAGCGGAACGGAAAGAGACCCAGGAAAAGGCGCGGGCGATCACTTTGGACGAGGTCAAAGAGCATCTTCGGGCCGGAGAGCCTTTTGTTCTCCGGATTCTTGCCCAGGGTGACCGGGAAAAGAAGATAAAATTCACCGACCTGATCAAGGGGCAGTTGGAAATTCCCGAAAACGACGAAGATTTTGTCCTTCTCAAGTCCGACGGTATTCCCACCTACCATTTCGCCCATGCGGTGGATGACCATCTGATGGGTACCACTCATGTAATCCGTGGCGAAGAATGGTTGCCCAGCCTTCCCAAGCACCTTCAGCTTTTTTCCTGTCTGGGCTTTAAGCTTCCGAAATATATGCACATTGCCCAGATCATGCGCTTGGACGAAAACGGCAACAAGAAAAAACTCTCCAAGCGGGATATGGGCGCAAATCTGGATGATTATAGCCGGATGGGCTACCCTTCCGAGAGTGTCTGCGAATATGTGATGACCCTTCTCAACTCCAATTATGAGGAATGGCACGCTCAGAACCCGGACAAGCCTTACACGGATTTTCCCTTTTCCATCAAGAAAATGTCCGTGTCGGGATGCCTTTTCGACTTTGACAAGCTGAACGATGTATCCAAAAATGTTCTTTCTCACATGACTGCAGAGGAAGTTTATGACAAAACTCTTTTCTGGGCCAAAGAAAACGACCCGGACTTTGCAAGACTTCTTGAAATAGACAGAGACTATGCCCTTTCGGTTTTTTCAATCGGCAGAGGCGGAAAAAAGCCGAGAAAGGATTTCGGGGTACTTTCCGAAGTCAAAGGGTTCAT
This sequence comes from Clostridiales bacterium, assembly GCA_003522145.1. Lineage (GTDB taxonomy): Bacteria > Bacillota > Clostridia > Oscillospirales > CAG-272 > UBA11512. The sequence continues at coordinate 99,048 of DPGD01000045.1, read as the reverse complement.
CGGATTTTTCTACGATGAACTGTTTTCGGTCACCGATCGGTTGGATGAAAAATTTGCTGTTTCCGATATAAAAAAATGTCTTGGCGATTTTGCCGCCGGTTATGATGAGACAGCAGATAACACCGTCTGGTTCGAGAACATCAAAAGAATCGCCGCCGAAAACGGCTTCTGCCCCGATGTTAAGGCCTATAAGGCCTCGCCGGAGAGCTATAAAGGGCATGTGGGCGATGTGTCCTCCTTCATCCGGATTGCCGTTACAGGAAGACTCAACTCTCCGGATTTATACACCGTCATGCAAATTTTGGGCAAGGAACGCTCCCTGTCCCGCATTCACTCCTATATTGAAAGCCTTTGAAAGGAACAACGCTCATGGAAGAATCCAGTAACTTTATTTTTGACATCATCGACGAGGATCTGCGTGACGACCCCAATCTGAAAATTCACACCCGATTCCCGCCGGAGCCTAACGGCTATCTGCACATCGGCTCTGCCAAGGCCATCATGATCAACTTTGACACGGCCAAGAAGTACGGCGGTCTTTTCAACCTGCGCTACGATGACACCAACCCCACCAAGGAGGATGTGGAGTATGTGGACTCCATTCTGGAGGACATTCAGTGGCTTATCGGCGAAAAACCCAACGGCGGCATTTTCTATGGTTCGGATTATTTCCCCCTGTGTTTTGAATATGCCGTCAAGCTGATCAAGGAAGGCAAAGCCTATGTGTGCGATTTGTCCAAGGAAGATGTGATTGAATACAAGGGAACCGACCGGGCCGAGGCCAGCAGAGTCTCTCCCTACAGAGACCGAAGCGTGGAAGAAAATCTGGACCTGTTCTACCGGATGAAAAACGGTGAGTTTCCCGAAGGCTCTCACACCCTGCGTGCCAAAATTGATCCCACAAGTCCCAACACCTATTTGAGAGACCCCATTATTTACAGAATCAAGTACTGCCACCACCACCGTCAGGGAGACGAGTGGTGCATCTACCCCATGTACGATTTTGCGCATCCCATTCAGGATGCGACCGAAGGAATTACCCACTCTCTTTGCTCCCTGGAATTTGAAAACCATCGGCCCCTCTATGAATGGGTGGTCAACAATATCGGCTTTGAGAAAAAGCCCAAGCAGAGAGAATTTGCCAGACTGAATGTGACCAATACCGTCATGTCTAAAAGATACCTGCGCTATCTGGTGGAGAACGGCATTGTGGACGGTTGGGACGACCCCAGACTTCCCACCATTCACGCTCTGCGCCGCAGAGGCTATACACCCACTTCCATCATGACCTTTGTCCGGAATGCCGGTATTTCCAAATCCGACAATCTGGTGGACATCCGGATGCTGGAGGCCTGTATCCGGGACGAACTGAACGAAACGGCTCCCCGCCGTGTTTGCGTGGTAAACCCGGTCAAGGTGGTTATAGATAATCTTCCAAAGGATTTTGAAGAGAATTTTGAACTGCCCAACCACCCCCAGCATCCGGAAATGGGCACCCGCTCGGTCTGCTTCACCAAGGAATTGTATATCGATGCAGAGGATTTTTCAGAGGTTCCTCCGCCCAAATTCTTCCGCATGAAACCCGAGGGAGAGGTGCGGCTGATGGGCGCCTATATCGTCAGATGCAACGAAGTGGAGCACAATGAGGACGGCAGCGTAAAGGTCATTCACTGTACAGCCGATCTGGAAAGCGGAAACGGCAATCCCGCCGACGGCAGAAAGATCAAGGGCACCATTCACTGGGTCTCTGCGAAATACGCCGAGGATGTTACCGTAAAGCTCTACGACAAACTCTTCACCTTAGAGAATATGGCAGATGCCGAAACCGATGCGGAAGGTCACGCCCTCTACAACAACTACCTGAATCCCGACTCCCTGATTACTGCGGAGCACGCCAAAGCCGAGCCTTCCCTGAAAAACGCCAAGGTCGGTGACCGGTTCCAGTTCGTGCGCACCGGATACTTCTGCAAGGACAGCAAATATGAAAACACCTTTAACCGGATCGTTTCTCTGAAGGATTCCTTTAAGGCCTGATTCCGCTTCCGAAAGAGGCTGCCAAAACCTCGGTGGCGGAGCACACAGAGCCAGAATCAAACCAAAAGTACGCAGAATCAGCGATACAATTTTGTAACCGAATATGCATTCTTTGCGGCAAACCACCACGGAAAACAACCGCGGTGGTTTGCTTTTTATATTTCCGGCCATGTCTTAATGCATATCTTCAAGGCCTCAACCAATTTTCGCAATGAAAATTCTCTGTATGGTGCAAAAGCACTCTGCAAAAAAAGCGAAACCTCTTGACCGTGTGTCTCACATCATATTCGTTATGTCACCCACCGTCTTCACAAATCTCAGCACATCCTCCGGCGCATGAAGACTGTAAAGAAGCCCGTAAGGAATGCTGTAATCCCAATTCACCGGAAGAGATACAAGACCGGGATGAACCTCCTGCCAACATTCAATCGTAAGCAGAACATTTCCCGTCTGGGCGCAACGGTTAAATACCGATAAATCATAAAAGTGCGGGGTATCCTCAATATGAATCCGGGGATGATTCTTTTCCAGATCATTTCGTATGAAATCATTCACGCCGGAATCTCCCCTTTTTACCATCATAAGCGTTTCACCGTATAGATCTTTCACATCGATACGGCATTTCGATGCAAGGGGGGTGTTCTCTCGGAACCGCTATCATTTTCTTGTATCTGCCAAGCGGCAGAAAATTGCATAAGGACATCCATGCCTTGGAATCACATACACCGATCAAGAAATCAAATTTTTCTCCCAGCTTTTCAATTTCCGACAAAATCCCCTCGTGATTATCCTCAAAAGGAACAAGATGCAGCTTGTAATCCGGAAAGCTCTTATTTACCTTATACCACAAATCCATAAAAGGTTTTGCAGGATTAAGCAAAGATGTACCGACACAAAAGGTTGTATCGTATTTGTGTGTGGCGGCATTTGCACCGGCAATGGACTTTTTGGAATAATCGATCAAAAACTTTGCATCCCGATAGATGACCTTCCACGCCGGTGTTAAATGTACGCCCGACGGAGCTCGCTCAATCAACTTTAAGTTCAGATGGATTTCCAGCGTATTCATTTGCTTCATACCGCCGTGGGTGAAATATACAGATGCTCGGCCGCTTTGGTAAAACTACCGTAGTCGTTGACAACTATAAAGTATCAAGCATAGGATTATACATAGGAACCTCCGAACGCAAGTATAAACTTTATGTTTATTCCATGATAACATATCGGATATTCCCTGTCAATGGGTTTTGTGCTATACTGTAATCGAAAAGCAGAACGGAGGTGCCGGGATGTCCAACAAATTGATTGCTTTCTATTCAAGAGCCGACGAGAACTATGTAAACGGAATGATAAAAACATTGGAGCTAGACAACACCGAGGTTGCGGCAGATATAATTCAAGAGTTGACCGGAGCGGATTTGTATAAAATCGAACAGCTGGAGCCTTATGCAAGGGATTACAATGAATGCATCGCACAGGCACAGGCGGATCAACGGCAGAACGCCCGTCCCGAGCTGAAAAAACTGCCTGAAACGCTTGAGTCCTACGATGTGATTTATTTAGGGTATCCAAACTACTGGAGCACCATGCCTATGGCAGTATTTACTTTTCTGGAGCATTTGGATTTCAGCGGAAAAACCATCAAGCCTTTCTGTACCCACGAGGGCAGCGGTTTGGGCAGAAGCATAAACGACATCAAAAAACTGTGTCCCAATGCAAAGATTGAAAAAGGTCTTGCCGTCCGCAGCGGCAGCGTATGGCGGGCAAGAAAGGATATTGAAAAATGGGTTCGGGAGGAGTAAATATGAGCGTAAACGAAATGAGCGTATTTTCCATAGGAGGCGCAAACGAAGCATTTGAACCGTATTTCATAGGTCAAAGCTATCTGAATATGCTCTCTGAAGAGCCGATCGTGATCGGCGATGTAACCTTTGAACCGAAATGCCGCAACAACTGGCATATCCATCATGCGGATCAAGGCGGCGGTCAGATGCTGATTATCACGGCAGGAGAAGGCTGGTATCAGGAATGGAAAAAGCCGGCAAAAAGGCTGACCCCCGGTGAGGTGGTGCATATCCCTGCGGGAGTGAAGCACTGGCACGGTGCGTCGGCTGGCTCCTGGTTTCAGCATTTGGCAATTGAAGTGCCGGGTAGCAATTGCAGGACGGAATGGTGCGAGCCTGTTTCCGATGCGGAATACAATAAACTGAAATGAGGTGTTAGTACTGTCCCTTGCTGCCTGCGGCAGTCAAAATAACGACAGCCCCGGCGGTGAGTCCGGGACCTCGGAGGATCTGCAATCAGACAGCGGAACCGCCGATGCTGAAAGCACTTCTTTTGATCCTTCTGCTCCTTCTCCGGAATCTTCAGACAAAAAAATATTGGTTGTTTATTTCTCGGCAACCGGAAATACAAAAGAGGCTGCCGGGTATATTGCATCCGTGACAGGCGGCGATCTGTTTGAACTTGTTCCCACAGAGCCTTATAGCAGTGAGGATCTGGATTGGAGAGATGAAAACAGCCGTGTTGTTTATGAACACGATCATCCCGACGAAAGAAAGGTTGCCCTGACAGCAACGACGATTGACAGCTTCAATGAATACGATACCGTATTTATCGGGTATCCCATCTGGTGGGGAATTGCCGCATGGCCCGTTGACGGTTTTATTGAGGCAAATGATTTTACAGGCAAAACAGTTATTCCCTTCTGTACATCGGCAAGCCCCGGCTTGGGGGAAAGCGCAAAACTGCTCAAAGAAGCCGCCGGTACCGGTAACTGGCTGGAAGGCAGACGGTTTTCTTCGGGAGCAACGGAAACAGAAGTCGATGAATGGATAAAAGCCCTGGGATATTGAGGTAAAAATATACTTATCTAAGACGGTTGGCGGTATTTTCAGTTTAAGGAGGTGTAAAAAACTCTGACCGAGCTTTTTACACCTCCGATGACTATAGCAAAATTCACCTGAATTTCGGTTTAACAAATCTCAATACAGCCCGAACAGGCGCAACAGCTTTTGCCAGAAGTTCATTTTTCCTCGGCGGGAGCCGGCATTACCGGAGCTTCGGGAATGCCGATCGCCTTGGTCTGAATGACAAACTGCACCGACTTCACATTTTTGTTTTTCTCGGAAGCAAAGGAGATAACCTCAAAATCACGACCGAGAATATCCTTGATTGCGTCACCCATCTTGTTTTTCAGCTCCGTATCAAGATTTTCGGTTTCTGTCTTAAACTCCAGTGTTCCGTCTTTGAGGGTTACGGTGCCGTCGTAAAGTTCTACGGTACCGCCGTACATCGTAACAACACCGTCGAGCAGTTCAGCCACACCGTCGCGGATTTCCACCGTTCCGTCATAAAGGCTGATCGTTCCGTCTTTCAGTTGGGTAACACCCGCAAGAAGTTCGGAAGTTCCGTTTTTCAGAGATACAATACCATTGTGCAGTTCGGTAACACCGCTATTCAGCGTAATGGTCCCGCTTACAAGCTCCGCACTTCCGTTTTTGAGAGCGTCAAGTCCATTTTTGAGCTCGGCGGCACCCGACGCTGCAGAATCCACCCCTGCCGTGTATTGCTGTAAACCAAGATAAAAAGCATTGTAGCTGTCAAGCTACCCCTTGAGTGCAACAATTCCTTGATATGCTTCATTCTCGCCAAGAGCCGTTTCGACGGACGCGGAAATTTGCTGTTGTACTTCATCGCTCGCAAGCTGTTCGGCTGTTGCGGCTTCGATTTGAGCCTGGATTCCTTCCGTTGCCATTTGTGCGTTTACTTGTTCAGACACGGCGGCGTCAATGTACTGTGCCTTGATTTGTGCGCGAGCCTCGGAAAGTGCCGTTTGTCCCTTTGCTGTCGCAAGGTAAGAAGCAACGGCAGCTTGCCCGTCAGGCGTTTGTAACCACGCTTCGGGCGTGTCGGGGGCAGATACTTTGGCAAGCTCCAACGCAACTTAATTTTGCGCCAATGTGTCAATTTCCGTTCCGTAGGCCGTTTCTACGCCCGCGTCGATCTGCGCCATCATATCGGTATTGTTTGTTATGGTCGCTCTGATCTGCTCGGCAACAACGGCTTTAACCTGCGTTCGGATTTCCTCGACGGCATACGCTTCGGCTTGCGAATATGCGCTGTCCGAAAGGCTATCCAAAAGTGCCGTGAGAGCGGTGCCGTATGTTTCGGGGGTTAATTTGACCGTTTCAAGCCCTGCGGCGGTCAGACTTTGATTTAATTGCGCTTCGGCGGTGCTTGTTAACTGAATGAAGACTGCGTATGCGCCGTTTCTCAGATCTGCGCTGTTTTCCGAGAGTGCGGCAAGACCGTTTGCAAGCTCCGTTGCCCCGTTGGCTGCGTCAGAAATACCGTCATAGAGATCGTTTGCTCCGTCTTTCAGATCGGATACTCCGTTTGATAATTCCGTAGAGCCGTCAAGCAAATCTTTCGCGCCGCTGTTCAGATCGGACGCACCGCTATATAAATCTTCCGCACCGCCTTTTAATTCATCGGCACCGTCGGTCAGTTCATTTGCGCCGTCCTTCAAATCCGTAACACCGTCTTTGAGATCGGAAGCTCCGTCCCTCAATTCTTGGCACCGTCTTTCAGTTCACCCGCTCCGTCGTCAAGCTCGGCAACTGCGTCTTTGAGCCTGTTAAGTTCCTTCGTCAGTTCGTCGGTATTTATGCTGTCTATGTCAACCTCCATATTGAGCGGCAAGCCAACTATCGCAATAGCCGCCATTTCAAAGTCGGTGACATTGGCTGTGACCGTGATGTCTTTTTCTGTGCCGGGGAGAATGGTATAGGTAAGCTGACGGTTTTTTCCGACATTTGCGGCAGTCGCACCGTCGGCAATAATATTTTTGCAAAGCCCAGTATCAAGCGTTACAGACGCTTGTAAACCGTAGTTCTCAAAAAATGTGCTGTTGCAATCGGGATTTTGGCGAATGGAGATTGTGATTTTCAATGCGCCGTCTTTTCCCGCAATTTCTTCGGCTTTATATTCCGTACCGTCGATAAAATAACGGAAAGAGAAAATCCAAGGAATGACATTTTGATTCAGCGTCCCCTCGTAATAGAGTTTGCCCGCCTTTGTGTCCATACGGACGGTTTCATTCCCAAAAGTGATCTTGTCATTGCTCGTCATATTCCGAAGTGCCGTATAATCGCCGTAATCCACGATCTGTCCGTCCTCATCGAGTTCGAAGATATTGACCACGCAGATTTCCGAAACAGAGCCGTCGGAATTCAGATTGATATATACGACTTCTTGTTTTGCGCTGTCTGTGTTTGCTGTCGCCGCAAATGCGGGAACGCTGAACATAAGTATGAGCGAAAAAACAAGCAAGAGCGATAAAAATTTTACGCCTGTTTTTTCTTTTGGGGAATCTGTTCGCCCCGTAATTGATAATTGATCAGTAAAATTCATTTTGAAATATTCTCCTTTGTGTCTGCTGTATTTCGATACCATTTTGCACCGAGTGTTGTTTTTTGAATGACCCCGTCCAGTAAATATAGAAGTCCGGGGATCACAAACAGGACGATTCCAAGAGAGAGGAGTGCTCCTCTGCCGACAAATCAGCGGCGATTGCAATGAAATTTACCTTGAGCGTATCGGCGATTATTGTATCCATCAGGTCGTAAGTGCTGACACCTTCACCCGCCAAATAGTAGGTATCGGGATAATATTCGTTTGCAATACCCCGTATTGTTTTCACAAGTTCAAATGTTTTTTCGCCTTCATAGTCAGCATTTACGGTCAATATCATACGAATGTGTATGAAAGCACTTGGCTCTTGGATGATGCGAACCTTGAAAGGTTGGCCTTAGAGGAAGCAAGAGTGATTGCGGAATGCTTCGGAGTTGAAAAAGAGAGAAAAATATACCGGGTGCAAGTGGGAGCATACTTTTTAAAAGCGAATGCCACAAAATTGGCGCTGAGACTGGAGGCAAAAGGATTCCCGTGCTACATTGCAAAGTCCGGCTTTTATTACAGGGTTCAGGCCGGAGCATATTTCACAAAAGGAAACGCCACAAAGATGTTGAATAAAATCAAAGAAGCAGGCTTTGAAGGTTTCATTGTGGAAGGTTCTTTATGATCGAAGAAGTATAGTAACCATTTAGGGGGGGACGAGTAATGGCAAATACATTTATTGTTATCGGTAGTATGGTAGATTCGTTTCTTACCATTGGAGGTTTGGCGATGGCAATTATAAAATGGATTTTGAAACAGAACAAACAATCAGAAGACATCGAAATACTTAGGGAACAGCACAATGAGGACATCGAAGAAATCAAGAAAAAAGAGGCGGAGGGCATACAGTCTATCAAGGACGAATTGTGTGTGATCTCCTACGCTATGCTTGCTTCGCTCGATGGTCTCATGCAGCTTCATTGCAATGGGAATGTCACCAAAGCTCATGGCCGTCTCGAAAAGCATCTGAACAAACAGGCACACGGTCAGCACCGAAACGGTAATTCGTAAGCCTTGCTTACTGATTACATAAATCTATATTTTATAAGGAGGAAAAGTTTATGTTGAACTATCCTGCAATCCCCATCATCGTTGTGATCTGCTACATTGCAATCACAGCCATCAAGTCCACCAAGATCGACAGCAGATGGTACCCCCCTCATCTCGTGCGGAATTGGTATTCTTATCGGTGCGGCAATGCACCTTGTCTTACCTGACCTCATTGGGGCAACCTCTATGGTTGTTGCCATCGTTTCCGGTGCCGTATCAGGTCTTGCAGCAACAGGCTCGAATCAGGTACTCAAACAGTTGATGAAACAGGCTGAGGAAGGTACGCTTACAGTCAATACGAATTCTACTCCCGAAGTAAAACCGCCCGACAGCGAAACAACGGACAAGCAGTAATAACTTAACGAAGAACACCGAGCAGAGAATCAAATCTCTACTCGGTGTTTTGTCGTGCATCCGAAGACAATTCCTACAAAGAATAGGGTGTTCGGATTATACTCGATTGGTGACCCGTACGGGAATCGAACCCATGTTACTGCCGTGAAAGGGCGGTGTCTTAACCTCTTGACCAACGGGCCATGGTAGCGGAAGTCGGACTTGAACCTACGACCTATCGGGTATGAACCGATTGCTCTAGCCAACTGAGCTATTCCGCCGTCCGTCGTCCGAATACCTTACGCACCGGACGCCTCACTATGTTATCATAGTTTCCGCTGTTTGTCAACACTTTTTTTGAGTTTTTTTCAAAAAAATCTCTGTGGGTTCATTTTACAATGAACCGAAATCATTTAGTAAAAGCCTCCCAAAAGACGCAGAAATTCAAGGCTGCGCCTGTTGCATTCCCCCAAAAACTCTTCCCTGCTCCCGATTTTTTTGAAATTGACCTTTCCTGAAGCTATAAAAGACTCTGGGCTCCGCTTGGCTTCGTCCCGCCCGTTGGGCACTTTCGCCCCAATCGTTCGGTTGTAAAACAGCAGTTCATCAAAATACAGTTCCCGTCATATTCACCCAGAGAAATGCATAGAATCAAAAATGCTCTTGACAACTTGAGCGGCATGTGCTATAAGTGTAGCGTAGATACAAAGTAATTTCGGAGGAGAAAACAATGTCAAGAAAACAATTGAAAACACTGGCAAAAGAACAATTGGGAAATCAACTTTTCGGCAATAACTGGTTAATTGCCTTGGTGGTTCTGCTTATTGGATACGGACTGCTCAGCGCTGCCGGCTTTACCTTTGTCGGTCCCATGATTCTTGTTGGACCTATTTCGTTTGGCATCGCCAAGCTTTTCTTAAAACAGACATCCGACAAGAAGCAAATGAATATCGTCGGTTTGTTTGACGGGTTTAACACAGACTTCACGGGAAATCTGGTCCTGGGACTTTTGCGTGATCTGTTCGTTTTTCTCTGGTCCTTGCTTCTCATCGTCCCGGGGATCGTCAAGTATTATCAGTATTCCATGGCTTTTTATATCAAGGCCGATCATCCCGAACAGGACTGGAGAAAATGTCTTGACGAAAGTAAAGCTCTGACCAACGGTCACAAAATGGAACTGTTCGTTTTGGATCTGAGCTTTATCGGCTGGTATATTGTGGGTGCGCTCTGCTTGGGCGTAGGCACTTTGTGGGTTAATGCCTATCACACTGCCACCGTTACCCAGTTTTACCGTGCTTTGGTTCCTGCTCCCGTTGTTGCCGGAAATGCCGACGAGGTCTGATCCTCTCAAAAAAGAATATCTCAGAAAAGTATGAAAGCGCTGTCTTGAAGGATGGCGCTTTTTTGGTTTTCCTTCCGGGCTCCAACCTGCCTCCCGTCCGCCTAAGTTCCTCAACAGGGATTTTTTGCGTATTTGAACTAAAAATGTAGGAAAATAATTATTTACTTTAGTAAATAAAAAATTACTGCTGCATCATTGGGTACTGCGGTAAAAGAGAAAACCTTAGGAAAAGCCCTGTATTTTTCCTTGACAAAGCCGGAAGTTTGTGCTACGATGGGAAGCAGTGAGTTCGAAACCATCCTCACCTAAAACAAAACTAAGGAAGTACAAAAATGAATAAGCAGATCCGTTTTCTCTGTCAAGGCGCCATTGTGGGTGCCGTCTATGCTCTTCTGACCCTGGCAACCTGGACCTTCTCCTCTATGCAGATTCAGGTGCGCTTGTCAGAAGCGCTTTGCGTTCTGCCCCTTTTCACCCCTGCCGCAATACCGGGGCTGTTTTTCGGCTGTTTTCTCTCCAACATTCTCATGGGCAACATCATCGATGCGATTTTCGGGTCCCTTGCTACGCTGCTTGCCGCTTTGTGCACCTACTTTATTGGAAAGCTCTGCAAAAAGAAACTGCGGCTCTTTCTTGCCCCTTTGCCCGCTGTGGTTTTCAATGCGATCGCCGTTCCGCTCATTCTCTACTTCGGCTACGGTGTGGTGTCCTTCGGAGAGGTGACCGGCGTTCTTCCGGTTCTATCTTTGACCGCTCTTTCGGTGTTCATCGGCCAGACGATCTCCTGTTACGGACTGGGCTTGTCTCTTACTAAAATGCTTGAAAAACTGAAATTTACAAAAAGGTTTTTCTGAAGAGCTTTTCTGTCGGCTTCCGCAGTCGCTTTGATCGATTGTGTTCTGTTGGTCGTATTGTTGTTTTGTTCTGCATTTCTTCACCGGCGAAGGGTAAAATATAGAAGGCCTTGAAAAGGCAGAAAAAGAGGAGGAACTATATGGTTTTCAGAGATATTCCCTACAAGCGATACACCATAGAGGAGGGGCGCAGTGCCTTTGAAAAAGCCGAAAAAACCATGAAAGAGGCCACAAGCGTCCATAGCGTGCTTGCTGCCAAGAAGATTTTTGACGATGCCGCCATTGAGTATGCCACCGCCGTTTCCTTGGCGAACTGCCGTTTTACATTGGATACAAGAAATGAGTTCTACACCAAGGAAATCGAATACTACGACCAGGTTTCCCCCTTGTTTGAGGAGCTTTCGGTAAAATTCAACGATTTGCTGCTCACTACTCCCTTCCGCAAGGAGTTGGAACTGCACATCAACAAAAGAATTCTTCAAAAGGCAGAGCTTTCCAAAAAATCCTTTTCTCCTGCAGTCATTGAAGACTGCCAGAAGGAGAACGCTTTGGTGACCGAGTATTCCAAACTGATGGCAGGAATGACCTTTCTGTGGCAGGGGAAGGAGATTCCCCTTTCCGCACTCCGTGGGGAGCTTGAAAACGGCGACAGAGATGTACGGCGAGAGTGCGCCATCGCTATCGGCAAGGGCTTAAAGAAACATGAAAAAGAACTGGATGACCTTTACGATCGCTTGGTGAAGATCCGCACCATCATTGCGCACAAATTGGGCTACAAGAGCTTTACAGAGCTGGGCTACTACCGGATGGGACGCCTGGATTATGATGCAACAATGGTGAAAGCCTTCCGGGACAATGTTCAAAAAGACCTGGTTCCGGTGGTAAAAGAGTTGAAAGAGCGAATCGCCCGGGAGCTTGACATTGACCGGATCACCTTTTACGACGATGCGATCTACAGCGGGGGACCGGTTCCAAAGCCCCTGTTGGACGCCAAGGGCATTTTTCAAGCCGCAGAAGAGATGTATGATGACATGAACCCTGAAATCGGCGCCTTCATGCATCGGATGCTGGAGGCAGAGGCCTTTGATGTGGAGGCAAGAGAGGGCAAGTGGGGCGGCGGCTATTGCACCACCTTTCCAAAATACAAACAGCCCTTCATTCTTGCAAACTTCAACGGAAGCTGCGGGGATGTGGATGTCATCACCCACGAATTCGGTCATGCGCTGGCGGCCAATTTTGTCTTTTACGGCGGAGATATGGATTTGGATGTGGGCGGCATGGAAACCGCTGAGTGTCATTCCATGTCTATGGAATTCTTGTCCTGGAAATACACCGAAAAATTCTTCGGGGAATCCGCAAACGCCTACCGGAAAAAGCATCTCCTTTCCTCCCTCAGCTTTATTCCCTATGGAGTCATTGTGGATGAATTCCAGCATGAAATTTACGACCACCCCGACTACACTCCGGAAGAGCGTAAGGCGGTATATCGGCGGTTAGAGGAAAAATACCGTCCCTATATGGAGTTCAAGGACATTCCTTATATCGAAGAAGGCACCCGGTGGCAATACCAGATGCACATTTACGAAACGCCCTTCTACTATATCGACTACTGCCTGGCGCAGACCGTTGCTTTGTGGTTCTTGGTTAAGAGCCGGGAAAATTATCAAAAGGCACTGGACGACTATCTTACCTTTTTGAAGACCGGCGGACAGAAATCCTTTGAAGCCCTTTTGGAAACAGCCGGCATTCCCTCTCCCTTCAAGGAAGGCAGCCTGAAAGAGCTTTCCCAAAAAGTGCTTGAAATTGCAGAAGAGCTGTAACACTTTTTCTGTTGGTTAGGGCTATCACCGGCCTTTTCCTTCCATTCTTTAAGGAATATATCAAAAAACCGGCATCCGTTTTGAAGATGCCGGTTTTGCTTTTTATTTTGGTTTTGATTTTGATTTTTAACCGGATGCACTGTTTTTTCGTTTGGAATCCACACGGTGATCGCTTTCGCAAAAACCTCTGTATGCTCTTCGTTCCAATCAGAACAATCCCGTGATTCTTCCGTTTTCGTCCACATTGATCCGTTCCGCCGCAGGAGATTTCGGCAATCCGGGCATGGTCATGATGTCGCCGGTCAGAACGACCACAAATCCTGCCCCCGCAGAAACCCTTACCGATTTCACCGTCACCGTAAAGCCCTCCGGGGCACCCAGCTTTGTGGGATCGTCCGAAAAGCTGTACTGTGTTTTGGCAAAACAAACCGGGCAGGAACCAAAGCCCATCTCGGTCAGCTTCTCCAACTGCTTTTTAGCCGCCGGCGTAATTACCGCTCCAACACCGCCGTATATTTTCTGGACTACAGTCTGGATTTTCTCCTCAAGAGAAAGTGCGCTTTCATAGGAAAAGGTGAAGCTCTCCTTTCCGCTCTCGTTTTCACAGAGACGAACCACCTCTTTCGCAAGCTCTTCTCCGCCTGCTCCCCCTTTGGCCCAGACCTCTGAAAGAACCGTGTTCACATGGAGATTCCTGCAGGCTTGGATGATGAAATCGATTTCGTTTTCGGTATCGGTGGGGAAACGGTTCACGGCAACGACACAGGGCAGTTTAAAAACATCCCGAATATTTGAAACATGGCGCAGCAGATTCGGGATGCCCTTTTCCAGAGCTTCCAGATTTTCCTTTTCCAGCTCGGTCTTGGCCAGCCCTCCGTGCATTTTCAGGGCACGGACGGTGGCTACAATCACCACTGCATCGGGAGCAAGTCCTGCAATCCGGCACTTGATGTCGAGAAATTTTTCCGCACCCAGATCGGCACCGAAGCCCGCCTCGGTCACCGCATACTCGCCCATCTTCAAAGCCATGCGCGTGGCGATCACCGAATTGCATCCGTGGGCAATGTTGGCAAAGGGGCCGCCGTGTACAAATGCCGGCGTTCCTTCAAGGGTCTGAACCAGATTGGGCTTCAGGGCATCTTTCAGAAGCGCGGTCATGGCTCCCGCCGCACCAAGCTGTCCGGCTGTGACCGGCTGATCGCCGTAGGTGTACCCCACAACGATCCGGGACAGCCGTGCCTTCAAATCGGAAAGCGAATCGGAAAGACAGAGCACCGCCATAATCTCGGAGGCAACGGTGATGTCAAAGCCGTCCTCACGGGGAAGGCCGTTGGTCTTACCGCCCAGTCCGTCAACAATATTCCGCAGCTGCCGGTCGTTCATATCCACGCATCTCTTCCAGGTGATCTTTCGGGGATCAATTCCCAAAGCATTCCCCTGGTGAATGTGGTTATCCAGCATTGCGGCCAGCAGATTGTTCGCCGCACCGATTGCATGAAAATCCCCGGTGAAATGCAGGTTGATGTCCTCCATGGGCACAACCTGGGCATATCCGCCGCCGGCCGCACCGCCTTTCACACCGAACACGGGACCAAGAGACGGCTCTCTCAAGGCCACAACGGCCTCTTTTCCGATCCGACGCAAACCGTCTGCAAGTCCGATCGTGGTTGTGGTCTTCCCTTCCCCGGCAGGCGTCGGGGTTATGGCCGTGACCAGAACGAGTTTTCCGTCCTTACGGTCTTTTTTCAGAAGAGAAAGGTCAACCTTGGCCTTGTATTTGCCATAGGGCTCCAAAAGCTCTTCCGGAACATGGGCCTTCTCCCCGATCTCCCGGATCGGCCGCATTTTGCAGGCCTGTGCAATTTCAATATCGGTTAAATAAGCCATCCTCATCCTCCTTGTTTCACTGAAAATAGCGGACCGCCGACAAAAAGAGTTTCATCTCATAGTTGCCCGGCACATTCCGGTACAGTCCGGTGCCCACCCGTTCCGAGTGTCCCATTTTTCCGAAGACCCGGCCATCCGGCGAAAGAATTCCTTCAATCGCCGCCATGGAATTGTTCGGATTGAACTGAATAGCATCGGTGGCATTTCCGTCAAAGTCCACATATTGGGTGGCGATCTGCCCATTCTCTGCCAACTGCTTGAGAACCGCATCTTCCGCAAGGAATCTGCCCTCTCCATGGGAAATCGGCACCGAATAAATCTCACCCACTTCGCATTCCCGAAGCCAGGGGGATTTGACCGAAGCCACCCGGGTGCGCACGATCTTGGACTGGTGCCGTCCAATGGTATTATATGTCAGAGTCGGGCAATGCACATCCGGCTCCACAATTTTTCCATAGGGAACCAGACCGAGCTTGACCAAGGCCTGAAATCCGTTGCAGATGCCCAGCATCAGTCCGTCACGGCGGTCCAACAGTTCGCCAACGGCCCCCCGGATCTCTCCGTTCCGGAAGAAGGCCGTGATGAATTTTCCGGAGCCGTCGGGCTCATCTCCTCCCGAAAAGCCTCCGGGGATAAAGATGATCTGGGACTCCCGAACAGCAGAAGCAAACTTCTGCACACTGCGGGCAATGCCCTCCGGGGTCAGGTTATTGATCACAAAGATTTCAGCTTCGGCTCCTGCGTCCCGGACTGCTTTTGCCGAATCGTATTCACAGTTGGTTCCCGGGAAGACCGGAATCAACACCCGTGGCTTGGCGGTTCTTACAGCCGGTGCGGCAGTGGAGCGCCGATTGCAGGAAAAGTTCGGAATTGTTTTTCCTTCTTTTTTCAGATTGCAGGTATAAACGCCTTCCAAGCGGTCTTCATAAATCTGCTGAAGAGAGGACAGGGGAATTACCTTTCCGCAATAGGAAATTTCGGCCTTTTCACCAATACGCCCCAGCATCTTTCCCCATTCCACAGGGCAATCTTCGGTCACCTCGAGAACGAAAGACCCGTACGCATAGCCGAAAATATCTTCCATCATGCAGGAAGGGTCGAAAGAAAATCCGTATCGGTTTCCGATAGCCATTTTCAGAATGGCTTCGGCCACACCTCCCATTCCGGGGGTATAACAGGAAAGGGCCTTTCCGGTGCGCAGAAGGTTCGTAACGGTTGCAAAAACCGACAAAAGCGACCAGGTCTGCGGCAGACCGTTTTCATCCACCTCGGGCCGGAGCAGAATGACCCGGTTTCCGACACCCTTGAATTCGGGCGATACGATATCCTTCACCTTTCCGGTGGTCACCGCAAAGGAAACCAGGGTAGGCGGTACATCCAGCGATTCAAAGGTTCCGCTCATGGAGTCCTTGCCCCCGATTGCGGCAATTCCAAGCTCCTTCTGGGCACGGAACGCACCGAGAAGTGCGGAAAAGGGCCGGCCCCACCGTGTGGGGTCCTTTCCGGGCCGCGCAAAATACTCCTGGAAGGTCAGATACACCTCTTTGTATTCCGCTCCCGTAGCAATCAGCTTGGAAACCGATTCTACCACAGCCAGATAGGCGCCGTGGTAGGGGCTCTTTTCGGTGATGAAGGGATTATAGCCGAAGGCCATCAGCGAACAGCAATCTGTATGAGCTTTTTCCACGGAAATCTTCTGCACCATCGCCTGAATCGGCGTTTGCTGATATTTTCCGCCAAAGGGCATCAGCACCGTCCCGGCACCGATTGTGGAGTCAAAGCGCTCCGAAAGTCCCCGTTTGGAGCAGATGTTCAGATCCCCTGCCAGTTCACAATATCCGCTTTCAAAATCAGTGGGAATTTTCTTCTCTGCCGGAAGTCCCTTTGCGGTGGCGATCGAAATATGCTTTTCGGCACCGTTGGAATTAAGAAACTCCCGGCTGATGTCCACAATGGTTCTTCCGTTCCAGGTCATGGTAAGCCGCGGCTCTGCCTTTACAAAGGCAACAGCCGTTGCCTCCAGATTTTCGGAAGAAGCCAGGGCGATAAACGCCTCCTTGTCCTCCGGAGAAACCACCACCGCCATCCGTTCCTGAGACTCGGAGATGGCCAATTCGGTTCCGTCAAGGCCCTCGTACTTTTTCGGAACGGCATTCAGGTCAATGTCCAGTCCGTCAGCCAACTCCCCTATGGCCACCGAAACTCCGCCGGCACCGAAATCGTTGCACCGCTTGATCATACGGCTGGCTTCGGCATTGCGGAAAAGACGCTGGAGCTTGCGCTCTTCGGGTGCATTTCCCTTCTGTACCTCCGCACCGCAGGTCTCCAAAGAGGAGAGGGTGTGGGATTTGGAAGAGCCGGTGGCTCCTCCGCAACCGTCCCGACCCGTTCTTCCGCCCAGAAGAATCACCACATCTCCGGGAAGGGGGCACTCCCGCCGTACATTTTTTGCCGGGGCCGCCGCAATCACCGCGCCGATTTCCATACGCTTCGCCGCATACCCCTCATGATAAATCTCATCCACAATGCCGGTTGCCAATCCGATCTGGTTCCCGTAAGAGGAATATCCGGCGGCGGCCGTGGTCACCAGCTTCCGCTGGGGCAGTTTCCCCGGCAGGGTCTTTGACACCGGCTTTGTGGGGTCGGCAGCTCCGGTTACACGCATGGCGCCGTACACATAGGATCTGCCGGACAGGGGATCCCGTATGGCACCGCCGATACAGGTAGCCGCCCCTCCGAAGGGCTCGATTTCGGTGGGATGATTGTGCGTCTCGTTCTTGAACAGAAGCAGCCATGGCTCCTTCTTTCCGTCCACCTCCACATCCATCTTCACCGTGCAGGCGTTGATTTCTTCCGACTCATCCAGTTTGTCCAGTCTGCCCGTGCTGCGCAGGTATTTTGCGGCAAGGGTTGCAATGTCCATCAGGTTGACCGGCTTGGTTCTGCCCAGTTCTTGACGGGTCTTCAAATAATCCTTATACGCATCCTCTAAAAGCTTGTCCTCAAAGGTTACATGGTCGATCGTGGTCAGAAAGGTGGTATGGCGGCAGTGATCCGACCAATAGGTATCAATCATGCGGATTTCGGTCAGAGTGGGGTCCCGGTTTTCTTTTTGGAAGTAGGTCTGACAGAACGCAACATCATCCAAGTCCATTGCCAGTCCGTACTGCCGGTTGAATGCCTCCAGCTCCTGCCTGTTCCATCCGATAAAGCCATCCAATGTGGGCACGGTCGTCGGAATTTCATAGTTGCCCATAAGGGTTTCGGGCTTTTCAAGGGCTGCTTCCCGGGTCTCCACCGGGTTCACAACATATTTTTTAATCTCTTTTACCTGAGCTTCGGAAAGCTCTCCGTACAGAAGGTAGACCTTGGCCGTGCGAACCGTGGGCCGTTCCTTCTGGGAAATGATCTGGATACACTGGGCGGCGGAATCGGCTCGCTGGTCAAACTGACCGGGCAGATACTCCACGGCGAAAACGGCAGAAGCGCCCGCTGTATCCAGTTCTTCGCTGACCACATCCAACTGGGGCTCGGAAAAGACCGTTTTTTTCGCATCGTCAAAGAGCTCCTTCTCGATATGCTCCACATCGTATCGGTTTACAATCCGCACTCCGGTCAGTCCGTTTACTCCAAGCAGTCCCGCCAGATCCGCCAAAAGAGCTTTTGCTTCATTGGCCAGTTCCTCTTTTTTTTCTACATAAACGCGATAAACCATCAATGTTCCTCCTTCTTGAGAAGCGCACGCTTGCCGACGTCCTGCCGGTAATATGCATTTTCAAAGCGGATTTCGGAAACCATTCCGTAGGCTTTCCGAATGGCCTCTTCAAGAGTTTTGGCCGTGGCAACTGCACCTAAAACCCTTCCGCCGGCAGTCACCAGCTTGTCCTCTTCCGCTTTTGCGCCGGCAATATACACTTCTCCCTCTCTGAAATCCGGAATATCCAGCTCATAACCCGATTGATACTTCACCGGATAGCCCTTTGATGCCATGATCACACAGCAGGCACAGTCGTCCGAAAAGCGTACCAGATCGGGGGTCAGAGTTCCTGCGGTAGTGGCCTGCATCACGGTCAGCAGGTCGCTCTCAAGAAGAGGAAGAACCACCTGCGTTTCGGGATCTCCGAAACGACAGTTGTATTCAATGACCTTGGGTCCTTTTTCTGTCAGCATCAAGCCGAAATACAGACACCCGGTAAAGGGTCTTCCCTCCGCCTTCATGGCCCGGATCGTGGGCAGGAAAATCGTCTCCATACAGGTCTTTGCAATTTCTTTTGTATAATAGGGATTCGGAGCCACGGTGCCCATCCCGCCGGTGTTCAGTCCGGCGTCGCCGTCCCCCGCTCTCTTGTGGTCCATCGAAGAAACCATGGGAACAATGGTTTCTCCGTCTGTAAAGGAGAGGACCGACACCTCCGGACCCTCCAGATACTCCTCCACAACGATCCGGTTTCCGCTTTCTCCAAAGGCCTTGTCCTCCATAATCATCCGGATGGCCGCAGTGGCCTCTTCTCTGGTCAGCGCAACGATCACACCCTTCCCCAGAGCCAAACCGTCCGCCTTGATGACGGTGGGTATCGAAGCGCTCTGAATATAGGCAAGAGCCTTTTCGGCAGAATCAAAAACCTCGTAGGCCGCCGTCGGGATTCCGTATTTCTTCATGAGATTTTTGGAAAACACCTTGCTTCCTTCCAGAATGGCGGCGTTTTTCCGGGGACCGAAGCAGGGAATCCCGGCGTCGGTCAGGGCGTCCACGGCGCCAAGCACCAGCGGATCGTCGGGTGCAACCACGGCATAGTCGATCTTCCGCTCCACGGCAAACGCCACGATCCGGTCAATCTCTTTGGCACCGATCGGGACGCAGACCGCATCCTTGGCAATTCCCCCGTTTCCGGGAAGGGCGTAAAGCTCGGTCACTTCCCGATTTTCCTTCAGCTTTTTAATGATGGCGTGTTCGCGGCCTCCGCCGCCCACCACAAGAATCTTCATCGTTCGGTCTCCTTCCCTGAGTTCTCCTCATCAATGGTGGAACAGCCGCATGCCCGTAAAGGCCATAACGATCCCGTACTTATTGCAGGTATCAATCACAAGATTGTCCCGGATGGAGCCGCCCGGCTCTGCAATATAGGAAACACCGCTCCGATATGCCCGCTCAATATTATCCCCGAAGGGGAAGAAAGCATCGGAGCCGAGGGAAACCCCGCTGATCGTATCCAGATAAGCGCGGGCCTCCTCTGCGGTCAACGGTTCGGGGCGGGAAAGGAAATACTTCTGCCAGTTGCCCTCTGCAGTAACATCTTCCTCGTTTTTGTTGATGTAGCCGTCGACCACATTGTCCCGGTCGGGTCTTGAAAGGGTGGGCAGGAAGGGCAGATTCAGAACCTTTTCATGCTGGCGCAGGAACCAGGTGTCGGCCTTGCCCCCGGCTAACCGTGTGCAGTGAATACGGGACTGCTGTCCGGCACCGACACCGATTGCCTGCCCGTCATAGGCAAAGCAAACCGAGTTGGACTGGGTATATTTCAGGGTAATCAGAGAAACCATCAGATCCCGCTTGGCACTTTCCGGCAGGGACTGGTTCTCGGTCACGATATTCTCCAACAACTCCTTGTTGATCTCAAAATCATTTCTCTTCTGTTCAAAGGTGATACCGAAGACCTGCTTGCGCTCCACCGGCTCCGGGGTATACGCCGGGTCGATCTGCACAATATTGTAATTGCCCTTCCGCTTGGACTTCAGGATTTCAAGGGCTTCCGGGGTATAGCCCGGAGCGATGATGCCATCCGAAACCTCACGCTTAATCAGAAGGGCGGTCTTCTCATCGCAGACATCGGACAGCGCGATAAAGTCACCGAAGGAGCACATCCGGTCGCTTCCCCTCGCTCTTGCATAGGCGCAGGCAAGGGCCGAATCCTCCAAGCCCTCCACATCGTCCACAAAGCAGGCCTTTTTCAGCGCCGGGGAAAGGGGCAGTCCGACTGCCGCCGAAGTGGGACTGACATGCTTAAAGGAGGTTGCCGCCGGAAGGCCGCTTGCCTGCTTCAATTCCTTGACCAGCTGCCAGGCATTGAATGCGTCGAGAAAATTGATATATCCCGGTTTTCCCGACAAAACCTCGATGGGCAACTCCCCCTTCTCCATATAAATACGAGCAGGCTTCTGATTCGGATTGCAACCGTATTTCAGTTCCAGTTCTTTCATCGCTATAACCATACCTTTCTGTTTCATTTACAACCTAAAGAATTCTTCAAGGGCCCTATAAACAAATTCTAAATTCTATCGGATAATTCCGACTTCTCCCCTGATTCAGGCGTTTTTGTTCACGAGCCGTTCTTCGTAACGGCCGCTTTCCAGATCCACATACCGGACATACAGTGAAATCTTGTTTTGAGAATCCAGGTTTTCCCAGAGATTCGAAGTGAAGGCATCGATCTCATCGGGAATCACAATTCGTTCCGGCTCCCCCTGGAAGGTGGGAATCGGGCTGCCGTCGGTTACATAGGTGTGGAGAAAATGCCCCAGACCCGCCTTTGACGGATAGGAAAAGAAATATCGGGCGCAATCGCTTCCCACATCGTCAATGCTCTTTAAAATACTCATTTCATAGGAGAAATCGCCCTTCCCGAAGGTCAGCATCCCGCTGATTCGGGGCGTAAAGTTGGGCCTGTCCGGTTCAAAAGCCCGGGTCTCCAACGCCTCTCGGAAGGTTTTTCCCTCTTTCAGAAAACTGCAGACCGTATCAGTCTGATCTCCGTTTGTCACGATCAACCGGTTCTGTTCTGTGCGCACCGCCGCATAAATAATCAAGGACGGATCCTCCACCCTGGAAAGATCAAAGGGCTCGGTATACAGAGCTCCGTCCTTCAGCCGGAAAACACGGTTCCGGCTGTTTGCGCTTCTCCCCATAATGAAATAGGCCACCGCCGCCTTGGTCCCGTCTGCGGTCTTGCCGATCACAATTCCCCGACCGACATAGGGATTGCCGGCGATTCTTGCGCCGATGTTCTTTGCTTCATAAATATTCATCCTGTTCTCTCCCTTTCAAACCGTTCACACCGCTTCGGTCTGCCGTTCATACCGTTTCATTTTCCCGCTCCCGGTTCAGCCGTTCCGAAACCAGCTCCGCCGCTTGGGGCAACAACACCCATTCTGCCTCTTCCATCACCCGCTTCTGCAAAATTTCGGGGGTGTCTCCCTCTTTTACTTCCACGGCTTTCTGCAAAAGAATCTCCCCGCCGTCCGGAATCTCATTCACATAGTGTACGGTTGCCCCTGTCACCTTCACGCCGTAGGCAAGCGCCGCTTCGTGAACCTTCAACCCATAGAACCCGGCTCCGCAGAAGGACGGAATCAACGAAGGGTGGACATTCAGAATCCGTTTCGGGTAGCTTGAAATAAAGTGGGCTCCGAGAATCGACAGGAAACCGGCCAGGATCACCAGCTCAATGTTGTGCTCCTTCAGAATCGAAAGAATCCGGTCTTCAAACGCTTCCCTGAAGGAAAAGTCCTTTTTCAGAATCGTCGCCGTTGCAATCCCCGCCTTTTCCGCACGGGTCAGCGCATAGGCATCCGCTTTGTTGGAAAGCACCAGAACGATCTCCCCGCTTGCAAGAATGCCCTTGGTTTGGGCATCGATCAGTGCCTGAAGATTGGTTCCGCCGCCCGAAACCAGCACTGCGATCCTTGTCTTTCTCAGCACAGGATCACTCCCTCGGTTCCCGCAACGATCTCGCCCATAAGGTAGGCGTCCTCTCCGTTTTGGGCAAGAACCTCCAAAGCACGGTCGGCATCGGTCTTTTTCACCACGATGCTCATGCCGACACCCATGTTGAAGGTATTGAACATATCTCTTTCGGGAATTTCACCGGTTTTGGCAATCAGATCGAAGATCGGAAGCACCTTGAGAGCCGACCGGTCAATCTTGGCACTCAGACCGTTGGGAAGGCTTCTCGGAATGTTTTCATAGAATCCGCCGCCCGTAATGTGAGAAACCGAACGGACGGTCACTGCGTCAAGCAGTGCCAAGACCGGCTTTACATAGATTCTGGTCGGCGTGAGAAGGGTTTCACCCACCGATTTCCCGGAAAGCTCCGCCACCGGAGAGGAAATGTCCTTTTCTCCGATTCCGAAAACCTTCCGCACAAGCGAAAACCCGTTGGAATGCACTCCGCTTGACGGCAGGGCGATGATCACATCTCCCTCTTCCATGGTTTCGGGACGGAGAATCTTTTTCTTATCCACCACGCCCACTGCAAATCCGGCAAGATCATATTCATCCGCCGGATAGAAGCCCGGCATTTCCGCCGTCTCCCCGCCGATCAGTGCGGCGCCGCTCTGCACGCAGCCTTCCGCAACGCCTGAAACAATGGCCGCAATTTTTTCCGGAACATTTTTTCCGCAGGCAATGTAATCCAGGAAAAAGAGCGGTTTGGCTCCGCAACAGATCACATCGTTCACGCACATCGCCACACAGTCGATTCCGACGGTATCGTGCCGATCCTGCAGGAACGCCAGCTTCAGCTTGGTTCCTACACCGTCCGTTCCGCTGACCAGGACCGGCTGCTCCATACCCTTCACATCCAGCTCAAAAAGCCCACCGAATCCGCCCACATCCGAGCAGACTCCCGATGTTACGGTTCTTGCAATGTGCGCCTTCATCAACTCCACCGCCCGGTACCCGGCGGTAATATCGACCCCTGCCGCCGCATAACTGCGGCTGTAACTGTTTTTCATGAAATTCACCGTTCCTTTCGTGATTTCCCTATTCGTTCTCTTTCTTCCTGTCTCTTCGGACTATTCCGCATCAGAAGAGCTTCCCTTCTTTTTGGAAATTTTCTGTTCAAACCGATTGCGCGGCAGATTTTCAACAACGGGAGTGGGATATTTCCCGTCAAAGCAGGCAAGACAATAGGGACAGCCTGCCGCCTCGGCAATCCGTCCGGCTTTTTCCACGCTCAGGTATCCAAGCGAATCCACGCCAAGGATCTGTGCAATTTCCTCCACTGTATGATGGCAGGCGATCAGGTGCTCTCTGGAATCAATATCCGTCCCATAATAACAGGGATTCAGAAAGGGCGGTGCTGAGACCCGCATATGCACTTCGCTTGCCCCGGCCTCCCGCAACAGCCGGACGATCCGGGCAGAGGTGGTTCCTCTCACGATCGAGTCATCAATCATAACCACCCGCTTCCCTTTCACCGCACTGGGAATCGGATTCAGCTTGATCCGTACTCCGTTTTCCCGTCTTTCCTGATTGGGGGAAATGAAGGTTCTGCCCACATACTTGTTTTTGATGAATCCGATTTCATAGGGAATTCCGGACTTTTTGGAATATCCGATGGCCGCATCCAACCCGGAATCGGGCACACCGATCACAATGTCCGCATCCACCGGGGAATCCTCGGCCAAGAATTCTCCGGCCCGTACCCGTGCCTCGTGGACCGAGATACCGTCGATCACCGAATCCGGACGGGCAAAATAAATATATTCAAAAACACAAAGGCTTTTCTTCGCCCGATTGCAATGGCTCCGGATCGAGCGGACGCCCTCCTCGCTGAAAACAACGATTTCACCGGGCTCCACATCCCGGATAAAGGTTGCGCCCACCGCATCCAGTGCACAGCTCTCCGACGCAACCACATATGCTCCGTCGCTTTTTCTTCCGAAGCATAAGGGCCGGAAGCCGTATACATCCCGGACGGCAATCAGCTTGCTCGGCGACGAAAGCACCAGTGAATACGCCCCCTGCAGCCGATCCATGCTATGATCCACCGCTTTCTCGATTGAGGAAGCCTTCAGCCGTTCCTGAGTGATGATATATGCAATGACTTCGGTATCGCTGGTAGTGTGGAAAATGGCGCCGTTTAACTCCAGTTCTTCTCTCAGATGTGCGGAATTCACCAGATTTCCGTTGTGGGCAAGGGCGATTTTTCCCTTGACATGATTGACGACAATCGGCTGTGCGTTCAGTCTTCCGCTTCCGCCGGTAGTTCCGTACCGCACATGGCCCACGGCGATATTTCCTCTGCCGAGAAACCGAAAGGTCTCGGGAAGAAACACATCATTCACAAGCCCTTCGTCTTTATAATACCGGAATACTCCGCAATCGTTCACCACAATTCCGCAGCTTTCCTGGCCTCTGTGCTGCAGAGCAAACAGTCCGTAGTACGCATCGGCCGCCACATCGCTTCCCTCTTCAGTGTAAATGCCGAAAACGCCGCATTCTTCTCTGATTTCGCTCACTCTGTTCTGTAACCTTCCTTTCTGAAAACACCGAAAGACCTTTGGCAATAGAGATTCGGAGAAGTCCTCACTCGCCAAATACCCGCTTCATCATTTCCTTATAGGCCTCTTCAACCCCGCCCATATCCCGTCTGAAACGGTCTTTGTCGAGCTTCTCATTGGTGTTGGCATCCCAGAAGCGGCAGGTGTCCGGAGAAATTTCATCAGCCAGCACGATAGTTCCGTCGGCAAGCCGGCCGAATTCCAGCTTGAAATCCACCAGTTTCACGCCAAGAGACAGAAAATACTCCTTCAGCACACGGTTCACCGTAAAAGCGAGCGACTTAATCCGTTCAATCTCCTCTTTTGTGGCCAGCTTTAAGGCCAGGGCATGGTAGGAATTGATCAGCGGGTCGTGCAATTCGTCGTTTTTATAGGAGAATTCAATGGTGGGTTCCTCGAACACGATCCCCTCTTCCACACCGTAGCGTTTGGCAAAGGACCCGGCGGAAATGTTCCGGATAATAACCTCCAGCGGAACGATCTGCACCTTCCGCACCACCGTTTCTCTCTCGGAAAGCTCCTTCACAAAATGGGTCGAAACCCCGTTTTTGGAAAGAAGCTGCATGAGAAAATTGGTCATACGGTTGTTGATTGCGCCCTTCCCGACAATGGTTCCCCGCTTCTGTCCGTCAAGAGCCGTGGCGTCGTCCTTATAGGAAACGATCACATAGCCTTCCTCGTCCGTTGCATATACTTTTTTGGCCTTTCCTTCATAGAGCTGTTCTTTCTTTTCCATTTTGATTTTCCTCCGTTATATTCCTTATATTCGTATTTTTATTCATCATTTCCGCATTATGGGGAGTTTTCCGGACAGTACCTGTCCCTTCGCTCCGGTGCATCCGGCCAAGATCAACTGTTGAATTGCTCAGCCACGGCCCGGTCCTTTGCAAGGACCTTTTCCCGGTCGCTGATCCGTCTCTGCAGAAGGGCTTGTGCCAGGCTTTCATCTTCGATTGCCAGCATCTGAATACACAAAAGAGCGGCATTGGCGGCTCCGTTCACGGCTACCGTGGCCACCGGGATTCCCGTAGGCATCTGGACCGTGGATAAGAGCGCATCAATCCCGCTGAGATTGGCAGAAGATACCGGTATTCCAACCACAGGAAGGGTGGTATTGGCGGCAATCGCTCCTGCAAGATGTGCCGCCATTCCTGCGGCGGCAATAATGGCACCAAAGCCATTCTGCCGGGCAGATTTCGCAAATTCTGCGGCCTCTGCCGGCGTACGGTGTGCCGAAAACACATGCACTTCGTAGGGAACGGCAAATTCCCGAAGCTCCGCAATAGCCTTCTGCACCACCGGAAGATCGCTGTCACTTCCCATAATCAGCGCAATTTTTTTCATTTCTGAACCTCCCAAAACATCAAAAAGGGCGCACTTACCGCATAAGCGATAGGTGTGCCCAGACGGTCGGCAATATCGTTTCCCTGCTCCTTTGTGGTTAAATCCACGGATCCGTCAGTCACAGGGTACGCATTCACTTCGTCATGCAGGCACCCACCGGACTTCACCGGTGCCGAGCACCCTCACGACCGAGATTATTGTACCATACCGAAGGCTCTTTGTCAAGAGCCGTTGCCGAAAAATGTGTGAAATTTTCGGGAATATTGATGAACCGAAAACGCCCTTTCGACTATCCCACACCGGGGGAGCTTCCGGCTTTTTGCCTTCGGACCTTCCGAAAATTCCGGAATTCAAAACAGCTTCTCTAAGAATTCTTTGATAGGCGTATAGAGCAGGTCGTAGCCGCTGCCCACCGGGTGAATGAAGTCGGCGGTATGAACCTTTTCCGCAACCCTGAATTCCTTTGAAAAGTCCTCGTCATGGTATAAATCCAGACAGGGTACGGACCATTTCCGGCAAATGGCAAGAATCTCCTCAAAATACTCTGTCATGTCCGAAATCCTGCCGGTAGGACAGGAAGGTGCTCTGAAATTCGCAATGAAGCAGACCTTTGTCTCCGGGAAATACTTTTTCACATGGAAAAACAGTTCTTCCAAGCCTCCGGCGCAGGTGGATGTATCAAAATCCGCCAGCTCCAAGCCCTTGCTTCTCTTCCCGGCCGGGATGCTGTCCCAGGCATCGTTTACCCCGCCGTGCAGCACAATCAGGTCAAACTCTTCGTTTTTATGCGCCTCCAGCTGGGTCAGTATCCGATTTTCCTTCCGACAGGTCGATAAGGACGCCCCGTCCACTCCGGCGTTGATGTAAAAGCATCCGGTGGCGGAAGAAATCCGTCCCGCCCATCCCCATCGGTTGCAATCCTTGTAATCGTAAACCGATGCGGCACAGATGGAATCGCCGCAGAAAAGAATTTTTTTGTCCTTCAGCACGCTGTCCCTGCGGGGGAACCGGGGGTCATTCTGCATAAGAAAATCCATAGCTATTCCTCACAATTTGTCAGAACCGGCCCGCCTTGCGACAGGGTCGGTTCTTTTTCTTTCTTCTCAGCCCTCAAAGGCGTCCTTGTCCACAATCAGCGTCACATCGGCATGAGCAAGCAACAGCGTGCCGGGGCACTGGGTCGTAATTCTTCCGGAAAGCATCTTTTCAATCACCGGATGCTTCCCTTTTCCGGAAGCCAGCACGATGATCTTTCTTGCCTTCATGATGGAGCCGATCCCCATGGTCACCGCCTGGGTCGGGACATCCTCGATTTTCTCAAAGAATCTGGAATTTGCCTTGATGGTGCTCTCGGTCAGTCCGGTCAGATGGGTGCCGGCATACAGCTCCTCCTCCGGCTCGTTGAAAGCGATATGGCCGTTGGGGCCAAGCCCCAGAACCTGCAGATCAATCCCGCCGGCGGCCTCGATAGCGGCATCATAGGCCTGACCCATAGCGGCAGGATCCTTGGCCAGCCCGTCAGGCACATGGGTGCGGGACTTGTCAATATCCACATGGTCAAACAGATTGGTGTTCATGAAATATCTGTAGGACTGGTCATGAGTGGGCGCCAGGGGATAGTATTCGTCCAAATTATAGCTGGTTACATCCTTAAAAGAGATTTCTCCTGCCTTGTTCATAGCGGCAAGCTCCTTGTACATCCCTACCGGTGTGGAGCCGGTAGCCAGACCCAGAACGCATTGGGGCTTGGTTTTCAGAAGGTCGGCAATGATTTTGGCGCCTTCCTTGGACATTTCCTCATAATTTTCGCAAACGATGATCTTCATTTTTTTATCCTCCGTCAAACATGCCTTACGGCACAAAATCAACAACGGTATAATAGCACAGTTTTTTTCCTTTTTCAAGAGGAAAACCGCATTTTTAACATATTTTACCGAAAAGCCGGGCAGAACTTAAAAAAAACATAAATTCAGAAAAAGGCCTTGAATTCCGGGGAAAAAAATGGTATACTAAAGAAACACCGAGAGGAAGATTCCGGAAAGGAGCCTGATTGATGAAACCAAGTAAGATCAAACCGATTGTTTTTTCTGCAATTGCATTTCTGTTGATGATCGTTACCCTTGCCTGCGTGTTCAGCCTGGTGTTTTTCCATATACAGCACAAGGATACGCTTGGCACCTCCCAAAGCCGTCCCTCTCCTGCCGATCCGACCCCTTCTTCCCCGGTTCCGACCTCCTCGGAAACACCAACAGAGCCGCTCTCCTCTCCGTCAGCCACTTCTTCGGAAACGCTCCCCGTTTCGGGAGAGCCGTCTCCTTTCATTCCGGAAGGTGATTTTGTCCTGAAAAAAACAGAGGATGCCGACTTGGACTATCAGAACAGGATCGTGTTCTTGGGAGACTCCACCACTTACGGAATGCTGCCCAACATGGTTCTTCCCGGTAAAGCCGACAGCAAGCAGGTGCTGCACGGTGCCGGCGGGACGCTGTCTCTGCCCAATGTGACCACCAATCTGATTTATGCCGGTTCCTCCACAGAAGGAAAACTGCTGGGGAAACACCTTTCTGAAGTCAAACCCGAAATCCTGGTAATCACCCTGGGTGTCGGTGTTTCGGACAGTCTGAACGAGAGTCGGTTCAGTTCCTACTACAAGCTGGTGATCGACACGGTTCTTTCTTCCTCTCCAAACACCAAGATCATCTGCAATTCCATCTA
The DNA here is from genome assembly GCA_003522145.1 of Clostridiales bacterium. Classification (GTDB taxonomy): domain Bacteria; phylum Bacillota; class Clostridia; order Oscillospirales; family CAG-272; genus UBA11512. Next base: position 69,928 of record DPGD01000045.1, on the reverse strand, counting down.
TCCGGTATGTCAAGCCCGCGATGAGAGCTATCAGCACCTGAACAACCCGGATATTGCAAAGGCCAACGCCTGGATCGGAAAAGTGGCGCAAGGCTACTATGAATCCGGCAAAAAGGTCTACTATTTAGACAGCTATTCCCTGTTGCTCGGCTCGGACGGCTATATGCCCTCCCCCTATTCCAACGGCGACGGCCTTCATCTTTCCAAAGCGGCCTTTGAAATTGTACTCGGCAATATCCGCACCCATAAGGTCCCCGACTGATTCTCCGAAGAAGTTTTCGGTAAACGGTGCAGTCAAAAGAAAGGAATGTATAATATGAAAAAAACAGTATCTCTTTTTCTGTCGCTTTTGTTTCTGCTCTTCACTTTTGTTTCCTGCGGGGATGAGACGCCGACGGTGGAATATAAGGACGATGTTCCGGTAATCAATCTGTGCAAGAACACTCTTGCCGCCATCACCTTGGAGAATTCCAAGGCAGAACTCACGGAAATCAGTTCGACGGTTTTGGATATTGACTTCGGCGATGTTAAAGAGCAGAATTTGTGCGATCAGTTCACGGTTTTCCACACCGCAGGCGTGAGCTTTGATGAAATCGGCATTTTTCATATTGCCGAAGCAGGAAATCCGGAGACCGTGACCGCAATTTTGAAAACCTATGTCAAGGGCAAGGCCGAAGATCAGCTCTACCGTTCCTACTTCCCGGGAGAAGAATACAAGCTGGATAAAGCAGAGGTGCGCACCTTCGGAAACTATGCGGTGTTTGCCATCCTTTCGGACAAAAACCGTTCTGCTTTCTTTGCAGAAATCGAGCGGTTGCTGAAAAAGTAAAACAAAAAGCAACGCTGTCGCATTTGTGAAGCATCTGCGGCAGCGTCTTTCTTTCGGACACCTCTATCGGAATCCAAGCATATTCGGCAGCGGACGGTTTTGTCAAAAAACGAGGTGCCAAAACACCGGAATACCTGGTGTATTAAAGCTTTTTGCAACGAAGGTCTGCGACAAAACCGCTATGGCAGGACATACGGGGCACTTTTGAGGTGCCCCTTATTTTACTCTGTCAAAGGCGGGATTATAGTAGTAAAAATTCTTTTTGTCCTTGTAGGCGTCCTGTGCGATGCCCAGGCTCTCCGCAAAGCGCTGGTAGTGGTTGATCTCCCTCTGTCTTAAGAATTTTATCGGTTCCCGCACATCCGGATCGTCTGTCAGACGCAGAATGTTTTCATAGGTCACCCGCGCCTTCTGCTCTGCGGCAAGGTCCTCGTGAAGATCGGCAAACACATCCCCGGTAGAAGCCAGAGTCGAAGCGGAAAAAGGTACTCCCGAAGCCGCCTGGGGGTAAATGCCGGCGGTATGATCCACAAAATAGGCATCAAATCCGCCGTTGCGGATCTGCTCTTCGGTCATGTTTTTGGTCAGCTGATAAAGAATAGCCGAAATCATTTCCACATGGCCAAGTTCCTCTGTGCCCACATCGGTCAGCATACCGATAATCCTTCTGTCGGGCATGGCAAACCGCTGGGAAAGATAGCGGGTGGCGGCACCCAATTCTCCGTGAGGTCCGCCAAGCTGAGAGATGATCACCTTGGCAAGAGCCGGATTCGGATTCTTGATTTTTACCGGATATTGCAGTTTTTTCTCGTAAACAAACATATTCCTTCCTCCTCAACAGATTTCCCAGGGGAAGGGGGTGGCGACCCAATCCCAATAGTCGGTGTTGCCGGTGCTTCCGGCAGTCAACGGTCCGAAATGCATTTCATACTGATTTTTTGCCTGCTCATGCTGGGCATTGAAATTTTTATATTGCGCAAGGGCCTCCTTGCAGTCCGGGTGGGAATCCAGGTACAGGCCCAATTCCACCAGTGCGAATTCCAGACTCTGCACGGTTCTTAAGCAGCGTTCTTTTTCGTTCATTTTCCCCTCCTTCAGAGCCGGAATCCGGCATGGAAAGGCATATCCAGCTGTTTGAAGAGCGTTCCTTTGACCAACGCCTCTTCGGGTGTATACAGTTCCGTGTAGTTCTGCGCCGGCACCAGCACCATGGCAGGACCGAAGCCTTCATAAGCTCCGGCGGAAATACAGCGTCTCCTTTCCGGTTCTCTTTCACAACCGCACACAGGCTCCTTGGGTGGCTCCCAGCGCCTTTGGCGGCATTGTTTCATCATCATTCCGATTTGTTCTCCTTGTATAATTTGAGATTGCTCCCTTTTCAGTCTATGCGCCGTCCCGCCCTTTGCCCCACTTTTGGGAGTTTAAAAGAAAAAGTCGCAAACAGGAGGAAGAATTCAAAAAAAGTATTTGAAACCGGCCAAAAAGTATGATATAATGATTTGAATATGTTTGAATTCCGGAGAGAAGCCTTTGTCGGATTCTCTCCCTTCAAAGAAATTTCTTCCGAAAGAAAGGAATGATATAGATATGACAGAAGAAAAAAAGCGTGCCGACGCTTCCGATGAATATACAGATTTGGAGCAGGAACGGTTCATTCTCCCAATTCTGGCCCTTCGGGGGATCGTGGCGTTTCCCGGCGCCCCCATCAAACTGGAGTTGGTATCCGAGGAAGACCGGAATACGGTGAAAACCGCCGCCGGTTTTGAAAACAAAGCCTTTCTCGTGGCCTTGCGGGATCCGGAAAAGCTGCCGCCCTACCGTCTTTCCGACTTTTTCATGACGGGCATAGTGGCCACCCTGAGTAATTCCGAGAAAAAGGGAGAGGCCCTGCGCATCACGGCATCGGGAATTTGCAGAGCCAGATTGCAGGATTTATCCGAGGACGGTCTTTTCTGCAAGGTCCTGCCCCTCCGTACCGAAAACGATACGCTGGATTCCTCAAAGACCTCTGCCGCATACAAAGACTCTCTGCAGCTCATGGAAACCATGCTGAACATCCTTCCCGGAACCTCTCCCGAACTGAAGGGAGCAATTCTGAAGGCAAGCACGCCCGGTGACTATGCCGACAGTGTGGCTGTGGCTCTGATTATGGGCTTTGAACACAAACAGCAGATTTTGGAGGAGTGCAACGCATACCGGCGGCTGGTCGTCTTGAACAATGCCATGCAGGAGGAGATTCCTCTTCTGAAGGAGGATCTGTACATTCACGGAAAAGTGCGGGCGGCACTGGAGGAAAACCAGCGGGAATACTATCTCAAGGAACAGCTGCGCATCATCAAGGAAGAACTGGGCGTGGACGAGGACGATGAGGAATCTGCCGAATATCTGGAAAAGATCAAAAAAGCACATCTTTCCGAGGAGGTGGAGCAAAAGCTGATCAAAGAGGTCGGAAAGCTGTCCAAAACTCCCTATACCTCTGCGGAAGCCTCGGTTCTGCGCAGTTACCTGGACACGGTACTGGAAATCCCCTTCAACCACAGGACGAACGAACAAGCCGATGTGAAAAAAGCGGAGGAAGTGCTGGACCGGGATCATTACGGCATGAAAAAGGTGAAGGAGCGGATTTTGGAATTTGTGGCCGCCAAACAGCTGAACCCGGACTTGAAAAACCAGACTTTATGTCTTGTTGGGCCTCCCGGTGTTGGCAAAACCTCTGTGGCGGCTTCTCTTGCCAAGGCTCTGAACCGGAAATATGTGCGGGTTTCCCTTGGCGGCGTGCGGGATGAAGCAGAGATCCGCGGTCACCGGAAAACCTATGTGGCCTCTATGCCCGGCAGGATCATCAACGCTCTGACCCAGGCGAAATCCATGAATCCCCTGGTTCTTCTGGACGAGTTGGACAAAATGTCCTCCGACAGCCGGGGGGATCCGGCCTCCGCCATGCTGGAGGTGCTGGACGGTGAACAGAATAAGGCCTTCCGCGATCATTTTGTGGAGTTGCCGGTGGACCTGTCCGACTGTCTCTTTGTGGCTACGGCCAACTCTTTGGAGGGCGTAGCTCCGGCACTGATTGACCGGATGGAGGTCATTGAGCTTTCCTCCTACACAGCCGAAGAAAAGGTACAGATCGCCAAGCACCACCTGATTCCCCGTCAGCGAAAACGGCACGGCATCACCGCCAAGCAGCTTCAGATTACCGACAAGGCCCTGAATGCCATCATCGCCGGGTACACCCACGAGGCGGGGGTGCGGAATCTGGAACGCAGTATTGCCTGCATCTGCCGAAAAGCGGCCAGAAACATTGTGGAGAACGGTCAGAATACCCAAAGGGTCACTGACAAAAACATACAAAGCTATCTCGGACACGAGAAAATTCTGCCCGAACACATCTACGACGAACCGCTGAAGGGCGTGGTCAACGGACTGGCCTGGACGGAAGCCGGCGGTGAACTGCTTCGGGTGGAAGCGGTTTCCATGCCCGGCTCGGGACACATCGAATGCACCGGAAATCTGGGAACCGTCATGAAGGAGTCGGCACAGATCGCGCTTTCCTGCCTGCGCTCCGACAGTCAGAGCCTTTCTCTTCCGGACAATTTCTCCAAAGACAAGGATATTCACATTCATTTTCCGGAAGGTGCCACCCCCAAGGACGGCCCTTCGGCCGGATGCGCCATCTACACGGCTCTGGTCAGCGAATTCACCGGAAGGCCGGTGAAGCAGGATTTGGCCATGACCGGAGAAATCACCCTGCATGGCCGGGTTCTGCCCATCGGCGGTCTGCGGGAAAAGGCCATGGCGGCCTACAAAGCCGGAGTACATACCGTGCTCATACCCGAAGACAACCGGAAGGACTTGGCCGATGTGGACCAGGCTGTTTTAGCCGGCGTGCAGTTCATCTGCTGTAAATCGGCCGGGGATGTGCTGCGGCAGGCTCTGGTCTGAACATTCATCGCGGGAGGAGAACCCCATGCTCAAACCCAACTTAAACAATGTTACCCTGCAGATCTCTGCGGGCTTTGTATCCCAGTTCCCCAAAGATCCTTTGCCCAAGGTAGCCTTTTCGGGCAGATCCAATGTGGGGAAAAGCAGTCTCATCAACTGCCTTCTTCGCCGGAAGAGTTTGGCTCGGGTCTCCTCTTCCCCCGGCAAGACCGTGACCATCAATTTTTACAACATCGACCGGAAGCTCTATCTGGTGGACCTGCCCGGATACGGTTTTGCCAAGCGTTCGGGAACGGAACGGGCGGTTTTTTCCGATTTGGTGGATGCCTATCTTACCGGCGATTCTGCGCCGGAATTGGTGGTACAGCTGATCGACCTGAAAACGGGACCCACCTCGTTTGACAATCTGATGCTGTCCTTTCTCAACAATACCGGGATCCCCTATATGGTCATCGCTACCAAAGCGGATAAGCTGAACAAAACCGAGTATGAAAAGATGATCGGAGCCCTTGATACCCATCCGCTGATTTCAAAGGAAGCGGAAATCATACCCTTTTCGGCTTTAAAACCGACGGCGGCAGAGGAAATCCGGAAAAGAATTTTTGAATTTCTGGATCAGAACTGATCCTCGGAAATCCACAGAAACAGGAGAAAATGAAATGCTTTTTAATCTCTTAGGCGGATTCAGCAGCAAAACCGATTTCATCGTCAGTCTGATTACTCTTCTTTTGCGTATTCCGGCGGTGCTTCTGGCGCTTTCGCTGCACGAATCGGCCCACGGATATATCGCAAACAAAATGGGGGATCCCACAGCGAAAAATCTGGGACGCATCACCATCAACCCCGCCAAACATTTAGACCCCATCGGTACCATTTCCATGCTGCTTTTCGGTATCGGCTGGGCAAAGCCCGTCCCGGTGAACAGCCGGAACTTCAAGAATCCGAGAAAGGGCATGGCCTGTACGGCGGCGGCAGGGCCTTTAGTGAACCTTCTTCTGGGCTTTCTTTCCCTTGCAGGCCTGATTTTCGGCACCAAAATTTTTCTTTCCGCAAATTCCGACAATATGCAATTACAGGCTTTGTTCAGTTTCTTCAAGGCAGAATACGGCAGTTCTTACACTTCCCTTTTGTATGTTTTTTTGCTCAATGTGGTTCTCAACCTTTCCTCCGGGCTTAAAATTGTGGCCTTGCTTCTCTATTTTCTCTATATTTCGGCTATGCTGAATTTCATGCTGGCCATTTTCAACCTGATTCCACTGCCTCCTTTTGACGGTTCCCGGATTGCCTATGTGTTCCTGCCCGCCAAATACTATTTCGGTGTGATGAAGTACGAGCGCTATATCATGATCGCATTTCTGATTTTCTTCTGGTTCGGCAGCAGCTTCTTCTCCGGCGCTTTTGAATGGCTCGTGAATCTGCTCTTCCGCACGATGGGTTGGATCCTATGAATACGGCCTTCAGTTTCAACGAGTCCATAACGCCCCAGTATCATCTGGAGGTTTTTGACGGTCCGCTGGACCTGCTTTTGCGGCTGATTGCCAAGAACAAGGTGGACATTCTGGACATTCCCATTGCACTGATTCTGGATCAATATATGGAATATGTAACCGAACTGCAGAAAACCGATGCCGATATTGCCGGGGATTTTATTGCCATGGCTGCGGAATTGATGCTGATTAAAAGCAAAATGCTTCTTCCCGACACCGGCGACCGCAATGCGCCCGACCCCCGTTCCGAATTGGTGAGATCTTTGATGGATTATAAGGCGGCAAAGGAAAAAGCGGCAGAGCTGAACAGCCTTTACCAGCTTTACAGCGGCCGTATGGCCAAGGAAAGCGAAGAGATCGATGTGGACAAAACCTATGTGGCGCCGCAGGAGTTAGACTCCCTGTTTGCCGCCTTTGAACGGATCGAACGGCGAAAAAAGCTACAGGATTTAGCGCACACAGAGGAGCCGGAGTTCGCCCTGCGCACCATTGCCACGGCGAAGATCACCCCGATTCATGAAAAGGTTTTCTCTGTTTTGCGCTACATGAAAAGAAAAGGAAGAGTGTCCCTTGAGGAACTGATCCTGCACAATGAAACCCGTTCGGACATTGTGGCCACCTTTATTGCCCTTCTGCAGTTGATCCGAAAACAGGAGGTTACCATTGCGGTGGACGATCCCGAAAATCCCTATCTGGAGATAAACTATGAACGAGACAAACGAACAGCAGTCACTGGATCTGCTGAGCAGTGAGCAGCTTGGGGAGGCCTTGGAGGCCGTACTCTTTGCCTCCGGCTATCCCCTCTCCTTTGAAAAGCTGGCTCAAACCTTCCAAAAAACCGAAAAGGAAATGCGCTGTTTTGCCGAGGAGTATGCCAAGGCATACAATCAAAGCTCCCGGGGCATCCTGTTTCTGATTCTGGATGATTCCTGTCAGCTTTGCTCCAAGGGAGAATACAAAGAGTATATCCGCACCGCCATGGGCATCAAAAGCTCCGGCAAGCTGTCCGCTTCCTGCCTGGAGGCGTTAGCCATCATCGCTTACAACCAGCCGGTGACCAAAGCCTATGTGGAGCAGATACGGGGAGTGGATTGCTCCTGGGCCATCGGCACGCTCTGCGACAAACAGCTGATTGAAATGAAAGGGCGGCTGGACGCCCCCGGAAAACCGATTCTCTACGGAACCACCGAAGAATTTCTCAGAGTGTTCGGTCTTCGTTCCCTTGAGGAATTGCCCACCGTCAGCTCCGCTCTTCCCTTGGCAGAAAAGGGAAAACAAACCACCATCGAGGAAGCGTCCGGAGCTGTAGACTGAACCAAACGGCCCGGAAGAATCCTTCGATCCCACCCAACCAATCAAAAGGAGGAATGTGCTTGTCTGTATTTCTTGTGATCCTTGCAATACTCGGCGGACTTCTTTTGCTTTTCGGCCTTTTGCTTCTTTTGCGCGTGGGTGTACAGCTGCGCTACGACGGTAGCTTTTCCGTGAAATTGAAGGTTCTGTTCCTTTCCTTTACCCTTTTTCCGAAGAAAGAAAAGCTGCGTATAAAGGGACAGCTTCCCTCCGAAAAAAAAGCAAAAAAAGAGAAGAAAAAGAAACAGAAAAAGGAAAAAGCAGTCTCCAAAAAGCCGGATTTCTTCGAGATGTTCTCTTTCTACAGGCAGTTGTTTACCGAAGTCATTCTGCCCGCTTTGGGGCGCTTCCTGAAGCACCTGCACCTGCGGGTGGATCAGCTCCAGATTGAAATTGCCTCGGAAGATGCCGCCAAAACCGCTCTTCTCTACGGCTCCGCTGTTTCCGGGGGAACCGCATTTCTGGAATTTTTAAGGAATATCACCCATCTGAAAATGGGCCGGGAGGAAGAAATCTATATCCGCAGCAGATTTGACAAAATCGAAGGCTCCTGCAGGGTACGGATCACGCTTTCGCTTTGTCTGTGGCAGGCGGTACACATTCTTCTTCCCGCTTTGATGAAATATCTGCTTCTGCAACAGAAAAAAGAACAACAGGTAGAAAAAGAAACTTTGAAACAAAAGGCGAATATCGCCGAAAAATAAGAAAGGAAGGCACTTATGTCAGATTCCAAGCAGAATGAACTGATCAAATCCACCCTTGAAGGAATCAAGGATGTGGTGGATGCCAACACCGTGTTGGGCACTCCTTTTACCGCAGAAAACGGAACCACGATCATTCCGGTCACCAAAATTTCGATTGGATTGGCTACCGGGGGGTTAGACTATTTCGGCAAGCATACCCCGTTTTCCGATAAAACCGCCCCTGCTTCTCTTTCCTCCTTCGGAGGCGGTGGAGGCACCGGCATTACGGCTTCTCCGGTGGGGTTCCTGGTGATCCGGGCCGGCGGCTCGGTCGAGATGCTGACCGTGGACAGCGCCTCCAACAAGGGGACCGTGGGCGCCGTTGTGGACGCAATCAGCGATCTTCTGGAGCGCTCACCCGAAATTGCGGATAAAATCAAAACAGTAATTGCAAAATTCAAGAAAGAAAAAAGCGCCGAGGAACCGGCTGAAAACGACGAAAAAACCGAAAACGCCGAAAAGGGATAAACCCTCCGGCATAAACGGCAGATAATTCCCATAGGATAAGCAGTAGTCAAAAAAAGTAAAGGGACTTTTTGCCGTATGAAAAAAGGAATTGCTGTTCTATTGACCCTATGGACCTTGTTTTTTCTGCCGATTTTCGGAAATCCGGGGAGGGCCTCCCCCGTCATTCTGCGTCCTTCCGTGTATGCCGGAGGGTATGTGCTGCTTGAAAAGGAGGATCGGCTGAAAATTGCCGGAGAGAACGAGCATCTCTCCCTGTCCCCCGCCAGTACCACCAAGATCATGACCTGCCTGGTGGTTCTGGAACAAGCGGACTTAAATGAGGATGTGGTGGTTTCGGAAAACGCTTCTCTGACCGAAGGCTCCTCCGCCTATTTGCGCAAGGGCGAGCATCTGACCGTAAAGGAATTGCTTTACTGTCTGATGCTTGCTTCGGCAAACGACGCAGCCACGGCTCTTGCGGAGCATGTGGCCGGCTCTATAGAGGACTTTGCCGCAATGATGAATGAAAAAGCCAGGTCCTTGGGCATGAAAAACACCCATTTTACAAATCCCCACGGTTTAGATGACGAAGAACACCGAACCACGGCCTATGACCTGGCGATTCTTGCCTGTTCCGCTTTGGACAATCCGGATTTTGCCAAAATTGCGGCTACCAAGTATATAACCGTCGGGAAAGAAGAGAGCCGACGCACTCTTACAAACCACAACCGTCTGCTGTTTTCTCTGAAGGGTTGTATCGGAGTGAAAACCGGCTACACGATGCACTCCGGCAGATGTTTGGTCAGCGCCTGCCGCCGTAACGGTACCACCTTGGTCTGCGTGACCCTGAACTGCCGCAATGACTGGGAAAGCCATACCAACCTGTATGCCTACGGTTTTGATACAGTCCGTCGGTTCTTCTTTGAGGGAGTGACGCTGAGCCTCCCTATGGCAAATGCGGAACAGCGGAAAATTGAGGTATACAGCGAGGGACTGTCTTTGCTCGGCTCGTCGGACAGCCGGGTGACTTCCAGAATCTATGCGCCGGAGTGTCTCTATCCGCCCTTGAGCGAAGGAAGTGTGGTGGGGCAGGTGGAAGTGTATCTGGACGGAAAACTATACCGGACCCTGCCCCTTCTTTCTGCGGAGCAGGTGGAAGAGCCGCCGCAACCCGGACTCTGGAGGCGCCTGTTGCTCTTTCTCCGGTCCCTGTTCGGACTGGATGGCTGATTTTTTAACCGATCTTCAAAAATAAGGATTGAGAAGGATATGGAAGAACGCTTGCAAAAATATATGGCGGACTGCGGATTGATGTCCCGCCGTGCCGCCGAAGAAGAGATCCGAAAAGGCTTGGTAACGGTCAACGGTGTCCCTGCCGAATTGGGAACCAAGGTGACTCCGGGTGTGGACCAGGTGCTGTATAAAAACCGGAAGGTCGTGATGCCCCGGGGGGAGCATGTCTACATCATGCTGAATAAGCCTGCCGGGTATGTGACCACTGCCAACGACGAAAAGGGCAGACCCTGCGTAACCGACTTAGTAAAAGCCGTGGGCCGCCGGGTGTATCCCATCGGAAGATTGGATATGGCTTCCGAAGGGCTTCTTCTGCTGACCGACGACGGAGCTTTGACCGAAACACTGACCCATCCCCGCCATAGTATTCCCAAGATATACAATGTAAAGGTGGAGGGAGAAATCACCGAGGAGCAGTATAAGACCCTGCTTTCTCCTATGGAAATCGACGGCTATCCCATCCGCCCGGTCTACACCGAGGTCTTAAAAAGGAAAGACGGCAAAACCCTTTTACAAATGACTCTGTATGAAGGGCGGAACCGCCAGATCCGGAAAATGTGCGAGCAGGTGGGCTTGCAGATCCGGTTTCTCAAACGCATTGCCATCGGAAATCTGACTTTGGGCAGACTTCGGGTTGGCGAGTGGCGCTATCTGACCAAGGAACAGGTTTCCTACCTGAAAGGGGAGGAAAACCATGTTTAAGTGCTTCCCCATACAGTCTAAAGAAGAACAAAGGGAGATCTGCGCCCGGCTTGGCGCCGAATTCCGCATAGACGACCTGGCATACAGAGTTTGGATTGATGAAGAGGAAGCCGGTGTGATCACCTTCTGCATCAAAGGAAAAAAAGGATGCCTCCGGCAGATCTGTTTCCGCAAAGAGAAAGAGGACTTTGAAGTCATGTTTATCTGCGGAAGAGCCTGTATGAACTTTATGGATTCGGTGGGGGCCACCGAGGGATATTTTCTCTCCCCTGCCGAAAATCAGGAGCGGTTGGTTCAGGCTTTGGGCTACCGGAAGCAGCCGGACGGCAGCTACTATCTCAATACCGAGGGATTTTTTATCGAGCATTGTAAAAAACACGCGGAAAAACCCTTTGAGTGAATCATGATTTCCAAACCGAACACATACAATGAAATCACAGGAAACTGTGATTTTTTTGTTTGAAAGGAGTCTTTTTCTATGAATCCCCAAAATCGCCTGTACGATTTGTTTTTGCAGGATACTTTCAAAATTGCGGAAAAAGAAGAATGGGACGCCATAGAATTCATTTCCAGACTGCGCTTGTACATGACCGTGACCGGCTATGAAGGGACCCTGCGGGATCTCCTTTCAGAACACGGTTTTACCGGAAAAAAATACGACCTGCTCTTGCGAAAATACAACCGTCAGTTCAAAAGCAACCCCTGAATAATTTTTCGGGCGAGCAGACGGAAAAATATTTGGCAATTTTTACCAATTTCCAATGCGAAAGTTTGTTCAATATTTTATAATTCCTTCTATTGCAATATTTGGTAAAATATGGTAATATTAAGGCACAAGATTTGGCGTCAAAAAATCGAACAGAAAAGAAAAACTATGAAAGCTGAGGAAACTACCATGGAACAAACACTGAAAATACTGATTGCAGACGAAAACAACGAATTCCGCAACAAAACCAAAGCCGCCTTAAAGCAACTTGGATTTACACGATTTGAAGAAGCGGTTTCGGGAGAAGATGCGCTCCAGATTATCAACCGGTTTCATCCCGATGTGGTGCTTTTAGATGTATGGCTTTCCAGAATGGATTGTGTGCAGGTGATCCGTTCTGCTGAAAAAATGTCCTTTTTGCCCGACAACCCGCCCTCCTATATCGTCCTTTCGGACGCTCCCAACCCCAATATTTATGAAGAAGCCATTGAATCGGGAGCCGATTATTGCATGACCAAGCCTGTGGATTATGAAAATCTGGCTTCCCGCATCCGCAGAGTCTACCGGAACAAGCTACGCAACGGAGGGGTCACGCAGACAGCCAAAAACCGGGGCGCGGACCTTGAAACACAGGTTACAAAAGTGATTCACCAAATCGGGGTTCCTGCCCATATCAAGGGCTATCAATATCTGCGTACCGCCATTCTCATGGCAATTTCCGACAAAGAGGTGATCAATGCCGTCACCAAAATTCTTTATCCTACCGTTGCCAAACAGTATCAGACCACCTCTTCCCGTGTGGAGCGGGCCATCCGTCATGCCATTGAAGTTGCCTGGGATCGGGGAGATGTGGATACACTGAATTCCTTTTTCGGCTATACCGTCCAGACCGACAAGGGAAAGCCAACAAACAGTGAGTTCATTGCGATGATTGCCGACAATCTTCGTCTTTCAAACAAGCTGTCATAAAAATTACTGGTTATATTTTATTTACTATTGTAAATATAAATTTACTTTGAGCTGTTTTGGGGCTGTAAAAACTCGCTTTTTTACGGCCCCAAAAACTTACCGGTCCGGATTCCGGCTTTGATGCAACCTTGGTCTGTTTGACCCTTGATTGGCAGTCGTCGGAGGTGTAAAAAACTCGGTCAGAGTTTTTTGCCTCCCTTTTTCTTTCATTCAGCCTCCGAAAGCGTATGTCCTTTTCCGATATGTCGAGCAAAAAACTTCAAAGGACAGCCTGTCATACATCTTGTCCCTCTTTCATAGACTGTAAAAGCAGTGCGTGAAAAAGTGAAGCAAAAAGAAGGATGGAAAACGATGGATCCCACTCTACAAAAACTGCAGAAAATTCTGCCTTCCCCCTTGTTTTTCCTGCTTTCCGAGCATTCCGAACCGCCGGAAGAGCTTCGGATGCGGGTGGGGCATCCGGTCATTCTGAAGCAATGGGGCCGATGTGCGCTGACGCATCTCGTCTGTACAGAAGACCTGATGAAAGAAACGCTTTCCTGCTGTACCAACCGTTCCTTTTACAGTCACTCCGATACCATTCTTGAAGGCTACATCTCCCTTCCCGGCGGAGTCCGGGCGGGAATCTGCGGAAAAGCCGTGTGCAAAGAGGGAAAAATTCTTTCGGTCAAGGACATTTCCTTCCTTTCTCTCCGGATTCCCCGGCCGGTCCCGGGGGCGGCGGACCCGCTATTAAATCTACTCCGCTCCACAGGTTTCCGAAAAGGAATGCTGATGTACTCCCCGCCCGGAATGGGAAAAACAACCGTTTTAAGAGAGCTTGCCCGCAAGCTCTCCTCGCCTCCGTATCTTCTTTCTACCGCCCTGTTGGACCAAAGAGGAGAGCTTTCGGCAGGACTGGAGAACTGTCCTTCTTTATCGGTTTACCTGTATTACCCCAAAGAGAAAGCGCTTTCCATGGCTTTACGCACGGCGGCCCCCGACCTCATCATTCTGGATGAAATCGGGAAGGAGGAATGCGCCGGACTTGCGGAATGCGGAAAGGGCGGAGTGGCGGTGATCGCCTCCGCACATGCCGCAGGTCACGGGGAATTGCTGGCTCGACCGGGTATTGCCGCACTTTTACAGACCGGAATGTTTGATTATCTTGTGGGGATTGAGCGAACCGGCACCAAGCTCTCTTTTGAAATCACCGAAACCTCAAATTTGTGCTGAGGAGGGAAAAGAAATGCTCAAGACGGCAGGATTGCTCCTTCTTGCGTTGGGTGCGGTTCTTTTCGGCTGGCGCTACGGAGAAAAGGAAAAAAAGAAATACCGGGATCTGCAGTTTCTTCTCGGCCTTGTGGACTACATACGCAACGGCATCCTTTACAGCCGGGAGGAATTGCCGTCATGCTTTGAATCCTATAGGGAAATCGTTCCTCACGATTCCCTGCCCTTTTTCCGGCAAGGAGATTACGAGAACGCTCTGCAACGGCTGTATCTCGATGAAAAATTGAAAAAAACAGTCCTTCTCTTCTTTTCGGAGCTGGGCAAAGGGGATGCTGAAGAGGAAGAAGCCCGTTGCCGCAAACTGATTTCGCTTCTTACCGAAATGGAAGAAAAAGGAACCAAGGAATTATCGGGAAAAGTGAAGGTATCCCGAACTCTTGGCATCTGCATCGGCGCAGTGCTTCTGCTTCTTTTTCTTTGATGCGGATTGAAAAAATATTCCCCTGCACCGTTGGGAATAGGGAGGCTTAAAATGAATATTTCAATTCTACTGAAGGTCGTTGGCGTGGGACTTCTGGTCGCAGTGGCCCACCAGATTTTAAGCAAAAGCGGACGGGAGGATCTGGCCACCTGGGTATCCATCGGCGGGATCGTGCTGGTTCTGGTGCTCCTGATGAATGAAATCACAGGCCTCTTCAACAGCATCCGCACGGCCTTCGGTATTTAAAGATGAGTGCCTTTTCGCTTTGCGGCATTGCTCTTCTTGCATTTGCCGCCCTTGAAATCATCGGAAAAGAGAAGAGTCAGGTCGGAACGCTCGTGGCCATTGCCGGAATGCTGTGTCTCTTGACACCGGCGGTTCTTTCCCTGACCGGCCTTTTTGAAACTTTGAACCAAAAGCTGGTAGAATATCATTTCGAGGGAGGGGAGGCCCTGTTCCGGGCCTTTGGTATCGGACTTTGCTGTGAAATTACCGGAGACATCTGCCGGGACGCCGGCAGACAAGGGTTATCCAATGCCTTAGATTTTTCCTGCAAGGTGGCCCTGCTTCTTCTGTGCATTCCCATGTGGAAACAACTGTTCTCTCTCGTGGAGGAACTGCTGCCATGAAAAGATTCTGTTCTGTCCTATTTGTTTCCCTGCTTCTTTTCACCCTCTTTTTTGTCCCGGTCTGCGCGGACAGTGAAGAAGAACTGGAAAAGGCCATACCGGAGGAGCTTCAGGAGCTTTTTCTCGGAGAAAACGGGATTTCCCTGCCGGAGCTTCCCTATTTTCTTCGGTTTTCTCTTACACAAATAAAAGAATCTCTAAAGGAAAACAGAATTGAACTGCGCCTGCTGCTGGGCTTGTCCTTACTTTGCAGCATCTTTACCCTTCTCCAAAAATGCCTGCGCCGGGAGGACAAGGGGGTGCTTCATCTCTGTGTTCTGCTCTCAGGATGTTTCTGCATCGTTGGGGGATTATCCGGATTGTTCCTTCTCACCGGCACACACCTTACCAAGCTCTCCGCCTTTCTTTCCGCCATGCTTCCGGTGGTGACCGGCGCTTCCCTTTCCATGGGTGGAGTGGGCCAGGCAGCCGTAGGAGGTACCGCCTTTACCATGATCTTTTCCCTTATAGGAAATTTTACTTCCGGAATTCTCCTGCCCCTGCTGCAGGTGGGCACGGTCTTTGATCTTTGCGCCGTCATCACCGGCAACAAAGGGCTTTCCTCCTTTGGGAGCACCCTGCGCAAGGCCTTTCTTTCGCTTCTGGGTCTGGTAACCACGCTGATCCTGACCGTCTTTGCTTTTCAGCAGGTTCTTGCCGCCAAGCAAGACAGTCTGTCCCTGCGTGCCTTCCGCTACACCGCCGGCAACATGATTCCCCTTGTAGGCTCCGCTTTTTCCGAATCCTCCAAAACCCTGCTGTCGGGCCTTTCTCTGATCCGTGCCACGGTCGGCGGAGCCGGTGCGGCCGTGGTCCTTCTGATGCTCCTTCCGGTGCTTGTACAATTGCTTCTTGCCAGACTGATTTTTCAGCTCTCCCGTTCTTTTTCGGAGGCCTTGGACAACACCCTGCTGACCTCCCTCTTTTCCTGCGGTGTCTCCGCCGCCGGCGGACTGTGCGCTCTGGTAGCCCTTTCCGACCTTGGGGTTCTGGTCGCTTTTGCCGTCACCATGTATACTTCTCTTTGAAATCCGAAGGGAGCGCTCTATGAAAATCTACCTCCTGTCCCTGCTGTTTCTCTCCGCCCTGTCCGGAGGAATCCTCTACCTTTCCGAGGGCAAGCGCTATGAAAAGCACCTGAAATATCTGTCCTTACTGTTGATCCTGACCTTGACTCTTGCACCGCTTGGAAAGCTCCTCCACCAGAGCTTCTCTTTTTCCTTGGAGACTTTCCCTGAAACCTCCGGCGACCTTTCTGCCTATCGGAGCAATCTGGTCTCCGAAACCGAAAAGAACCTGGAGCAATCCCTGAAGGAGCAGATTCTTTCCAAAACCGGTCTTGAGGATGCCGACTTTTCTCTGGACATAGAAATTTCGGCAGAGGAATTCACACTGTCCACTCAAAGCGTCACCTGTATCCTTTTCTCTCTTTCGGCGGTTGCCAAAAGGGAAAATATCCGGAATATTCTGGATGCCCTCTCCGCTCCGATCATTTTCAAGGAGGAATTGTCGATTCATGAAGAATAAAAAGATTCTTTCGCCCCTGCTTCTGATTCTTTTTCTTGCGGGAGTGCTTTTGCTGATTCTGGGTCTGATCCTGAACGGCCGGAATGAACGCACCGGAACCGATACCGAGAAAAAAGAGGCGGAGCTGGCCTGCTTTCTGGAAAACAGCAAAGGCGTCGGGCAGGCGCAGGTGCGCCTATGCTTGGACAAAGAGGGAGAGATCAAAGGGGTTGCCGTGATCTGCCAGGGCGGAAACGATCCGCGGGTACAGGCGGAGGTGGTCCGACTGCTCTCCGCCGCACTGGGCCTGGGCACCAATCGGATCTATGTTTCGGGCAGCAGTTAAATTCTTTGGGGACCGGTCTATTTTCCGGAACACCCGAATATAGTGTAACAAACAAATCCACAATGGGAGGAACTAAAATGCAAATTATGAAATCTACCGAACAGAAAACCGAGCGCTCGGTCGTTCCCTTCAAGCAACAGGTCAAACAGTTTCCGGAAAAAGTGGGCAGGTTTTTCAGCGCCTCCAAAAAACGCTCTCTCATCATCACGGCTTCTGTATTGATCATCTGTGCCGCTATCGGCATCAACTGGATGCTTTTCGGTCCCGCCGATGCCGCGGGTAATCCGGCCAAAACCGACGGAAGCGGCGAAAATCCTTCTCCCTCTCAGAGCCAGGCGGCCGCTTCCAACGATGAAGAGGGCGAAAGCTTTTTTGCCCTTGCAGTAACCGACCGGCAAAAGGCAAGAGACGAAGCACTGGAAGTCCTTCAGACCGTGGTGGACAGTGCCGCTTCCACCACCGAAGAGCGGACTGCCGCTGCCGGCTCCATTTCCAGAATCGCCTCCTACATTGAAGCCGAATCAAACATTGAGACCTTGGTAAAGAGCAAGGGCTTTGAGCAGTGCGTTGCCGTCGTTTCCGAAAACAATGTTTCGGTGATCGTGGGCACCAAAGAAACGCTTTTGGCCAATCAGCTGGCTCAGATCAAAGAGATCGTCTATCTGCAAACCGGCATTGATCCTTCGGGAATGCGCATCACCGAAAAAATTCTGTAAAATTACAATACCGCATACAAACGAGAGTCCGGATGTTTCCCGGCTCTTGTTTTTTTCTTTTCTTTGTGCTATACTGAACCTGCGGCTAAGCCGACAAAAGGAGAGAGAAAAAAATGAGTGCAATCCGTCTGAAAGGTTATCGGGCACTGGAGATTTCATTTACAGGCCGTCTGGCTCCCGGAACCAAAATCCAACTGGAGAACAAATACAACTACAATGTGCGCTACACCAAGGAAAACCTTTGTGTCTGCAATCTGGAATGCAGTGTTTTCGATAAGGATGCCCCTGAAAAATTTTCGGTCAGGATCGAAGTGGAGGGCCTGTTCTCCTTTGATCCGCAGGTTCCCAGAGA
Source organism: Clostridiales bacterium (assembly GCA_003522145.1). GTDB lineage: Bacteria > Bacillota > Clostridia > Oscillospirales > CAG-272 > UBA11512. The sequence continues at coordinate 52,176 of DPGD01000045.1, read as the reverse complement.
ACAGCTTCACATCATGACCTACAAAGAGCTTTTCCCCTATGCCCGAGTTCTGGTTTCAACGGTCACTTCGGCTTCCGGGATTCCTCCGGTGATGATTCCGTCAGCAGATATTGAAAATCAAAGCATCTATCGGATCGACACCGGAAATCTGAAGACATGAAGAAAACAACTTTATGCTACATTGAGTGCGGGGGAAAACTGCTGATGCTCCGCCGCACAAAGAAGAAGAACGACGGAAACGATGAAAAATATATAGGGCTGGGCGGACATTTTGAAAAAGACGAAACGCCCGAAGAATGTATGCTCCGGGAGGTTTACGAGGAGGCCGGCATTCTCCTTTCCGACTATTCCTACAGGGGAATCGTCCGCTTTCAAAGCGACCTTTGGGAAGAAGAGGAAATGCATCTTTTCTCCGCTTTTGCCCCTGCCTTTCCCCTGCCGGAATGCGCCGAAGGGGAACTGTGCCTTGTTGAAAAAGAGGACCTGTTTTTCCTGAACCTGTGGGAGGGGGATTTTCTCTTCCTTTCCCTGCTTTTGGAGGGCGCTCCCTTTTTTCACCTTTCGCTGTTCTACAAGGGCGAGCACTTGGAAAAAGCGCTTTTGGGGGATCGCCCCGCAGAGCTTTTTGATCTTTTGGACGAACGGGGAAGGAAAACCGGAAAATTCAAGGAGCGGTCCTTGGTTCACAGGGACGGAGACCGGCACGGCACCGTACACATCTGGATTTACCGCAGAAACAGAGGGAAAATTCAGGTGCTTTTGCAAAAACGGGTCCAAAACAAGGATTCTTTTCCGGGTTGCTACGACATTTCCTCGGCCGGACACCTGGAACGAGGCGAGGATTTTGAGCACGCGGCATTGAGAGAGCCTTTGGAAGAGCTGGGACTGCATCTAAAAAAAGAAAATCTTCGGTTTCTGTCTTTTGAAGAGCGGTACACCGAAGGGACTTTTGCCCAAAAAACCTTCCGGGATCTGGAATACACTGCCCTTTATCTTTACGACGGTCAGGCGCTTTGCCCCACCGACTTCGCTCTTCAGAAAGAAGAAGTGGAGGAGGTGGTCTGGATGGATGCCGGTCTGGTGGCAGAGCGCTTGGATTCTCCGGACTATTCGGTCAACCGGGAGGAATGGCAGAAGATTCTCTCGGAACTGCCTTCCTGAAGGGAGGCCTCTGACTCTTCAAGGCGTGTCCGGCGGCGGGCAATCCTGCGAAGAACAAGGTGCCAAAACGCCGGAATGCTCTCTGCGTTTCCGGTTCTTACAACGAAATTCTGAGACAAAAACGCCGCTGCCCGCTGTGCGGGGAATTTTTGAAGGTGCCAAAAAGTAAAAACGGGACAGGAGTCCGATGCATTCCCAAAAAGCGTCCGGCTTTAAGGATACGCATCTACCCCTGTCCCTTTTTCTGTGTTTCGTTCTTCAGTCTTCCGTTTTTACATCTTACAGCATTTCTTTTTTCAGGATCCCGTTTTGGGAACATATCCGGTACGCCGCTCCTCCCGAAGAGATAGCCCGGGCAAATCGGCCGTTTGTGAATTCTATGGCGGCGTTGTCCTCTATGGCATAGGCACACCCGTCTTCCCGCTTCAGAATCTCGTCAAAACCCGCAATCCGCAGGTTATAGTGGGGAGAAACCGTTCCCTCCAACCACCCCAGCCCCCGGCAAAGGTGATAGGCTCCCTCCGAGCCGCTCAAAGCCGAATCGGTATACATCCGCTCAAACCAACAGATCGCCCCGGCAGAAAGCCCGCAGAGAATCGCGCCCCGGTTGTAGGCCTCCGAAAGCAAGCGGGTGATCCCTGTTTTCTCCCATTGCTGAAGCATATACAGCGTGTCCCCTCCGCCGACATAAATCACATCCGCCTTTGAAAATTTTTCGGCAATGTGCTCATAGTCCATCTCCCCGTAGACCGTCAGCGCCACATCGGTCTTTAGCTTGAATTCACCGGTGTACATCCGATGAAAACTGTTGTTATAGGGCATACTGTCGTGGCTCGCCGTGGGTACAAACAAAGCGTATGGCCGCCGGCCTTCCGCCAGCAAAAAGGCCTTTTGGGCAATATAGGAATCTATGCTCTTCGTTTCTTTTGTGCGCAGTTCCCCGCCGCCGATGCAGATTATTGTCTTTTCCATCTGCATCCTCACACTCTGTAAAGCACTGCGCCCGGAAGAACGGAAAGCTGTATCTGCCTGCATTCCTGTACTTCCCCGTCGGCGCAGATCTGTCTACACCCGGTCAGGGTCAGCGCACGGACTCTTTTGTAGACCACGACCTTTTTATAGCTGTCGATCACTTCACGCCGTTCTTTGTCCATCATCTCCCCGGATTTATATTTGCCGATCATACGGATAAAGCCCATTTTGCTCACTTTCCGCACCAAAATCATCTCCAGCAACCCGTCCTGCATATCCGAAAGGGGCGAATTGTGAAACCCTCCGCCGCACCACTGTCCGTTGCAAACGGCACACAGTACGGCCTCTCCCTCATAGCGGAAGATTTCCCCGTCCGCACATTCTGCCTCAATCTGAAAATGCTCACCGAAAGGCTTGAAAAACTCTTTGATCACACCCAGTATGTAGGATAGCTTTCCGGCGATTCCGTACCGTTTCTTAAAATTTCCGGCATCCGCCACCACATTGCAGTCAAACCCGATATTCAGCATATTCACCGCATAGCCTTCGTTCCACCGGATCAGATCCAAAGGCACCGCTTTTCCCTTTCCAAGACTCGCATCGGTGGTCTTGACCGTATCGTTTCCCGAGCCGCAGGGATGCATCTTCACCGAAGCCGTTTTTCCGGCGCCTGCATCCATAATGCCGTTTATTGCCTCATTCAGCGTCCCGTCGCCGCCATAAACATCGAAGTGGGCACAGGGAGAAGCAAGACACTCTTCCCTGACAAACCGTCTGCAGTCGCCTATGCCGGTGGTTATGTAGCCTGTCCTTCCCAAAACCGCTGTTCCTTTTCCCGCAGCCGGATTCAATACCGAAAGTGTTTTCATTTTACGCTCCCGCCTGTCCTGATTTCAGGGTAACTCTGAATCTGAATATTCAAAGGAGTACAGAGGGGGCAGTCCTGCCGAAGAACGAGGCGCAAAAATGAAAGAACACTTTCGATTTTACACAACAAAGTTCTGCGGCAAAACCGCCGTTGCCAGCCGTACGGGGAATTTTAAGAGCTACCCTTTAGTAACCAGTTGATTGTACCAGATTTTTCGCCAAAAATCAAGTATTCTCGTCGAATTTTTCATTCTTATTCCGGAAATCGGTATTTTCTTCTCCGGAGACCGCAGATTTTTGCAATTCCTTCACAACGCCTGTGCCCACCGAAACGAACACCGGCATAAAAATCAACCCCAACACGCCGAACAGCTTCAGACCAAGATAGCTTGCCGCCAGCGTGCACAGCGGAGGAATTCCCAGACTCTTTCCCAGAATTTTCGGCTCCAGGATCTGACGAACCAAAGCGGTGATTCCCCATAATACAAGAAGTCCGATACCTTTCGGAATATTTCCTCCCACAAAGAACAGCACCGCCATCGGCACAAGCACCGTTCCGGTGCCCAATACCGGCAAAAAATCCACAGCGGCAATAAACAGCGACCAGAGCAGCGGAAAACCGAAGCCCAACAGGCATAAGCCCGCAAACACTTCCAAAAAGGTCACGAGCAGCATCCATCCCCCCGCCCGCAAATACCCGCGGAAACCCATTCGCAGGGCATAGATCAGTTTGAGAATCCGCACCCGGTGCCTTGCGGGCAAAAGGGTCTTAAAGCCTTTCACAAGGCTTTCTCTGTCCACCGCCATGTAGTATGCCGAAAGGAATGTGACCAGCACAAAAAGCAGTACTCCCGGCAGGTTCAGCGCAGCTTTCGCCAGATACCCGGAGGCTTTGAGGGACATTTCGGACAGCAGGTTTTCAAAACGGGCAAAGAGGGCCGACTTGTCGATCCGCATAGCCAATTTGGGGAAATGACTGCCCAAAAATCCGTATGCCGAATCGTACAGCTTGTTTGCCTTTTCCAGAATTCCTTCTTCGTCCGCCACAAAACGGTACAGCTCATTTCCGATCTTCCGTATGCACAGCCAACAGAGGAAAAAGAAAAAAAGCGTGAAAAAAAGCAACAGAAAAATACGCAGCATTTTTTCGGAAATACGCCCTCTTCTTTTCATTCTTTTGGTCAGCCCGCTGACAAAGGAAGCCAACAGAAGCGCAAGAAAAAAAGGCAGCAACGGCAGGAGCAGATACCTGAAAAAAAGAATGGCAGCCAGCACCGTTACCGTAAGTACTCCTGCAAAAAGCATAAATTTTTCTGCGGTTCTTGCGTCTTTTTTCACTTTTCAACACCTTTGCTTTTCTTATGGGCACCTCTGAATGCTCCGTATATATTCGGCATATATTCTGCATATATTCGACAGCGGACAATTCTGCGGTAAAAAGGCCGTTGCCCGATGTGGGGGAAATGTTCAGAGGTGCTCATATACTATCAGTAATCAGTATGCGGTTTGCCAAAAGAATATATCCGTATTCTTTTGGCAAAATACTCCATAATCAACAAAAATCAGAAAAAAACAGCATAAATTCAATCGAAAGCAGATATATCGATAAGAACAATACCGATATGCAAAACTAACACTTGCATTCGGAGCAAGCTTGTGGTATACTGTAGAAAACGGTTGAATACTATTATGGGAAGGTGTGTTATGAACAAAATCTCCATCATCGGAACTGGCAGCGTCGGTTCCACCATTGCCTACACTCTGACAGTTATGGGCATTGCCTCTGAAATTGTACTCATTGACATCAATCAGGAAAAAGCTTTAGGCGAGGCACTGGATATCCGTCAGGGTACTCCCTTTTGCAGCGCTTCCTCGATCTATGCAGGCGATTATCGGGATGCGGCAGGTTCGGACATCGTGATTTTAACCTCCGGTATTGCCCGGAAGCCCGGTCAGACCAGACTGGAGCTGGCTCAGACCAATGTGAACATCACAAAGTCCATCATCCCCGAAATCACCAAATATGCGCCCGATTCCATTTATATCATCGTCAGCAACCCGGTGGACATTCTGACCTACACATTCCACAAGATGTCCGGTCTTCCCCACAACCACATCATCGGTTCGGGTACGATTCTGGACACCGCACGGCTGAGAGCCAGACTTGCCGAATATTTCAATATTAACCAGTCCAATGTGCACGCCTATGTTTTCGGCGAGCACGGCGACTCCTCTTTCATTCCCTGGTCGGTCGCCAATGTTTCCAATGTACCGATCAAGGATTGCCATCGGCTGATCCACACCCCCGGTATCACCAATCCCGAACTGAATCTGGAGGAAATTGAGCAGTATGTAAGAAAGTCCGGCGGCCGGGTTATCGCCCGGAAAGGCGCCACCTTCTACGCCGTTTCGGTTTCGGTGTGCCACATCTGCAAGAGCATTTTCAGCGGTATCGATACCACGATGACCGTTTCCACCATGATGAACGGCGAATACGGCATCAACGATGTGTGCCTGAGCACCCTGAATCTGGTTGGCAGAAACGGTGTAAGAGACAAGATCAATGTACCGCTGACCGATGAAGAAATCGGAAAGCTCCGTCTGAGCGCCGAAACGCTGAAGGGTGTTATCAGCGGTCTTCAGATTTGATTTCATGTAAGGAAAAGGTAGAAAAAATGGAATATCGTATCGAACACGACTCGATGGGAGAAGTAAAGGTCCCTGCAGACAAGCTCTGGGCCGCCCAGACCGAGCGGAGCCATGAAAATTTCAGAATCGGCGTTGGAATTGAAACCATGCCCAGAGAAATCACCCATGCTTTCGGCATTCTGAAAAAGGCGGCAGCCATGGCCAATGCCGAGCTGAGACCCGAAAAAATGACTAAGGAAAAGCTTGCAGTGATCGAAGAGGCCTGCGATGAGGTTCTTTCCGGCGCACTGAACGAGCACTTCCCTCTGGTGGTCTGGCAGACAGGCTCCGGTACTCAGTCCAACATGAACGCCAACGAGGTTATTGCCAACAGAGCCAATCAGATTGCCGGCAAAAAGCTCTGTCACCCCAACGATGACATCAATATGAGCCAGTCCTCCAACGACACCTTTCCCACGGCCATGCACATTTCGGCAGTGCTTGCAGTGGAAGACAAGCTGTTGCCCGCCATCGGGTTGCTGATCGAAACCTTCAAGCGGCTGGAAAAGGAAAACGAGGGGATCGTGAAATCCGGCAGAACCCATCTGCAGGATGCCACGCCCATCAAGTTCAGCCAGGAAATTTCCGGCTGGCGCACGAGCTTAGAGCGGGACGCAGAGCTTTTAAGAATGGCGGTCAAGCCCCTGCATGAGCTGGCTTTAGGCGGAACTGCCGTTGGAACCGGACTGAACGCCCCGGCAGGCTTCTCCGAATTGGTGGCTTCCAAGGTGGCGTCCCTTACCGGAAAGCCTTTTGTAACCGCCCAGAACAAATTCCATGCTCTAACCTCCAAGGACGAGCTGGTTTTCGCACACGGAGCTATCAAGGCAACCGCCTGCGATATGATGAAGATCGCCAACGATGTGCGTTGGCTTGCCAGCGGTCCCCGGGACGGCTTGGGCGAGATCCGCATCCCCGAAAACGAGCCGGGTTCCTCGATCATGCCCGGAAAGGTCAATCCAACCCAGTGCGAAGCGGTAACGATGGTGGCCGTGCAGGTCATGGGCAACGATGTGACCATAGGCGTCTCTGCCTCTCAGGGAAATTTTGAGTTGAATGTGTTTATGCCCGTGATGATCTACAATTTCCTTCAGTCCGCAAGACTGTTGGCCGAGGCGATCGTCTCCTTCAACAACAACTGTGCCGTGGGCATTACGGCAAACAAGGAAAAAATGGCTCACAATCTGCACAACTCCCTGATGCTGGTAACGGCCTTGAACCCTTATATCGGCTATGAAAATGCCGCCAAAACTGCGAAAAAAGCCTTCAAGGATAACATTTCCTTAAAGCAGGCCTGCGTGGAACTGGGCTTCCTGACTGCCGAAAAGTTTGACGAAGTGTTCCACCCCGAACAGATGGTATAAGGAGCTGTATACGAGCAGCTCACAGCGCATACCGCACGGCAGAGGCATTCCTTGTCGTGCGGTAAAGCCATGATTTTGGATACATATCCTATTTTGGAGGAAATACATGAAAGTCAGTTATTTTCCCGGCTGTACCCTGCGGAATGTGGCTAAGGATTTAGACCTCTACGCACGGGAGTGTGCCGAAAAACTGGGCGTCACGCTCTGCGAACTGCCCGATTGGCAATGCTGCGGCGGCGTATATGTCAGCGCAAAGGATGAAATTGCTTCCAAACTCTCTTCGGTCCGGGCGCTGATTGCCGCCAAGGAAGAGAATCGGCCCTTGGTGACGGTCTGCTCGGCCTGCCACAATGTGATCAAGCAGACCAACCATGCTCTGCAGACCGACAAAGCCTTTGATTCTGCGGTCAACAATTATCTCTCCCAGGAAAAAAATCCGCCGGAGCCCTATCACGGGGAAGCCACCGTTTTGCATTACCTGGAACTGTTGCGGGATGTGGTAGGCTTTGACAAGGTGAAGGAAGCCGTGGTAAATCCCCTGAAGGGCAAGAAGATCGGGTGCTATTACGGCTGTCTGCTTCTGCGTCCCGGCAAGGTCCTTCAAATGGACGATCCTGAAAACCCGAAAATTATGGAGGATCTGATTTCTGCTTTAGGGGGTGAGCCGGTGATTTTCCCCAGACGAAATGAATGCTGCGGCGGCTATGTGGTTCTGGAGAATCCCTCTTCCTCCGAAAAGAAATCCAAGGCAGTTCTGGAAAGCGCCCGTTCCCACGGAGCCGATTTCATCGTTACCGCCTGCCCTCTTTGCAAATACAACCTTCAGAAAAATGAAAGCGAAGTTCCGGTGGTTTATTTTACCGAGCTTCTTGCCGAGGCTCTCGGTGTAAAAACATCCGAGGAACAATAATTCGTTGAATCCCATTTTCAAGAAAGGAGGCCTTTGTTCAAATACAAGGGCCCAGGTCACAGATTATGCAGAATAAAATCGAACGGCGGAAGGAGCAGGTCCTGCGCATGAGCGGCGTCAATGTGCTCAAATGTATGCGCTGCGGAAAATGCTCCGGCACCTGTCCCTCCTACGAGGAGATGGAATACCATCCTCACCAGTTTGTTTACATGGTGGAAACCGGAGATATTGAAGCATTGATGAAATCTCCGTCGGTCTATCAATGTCTTTCCTGCTTTGCCTGCGTGGACCGCTGTCCGAGAGGCGTGGAGCCGGCTAAACTGATTGAGGCCATCCGCCTCATGGCGATCCGGGAAAAGGGTGCCAACCACATGACCGCCGACGACATTCCGGGACGCATTGACGGGGAAACGCCCGGTCAGGCCATCATGAGCGCTCTGCGCAAGTATTCCAAGTAAGAGGAAAGGAGAAACAGCAATATGCAAAGAATCGGAGTTTTCGTCTGCCATTGCGGCACCAATATTGCAGGAACGGTGGATGTGGCGGAAGTTGCCCAAGCCCTTTCCTTAGAACCCGGTGTGGTCTTTTCCACCCATTATCAGTATATGTGCTCTCAAGCCGGACAGGAAATGATCAAGGAGGCCGTTAAGGAACACAAACTGACCGGCATCGTGGTCTGCTCCTGCTCGCCCCGGATGCACGAGGCCACATTCCGCAAAACGGCGGCGGCCGCCGGGCTCAACCCCTATATGGTGGAAATTGCCAACATCCGGGAGCAATGCTCCTGGGTACATAAGGAAATGCCTATAGGCACCGAAAAGGCCATCATCCTTGCCAAAGCGGCTGTGGCCAAAGTGAATCTGAACGCACCCCTTACCCCCGGTGAAAGTCCGGTCACCAAAAGGGCCCTTGTGATTGGCGGAGGTATTGCCGGCATTCAGACGGCGTTGGATATTGCCGATGCCGGCTTCCCGGTGGATATTGTGGAAACCAAGCCCACGATCGGCGGCAAAATGGCCCAGTTGGACAAGACCTTCCCGACCTTGGACTGCGCTGCCTGCATTCTGACACCGAAAATGGTGGATGTGGCACAGAATGAGAAAATCCGGATTTTCTCCTATTCCGAAGTGACCGATGTGAAGGGCTTTGTGGGCAATTTTGATGTGACGATCAAAAGAAAGGCACGGTATGTCAAGGAGGATGTCTGCACCGGATGCGGACTGTGCACCGAAAAGTGCCCCCAGAAAAAGGTACCCAACGAATTCAATTTGGGTATGGACAACCGCCATGCCATCTATATTCCCTTTGCACAGGCTGTGCCGAAGGTGGCGACCATTGACCCCAACTACTGCACCATGCTGAAAACCGGCAAGTGCGGTGTCTGCTCCAAGGTCTGCACGGCTGGCGCCATTGATTATACCGCCAAGGACGAATTTATCGAGGAAAAGTACGGTGCCATTGTGGTGGCCACCGGCTTTAACCCGATTTCTATGGAGAAATTTGACGAATTTGCCTACTCCCAGTCGAAGGATGTCATCACCTCCCTGGAATTGGAGCGCCTGATGAACGCCGCAGGGCCTACCGGCGGTACCCTTCTGCGCCCCTCCGACGGCACCCACCCGCACACCATTGTTTTTGTGCAATGCGTCGGCTCCCGGTGCTCCGCCTGCGAGGAAAAGGGCAAGGAGTACTGCTCCAAGATCTGCTGTATGTACACCGCCAAGCACGCCATGTTGATTCGGGACAAATATCCGGACACCGAGGTTTATGTCTTCTACATTGATGTGCGTACTCCCGGGAAGAACTTCGACGAGTTCTACCGCCGAGCGGTGGAAGAATACGGCGTACACTATATCAAAGGTATGGTCGGCAAGGTTTCTCCCGAAGGAGACAAGCTGAAGGTTCAGGCTTCCGACCTGATTTACGGCAAACAGCTGCACATCGACGCCGACCTTGTGGTTCTTGCCGCCGCCATTGAGCCGGACAAATCCGCCCGTCCTTTAGCTACCATGCTGACGGCCAGCATGGACACCAACGACTTCTTCACCGAAGCCCATCCCAAGCTTCGCCCTGTGGAAAGCCCGACTGCCGGTGTGTATCTCTCCGGCACCTGCCAGGGACCCAAGGACATTCCCGAAACAGTCGCCCAAGCCGGTGCGGCCGCTTCCAAGGTCATCGGATTGCTTTGCAAAGACAAGCTGACCGGAAACCCCTGCATTGCCCACTCGGACGAAATGATGTGCAACGGTTGCTCCACCTGTGAAAAGGTCTGCCCCTACGGCGCCATTTCCTATGTGGAGAAGGAATTCCGTATGCCCGACCGCACCACCAAGGTGCGCCGTGTGGCTTTGGTCAACGAAGCGGTCTGCCAGGGTTGCGGTGCCTGCACAGTGGCCTGCATGTCGGGGGCTATGGACCTGCGCGGGTTCTCGAATAAACAGATTATGGCGGAGGTAGACGCAATATGCAAGTAAACGAATATAAGCCTCTGATCGTGGCGTTCTGCTGCAACTGGTGCTCCTATGCCGGTGCAGATTTAGCCGGAAACAATCGGCTGCAATATCCGGCAGATGTGAAGATCATCCGTGTTCCCTGCTCCTGCAGGGTGAATCCCATGTTCATTCTCCGTGCCTTTCAAAGAGGGGCGGACGGTGTGATTCTCTGCGGCTGTCATCCCGGCGACTGCCATTATACCACCGGTAACTACTATACCCGCCGCCGTATGTCCCTGCTTTTCTCGATGTTGGATTATCTGGGCATTGAGCGGGAGCGCACAAGAGTGGAGTGGGTCAGCGCCGCAGAAGGCGCCAAGTTTGCCGCCACCATGAACGATTTCGCTGAAAAGATCGCTTCTTTGGGCGAAAATAAGAGACTGGAGGATCTGCGATGCAAAAAGTAACAAGAGAGGCTCTTATAAAAAGAGCGTGTGAGCTTCTCGCTGACGGAACCGTGGACCGGGTCCTGGGCTGGAAAGCCGGCGAGTTTGACTACGATGTGACCCCGGCTCTCTTCCACAGCGCCGAAGAATTGGAAAGGGACTTCGTATTCGGAGATTTCTGCGGTGCCAACTTCTCCAAATACTTGGTGAAGGAAACCGGCAAAAGCGACAGGAAGGTTCTGGTGTTCCTGAAGCCCTGCGATACCTACAGCTTTAACCAGCTGTTGAACGAGCACCGTTTCGACAGAGAAAAAGCATACGCCATCGGCATTCCCTGCGAAGGAATGCTGGAGGCAAACGGCATCCGTCAGGTGGCAGAGGGTATCTCTTCGGTCCGTTCCGAAGGAGAAACCATCAAAGTGGAGACTCTTTACGACGGCACTCTTTCCTTTGACCGCACTTCCCTTCTGCCCGATCGGTGCGCCCACTGCAAATCCAAAAAGCATGTGGCCTATGACGAGCTGATCGGTGAAGAAGGAGAGGTTCTTTCCAACACCCGTTTCGACCAGGTGGCGGAATTGGAAAAGATGACTCCGGACAAGCGCTTTGCCTTCTGGCAGAACGAGCTTTCCCGGTGCATCCGTTGCAATGCCTGCCGGGATGTGTGCCCCGCCTGCACCTGTGAAAAGTGCGTTTTCGACAACCCGAATTCGGGGGTGGAAAACAAGGCGGCAGTCAACTCTTTTGAAGAAAAAATGTTCCATATCATCCGAGCATTCCATGTGGTGGGCCGTTGCACCGACTGCGGAGAATGCTCCAGAGTCTGCCCCCAGCATATTCCTTTGCACCTGCTGAACCGGAAGTTTATTAAGGATATTGACGCTCTGTACGGGGACTATCAGGCAGGCGCAGAGTTGGGTCAAAGACCCCCCATTGTCGATTTTACCAAAGAAGATGCGGAGCCAAGTGAAGCTGTGGAAAGGGGAAACGAGCATGCGTAAAATTGGGTTGAATAAGCTGAATGATCTCTTTTCCGCCATTGCGGCGTTGAATCCCCTGTATCTGCCGGTAAAAACCTCTGCCGGCGGCCGGTTTGAGGAATGGGCAGAGGGAAAGGAGCTTTACGAAGGGCTGAACACCAGCCGGAGCGCCAAGGATTTCTTCTTTCCTCAGACCGAGAATCTGATGGATTTCAAAGTGGAAGGCAAGAACATTGAGATCGTGGACAGCCGGGAGGAATGCGAAGATTTCGTGCTTTTCGGCGTACGGGCCTGCGATGTGCGCAGTTTTGAGGTTTTGGACCGGGTTTTCCTGTCGGAGCCTGTAGATAGCTACTACAAGAACCGGCGGGAGCACGGCATCCTTTTCTCCCTTGCCTGCAACAAGCCGGTAGAAACCTGCTTCTGCGGCACTTTCGGCATTCACGCTGAAAGCCCCGAGGGCGATGTGGTATGCACCCGCACCGAGGATGCCCTATACTTGGACCCAAAAACCGAAAAGGGTCTGAAGATTCTGGAGGCTTTGTCTTCCGTCACCGAAGAATGCGACGGAAGCGCAGCGGAAGAACAGAAAAAGCGGATTCGGGAACGCCTTGAAAAGCTTCCTCTGTCTGCCCTTTCTGCCGATGCTTTCGGAAAGGACAAAACTTCGGAATTTTTCAACGCTCCGGAATGGAAGGAGCTTTCCGAATCCTGTCTTGGATGCGGCACCTGCACCTTTGTCTGTCCCACCTGCCAGTGCTACGACATCAAGGATTTTGATACCGGACATGGCGTTAAGCGTTTCCGTTGCTGGGACTCCTGTATGTATTCCGAATTTACCAAAATGTCGGCAGGACAGCCCCGGCTGACCCAGCTGGAGCGGTTCCGTCAGCGCTTCATGCATAAATTGGTCTACTTTCCGACCAACAACGACGGAGTGTTCTCCTGCGTCGGTTGCGGCAGATGCATCGCCAAGTGCCCGATACAAATGAATATTGTGAAGGTTATGAAAAAATTGGGAGGTAAACAGGAATGATTGAAAACAGAGATCCGTTGATGCCCCAGATCGGTGTGGTGACCGATATACGCATCGACACTCCCGATGTAAAAACCTTCCGGGTGGTTACTCCCAGCGGAAAAAAGGCTTTTGAGCATAAGCCCGGACAATGCGCCATGCTCTCCATTCCCGGGGTGGGCGAAGCCATGTTCTCCATTACATCCTCCCCTACCAACGAGGAGTTCATGGAGTTTTCCATCAAAAAATGCGGGTGCGTTACCGAGTGGCTTCACTCTATGGAGGTCGGCCAGCAGATCACCATCCGAGGCCCCTACGGCCATCCCTTCCCTGTGGATACTGAATTTGTCGGGCACGATATGCTCTTTGTGGCCGGCGGTATCGGTTTGGCGCCCCTTCGTTCCGTAATCAACTATTGCCGTCACTACCGGGAGCGTTACGGCAAAATCGACATTGTATACGGCTCCCGCAGTATGCAGGACCTGGTCGATTACAAAGAAATCATCGAAGAGTGGGAAAAGGATGCCCATGTGAATGTGCATCTGACCATCGACCGGGAGCAGCCCGAATGGTTCGGTCATGTGGGATTCGTACCCAACTATGTAAAGGAATTGGGCTTCTCCACCGACAAGATCGCCATTCTCTGCGGCCCGCCCATCATGATCAAGTTTACCCTGGCGGGACTTCAGGAGCTGGGCTTCGATAAAACTCAGATCTATACAACCCTGGAGCTTCGCATGAAATGCGGCATCGGCAAATGCGGCAGATGCAATGTGGGCGCCAAGTATGTCTGCAAGGACGGCCCGGTTTTCCGATGCGACCAGTTGGACGAACTGCCCGCCGAATATTGATGAAGGAGATGGAATTATGGAGAATATGGTAAATATTTATCTGTTCGGCAAACAGTACACTGTACCGGGCAATCTGACCATTATGTGTGCCATGGAGTACGCCGGCTATCAGCTGGTACGGGGGTGCGGTTGCCGGAACGGATTCTGCGGCGCTTGCGCCACCATTTACCGGATCAAGGGAGATCGGCAGCTGCGCACCTGTTTGGCCTGCCAGACCAAGGTGGAAGACAATATGTATGTAGCCACCCTGCCCTTCTTTCCTCTGGTCAAGCAGGTTTATGATATTGAAAAGATCAAGCCCTCCGTACAGATCATGATGCAGCTCTATCCGGAAATCTATGCCTGTGTGGGATGCAATGCCTGTACCAAAAGCTGTACTCAGAACCTGAATGTTATGCAGTATATCGCCTATGCCCAAAGAGGCGAATTCGACAAATGTGCCGAAGAGTCCTTTGACTGCGTGATGTGCGGTATCTGTTCTTCCCGGTGCCCTGCCGGCATTTCGCACCCTCAGGTTGCCATGTTGGCCAGACGCCTGAACGGCAAATATCTGGCACCGAAGACCAAGCATCTTGAAAAGAGAGTGCAGGAAATTCAGGACGGCGCCTACACCGAATTGATCGAAGCCCTGATGGAAAAGCCCATCGAGGAGCTGAAAGAGCTGTATAACAACCGGGAAATTGAGAAGTAAGGAGGATCGGCTATGTATTCAAAGGAATTTCAGGCATCGCTCAAAGCAGTAGAAGCCGCACGGGCGGAAAATATTTCCTACGAGCCCGCCCGCATGACCGCCCAAGAAAAGGACGAACTGCTTGCGGCATATCATCCGGACTATAAAAAGAGTCAGTTCTCCACCCTGGAAGTCGGGGCCAATAAGGGCGAACTGGTGCCCCATGAGCTTTGCGAAATGCTGCAGGCCCACAGTCGTATTTCGGCCAAGGATGTGAACTTGAACGATGTAAAATACGATGTGGATGTGTTGATTATTGGCGGAGGCGGAGCCGGTGCTTCTGCGGCGATTGAGGCCGACTGTGCCGGCGCAAAGGCTATGATCGTAACCAAGCTTCGTCTGGGCGACGCCAACACCATGATGGCCGAGGGCGGCATTCAGGCGGCAGATAAGCCCAACGATTCTCCGGCCATTCACTTTGTGGATGCCTTCGGCGGCGGACACTATGCAGCCAAAAGAGAGCTTTTGGCAAAGCTGGTCTGCGACGCTCCCGAAGCCATTCAATGGTTGAACGACCTGGGCGTGGAATTCGATAAAGCACCTGACGGAACCATGATTACCACCCATGGCGGCGGTACCTCCAGAAAGCGTATGCACGCCGCAAAGGACTATTCAGGGGCGGAAATCATGCGGACTCTCCGGGATGAGGTTCTGAACCGGGGCATTCCCGTGGTGGACTTTACCGCCGCCATTGAATTGATTCTGGACGAGGAAGGCAAAGCCGCCGGAGCGGTTCTTATGAACATGGAGACCCATGAACTGATGGTGGCCAAAGCCAAAACCGTGATTATTGCCACCGGCGGAGCCGGCAGAATGCACTACCAGGGCTTCCCCACCTCCAATCACTACGGTGCAACGGCCGACGGCTTGGTTTTGGGCTACAGAGTCGGTGCAAAGCTTCTCTATGCGGATACCTTACAGTATCATCCCACCGGTGCCGCATTCCCCCAGCAGATCTTCGGCGCTCTGGTCACTGAAAAGGTACGGTCTCTCGGTGCCAAGCTGGTCAACCGGGACGGCAAGGTCTTCATGCATCCTTTGGAAACCAGAGATGTGGCCGCAGCGTCCATCATCCGGGAGTGCACCGATCGGGCAAAAGGCGTGGATACCGGTAACGGCCAGGCGGTCTGGCTGGATACGCCGATGATCGAAAAGATCGGCGGCGAGGGAACCATCGAAGCCCGTATTCCGGCAATGCTGCGGATGTTTGCAAGCTACGGCATTGACATCCGCAAGGAGCCTATTCTGGTATATCCCACTCTGCACTACCAGAACGGAGGACTGGACATTACCGTGGACGGCATGACCACCAATGTGGAGAATCTGTTCGTTGCCGGTGAAGCCGTGGGCGGTATTCACGGGCGGAACCGTTTGATGGGCAATTCGCTTTTGGACATCATCGTTTTCGGCAGAAGCGCCGGCAAGAACGCCGCCACCAAAGCCCAAAAAACCAAAGTCGGAAAATTGACTCTTGACCACATAACAGCATTCGCCAAAGAATTGGCAGATGCGGGCATCGTGACCGACCGGCAATCTCCGATCCTTTTGCCGCACTACACACACGGCAATCCACATTTTGAGGAGAAATAAGGGAGGCTATAAATGATAGACTATATTGGAGGTATGCTCGGCTCGTGGCTGAGCACCATCTTCTTCATTTTTGTAATTGCAACGCTCGGCTACCTCATCGGCGGCATCAGCATTAAGGGCATCTCGCTTGGAACTGCAGGCGTGTTGCTTGTGGCACTGGCCTTTGGAATCGTTGCCAATTTTCTCCCGAGTTTTACAATAGGTCAAACCACCATTTCACTGTTCAATGCCGGCATAAAGTCGAACTTTGGGCTGGTCTCTAATCTTGGCACGGCAATGTTTGTCACAGCGGTCGGGTTGATCGCAGGACCAAAGTTCTTCCGCACCTTCAACCGCAAATCTCTGGCGTATGTCTGCATGGGCGTGGTCGTGATCTTCGTCGGTGCGCTCACCGCTGTGGTCTGCTTTATGCTTGACAAGAACCTTTCTATGGATATGGCGGTCGGTCTGTTGACCGGAGGCCTGACCTCCACCCCGGGACTTTCTGCGGCAAAGGAGGTTGCAACCGATGAAGCTGCTGTGACCGCAGGCTACGGCATTGCATATCTGTTCGGTGTTCTTGGCGTCGTTCTTTTCGTTCAGGTGATCCCGAAGATCCTTCATGTGGACATAGAAAAAGAGCGTGAAAGCTTTGTTGCAGCAAGCGTGGTTGATGTTAAGAGCAATAACCGCCGTCTTATCTCCCTTGAGCCCTTTGGCTTTTTCCCTTTCTTCCTTGCCATTGCTCTTGGATGCCTGATCGGTTCGATCAAGATCCCCGGTATAAACTTCTCCCTTGGGACCTCAGGAGGAACGCTGGTTGCGGGACTTGTGATCGGTCACTTCGGGCATATCGGACCGATTGATTGCCGCATCAAAAAGGACACTCTCAATTTTTTCCGCGAACTGGGACTTGTTCTGTTTTTGATCGGTGCAGGCGTGCCCGGCGGCGTAAACTTTGTGGCAAATGTAAATGTGACCTACTTCCTGTACGGCGCATTGATGACGCTGGTGCCAATGGTGATCGGCTTCCTTCTTGCCAAATATGTCTTTAAACTCAGCATTTTTAACAATCTCGGATCGATCACGGGCGGCATGACCTCCACCCCTGCTCTCGGTGCACTGATCAGCACCGCCGGCACAGATGATGTCTCCTCTGCCTATGCACTCACCTATCCTGTAGCACTGGTTTTTGTGGTGTTGGCGGCAAAGGTGTTGCTGATGTTGCCGATCTGACCCTTCGTGTTTTGTAAGGCTTCCCGTAATGCGATTTTTACAGCATGTTATCTTCCTCTTTTCAAAAGGTTTGAACCACTTCAAAAAATTCCGATACCTATAGTTGGTTCAAACCCTGGAAAAGAAGAACCGTATGTGCTGATTGCCTCATTTCCGGAGCAAAAGAAAGTGTCTTTTCTTTGAAGTCTTCTTACAAAGCATGGATCTTAGCCATCTTCGTTCCATTTCTTACGGAATATTCGTCAATGAAAGGAAAAAGTGGAAAAAGTAATGAGAAAATTTGATACCAAAGTTCAACATCTGAAATACAAGGTCTTAAGAGAAGTCGCCAGAGAAGCCTGGGCAGGACGGCTTGCCCAGACTGCTCTTGATATTCCCAAAACCATCGTCCCGGGAAAGGTGCCCACCATGCGCTGTTGCATATACAAGGAACGGGCCATTCTTGCCGAACGGGTCAAGATTGCCATGGGCGGCGACCAAAACAACCCGAATGTGATCGAGGTGATCGATATTGCCTGCGACGAGTGCCCGGTGGGCGGATATGAAGTCACCGGTGCCTGCAGAGGATGTCTTGCCCACCGGTGCGAGGATGTGTGTCGTTTTGGGGCCATCACTTTTGACGATAATCATGTGGCGCATATTGACAAAAGCAAGTGTAAGGAGTGCGGCGCCTGCGCAAAGGTCTGCCCCTACAGTGCGATCCGGAACTACAAGCGTCCCTGTGAGACCGCCTGCAAAGTGGGGGCTATCTCCATGGGTGATGAGAAACAGGCCTGTATTGACAATTCCAAATGTATTTCCTGCGGTGCCTGTGTGTACCAGTGCCCCTTCGGCGCCATTACGGACAAATCCTTCATTCTGGATGTGATTGATATTCTGAAGGGCGGTCGGGACAAGAGCTACAAGGTCTATGCGGTGGTGGCTCCCTCCATTTCCAGCCAGTTCACCTATGCAAAGCTTGGACAGGTCATTACCGGCCTGAAGGAGCTTGGCTTCCACACGGTGATCGAAGCGGCGCTCGGAGCCGATATGGTCGCCCAGGCAGAATCCAAGGAGCTTGCCGAAAAAGGATTCCTGACCAGCTCCTGTTGTCCTGCGTTTGTGGACTTCATCGAAAAGAACTATCCGAGCCTGGTCGCCAACATCTCTCACAATCTGTCCCCCATGGCCACTATTGCCAAGTACATCAAGGAGCACGAAGCCCCCTGCAAAATTGTATTCATCGGTCCCTGCACCGCCAAGAAAATGGAGGTTCAGAAGGAGCGGATCAAGCCCTATGTGGATGCCGCCATGACCTTTGAGGAATTGCAGGCTCTGTTCGACAGTACCGACCTGGACATCACCACCCTTCCGGAAGGATATTTGGACAACGCCTCCTATTTCGGAAGAATCTTCGCCCGGTGCGGAGGATTGTCCGATGCTGTGGCAGAAGGCTTGAAGGAACAGAACATCGACTTCGATCTGAAGCCCTGCTCCTGTGATGGCATTGAGGCCTGCAAACTGGCGCTCCTGCAAAAGAGCAGAGGAAGGTTAGATGCCAATTTCATCGAAGGAATGGCCTGTGTGGGCGGATGCATCGGCGGCGCCGGATGCCTGACGCACGGAGAAAAGAACAAGGCGGAAGTGGACAAATACGGAAAAGAGGCTTTGGAAAAAACAATTTCCGACGCCGTTGCCGTTTTGAAGAAGGATTAAACACACCCGTGAATCCTTCCGGTTTCCATGAAAATTATAGAAAGGGGCTGTAAAAAAGCGAATTTTTTACAGCCTCTTGAAAATGCCGGTCCTGATCCCGGCATTTTTTATTCGATTTTTGCCGCTTTTGCGATCTGTTCTTCTCCGTTTGAGAAAAGCACCATTCCTTTAGAAAAGCGCAGCGGATGCGCCCCAAGAGCCTGTGCTTCCCCTTCGTCGTGAGTTACAAACAGCACTGTTTTTTCAGATAGCACCTGATGAAGCAGATGCATAAGAGCGTTCTTGCTTTCCTCATCCAAGCCCTTGAAGGGTTCGTCAAAGAAGAAGATCTCCCTTTGGGTAGAAAGAGCTCGGGCAAGGGCGACTCTTTGCGCCATGCCTCCGGAAATTTCCGATGGGAGCTTGTCAAAATCCTCTTTCTGCAATCCGACTTTCAGAAGCCACTCGGCCGCCATCTTCTTTTTTTCTCTTCCGGTCAGCACCGCCGATACATTCTCCAAAACCGTGAACGCCGGCAAAAGCCGCGGCTCCTGAAAAACATAGGCTACCGGCGACTTTATAAAAATCTCCCCGGAATCCGGCTTCTCCAAGCCGGCAAGCAGACGGAGCAGTGTGGTTTTCCCGCAACCGGAAGGAGCAAGAATGGCTCTTCTTTCGCCCTCTGCCACCTCCAGCGACAGGTCCTCAATCACCCTGTTCTGTTGGTATGCTTTTCTCAGATGAAGGGCTTTTATGGCTGCATTCATGTCTTTTCCTCCGTTTCTGCAGTATATCCAAAAGAACGACCAAAAGTTTTTCAAGAAGAAAGCAGACCAACACAATGACCAGCGTATAGGCGAACAGGTCTCCTGTCTCAATGTCTCTTTTGGAATACCAAATCATCTGCCCCAGAGTTCCGTCGGGCGTGCAAAGAACCTCTGCCGCCACGCCTGCCTTCCATGCCATACCCAACGCCGTCAGAGCGGCTGTTTTAAAGTAGGGAAAAACCGAAGGAATGTACAGATATCTCAGTTTCCTTCCCACAGAAAAAGAATACACCGTTGACATCTCGTAGAGCTTTTTATTCACCTGCAGGATGCCTTCCTCGCAATTTGCCCAGAGGATGGGCGTTACAATCAGCAGTACGCAAACAGAAGGAACCGTTGAACGATCCAAAAACACCCAGAGAATCAGAATAAAGGAGGCAACGGGGGTGGCTTTGATGACCGTAAGCAAGGGTGAAAACAAATAGTGGAAAAAGGAGATCTTGGCCGTCAGCGATGCCAGGACTACGCCAAAGGCCATCCCTGCGAAATATCCGAGAGCTATTTCTCCAAGACTTTTCAATACTTTTCCAAACAAATTCCCGCTTTTCACCGCTTCCGCCAAGGATTTCAGCACCAGCGGCGGAGTCGGTAAAAGCCAGGCTTTCCCGACCTTAAGAGCCACAATCCACCAGACGCCTACCCAAAAAAGCAACGCCAAGAGGGTAAAAAGCAAGCTTTTTACCCTCTTTTTTTCAACCGATGATTTTCGGATTTCCGCTCTTGTGTTCATCACTTCTCGTAGTAAAAATCATCCCCGGGCATTGCCCCGCCCACAGACTTGGCGTCCAGATCAAAAAGAACCTGAAGCATGGCGCTGAGCGTGCCCTTCATTTCCTCGCCCTCATAGCATACAAGATTGCTCTTCGGAATGGCAATTTTGGCAATGGGAGCCTTTCCGATGATGCCCGCTTCCACTACAGCTTCCGCCGCTGCATCGTCAGCCGTATTGATAAACTCTACAGAAGCCTTATATTCCTGAAGAAATGCGTCCAATGCCGCCTTGTGTCCGGTGGCAAAATCCTTGGTTGTCACCACGCATCCCTGCGTGACCTTGGTGGAAGAGATCTTATCCCATTCGGCGGTGATGTCCAAAGCATACCGCACAGTGGTGATTGCCTTGGTGACGACGGTAGCTTTGGGCTCCGGCAACATGGCAATGGCTCCCGCCTGCTGAATGTCTGCCTGCACCTCATCGGCTGTGGCCCGGTAAACCACCGTCACATCCTCGCCGGCTTTCAGACCGTTTTCCTTCAGAAGATACTCCAGAATATACTGAGGAGTTGCTCCCTCACCGGTGGTGTATATGGTTTTTTCCTTCAGGTCTGCCACAGACTGTACCGTCTCGGTTTCGTTTTCCAGCACATACAGAACGCCCAAAGTGTTCAGGGCAACCACCTGCACCTCCACATCGGGCATATTGTACAGCTTCGCCGCCACATTGACGGGCAATGCCGCCAGATCATATTTTCCGGTTTTCAGACCGGCAATAACCTCCGTGGGATCGCCGGTCAGGTCTATCGTATACCTGTTGACGGTTTCGTTTTTCTTGCTATCGGAAATCAGTTTGGAAGCGCCCAAGCCGGTGGAGCCGGTGAGCAATGCCAGACGCACATCCTCACCCTTGAAATCAACGGTTTCACCCTGCGTTTCAGAGGTGGTACCGGCAGTATCGGTCGGAACAGTACTTTTCCCGGAAGGAGAGGTCGGCAAGGGTGTGGTTTTTCCCGCTTCGGTGGTCGTGGTGCCGCATCCGATCAAAAGCATGGTCAAAAACAGGGCTGTCATCAAAAATGCAAGTGTTCTTTTCATAGTTCCTACTTCCTTTTTTATTCTATTTTGCGGGCGTGATTTCGCTCGTAAAGGTCTCTTGATCCGGTTTTTCCGGTGACAAAATATAGACGGCTTTGCCTTCCCTTCGGATCATGTTCTCCTCCTCCAGCCGGTCAAAGGCTCGGTAAAGGCTTGCCCGGCCCATAGAGAGCCGTGCCGAAAGAGCGCTCATGCCAAGAGGCACTTCCCTTCTGCCCTCTTCTGAAGCAGGAAGGGCTTCCAGATACAGCAACAGCTTTTTTTCATTGTCCGAGGAGGAAAAGGACAGCACCTTCTCGTTGAGAAAGCGTATTTTTTCGGCCTGCAAAGCGATAATATTCCGTCCCACCCGGCGTTCCAGCCCCAGCAGTTCTTCAATCAAGGCTTCCTCCAGCCACAAGACTTCCGACTTCCGGCAGGCGCAAATGTCGGTTTCAAAATGCTTTTCTCCTTCAAAAAGGGAGGAAAAGCCGAAAACCACGCCCGGATACATCTCATTGAGGACCAGCTTATGCCGGTCTCTCCTTCCGCCCACGCATACCTTCCCGGACAAAAGCACGCCCAGCGCTCCGCCCTGCTCGTAGAAGACCCGGTCGCCCTTCTGATAGACTGCCCGTTTTGCGCCGGGAGAATGCAGCGCATATTCTGCTGTTTCAAAAAGACATCCGGCGAAGAGCGCCGTATGCAACAGAAAATCTACCATCTTTCCTCCGAGAGTTGTCTCATTTGATACAAATTATACTTCACCTCTCTCTGTTTGTCAAGACACTTTCCGAAAAAACATTTGTCTTTTTTGTTCCGTTCCTATTTGGAAGCAGCCTTGTACAGCCTACAGAGGCCCCCTTTTGCACCGCTCCTTGGTACATTTTCTTTTTCTGCTCTATTCCGGGAGAAAATCCAGGGAATGAAAGAAATGGGTGGTGAAAAACCCGTCCGGGCTTTTCCCTCAGCTGTGAGAATATTCGGGAGGGGATGGTCCATAAACCGTATGTTCTGGGGAAAAGAACAACGCTTCCATTTTATGAAAAACCGGAGCAAGCGACCAAAAGCCTGCCCCGGTGTGATCGGAATCAAATTTGAAGATTCGATTTTCCCCTATATTATCGATAGCATTTTTTTATTATGCCGCAGAACATATAATCCGCCATTTTATATGCCTCGTTTTCGATGCGATCAAACATGTTGATGTCAGCTGTGTAATCCCCCTGGAAGCGCAGAAGAGCTTCTTCCTCCGTCGTTTCCAGATGACTGTACAGCATATCCTTCCATCTGGCTTTGTCCCAACACGGATTGACGGAAGCTAAAAATCCGGCAATTTCATCTGCATTTTTATACCATCTGTTTCGAATAGCGTCCGCCTTGCTCACTTCTCCTTTTTTCGCTGCATCAAGAAGATCCGCCGCAATCGTCAGATGCTGGGTGAACAGTTCTTCAAATCTGCCGGCCACCTTTATGCCGTAAATAGGTGTGAGTAGCTTTGCAAAATCCTTCGGATTTTGAAGCAGTCTTTTGCCGACCGGTTCCAAATCGTCCAGATCTGCCGCTTTACTGATAATGAACATACGCGTCCAATATACATGTTGTCCCCATAATTCCTGTATCCGACTCATCAGGCAAAGTTGTTGGTGGATATGGCAACGCTTCTTGACGAGCATGAGGACGAGTTTGCCGAGGCTCTTGAAAAGAAAGCTAATGCCGACTCAAACAGGGAAAAGAATCTCATCGAAGCCGAGCTTCAAAAGGCGATTGTCAGAAATGAGCGTGTGGCAAGTCTTTATGAGAAGCTCTACGAAGACAATGCCGCGGGCAAAGTTACCGATGAGTGGTTTATGCAATTATCCCACAAATACGAGGTCGAGCGAATGGAACTGAAAGCCAAGATTGCCGAGTACAAGGAGCGGTTACGCCGGCTTGCCGAGAACAACCGCAACAAAGAGAGCTTTATTTCTGCCGTTCGCAAGTTTATGGAGATGAAAGAACTGACACCTGCCTTGCTTCACGAACTCATAGAACGAATTGAAGTCTATGAGACAGAAGGGACAGGCAAGAATCGAACACAGCGTATAATGATTTACTACCGCTTTGTGGGATATATCGAAATCTCCGGCGGTGACAGAAAACGAATCCACACAGCAGAGACCCGAAAGGGCGTAGCCGTACAATATCTAACGGCATAACCGCTTTGCTAAGACAAAACAAAAAAGGAGCAGGCAAACCTGCTCCGATACATAAAAGGAACGAAAATAACTACTTAACATAAAGAAATCGAGTGCCCATAACTCAAATCCGTTATGAACACTCGATATGGTGCGAGAGACGGGACTTGAACCCGTACGGTGTAACCACACGCCCCTCAAACGTGCGCGTCTGCCAGTTCCGCCACTCTCGCATACCCTTCTGTTGGTCCCGAAAGACGCAACAGTTATATTATACACGAATATTTACACTTGTCAAGGGTTTTTCTGCTTTTTCTCAAAAGATTTCAAAAAAAAGTTGATTTTCCTTCTTCAGTATGGTATACTGATTCGGAGCGTTTTGTACATGACGGAGGGGAACATGAGAGTTGGCTTTGACAATGAGAAGTATCTGCAAATGCAATCGGACTGTATCCGAAAGCGCATCGGACAGTTCGGCGGAAAATTATACCTGGAGCTGGGCGGGAAGCTTTTTGATGACTATCATGCATCCAGAGTTCTCCCCGGCTTTGAACCGGACAGTAAGATCCGGATGTTCTCCCAATTGAAGGACGAAATTGAAATCATCATTGCCATCAATGCCGGCGACATTGAAAAAAGCAAAAAGCGGGGAGATCTGGGTATCACCTACGATGACGATGTTCTGCGTTTGACCGACGCATTTACCGCCTTAGGCTTTCTGGTGGGCAGTGTATGCATCACCCAGTATACCCATCAGCCGGGGGCCGACGCCTTTATCAAACGGCTGAATTCCTTAGGAATCCGCAGTTATCTTCACTATCCCATCGAGGGCTATCCCTACGATGTGAAAAAGATCGTCAGCGATGAAGGCTACGGCCAAAACCAGTACATCGAAACCTCCAAGCCTTTGATTCTGGTTACAGCTCCCGGTCCCGGAAGCGGGAAAATGGCCACCTGTCTTTCCCAGCTTTATCATGAAAACAAGCGGGGAATTTCGGCGGGATATGCCAAATTTGAAACCTTCCCCATCTGGAATCTTCCTCTGAAGCATCCGGTAAATATCGCCTACGAGGCAGCCACCGCCGACTTAGACGATTTGAACATGATTGACCCCTTCCACCTGGAGGCACACGGAACCCTGGCCGTGAATTACAACCGGGATGTGGAGATCTTTCCGGTGCTGAAGGCCATGATGGAAAAAATTTCGGGAACCTCTCCCTATCTTTCTCCTACCGACATGGGAGTAAACATGGCCGGCTTCTGCATTTTTGACGACGATGCCGTTTCGGAAGCCTCCAAAAGAGAGGTGCTCCGCCGCTACTACCAGACCCAGGTTGCCATCCGTCAGGGAGAAATAGCCGAAAGTCAGAAAAACAAGCTGGAATTGCTCCTGCAACAGCTCAAAATTGATGACAGCATCTGTCCCGCCATTGAGGCATCCCGGAAAAAAGCCGCAGAAACCAACGCTCCCGCCGGAGCCATGGTCCTGCCCACGGGCAAAGTGGTCACCGGCAAGAACAGCGTTCTTCTGGGGCCTTCGGCAGCTCTTCTGCTCAATGCGGTCAAACGCCTTGCCGGAATTGACGAGGACACCGATTTGATCAGTCCACAGGCCTTAGAACCGATCTGTGCTTTGAAGGTTCAACATCTGAAGAATCACAACCCCCGCTTACACTCTGACGAGGTTCTGATTGCGCTGTCCATTTCCTCGGTGACCAACCCGGAGGCCGCCAAAGCTTTAGCCCAATTGGACAAGCTGCGCGGTTGCGATGCCCATTTCAGCACCATCCTGTCCTCTGTAGACGAGAAGACCTATAGAAAGTTAGGCATTCACCAGACAAGCGATCCCAAATATCAAATCAAAAAATTATACCACGGATAAATTCCGAAGAAACGAAAGGCAAAACTATGTTTTACGATGTGATGATCGTCGGCGCCGGTCCCGGCGGTATTTTCTCTGCTTATGAATTGATGAAGCTGAATCCTTCTTTGAAGGTGGCGGTTTTGGAAGCAGGAAGACCTCTTTCGGGTCGAAAATGCCCGATCGACGGCAAAAAAATCAAAAACTGCATCGGTTGTTCTCCCTGTTCCATCATGAACGGCTTCGGCGGTGCCGGCGCATTTTCTGACGGGAAATACAACATTACCAACAATTTCGGCGGCACCCTTTATGAGTATATCGGAAAGGACGAAGCCCTTTCCCTCATGCGCTATGTGGATGAAATCAACCTGAACATGGGAGGCCTGGGCACCAAGCTCTATTCGACCTCCAACAGTAAAATCAAAACTCTTTGCGTGCAGAACAACCTGCACCTTCTGGATGCCTCCGTCCGGCATCTGGGCACCGACATCAACTATGTGGTCCTGCAGAACCTTTACGACACTCTGAAGGACAAGGTGGATTTTCATTTTCTCGCTACCGTGGAAAAGGTGGAAAAAACAGATTCCGGCTACCGTCTTTACACCAACAAGGAAGCATTTGAGGGAAAGCAGTGCATCATTTCCGGCGGAAGAAGCGGAAGCAAATGGATGGAGGATGTCTGCAAAGACCTTGAAATTCCCACCAATTCCAATCGGGTGGACATCGGCGTACGGGTCGAGTTGCCTTACGAGGTTTTTGCCCATCTGACCGATGAACTGTACGAAAGCAAGATCATCTACCGAACCGCCAAATACGGGGATCTGGTGCGGACCTTCTGTATGAATCCGAAAGGTGCTGTGGTAAACGAGAACACCAACGGCATTATGACGGTAAACGGCCACAGCTACGAGGATCCGGCAAAGCAAACCGAAAACACCAACTTCGCTTTGTTGGTGGCCAAGCATTTTTCTTCCCCCTTCAAAGACAGCAACGGCTACGGCGAAAGCATCGCACGGCTGTCCAATATGCTTGGCGGCGGCGTGATCGTACAGAGATTCGGAGATCTGGAAGCCGGCAAGCGCAGTACCGAACAGCGCATTGCGGAAGGGTTCGTGCGCCCCACCCTGTCGGCCACTCCGGGGGATCTTTCTCTGGTCATCCCGAAAAGAATTCTGGACGGAATTATTGAGATGGTCTATGCACTGGATAAGATTGCGCCCGGAACCGCCAATCCGGACACTCTGCTTTACGGTGTGGAGGTCAAATTCTACAACATGGAAGTGGAGATTGACGAACATCTGGAAACCCGCCACAAGGGACTCTTTGTGATCGGCGATTGCAGCGGTATCACCCATTCCCTTTCCCACGCTTCTGCTTCGGGAGTTCATGTGGCCCGGTATATCTGCAGCATGAGCTGAGGAAACCAGACGAAACGGAACCGAGAGACACCGAATACCCTTCGGTGTTTCTTTCGTGCCATTTAAAGAAAGGACAGGCTGTTGTCAGCCGGAAAACCATGAGCTTTTTCATCACGCTCTCTGCCGTGGCAGTGATGCTTCTTTATGCCTTCCCCGGCTTTCTTTTAGTAAAAACAGGCTCGATCAAAGCCGACCATATTGTGAATTTTTCCAAGGT
This sequence comes from Clostridiales bacterium, assembly GCA_003522145.1. Taxonomy (GTDB): domain Bacteria; phylum Bacillota; class Clostridia; order Oscillospirales; family CAG-272; genus UBA11512. The sequence goes on along the minus strand of DPGD01000045.1, from coordinate 24,993 downwards.
TCTTTTGTATGTCTGTCAGCCATGCCTGGTGATTTACACCTTCGGAAAGATCAAATACTCCCCGGATACTCTCGGAAACTTCGGTTGGTGCTTCCTTTTGTCTCTGGTGCTCCAGACCCTTCCGATACTCCTCTGCTTTCAGCTTTTCCGAAAAAAAAGGAGCGATGTGCTCTGGCGGCTTGTCTGTGTGGCCTCTGTGTTCAGCAATTGCGGCTTCTTTGGCGTACCGCTTCTTGAAAAACTTCTTCCGGACTGCCCGGAGGCGGTGATTTATTCCAGCATTTTCGCTCTGGGCATGAATATGATCGGCTGGTCGCTGGGACTTTATATCATTTCTTTGGACCGGAAGTACATCTCGCTAAAAAAGATATTCATCACCCCCAACACGATCGGCTTTCTTGTTGCCCTTCCCTTCTATTTTACCGAATTCACCATTCCGGATATGCTTCTTGACGCCATCTCGCTGGTCGGCAGAATGTCCACTCCTCTTTGCATGATGATTCTCGGAATGCGTTTGGCAACCATTCCCTTCCGTCGGATTTTCGGAAATTGGAGGCAATACTTTGCAGTATTTCTCAATCAGATCGTGTATCCGCTTCTGGTTTTTCTGATCCTTCTGTTCCTGCCTTTGGACAATGCCTTGAAAACCACTTTGGTTATTCTCTGTGCCTGCCCTGTTGCGAGCCTTGTTCAGAATTATGCCGAAATTTTAGGGCAGGGTCAGGAATCGGCCGCAAACATGGTTTTGCTGGGCACCGCCTCCAGCATTGTGACCGTGCCCTTGATTTGTCTTTTATTGTGAACTGTAAAAGGAGCTACCGCAGACTCCCCGTCTGCTGTAGCCCCTTTTGTTTGCCTTATAATCACTTTTCGGGTTTGTCCAGATGCACATTGAGGTGCGGATGTCCCAGAACGATTCCGCTGGCATCAAATGCGGCCAGAACCTTATCCTGCATGGAAAAGTACACATCCCAATAGTCGCTGGTCTTGCACCAGCTCCGAACGGAAACCTTGTATGCCCCATCTGCATAGTCGCCCACGACCACGGATACTGCCGGATCCTTCAGCACACGGCTGTCCGAATTGGCCACCAACTGCAACACCTTCTTGGTTTTCTCCAAGTCCGATTCAAAGCTGACGGTGTAGGTCAGATCCACACGGCGGGTATCCTCGGCGGTCACATTGACCAGCGCCGCATTGGAAAGCGTTCCGTTCGGCAGCAACACCTTCTTGTTATCCACGGTACGCATGGTGGTATAAAAGATATTGATCCCGGTAACCGTTCCTTCGTAGCTTCCGGAAACCACATAGTCTCCGATTTTGAAGGGCCGGAAAATCAGCAACATGATTCCGCCGGCAATGTTGGACAGCCCTCCCTGAAGCGCCAGACCGATCGCCACACCAAAAGAGGCGATCAAGGCCGCAATGGAGGCACTGGGCACGCCCATGATAGTCACGCAGATCACGACCAGCAGGATCTTGGCGGCAATATTGATGCCGCTATCCACAAAATCTGCCAGCATCGGATCGTACTTCTGAATCTTGTTGGATTTGGCAACCTTATCGGCAATCTTTCCGATCAGAATCCAACCCACAATCAGCAGAACAATGGCAATCAGGAACCGAAGTCCTGTCTGGGTCAGCCAGGTAAGGATCGTCGTCCAAAAGCCGGAACCGGAAGAGCTGCCGGTCTGCTCTGCAGCAGCCGCTGCCTCTTCAAATAATAGTTGTGTATTCATTTTTTGAACCTCCTTGTTCTCTACCCCCATATTGTAGCACATTCATAGTCTGAATGCAACAGTTTTTCTTTATTTTACAAAATCAAATTCCAAATCGTACATACTGACCGTATCTCCGTCCTCACATCCTGCGGCTTCCAGAGCGGTGATTACTCCCGCAGTGCGCAATACTCTCTGAAAGTACATCAGAGACTCCCGGTCATCAAAATTGATCGAGCCCATCAGGTTATAGAGCCACTCGCCCTCCACATAGAACACTCCGTTTTCCTGACAAATATCCAGCTTTCGCTGATCTTCCGAAGGAAGGACCGGTGCATGAATGTCCAGTTCGCTGTCGTAAACCACCATTTCCGGCAGTTCCTCCAGCATTTTGGAAACGGCGGAAACCAACAAATCCACATTCTTTCCGGTGACAGCCGACACATAAATCAATTGCCATCCCCGTTCCTTGACATAGGCTTCAAAGGCCTTCCGGTCAAACAGTTCTTCATCAATAGCATCGCACTTGTTTGCGGCAATGATCTGAGGGCGGGCGGCCAGCGTTTCATCGTAGGAAAGCAGTTCCCTGTTGATCGTCTCTATGTCGGTGACCGGGTCTCTTCCCTCCGCCATAGACACATCCACCACATGAACCAGCAACCGGCAGCGGTCTACATGTCGCAGAAAATCATGTCCCAGTCCGACTCCTTCAGAGGCGCCCTCCACCAGTCCCGGAATGTCTGCGGCCACGAACCCCTTTCCTTCTCCGGTTCTCACCACCCCCAGATTGGGCGTCAGCGTGGTGAAATGATAGTTGGCAATTCTGGGTCTTGCCTCGCTGATTCTTGAAAGAATCGAGGATTTTCCCACATTGGGCAAGCCCACCAACCCCACATCTGCCAGCATCTTCAGCTCCAAGAGCACCTCCCGCTCTTCGCCTCTGATGCCGTTTTTGGCAAAACGGGGAACCTGCCTTGTGGGCGTGGCAAAGTGCCGGTTGCCCCATCCGCCTTTCCCGCCTTTACAAAGCACAAACTCTTCCGTAGGGTCGGACAAATCCTTGATGACCAGACCGCTTTCAGGGTCCTTGACCACCGTTCCGGGCGGAACCGGCAGTCTTAAATCGGCGCCGTTGGCTCCGTGAAACTTGTCTCCCTTGCCGTTGCCCCCGCCTTCCGCAACAAACTTGTGCTTATACTTGTATTTTAAGAGGGTATTGTCCCCGGTGTCCACATAGAGCACCACATTCCCTCCGTTTCCGCCGTCGCCTCCGTCAGGGCCTCCCTGAGCTACATATTTTTCTCTATGGAAGGAACCGGCTCCGTTTCCGCCGTCGCCGGCCTTCACATAGATCTTCACATGATCAATCAGCATTTTTGCTTTGCTCCTTTGCTTTTTCAATCATTTCGAGAAAGGTCTCCTCGTCAATGATCGGTATATTCAGGCTTTGGGCCTTGGTCAGCTTGGAGCCTGCCTCCTCTCCTGCGAGCACATAGTCGGTGAGCTTTGACACCGAAGAAGAGGTTTTTCCTCCCAACTGCTCGATCAGTGCCCCCGCCTGTGCACGCTTCAGGGTCGGCAAAGTGCCGGTGAGCACAAAGGTCTTCCCTTCAAAGGCTCCGCCCTTTTCAACCGGCTCCTCTTTGGTCTTTACACCGGCTTTTTTGAGCCCTTCGATCAGCATCCTTGTCTGGGGGTGAGAAAAATAACTGACAACACACTCAGCCGTCACAGCGCCGAAATCCTCAATGGCAGAAATCTCCTCTTTTGTGGCACAAAAGAGCCTTTCAATGTCCCCATAGACCTTTGCAAGAGCTTTTCCGGCCTTCTCGCCCACATTCGGTATACCAAGAGCATAAATCAGCCGGGCCAATCCTGCTTCCTTGGACTTTTCAATGGAGGATAGCAGATTCTCGGCGGATTTCTTCCCCATGCGCTCTAAGGAAATTAACTGACCTTCCTCCAGCGTATACAGGTCCGAAATCGTGGAGATCAATCGAGAATCCAAAAGCGCTTTGACGGCGGCAGGCCCCAATCCCTCAATATTCATGGCGTCTTTGGATGCAAAATGTTCAATGGACCTCTGCCTTTGCGCCGGGCAGGCGCTGTTGGTGCACATGGTCTTGGATTCTCCCTCGATGCGGATGACCTTTTCCCCGCAGGAAGGACAAACCGCCGGCATTTCATAAACCAGACGGGCAAAATGGGCCTCATCCTTCACCGAACAAACCACCTCCGGGATGATGTCGCCCGCCTTCTGAATCACCACGGTATCGCCCACGCGAATGTCCTTTTCCCGGATATTGTCGATGTTGTGCAAAGTGGCCCTGCTGACCGTTGAGCCGGCCAGGTTTACCGGCACCAGATTGGCCGCCGGTGTCAAGACTCCGGTTCTCCCCACCTGAACTTCAATGCTCAAAAGCTTGGTGGGCTTCTGCTCCGGAGGGAATTTATAGGCGACTGCCCATTTCGGAACATTGGTGCCTTCCCCGATTTTTTCCCTCATGGCCAGATCGTTGATTTTGACTACCGCACCGTCGATATCAAAGGAAAGTCCCTGGCGCTCCCGACCGATGGCTTCGATTTCTTCTTCCACCTCTTCTTTGTTTTGAGCCACCCGGTAATCTAAAACATGAAAACCGCAGGAGGAAATGAAATCCAGCGTCTGGGCATGGGTTTCAAAGCTTCTGTCGCACTTTTGCAGATTGAACACCAGAATGTCCAGATTCCGCTTGGCCGTCACCTTGGGGTCCAACTGCCGCAAAGAACCTGCGGCGGCATTCCGGGGATTGGCAAACAAGGGCTCGCCCGCATTTTCCCGTTGGGCATTCAGCTTCTCAAAAGAGGCTTTCGGCATATAGACCTCTCCCCGTACCTCCAGATATCCGGTATAGGGAATGGTCATGGGAATGGAAGCAATAGTGCGCAGATTGCCGCTCACATCCTCTCCGACCGCTCCGTCTCCTCTGGTTGCGCCTGAAACAAACCGACCGTCCTTATAGATCAAGGCCACCGACAGTCCGTCGATCTTCTTCTCCACCGTGTAGTTACCGCATCCGGCGGTTCTTGAAAGAAACTCCTCCAGTTCCCCAAAGGAAAACACATCCGAAAGACTTTTCAGGGGTACCGTGTGGATGTGCTTCTGAAATTTATCCAATGCCACCCCGCCTACACGGTAAATCGGTGAATTCTCATCATGAAACTCCGGATGGGCCTTTTCAAGCTCCTCCAGTTCCCGATACATCCGGTCAAATTCCGCATCGGAAATTTCCGGTGCGTCCTCAAGATAGTATTTTCTCCGGTGATACTCCACCTGTTGCCGCAGAAATCGGATCTTTTCCAAATCGCTCATTGCTCCACCTCACTCGGTTTCATCGACTTATCATACCACAATATTCTGCGGAATGCAATATTTTTTATGTCCGTTTTTCAGGTCCCTCCTCTGAAAAGCAGGACACAAAAAGGCAAAAAAGCAGGACTGCCTGATCGAAAGACCGATCCACACAGTCCTGCCTGCAATTCTATTTGCTCTCTCTTCCGGAAATTTACTTTACCAAGGCAATATAGGAAGCCGAAACCTCTTTTCCTTTGCTGTCGGTGAATGTGAAGCAATAGGTTCCCGCTGTCAGACCGGTAAGCTCATAGCTAAGGGTGCGCAATTCTCCTTCTCCCTGAACCTTCCAGCTGTTCACCTTTTCGCCGGAGGAGGAGTAGGCGGTTACGGTAATCGACTCCTCTTTGTCGGCTGTAGGAATACGGCCTTCCGCCATCAGTTTTCCGTTGCTGTTGCAGCGCACGGTCACGGTCATGTTCTCATTTCCCGCCTTTTCGAGGATCCAGTTGCCATAGTCACGGATTCCCACGCCCGAAACCAGAACCGGCTTTCCGTCCACCATACCAAGGGCATAGCGTGTATCGGCGGCAAGACGAATGTTGTAACTGCCGTCTTCCAATCGAACCACCTTCCAGGTCTGGGTGTTTCTGCGCTTGTTGTATGCGTTGAATTTGACATCCACGCCGTCTGCGATCGTCTTGTCCCGAATATCCAGAATATACTGCTTTCCGCCCAGATGAATCACATGATTTCTGTTCACCAGATCAAACTGTACCTCAAGCTCGGTGGCGTTCAGCGGATTGCTGTCGGAGGAAATCCGCAGAGCCGAATCCGCATCGGGAGAGATATACAGACCGGAAGCGCTGTTTTTGAATTTATAGGAGCCCACATCGTGGTTGGATTTGGGGTCGCTTCCTGCGTCAAACACAAAGCTGACGGCACCCATGCTGACCGTTTTGCTCTCTTCAGGAGGAACAATCTCCGCACGGAGCTTTCCGTCTCCGTCGTACAGGCTGATCTTCTCAATCGTCACGGGACCGTCGATCACCGTCAGATTCAACCCCCACAAAAAGTCCTCAAAGGAGCATGCGCTCTCGGTCAATGTATTATACCCAAAGGTCATATACCCCGTTTCAGCCTTTTTTGCGTCCACCGTACCGCCGAAAGTCACCGTACTCTCGCCGTCCTTAAAAAAGCTGTGGCTGTGAATACCCTCGAAATTGTCGCCGTAGGTAAACAGATAGGGAATGTAGGCCTTGGCCGTATCGGTAGAATCGGTACGGCTCAGTTCCACATAAAAGCCTTCCCGGTTCTTGGCGCTCAGCTTCAGGGTCACATAGGCCTGAGGCATTTCCGCCACTATATCCTTTTCCCAATAGATAAAGCAGAATTGGTCTAAGGCCACCGTCCGGTTCTCATACTTTTTCTTGTCGTTCAGCTCCTCGTGTGCCGAGACCCTGTTCACTGCATCATACATGACCCAGAAGTAGCCGTTATCCCCCCAGTTGCCCCAGGAATTGGCCACCTTGAATGCGCCCTTCATTTTCACGCCGTCGAAAATACAGGTAAAGTCATCATCATAACCTACGATGGACACCTGGTGCCCGCCGTTGGTTCCGTTACACCAGACTGCAACCATATCGTTGTCAGCGTCCAGACCGCTCCTTTTAATATCGCTCTGGGACAAATACCGCCAGCTGCTGGAGAATCCGCCGGTAACCACCACATTGCCCTGCACAATGGCATCCTTGATCTTGTAAAGCAAATCCTTGCCCTCGTCGCTGGTCGTCAGCTTATCGCTGACCGTCTTCAGCCAGATCTGCTCGTAATCGTTGATCCGATAGTTCAGCGCCTTTTCCATATCCCCGCTGTTGGTAGGCCAGGAAATCGTCTGCTTCTCCCGGTTGTAGGACTGGTCTCCAAATTTGTATCCGTTGTTGCTGGCAAATTTGCATCTGTCCAGGGTCAGAGCGCCGTGGTCCTTGATAATATTATAAACCCACGCCGTGCCGGAACCGGAAAAATTGTATGTAAACTTCGGTGCAAAAATAGTTTTTTCGTCGCCCGAAGAAGGATCCCATTTGATGTCCGGATCCTTGGAATGCAAATATCTGGAAACGGCATTGGTAAGCTGGGTATAAGTAATGCTTTGAGAAGCACAGGTGCCCAAGGATCCCTGATTGTCGATGGGAGGCAGATGGGTGGTGCCGATCAGCGAAAAGCTGGAAGGAATCTTTTCCTCCGGCAGCATCTCATGCTCCACGATCACCGGAACATCCGAACGGTCATCGTCATCCACATAGATGTCCTCATATTCCGGCGTGGTCGTTTCAGAAGTGCTTTTCTCATTTCCATCGGAGGTCGTCTCGGTGTTTCCTGCGGTCGTGACCGATTTTCCGCAGGCTCCGAAGACGGAAGCCAGCATCAGAAGAGTCAGAATGAATGCTACCAGTTTTTTCATAATGAATAACCTTTCTTTGTAATTTTTAACAGTTATAGCGCAAAATTCATAATTTCCTTGGTAAGTATACAGAAAATGTGACGAAATATCAAGTATGTATGCCGGATTGTGTGTTAAGTTTTTGTGAACAATCCGTAATGCAATTCAATATATCAAACAGCTCTTCCAGGTTGTCCGTCCGATTGATTCTGTCTCTGAAAGCAGGGGCGCCGGGCAAGCCTTTGATATACCAGGCAATATGCTTTCGGGCTTCATACAACCCGGTGCGCTCTCCCTTATCGGCAATCAGCCATTCCAAATGCTTTTTGGCGGTCTGCATCCGTTCCGCCACACCCACCTCCCGAGAGGTCTGTCCCCGGAGTGCCGCCTTCACAAAAGAAAAAAGGAAGGGATTGCCGCAGGCTCCCCGTGCGATCATCAGACCGTCGCAACCGGTTTTTTCCTTCATTCTTAAGGCGTCCTCTGGCGAAAAGATGTCTCCGTTGCCGATAACCGGAATGCTCACCGTCTGTTTGACCTGTCGGATGATCTCATAGTCCACTCCCGGACGGTACAGCTGATCTCTCGTTCTGCCGTGGACGCAGACAGCCGAAACTCCTGCCTTCTCCGCTATGGCGGCTATTTCCGGTGCATTCCGGTGTGCGGAATCGAAGCCTGCCCGAATTTTCACCGTTACCGGCAATGCCGAACCCTCCACCAAAGCCTCCAACACTTCCTTTGCCCGTTGCTCATCCTTCAGAAGTGCGCTGCCTTCTCCGTTTGAAATCACTTTATGTACCGGGCACCCCATATTGAAATCTATGGCGGTGGGCAGGCAGTCGCTCATGCAATGGGGATAATTACCGGTAGACAGGAGTTTCGCCGCCTTATGCACAATTTCCGGTTCGGAACCGAAAATCTGTACGGAAAGAGGCAGTTCCTCCTTCAGAACCCGGGCCAACACCGCTGTTTTCCGATCGCCGAAGCACAGCGCCTTGGCGGAAATCATTTCTGTAACGCAGTAATCTGCCCCCCAAAGCACACACAGCTTCCGAAAGCTGTAGTCGCTCACTCCCGCCATGGGAGCCAGAATCAGTTGATCCTGAAAATTCATTGGAATCTTCATGCTTTGCTCCTTCTGAAACTAAAAAATCCGAAGGCAAATGCCCCCGGACTTTCACGGCATCAGCAGCCCTGAAACCAAACTGTGACCGAGTCTGTAAGCCGGGTTCTGTTCCCCTTGCGGGGCTGCATTCATCTATCTGTGACGCTCCGTTACCGGAGCGCTCCATGGGTTGGTTACCATGTGCCACCCGTGGGTATAGGCCGGGCAAGCCCGCCTTTCGGCACCCACATACGGTGTTGCTTCGGATAGGGTTTACATTTGCGTGGCGTTACCGACACGCCGGTGAGCTCTTACCTCGCCTTTCCATCCTTACCCGGAAAACCGGGCGGTCTATTTCTGTTGCACTTTCCCGGAAGTCGCCTTCGGCGGATGTTATCCGTTATCCTGCCCTGTGAAGCCCGGACTTTCCTCATAGCAATACCTTTCGGCATGATGCTACGCAAATGCACAACTCGGTCCCTATCAGTATAGCGCCAAAAATCTCTTTTGTCAATCCGATTTTCGTTTTTTTCTTCCTTTTGTTTATTTCCGGTTGAAAAAACTCTGTTATTCTACACTTGTTTTCTTGCAAAATGCCCTTTACAATTGTGGAAAAATGAGATATACTATATCATACGGAAAGAGAGGGCGCTATGTTCGGATACATCAAACCGCTGGAAGGAGATTTGAAGGTCAAGGAATTTGAATTGTATAAAGCGGTATACTGCGGCCTTTGCCGCACGGAGCGGAAATATACCGGACGGCTTTCGGCTTTGGCCCTTTCCTATGATTTTGTCTTTCTCTATCTGCTCCGGGCAGAGCTGACAGGAACAGTCACCCATTTTGAAGCAAGAAAACGGAGGCTTTTCCACAGGAATCTGCACAATGTGGCTCTTCCCAACGACCAGTTGATTTTTTGCGCCGCTTCTTCGGCTCTTTTGTTCTACTATAAATTGCTGGATGACCGCAGTGACGAAGGCTTTTTCAAGCGGCTAAGGGCAACCGTTTTGCTTCCTTACGCCAAACACGCACTGAAAAAGGCCAATAAGCACACTGCACTGCCTGAAAATGAGGTTAAAGAAGCCTTTGAAGCTCTTGCAAAGGCCGAAAAGGATCCAACGGCCGTGCCTGAACAGTTGGCAGAGATCTCGGCGGAAATGCTTTCTTCTCTCGTTTCCTTTGGAATCTCCGACCCTTTGATTCGTCTTGCCGGTGAAAAAACAGCCAAGGAGGTAGGCATCTGGCTCTATCTGGCAGATGCCGCCGACGACTACGAAAGCGATTTGAAGAACCGCCGTTTTAACCCTTTCGGGAACCGCCCCCCCCAAAAAGAGGCCCTGCTTGCCGCTCTGGATTGCCACTGTGAACAGGCGGAACTGATGCTGCGCAGACTTCCGGTTTTTGATCCCGGATACCGGAATATTCTCCTGAATATTCTCAGTCAAGGACTTCACGAAAGTATATCCTCCGCATTGAATTCTTCCGGAAAAAGAAAGGAATTTTCATGACCGATCCTTACAAGGTTTTAGGTATTTCCCAAGACGCCACCGATGAGGAAGTCAAAAAGGCGTATCGGGAACTGGCCAAAAAATATCATCCCGACAACTATGTGAATACTCCCATGGCCGAGTTGGCCGGCGAAAAGATGAAGGAAATCAACGAAGCATACAACCAGATCAAACAGATCCGACAAAACAAGACCCAGAAAGAAGAACAGGGGTACGGCGGAAATTTTGACCCGAGAGAAACCTACGACCGGATCCGGCGCTACATCAATACCGGCGAAATTTCAAAAGCCGAAACACTTTTAGACATTTTTGCGCTTTCTGACCGGGAGGCGGAATGGAATTTCCTGAAAGGCTGCGTATATACAAAAAAAGGCTATTTCTATGACGCACAGAAGTATTTTGAAACCGCCTGCTATATGGAGCCCAACAATCAAGAGTACCGCAATGCGCTGAACAGTATCCGGGAGGCATATACCCGCCAGCAGCAGCGCTCTTCCGGAAATGATGCCCATACGACAGATGCCGGTTGCTGCGAAGCGCTTCTCTGCACCAGCTGTTGCTGTAACTGCCTTGGCGGAAACCGGTTCCGGTGTTGTTGAAATGAAAAAAAGAACCGTAAAAAGCCGAGGCAAATTCGGTATTTCCGAAGTGAGCAGAGGAGCCGCCATTGTAGCGCTCGGGGTGGCCACACTCCTGCTTTCCTATCCCTTTGCCTCTTTGGATCTGGCTGTTGCCTCTTTAGCCGCCATTTTTATCTGGATTCTCCGCTTAGAATACGGTGCGCTCTTTGCCCTTCTTTCCTATTTTGCTACGGGGGTTCTGGCTTTTTTGCTGATGCCCACCAATTCCGGAGTGATCTGCTATGTGCTGATCTTCGGCTGGTACCCCCTATTCAAGGCGCTGATAGAAATAAAAATCCGGAAAAAGATTTTCGGAAAACTGCTGAAGTTGCTGGCCGTCAGTGCCGGCTTCGGACTGATGATTACTCTCTTTTTCGGAATTTTTGTCGGCGACATCGACTTTTCCACCATCGCAACGGATTTATCCCGTTTTATATCCGTAGAACCGGGAAAAGCGGCCGAATGGTTTGATTCCGTATGGCTTTTCGGGCTCAATCGGGTTCAGTGGCTCTTGATCGGCGCCTATCTGCTTTTCGCTCCTCTCATCACTCTGATTTACGACCTGCTTCTCTCCAAATTTGCTTTGGTCTATACCTACCGGATCCGTCCCATACTGGTCAAAGCACACATTTTCGGCAATCGGTGAGCTTTTTGCTCCCTTTGTATATCCCCAGCACAAAATTAAGAACGGCCTCCGTTTAAAACTGAAAGGAACTTTATGGACATTCCCTTATTACTTGCAATGATCGTACTGCTTTGTTTTTCCGGTTTTTTCTCGGCAAGCGAAACGGCTTTTAACTCCGCGAACCGTGTACGGCTCAAATCCTTGGCACAGGACAAGAATAAACAAGCCAAAAAAGTTTTGAAGCTTTTAGACAACTACCCGAGATTTCTTTCCACGGTTCTTGTGGGAAACAACATTGTGAACATCACCCTTTCCTCGGTCGCTACCCTGTTTTTTATAGATCTGATCAAAAACAGTTCTGTGGCCACAGTGGTTTCCACCGTCGTTACCACCGTTGTAGTGCTGATTTTCGGAGAAGTTACCCCCAAAACTCTTGCCAAAGAAACTCCCGAAAAATTTGCAATGTTCTCGGTGGGTTTTCTATCCGGAATACAGGTCATTTTCACCCCTGTCAACTTCCTTTTCGACTGCTGGAACAATATGCTCCTCAAGCTTTTCAAGGTGAAAAGCAACAACACCTTCACCGAGGACGACTTATTGAACATTGTGGACGAAGCGGAAAATGTGGGCGGTATCGGCGAGAATGAGGGCCAGATCATCCGCTCGGCGATCGAATTCACCGATTTGGATGTACAGGATGTGCTGACTCCCCGGGTGGATGTGATCGCCGTGGATCTGAATGAGACAAAAGAAGACATTTTCAACGCCTTTCGCAGCAGCGGATTCTCCCGCCTGCCCATTTATAAGGGAACGATCGACAACATTCTCGGCATCATCAACCAGAAGGACTTTTATGAGCAGGTCATGTTGGGCAACAAGACTGTGCGCGGAATTGTGAAACCGGTAAAAATGGTCACTCCCTTTATGAAAATCTCCGATTTGATGAAAATTCTTCAATCCTGCAAGTCTCACATGGCCGTTGTTCTGGACGAATACGGCGGAACACTGGGAATTGTCACGCTGGAAGATATTCTCGAAGAGCTGGTGGGCGAAATCTGGGACGAACGGGATGTGGTCAACGAAGAGATTGTCCAGCTGTCCGAAAATGAATACCGGGTTTCGGGCACCATGGCAACCGTTAAGCTTTTCAGCCTGCTGAATGTGGACGAGGAGGACGATGAAGAGATTCCGGCAACCCTTGCCGGACTGGTCATGCGGGAAACCGAATCCATTCCCGAAGAGGGTCAGTTGATCCACTATAAAAATCTGGATGTCACCGTAGAGAAGATTGAAAATTCCAGGATCGAAACGCTTTTGGTGAAACATAACGAATCTCCGGAAGAAAAGTAATTCCGGTGGGATTGTCTGTGAAAAACGGAGGGACTCCCTTAGAGAAAGGCTAAATAATGGATTATACCCTCCGATTTTCAAACAGAAGAACTCTCGCTCTGCAAATTCAGAAAGACGGTTCACTGTTGGTTCTGGCACCTTTTTTCACAAGCAGAGAACGCATTGAATGTTTTGTGGAAGAAAAGAGCCTTTGGATCGAAAAAGCGAGAAAACAAATGCAAAAACGCCGGAAATATCCGGAAGACCCGGAAGAAATCCGACGCCTGGTTGTAAAAGCAAAAGAGCTTCTGCCTCAAAGAGTTGCCTTTTACAGCGAAAAAATGGGCTTAAAGCCCCAAAGGATCTCCATAACCAAGGCCAAGACCCGCTTCGGAAGCTGCTCCTCTAAAAAAACGATTTCCTTTTCCTGCTTCCTTCTGCTCTATCCGCCGGAGGCGGTGGACTATGTGGTGGTCCACGAGTTGGCCCATCTGAAATATATGAACCACCAAAAGGAGTTTTACCGTTTGATTGAACAGCTTATGCCCGACTATAAAAAGCGCAGGGCCCTTCTCAAAGAATAAAGGGGCTATAAAAAAACTCGATGTTTTTTACAGCCCCTCAAGAATGCCAGTGGGAATTCCGGCATTCTTGAGGGAATCCTGGTCGGTTTTGCCCTTTATTTTGTAGAAATTTCGCTGGAGTTGGAGCAAAATAAAGGCCGAAAGCCGCCAGGACCAATGTCATCGGGGAGGTTAAAAAATTCCGAAGGAATTTTTTAACCTCCCCTTTTTCGGATACCTCTGAATTTTCAGCGGTGTCCTTTATGCGTTTTCATAAACGACCTTGCCGTCACGGATGGTCAAGGCCACCTCAAAGGTGTTCCGGTTGAGAACCGCCACGCTGGCATCCTTGCCCTCCTTTATGGAACCGAGCCGGTCGGCAACTCCAAGGGTTGTTGCCGGATTGATGGTGGCAAAATCCACAGCGTCGGTAAAGGAAACTCCGCAGAGGGTGACCACATTCTTGATAGCATTGTTCATCTTCAGAACGGAGCCTGCCAGGGTTCCGTCCACCAACCGGGCCTCCCCGTTTTTCACAATGACCAATTGTCCCCCCAGCTCCGATTCGCCGTCGGGCATGTGCTTGGCACGCATGGCATCGGTGATGAGTGTCAGCTTGTTGTGGGGCTTGTTCTTGACGACCAGTTTGATGGCGGGAACCGAAACATGAATCGTATCGCAGATCAGCTCGCAGTTCAGTTCATCCAGAAGCAAGGCCGAACCCACCGTTCCGATTTCTCTATGGTGCAAGCCCTTCTGGGCGTTGTAGGTGTGCGTCACATTTTTCGCACCATGGGCAACCGCACATACCGCATCCTTATACCCGGCATCGGTGTGCCCGATGGAAGCCACGATTCCATTGGCCGACAGATAGGAAATCAGCTCGTCGGCTCCCTCCACTTCCGGTGCCATCGAAACGATTTTGATGTGGTTTCCGCTCATCTCGTTGTACTTTCTGAATGTTTCCACAGAAGGCTCCGCCACATATTCCAGGGGTTGTGCGCCCACATGCTTTTTGGAGATGAAGGGACCCTCTAAATGCAGTCCCAGCACAGCCGCTCCCTCGGGATGATCCTCCGCCATATAGTCCTTTACGGCAACCATGGCTCTGCCGATGTTCTCGGGAGACTGGGTCATGGTCGTGGCCAAAAATCCTACCGTGCCCTCCTTGGCAATGGCCGTGGCCACCTTTGAGAGAGCCTCCGTCGTGCCGTCCATGGCGTCGCATCCGGCTGCACCGTGAATGTGCTCGTCGATAAATCCCGGAACCACCACCTGCTCCTCACTCAGCTCCATCAAAGGCTCAATTCCCGAAAGATCGTTGCCGATATAGGCAATCTTTCCGTCTTCAAACCCGACGGAGCATTTCTGAACTCCCTTTCCTTCTATATACACATTGCAGTTTACAAAACCTTTCATTTTTCCCTTCCTCACAGTTCTTCAAAAGTACGAAGGCAGTATAGCACATTTGGCGCATTTTGTCAATTTGAATTTCCATATTCAAAGGGAGCCGGACGGTTCATTGCCCGGCTCCCTTTTGCAGGTCATTTGAAGGTGAAAAAACTACAAAGAACCCGCACCTGATCCTTTCCAACCGAAAGAAGTCCCCCGGAGCATTCCGCCTCGGTGAAATTCCCTTCGTCCTTATAAATCCGGCACTTTCCGCTCTCAAGAGCCGTAATCAGGGGAATATGGTTGGCCTCTACAGACATGGATCCGCCGGAGGCACGCACCGAAAGCTGCACCGCTTCGCCGTCGTACTTTACCCCCTCCGGTGTAACCACCAGCAACCGGAAACTCTTCATAGTCTTTCCTTTCTACCACCGGTCATCCGGTTGGTTCATTTCATTTTCCCTTGGCTCTTTCCCGGACCTCCTCAATCGTTCCGGCAAAGAGGAAGGCGGATTCCGGCAGATCATCGCACCGGCCATCCACAATTTCCGCAAAACCGTGAACCGTCTCGGAAAGAGGCACATAGCTTCCCGGCATACCGGTAAACTGCTCGGCCACGCTGAAAGACTGAGAGAGAAATCTCTGCACTTTTCTGGCTCTGTTGACCGTCAGCTTATCCTCTTCCGACAGCTCATCCATACCCATAATGGCAATGATGTCCTGCAATTCATTGTATTTCTGCAGAATTCTCTGGACCTCTTTGGCCACTCTGTAGTGCTCCTCCCCCACAACATCGGGCGTAAGAATCCGGCTGGTGGAATCCAAAGGATCCACCGCAGGATAAATGCCCTGGGAAGAAATGGCACGGGAAAGCACCGTTGTGGCATCCAGATGTGCAAAGGTGGTGGACGGTGCCGGGTCGGTTAAGTCGTCTGCCGGCACATAAACGGCCTGCACTGAGGTGATGGAACCCTTCTTCGTGGAGGTGATCCGCTCCTGCAAAGCGCCCATTTCGGTGGCCAATGTGGGCTGGTAGCCCACGGCAGAAGGCATTCTGCCCAGCAACGCCGAAACCTCAGACCCTGCCTGCGTAAACCGGAAAATGTTGTCGATAAAGAGCAACACATCCTGTCCCTGCTGATCTCTGAAATACTCCGCCATCGTCAATCCGGACAGTGCCACCCGCATTCTGGCTCCGGGCGGCTCGTTCATCTGACCGTATACCAAGGCGGTCTTGTTGAGAACCCCCGATTCCTTCATCTCATTGTATAGGTCATTTCCTTCTCTGGTGCGCTCACCCACACCCGAAAAAACCGAAATGCCGCCGTGTTGCTTGGCGATGTTGTTGATCAGCTCCATAATCAGCACGGTCTTCCCAACGCCTGCACCTCCGAACAAACCGATCTTTCCGCCCTTGGCATACGGGCAGATCAGATCGACAACCTTGATTCCGGTTTCCAGAATCTCCGTCGAGGATTCCTGCTCCTCAAAGGTCGGTGCCGGACGGTGGATCGGCCAGTAATCCTCGGCTTTCGGTGCCGGCTTCTCATCCACCGGCTCGCCCAACACATTGAAGATTCTGCCTAAAGTTTCCTTACCAACCGGAACCTTGATGCCGGCACCGGTATCTATAGCCTCTGTGCCTCTGGTCAGTCCGTCGGTAGAGGACATGGCAATGCAACGAACCACATTGTCACCGATATGCTGTGCAACCTCCACTGTCAGGGTTTCTTCGCCGTTTTGAATGTGCAGAGCATTCAGAAGCTCCGGCAAATGTCCCTCAGGAAAGCGCACATCCACCACCGGCCCCATAACCTGCGTGATCTTTCCTACTGCTTGTTTATCCATCTTTGATAGTGCCTTTCTATGTTTTTTCTCAAAAATGCACTGCGTTTCATGCAGAATTTACCTCTTGCTGCAGGCCGGGCGCAGGCTACTGCTCCGCACCTGCCACAATTTCGGTGATTTCCTGTGTGATTGCTCCCTGCCGCGCCCGATTGTACTGCAAGCTCAACTGCTTGATCATCTCGTCGGCATTCTTCGTGGCATTGTCCATAGCATTGCGTCTGGACGCCTGCTCGGAGGCACTGCTCTCGCAAACAGCACAGTAAAGCAAACCCGCCACATACTCCGGAATCAATGCTTCAAACACTTCTGCGGGAGAGGGTTCATACACCATAAAGGGATGGGCGCAAACCGCATTCTTCTTTTCGGAAACAAGTGGCAGAACCTGTAAAACGCCCGCACTCTGGGAAAGCATATTCTTGAAGGAGGTATACACAAACGAAACGCTTCGGTATTTACCAGCTCTGAAGCCCTCTGCCAGTTCTTTGCCAAGTACCGCACACCGTTCAAGCGTCATCTCCTCCACGCTCTGCATTCTTCCGGTCAGCTCGGTATTCCGCTTTTTATAATACTCATAGGACTTCTTGCCCAGAGGCAGAATTACCGTCTTTCCCTTTTCCTCTGCCATCACGGAGGAGGAAAGGGAAAAAACATTGTTGTTGTATCCGCCTGCAAGGCCCCTGTCCCCGGCAATCACCACCAAACAGCGATCACCCTTTTGAGACTCCGTGAAAAGCCCCTCCGGCAGTTCCCCTCCGCAACTCTCATAAAGATCCGCAAATACGGTCTTCATTTCCTTGAAATAGGCTCTGCTCACCTCCATGCGTTCGGTTGACCGCCGCAGTTTGGAGGACGCCACCAACTGCATGGCTCTGGTGATATGCTCGGTGGACTCTACGCTTTTTATGCGCAGTTTCAATGCTTTCTCCGAAATTCCCATACCGTTCCCTAAATCTCAAATCTTCCGATTCACGCACTGAATTCTGCCGTAAATGCAGACAGCAACTCCTTCAGGCGCATTTCCGTTTCCTTTTTCAGTTCCCCAGTGTCCCGGATGGCCTCCAGCACATCCCGACCCTTGGTTTCCATATATTCATAAAGCCGACTTTCATAGAGGTGCACCTTCTCTGCATCCACCTTGTCCAGATATCCGTTCAACACCGCATAGATAATAACCACCTGATTTTCCACCGGAACCGGAGCGTTTTTATCCTGCTTGAGAATCTGTACGATCCGGTCTCCGGTTGCAAGTCTTGCTCTGGTGTCTGCGTCCAAGTCTGAACCGAACTGGGCAAAGGACTGCAACTCTCTGTACTGGGAATACACCAGCTTCAGGGTACCCGCCACCTTCTTCATGGCCTTGATCTGGGCGTTTCCTCCCACACGGGATACCGAAATACCGGGATTCACCGCAGGCATAATACCCGAGTGGAACAGCTCTGTTTCCAGGAAAATCTGTCCGTCGGTAATGGAGATCACATTGGTGGGAATATAGGCCGACACATCCCCCGCCTGGGTTTCGATAATCGGCAATGCGGTAATACTGCCGCCGCCGTATTCAGGAGCAACCCTTGCCGCCCGCTCCAGAAGTCTGGAGTGCAGATAGAACACATCGCCCGGATAAGCCTCTCTGCCCGGCGGACGCCGAATCAGAAGGGACAGGGCTCTGTAGGCCACGGCGTGCTTGGAAAGATCGTCATATACGATCAGCACATCCTTGCCTTTATCCATAAAGTACTCCGCCATAGCGCATCCGGCGTAGGGCGCAATATACTGCAAGGGTGCAAGCTCCGAAGCGGTAGCGGCCACGATACAGGTATAGCTCATCGCTCCGGCCGCCGCCAAATTCTCATACAACTGGGTCACCGTGGAGTTCTTCTGGCCGATGGCCACATAGATGCAAAGCACATCCTTGCCTTTTTGGTTGATAATGGTATCTACCGCCAGCGTGGTCTTACCGGTCTGACGGTCGCCAATGATCAGCTCTCTTTGTCCTCTGCCGATGGGGATCATGCTGTCGATCGCCTTGATCCCGGTCTGCAAGGGAACCGAAACGCTCTTTCTCTTGATGATTCCGGGAGCCTGATGCTCCACCGGACGGTATTCGGTATACTGAACCGGTCCCTTTCCGTCGATGGGCGCACCCAAAGCATTCACCACTCTACCGAGCAGTCCTTCGCCCACCGGTACCGAAACCACCTTTCCGGTCCGTTTCACCACCGTTCCTTCCCGAATGTCGGCGGAATTATCCAAAAGCACGATGGAAACGGTATACTCCTCTAAGTTCAGAGCCATCCCGTAACCGCCGCCTTCAAACTCCAGCAATTCGTTTGCCATGCATTTTTCAAGGCCCTGTGCCCGGGCAATGCCGTCTCCCACTACGATGACGGTTCCCGATTCACTGCACTCGGTCTTTTTGTCATAATCCCTAATCTGCTGTTTTATGATACTGCTGATTTCATCTGCACGGAGATTCATCGGTTTTCATCTCTTTCCCGAAGGAACGAGACACTCCTTTCTCTTTCATAGCTTTCTTGCTGTTTTTCAGGTAATGGCCACACTGAGATGTGCGCGCAACTCCTTTAGGTGTCTCTTCACACTGTTTTCCAGAAGCAGTTCGTCGGTTTCCACCCGGATACCGCCCACAAGAGAGGGATCCACATTGTATTCCGCCAAGGGCTTTTTTCCGGTTTTTTTGGAAAGGGCCTGCTCAATCCGGCTTTTTTCCCCGTCCGACAGGGCCTTTGCCGTATAGACCCGCACCTTCACATAGCCGTTTGCATCCAGATACCGCTCCTCATACCGAGCAAAACTACCGGTCAAAAAGGCGCAATATCCCCGATCGTTCATCAAACGGACGAAATTGTACAGGTAGGGATGAACCCTGCCCTGAAAACAGCGGGCAAGCATTTCTTCTTTTTCTTCTTTCGGAAGCGCACGGGAATTCAGCAGAGAGATATAGGAAGGATTTTCCAGAAGAATCCGGCGCATAGCCCTGCTTTCTTCGTATATCTGTTCCGCCGCTCCTTCCTCTTCTGCCAATTCGAAGAGGCCGTCTCCGTATTCTATTGCTGCTTTTTCCATTCCGGCTCCCCCGTTCCGAACCGAGCCTGCGGTTCAGGAATTGCTTTCACTGCTTTTTTCCAAATCCGATACAAATTGATCCACATACTTCCGGTGGTCTTCCTCTTTGAATTCCCGCTCCACGATTTTCTCGGCGATCTGCACCGAAAGCCCGGCGATCTCGTTTTTGGCGTCATTGATCGCCTTGATCCGTTCCTGCTCAATATCTCTCTGAGCCTTTTCCTTGATCGCCGCCGCCTCGTTATGGGCATCCTTCACGATACTGTCACTGTTTTTCTTGGCCTGCTCGGTGGCCTTCCGGAGAATCTCCTCCCCTTCGGCCTCGGCATTTGCCAGCTTACGCTCGTATTCTGCTTTGTAGTCTTCACCCTCGGATTTGGACTTTTCGGCATCGCCGTACAAATCATCGATTTCCTTCTGACGGCTGTCGATCATTTTCTTGACCGGCTTAAAAAGAAATTTGGTCGCAACAGCCAAAAGCAACAGAAGGTTGACCAGGGTGAAAAGCATCGTCCAGAAATCGATACTGACAAAGCTCTCCGTTTCCGGCTCTTGGGTGCCCTCCCCCACAGTCACTTCCGTGCTTTCCCAAAGCTGCGCATTCTGGTCATACAAGGTCATCGTTCTACTCCTTACACTTTAAACGCCGCTGACATTTATTTTTGCCCTTCGTCCGATACTCCGGATCAAAGGAAGAGGATCAGCAACGAAATAACCAGAGAGTAAATACCGGTGGATTCCGTGATTGCACAACCCAGAATCATGTTGGTACGAAGGTTTGCTGCCGCCTCCGGCTGACGGGCCATGCCCTCCAGAGCGTGACTGACCGCATTACCTTCTCCCAATGCAGGACCGATGGCACCAAGTCCCATGCAAAGTGCGGCACCGATTGCTTTGAGCGCATCCACAAAATACTGATTGAATTCCATTTTTCATTTCCTCCTGGATCTTTTAGATCTTTTTGTTTTTTATTGTATATGAAATTTATTGTGCCCGTTTTTTATTGTGCCCGTTTTCAGGGCAGTAACAGATCATTTCTTCCGCTCTGCCCTTGCTGCGGCCTTTGCCTCCTTCTTGGCCGCCTTCGCCGCCTGATAGCTTGTCCTGCCCAAGGCATCTCTGGGGGGATTGGCAATGCCGATATAAACCATCGACAACAGGCAGAACACCAATGCCTGAATGGCGCCGGAAAAGAAGTCAAAATACACCGAAAGCACTGCCGGAATACCGATCTGTAAAAAAGGAATCTTTCCGAGAATTCCCGGCAACCAGCCGAACAGCGCCGAACTGAGCAGAGCCAAAGCCGCATAGATCAACGAAGTCAGCACCAAGCCCCCCGCAACATTTCCGAAATGACGGAAGGCCATGGAAATGGGGCTTGCAAATTCGCTGATGATATTCAACGGCGTCATCACGGGGAAGGGGTCGGTGAAGCTCTTCAGCCATCCGAAAAAGCCCTGTTCCCGGATGTTGGAATACCAGACGATCAGCATCGTCATGATCGCCCAGGTTGCCGTCGTAGACAGATCTGCCGTGGAGGATCTGAAAAAGCCGGTCGTTCCGATTAAAGAGCCGAACAGAGAGGACAGGAAGAGCACGCCCATATAGGGTGCAAAACGCATATTGTGGGCGCCCATGGTGTCTTCCACCATGTTGTACAGCATGGTTACCAGTTTTTCCACGATCACCTGCCGTTTGCCCGGCCTTTTTTTCAGATTTCTGCCGCAAAGAATGCAGGCGATCATCAAAAGAACCATGACCACAAAAGAGGAAAGGGTGGTCTGTGTGATGGGAATCTGCAAAAAGCCCAAATCTATACGGAACAGTATCTTCGGTCCGCTAACTGAAAAGCTCATGACTCTTTTTCCTCTCCCTCTTCTTGTTCTTCCGCTTCCAACGCTTCCTTTTCGCCCTTGCCGACTTCCTGGGCCGTTCCTTCCACCGCTGCTTTAAAGGCTTTCTTCTTTTCTTTCGTAAACAGAAGCTGATCCACCATCAGGCACGGGCGGACAAACACTAGGGGCACAAGCAAGGCCACCGGCTGGAACCAACCGGTCTTCAGAAGCAGAAACAGCGCAACAAAAATCACCACCGTGCGCAGGGTGTAGGAAATCCGCACCTTCGCCGCCGCCTGAGCCGCACCTGCCGTGCTGTCCGATGTGTGAATCAGAACCGAAAGGCACATAGCAAAAAAGTTCAGATTGGTCACCAACCAGCCCAATGCTCCGCTGTACAGCACCGCAAGGGAAAAGCGACCCAAAAGAGCAAAAATACCCAACATAACGCCCAGAAGGATCAGGGTTTCAAGAGCAACACGCAGTGCCTGCATCAGAACCGGATTCTTTGTTTCTTCCCTGCTCACCGTTTTTCCTCCCCGTCGTTCTCCCGGTTTCTGCGCTCCGTGGCGGACGCCCAGTCCACCGTGGCCAGAATGTACCGGAACATGGAATACACCCCCGCAAGGGCGCCCAGCACAATGCCGCAGACAAATGCCCAATGTCCAAGCCCCGCTTTTTTCTCCAACAAATATCCTCCGCCGCCCAAAAGCACGAAGGGGACGGCAAAGGAAAAAAGAGTCTGGGAAAAAAAGGTCAGCACATACGCAAAATTGAACACACGCTTATAACCGGGCGTTTTGTTTTTCACGCTTTTGTTCTTCCCTTTCTTCGATTCTCTGCGGTCGGAGATTTCCGGAGCTTCCAGTACCCGGAAATCACAAAACCTTTTTTATTATACCATCAAGTCCTCAAAAAAACAATAGACAATTTTTATTCTTTTGACCTTTTTTCTTTATAAAAAGTATTATTATCTTTCATAATGTGCCTCCGTACAACTTTTCGATTTCATCGTATTTCAGGCCATCCTCTTTGAAGAAGAGCGTCTTTCCGCCTCTTCTCACCATCAGTCTGAAAAGAAGGGTCGTCTCCTTTTCCCCGTTTCTGTGTACCCCTTCCAAAGTACATCTCAGCGGCTGAACATGCAGCCTCTTTCCGGGATCCCGGTTCTCTTGGTAGTTTTTCAGCAGTTTTTCACGGAATTCCCCCTCAAACTGAGTTTTATAAAAGGAGATGAGCTTGGAAAAGGTTTCCCGATGTTTTTCTTCCGCAGAAAGGAAAACTGCGCAAAAGGAAAAGAGCGTTTTCCCGTCGGGAGCCTCTATGCGCCAGGTTTTTGTTTCCATATATCGTTTCCTATCCGACACAAATTTTGAAACGCATAAAAAGTCGGCATCTTTCAAAATACTATATGCAAAAATTCTCCGATCTATTTCCCGCTTTCATTTTCCCGATGCAACCGCCGTTTCCCTTGGACGAAAAGGCCAAGCGCAGGATAAAATTTCAAAAAAAGCCTTGAAAAATCTAATAAACCATTTGACAAACCGACCGTTTGTGTGTACAATATAAGCTGTAAATTTATGTGAAGCCATGCTTCGCCGAAAGGATCACAAAATGGACAGTTGTCGAATAGAAGAACTCAAAGCCATTGCAAGAAATGTCAGGCTCGGTATACTGGAAGAAACCTACAATGCCGGTTCGGGACATCCGGGAGGGTCTCTTTCCTGCACCGATATTCTGACCTATCTGTACTTTGAGGAAATGAAGGTGCGTCCGGAAGAACCCAAATGGGTTGACCGGGACCGCTTTGTTCTTTCAAAGGGTCACGCCGCACCGGCACTCTACGCAGTTCTTGCCGAAAAAGGCTTTTTTCCGAAAGAGCAGTTAAAAACCCTGCGAAAAATCGACAGTATGCTGCAGGGGCACCCGGATATGAACAAGACGCCCGGAGTGGATATTTCCACAGGTTCCTTAGGCATCGGGCTATCCAATGCCTGCGGCATG
This sequence comes from Clostridiales bacterium, assembly GCA_003522145.1. GTDB lineage: Bacteria > Bacillota > Clostridia > Oscillospirales > CAG-272 > UBA11512. The sequence continues at coordinate 1,591 of DPGD01000045.1, read as the reverse complement.
GCGCTGGCCGCCAGGTTGGATCGGAAAGACCTGCGTGTTTACACGATCACCGGTGACGGCGAGCTGGAAGAGGGGCAGATCTGGGAAGCCGCCATGTTCGCTTCGCACTACAGCCTGGACAACCTCTATGCCTTTGTGGACGCAAACGGTCTGCAGATTGACGGAAAGACCACCGAGGTTCTCTCCCCCGAACCCATAGACAAGCGCTTTGAAGCATTCGGTTGGTTTGTGCAGCGCATCAACGGGCATGACTTTGCCGCCATCCATGACGCTCTTGAAAAAGCCAAAACCGTCAAGGGACAGCCCCATGTCATCATCTGCGACACTGTAAAGGGAAAAGGCGTTTCCTTTATGGAAAACAAAGCCGGCTGGCACGGCGTGGCGCCCAAGAAGGAAGAATATGAGCAGGCCGTCAGCGAGCTGACCGCCAAGGACGGAAGGGAGAGCAATCATGTCTGAAATCGGAACAAAAAAAGAAACCAGAGTAGCCTACGGCGAAACACTGGTGGAACTGGGTGCAATGAATGAAAAGGTTGTGGTGATGGATGCCGATCTTTCCGGCTCCACCAAAACAGCGATGTTCAAAAAAGCCTATCCCGACCGTTTTTTCAACGCCGGCATTGCCGAGGGCAACATGGTCGGCGTGGCGGCGGGTCTTGCGGCCTCCGGCTACACCGTCTTTGTCTCCTCTTTTGCAATGTTTGCTTCCGGCAGAGCCTTTGAGCAGATCCGCAATACAGCCGCCTATCCCAACCTGAATGTGAAGATCTGTGCTTCCCACGCCGGAATTACGGTAGGTGCCGACGGCGCCACCCACCAGTGCTTGGAGGACATCGGCATTATGCGTACGATTCCCCACATGACGGTCATCAATCCGGCCGATGCCGTGGAAGCACGGCTGGCCATTCTCGCCGCCGCCAAGCACAACGGTCCGGTATATATGCGTTTCGGTCGTTCTGCTGTACCGGTAGTTTTTGATGCCGACACCTACAAATTTGACATCGGAAAGGGCGTACAGCTTGTTGAGGGCTCCGATGTGACGCTGGTCGCCACCGGTATCACCGTGGAAATGGCTCTGGAGGCCTCTGAAATTCTGAAAAGCAGGGGAATTTCCGCAAGAGTCATCAATATGGCCACCATCAAGCCCATTGACCGGGAAATCCTCGTAAAAGCCTCAAGGGAAACCGGCGTCATCGTTACCTCCGAAGAGCACAACATCATCGGCGGCCTTGGTTCAGCGGTCTGTGAGGCACTCTGCGAGGAGGCTCCCTGTATCGTGGAGCGGGTCGGCATTCGGGATTCCTTCGGTCGCTCCGGCTCTGTGAATGATCTGTTGAAATACTATAAGCTGACTGCCGAAGAGATTGTCTCAAGGGCGGTAATTGCTCTGAAACGGGCAGGAAAACGGTAAGCGCCCAAACAGAAAGCGAAAAACAGCACGGGTCGAATGCTTTTAACAGCGGAAATCCGCATAAAAAATGGATTCCCGGACACGCAAAAAACGAGATATAACCAAAAAACGAGCTATAAATTGTGGTTTTTCCACCCTGCCCTGCGGCAGGGTGGCTTTTTGTAATCGAAAACCACGCCA
>DPGD01000034.1:42437-55175 GCA_003522145.1 Clostridiales bacterium | reverse complement strand
TTTTTCAAAAGGGGTCGCCGGGTTGCAGGGCGGGAGTCCTGCAAAGAGCGCTGAACCACAGGGGGTAGTTCTGCAAGAAACACCGACATGGGAAGGAGAGCAGGCAAGCCAAAATCCGGAAGCTCCGCACAGACCGGAAGAAAAGCTTTTGAGTTCACTCTTTCTATAAAAAAAGAAAAAGAAGTTCTCTTGAAAATTTCTTCTGAATATGGTATACTGTAGAAGTATAGTAAATAATACACTCTTCATGCCAATGTTTTTCCGATGGAAACAACGCCCTTTGGCAGAAAGGAAGATGGAACATGGCTCTTTTTTCAAAAAAGACTCCTTCTTTATATGAGGTTTCCGACTTAGAAAGTTTCAGACAGCTGTTTGTTGACGCACAGCATTCTTCGGGTGATACAGTGGCCGTAAAATTCAAAGAGCGCAGCGGATTTCACGATGTAACCTACAACGAGCTTCTTTCGACGATTGATGCGATCAGCACCGGCATTTGCTGTCAGCCCTGCAAAAGCGGTCACATAGCCGTACTTTCGCCCAACAATTTCAAATCCTTATCGATTTACCTGGCGGTACTTTGTTCGGACAAAACGCTGGTGCCTGTGGATTGGGAATTGCCCTTTGTGGAAATCATCAATATTCTCAACCACAGCGACTGCGACACCGTCTTTTTTGACAGTGCCTACACGGAACTGTTCTTAGAGAACAAAAAGCAGTTACCCAAGCTCAAGAACTATATTTGTCTGCAAATGAAAGAGCATGAGGAGCATGACGGTATATGCTCCTATGACAGGCTGGTAGAAAAAGGACAAACGACACTTGCCGCAGGAGAGGAAGCCTTCCTTTCCCTGCGTCCCGGTGAAAAGGACGACCGTTTGATTTTCTACAAAAACGGAAGCAGCGACAGCCTTCGGGGGATCGTTTTTTCCGATATTGCCTTGCGCAAAGCGATCATCAGTTTTTTGCAGATGGTTCCCTTGTCGGAACGATGTCTCTCTGTACTGCCCTTTGACCGACCCACCGATTTCATCTGCGGAATTCTGGCCTCTTTTCACAGTCACAGCACGGTATGCTTAAACAACAGCCTGAAGTCCTTTCAGAAGGACCTGAAGGAATACAAACCGAGTTACACCTTCCTGCCGCCTCTTTATGTGGAAAACATCTGGCAGAAAGTGGTTCATACCCTTGAAAAGCAAGGGAGAACCGACACCTTCAAAACTCTTGTAAAAACCAGCAACGCCATGCGCAAGGTCGGTTTAGACAAAAGAAAATCCTTTTTCTCGGCCATTCACGAAACTCTCGGCGGAAATCTTTCCCGGATCTATGTGGGCGGTGCCCCGCTGAATCCGGAGGCGGCCCGGTTTTTTGAGGACATCGGCATTACGGTGTTCCCCTTTTACAGCGTTTCGGAGTGTGCCTCTGCCATTTCGGTAAATCGGGAAAAGCTCAACGATTTTTCCTCGGCAGGGCTGCCGCTTCCCTGTATGCAGATCAAGCTGGACGATCCGGATGAAGAAGGCGCCGGGGAAATCTGTGTCCGGGGAGACACCATGATGACCGGTTACTACAAGAATGACCGGGCGACGGCCAATCTGGTGGAGCTTTCCGGTTGGTTTCACACCGGAGATATCGGGAAACTCAACAACATGGGTCAGCTCTATATCACCGGACGGCTGAAAAACGAGATCGTTCTGAAGAGCGGCAGAAGCGTTCTTCCGGAAGAAATCGAGAGCTATCTTTTGGTCCTTCCCTTTGTAAAGGCCGCAAAAGTATACGCCAACAAGGATTCCGAAGGAGCCGAGCGGACTCTTGCAGCCGACATCACCTTAGAGGAAGAGTACTTTGAAAATACGAACACCTCCGGACGGGTTGCCTTGGTCAAGGAAAAAATTGACCGGCTGAACAAGACTCTGCCTGCCTGCAAGCGCATTCATTCGGTACACATTCAAAAATAAAAAAGCATAAAAACACCCGGTTTTCTGGGGGAGGATAAAAATCATGGAAAGCAGAATATCCAAAAACAGTATCTCAACCAAAAAGCTGGTAGAACTGGGGATTCTCACCGCTTTGGTGATTATTTTACAACTTCTTGGTTTGTTCATTCGTTTCGGTACCTTTTCGGTGTCCTTAGTGTTGGTTCCGGTGGTGCTGGGCGGTGCACTTCTGGGGGCCCCGGCAGGCGCATGGCTCGGATTGGTCTTTGGCGGGACCGTACTTCTTTCGGGAGATGCGGCGGCCTTTTTGACCATTGACCCCTTTGGAACGGTATTGACCGTGCTCTTAAAGGGTGCCCTGGCCGGATTTGGCGCCGGGCTGGTCTATCGGTTCGCCTCCAAATGGAACAAATGGGCCGCCCTGCTCTTGGCAGCGCTGGCCTGCCCGGTACTCAACACCGGCGTGTTTCTTCTGGGATGCAAAATTTTCTTCATGCCCACCATCACCGAGTGGGCAAGTACCCTCGGCTACGCCAGTGTCGGAAAGTATATCATTCTGGGTTTAGTGGGCGGAAATTTCCTTTTCGAGGTCGGCTTCAATATGGTGCTGGTTCCCGTCCTTTACAGAGTAATCACCCTGCTAACCGAGAAAAAGCAGGCCGTGGTGTGAGTGCTCACGCCGAAAAGCGGTGTATACAGACATTTTAACAGATATTTTCCCGGAATTCATAAAGATTCAGAAAAAGAGAGGAGCACAAAAATGACCGAACATTCTTTTACAGGAGCCGACATTCTGCTACCCAAAAAGGACTTTGAAAAGTGGGCGGTAATTGCCTGCGACCAGTTCACCTCCGAACAGGACTACTGGGACGAAACCGACAGAATTGTGGGAGACGCCCCCTCCGCCCTGCGCATCACCCTGCCGGAAATCTATTTGGAAAAGCCGGATGTGGAGGAGCGCATCCGCAAAATCAACGACACCATGAAGGAGTACTTAGCCACAGGAGTTTTAGAAAGCCACCCGGACACGATGGTGTATGTAGAGCGCACTCAGAGCGACGGTACGGTGCGGCATGGCATTGTGGGAAGCATTCGTTTGGAGGACTACGACTACAAAAAGGGCAGTCATGCTCTGGTCCGTGCCACCGAGCAGACCGTGGTGGAGCGGATTCCTCCCAGAGTCCGTATCCGTAAGGACGCCTTTCTGGAGCTTCCCCATGTGCTTCTCCTGATTGACGACCCCCAAGGCACGGTGATTGAGCCCCTCGCCTCAAAGAAAAAGGAGCTGACCCCCGCCTACAACACCGAACTGATGCAGAAGGGCGGACACATTGAGGGGTATTTCCTGAACAAAGAGCAGGTTGAAGAGGTCGGCAGAGCGTTGGATGCTCTGGTGGAGAATATGACCGACAAGCTCCTCTTTGCCGTGGGAGACGGCAACCATTCTTTAGCCACCGCCAAAGAATGTGCTGCGCTGAATCAAAGTCCCCTTGCCCAAAAGGCACTGGTCGAAGTGGTCAACATCCACGATCCTGCGATCGTCTTTGAGCCGATTTACAGAGTTCTCTTCCATGTGAACGAGGAAGAGCTGCTGAAAGCATTTTTGGAACGCATGGGCGGCGAATACGAGGGAGAGGACGGGCAGGAATTTGAGTTCGTCACTTCGGGAATCACCAGAATTCTCCGGATCAAGCCCCAGGCCAAGCTGCCGGTGGGCACGCTTCAGCCTTTTTTGGACGACTTCCTGAAATCCCATCCGGAAACAAAAATTGACTATATCCACGGAGAAGAAGTGGTCTACGACCTCTGTAAAACCTCCGGGAACGTCGGATTCCTGTTCAAGGGCATGGAGAAATCCGAGCTGTTCGACGCCATCAAGCAGGACGGCTCTCTGCCCCGCAAGACCTTCTCAATGGGTCATGCCAACGACAAACGCTATTACATGGAGGCACGGAAAATCCGCTGAATGCGGGGACAAAACAAACTGTTGCAGATATTTTTTGAGAAATTGCAACAGTTTGTTTTTATTTTTTTCCACAACAATATTGACAAAAAACACCAAATATTGTAAACTATAGTTGGATGTGTTGTGCAATATTAAAAAAATGCTCAAAAAAAACACTGTTTTTTTTGAATGCCGTTGACTTTTCATGAAAAAAGCCGTCTATAGGGAAAAAGGAGGTGAAGACTATGGATACAGAATGTGCATAAACCGAGAATAAAATTAGAAAGGAAAACAAAGATGAAAAGACACCTTACGCAAAAATGCACTCCACTCTTAGCACTGTTTCTCTCATTGGCGCTTTTGCTATCCGGCATGGTTCCCCTTTCGTATTTTTCTTTTGCCGCCGCAGAGTTTTCTGCGGAGGCTTCCGCCCCCGAAGCCGCCGAGGAACCGACCGCACTGTACGAATTGACGGAACTGCGGCAGGCAGACACCAAATACATTCAGATGTCTGACGGCACCGTGCGGGCATTGGTTTATGATACAGCCGTTCACCGTCCTGACGGGCAAGAGGGCTATACAGAGATCGACAACCGGCTCTCCGAAAAGGGAGACGGTGTTGAAAACGCCGACGCACGGATAAAATTCTCTAAAAAAATCACCGGAAACGGTACGCTTTTCACCCTGCACGAGGGGAACCGGAAAATCACACTGTCCCTTCCGGGTGCTGTGAAAAAAACGCCCGTCACGGTTGTCCGGGACGGCACGGACAACACAAAAGCAGCCACCAAGCTGGAGGAGCTTTCCACCCTTTCCAAGGCTGTTTCCTCGGTCGGTTACAGGAATATTCTGCCGCAGACCGACATCGAATATATCCTGCAGGGGGACAACTTAAAAGAAAACATTGTGGTGAATGCCCCGAGGGAAAGCTATGAATACATTTTTGAATTAGAGCTTTGCAATCTGACGGCTTCCCTGACCGACACCGGAGACATCGCCTTGAACGACGGGGAAGAAAGGATTTACATCCTCCCTGCACCCTTCATGTACGATGCCGACGGAAGATATTCCGAAGCAGTGGAATACACGCTCACACCCTCCAACGGCAACGGGAAATACACCCTGACCGTTACGGCAGACGAAAGCTGGCTCAACGCAGAAAAAAGAACCTTCCCTGTAACCATTGACCCCACCATCACCGCCGCATGCACGCCTCAGACCGCTTCGACTGTCATCAGCAGTTCCGGCGGCACCGTGCGCCACTGTTTCACCTTGGGGCAAAACACCCCGGCATACATCCTGCTTTCAAATCTGCCCAATGCACTGGAATTGCCCGTTCTTGCGGCGGAATTGCGGCTGAATGCCTACCAATGCAGTTCCGGCTTAGCCGGAGCGCGCCTCAGTCTGTACAGCATGGAGTATACCGGTACCTTTGAGGACCTGATCTCCGGCAATGCCGAGGTTCCCGACAGCGCCCTTCATCCTATCGATACCCAGTATGTGAACGGATGGATGCAGTTCACCTATGACCTGCTGGACACCGGATTTTTCTTAGGAGCATTGAACGGAGAGAATCTGTACTACAAGCTGACGATGACCGAAAACGAATATGATGAGAATCTTCTGTTCTATTCCTGCGAAGCAACGGGTGACGGACAGAAACCCGTTCTCACCATCACCTATGGATATCTGCAATCCAGAGTCTTAGACTACGCCGAAAGCGATAAGGGCTTCTTTATTACCGACACCTACCAGCCCCAATTCGCCGGTGACTACCAATCCATCCGTATTCTGGTCACGCAGAATAACAGCAGCATTCCCGCCCTTCACGAGTACGGAACCCAACCGGACGCCCGGGGCTTCTTCCACCTGATTTCCGGAGAGACCGGATTCAAAATTTTCGGCACCTACGATCTGAATTATCTGTACATTGCAGAAAACGAAGGGACCAAAACGCCCCGGTTCGGTGCCACACAGGATGAATGGGTCATCGTGGGAATGAGAAATTACGACTACCTGATTCTTTCTGCGGAGGATCCCACTCTGTCACTGACCCGCACCGATACCGGCGTGGCGCTTCAGTCCTTGGAAAAGGACAACGAGGATCAGGTCTGGCGCTTCTACGAAAACATTATGACCCAGAGTGCGGATGTTCGCTACATCCAATCGGGCATTTACTACATCAATAACAACCAGACCAAGACCTTTCTGACCCAGAAGCAGGACTACCTCCTCGGCATTCAGTTGGAAGCAGGAACCGAGGCAGCGCTGGGCAACCGCATGGCATGGTACATCGGCTATGCCGGAGACGGTCAGTATATGATCCAGAGCCTTGAAAACCCGGACTACATCCTGACCGCAGGGGCAAGCTCGCCCATGCTCGTCCCGCAGGAAGTTTTCGATGATACCGAAACATTTCAGATCACCCCTTCTCCAAACGGCGGCTACTCCATTAAGTGTACCTACACCATGTATGAGGATTCGGATGAAACCGAAACCGTGTACATGGGTGTCTCTTCCAGCGGTTCCCTTGTACACTGCACAGCCACAGACGATTCCACCTCCTGGAGACTGTGCAAGCAGGAGGATTATAAGGAACTAGTCGAATTCGGACTATATGGAGAGGAACAATACAGAACTTCACCAGATGTTTTGGATTCCTATACCTTAAATATAGGCGACACCATGGCTTTTACTACCTATAACCATAGTCCTTCCAATCCTACTTGGGCATCTTTTTCGGATTATGATTTTCTGGTTTCATCCAACAATGTCACCATCAATCGTACAGCAATGACCCTGACTGCTGTAAATGCCGGAAATCTCACATTTACTGCCCGGCATATACCAACAGGTAAGACTCATGCATTTGAAATCAACACAAGTGGGTTGATGATTTACAGAACACGAAACAGAGAACGAGAAGGATTTGCTAACACAAGTGATATAAATGATATCACACCTATCATTGCAGAAGATTTGGAATATGGTCAAAAAAGCACAGGTGCCCTTCTCCAAAGCGACACAAAGATTTCTCTGACAGATTTGTATAAAAATAATTACACGCAAGAACAAATGTCTGTAGCAGATCGGATTGATATTATCAACACATTTTTTAAATCTCAGCTTTCGAAAGATTCGCCATTCAACGATATACTCGCAGAAATGATCGATCATCTGGTTGATGGCACAGGAACAGACTATTCTAATGACGATTTGACCTCTGCGGTGGTGAATCATCCAAAAACTATTGCATATGTTGACGCAGTTGTAGGATTGCTGAATAATTATCTATCACAAAATTCAGGGAACATCAGTGGGTTATACTACGATGAAAACTTGTGGACGAATCCCATACTGAGAAGACAGCACCCAATGGTAAATGCCATGGCTCAAGGAATCGCAAACGGAAGAACCGAATTGCAGGAACCGTATTATGGCCATGACAACGGCGTCCCGGGATTAACTTTGGCAATTGATTCATGGTACGGAAACAAATTTGAAATTGTTTCCTTCAACAAATCCGGCAATTCGTATTCAGGAACCCTTCGTTTTTCCTTTTATGACCATTTCGGATTGGATACTTCAGATCTTGAAGATAAAAAATACGGTAATATGCAAGCAGGCTTTGTGCCCGGTTTCAGACAATGGTATATTCTTCAGCATTGGAGCGGCTTAGCTGCCTCTGTTCAACCCAAGCCTTTTGTTACCAAAGTATCATTTACAATTCCCTTCCAGGGAACTTACAATTAAGAGGAGGTCTATATGAACAACGAAACCATGAGCAATGAAACAGCACGAAGTGAAACAACCCCCAAAAAGCGTCGCAAGCGCATCCTTACGGTAATCGCCATCACCGTAGCGGTTCTTGCCCTTTTGACGCCTTTGGTTATCCATGTAGCCAACTACTTCCACTACCAAATGTACAACTTTGATGTGGATTTTAAAAACAACAAGCAATCCTTTGAAGAAATGGCAAAAATCATACAGCAGATTTGCGAAGACGCCGATTTGAATAACAGCAATATCGAAAGATCGAGTATTAGTCCCTCATACCCTGCAACAAACTTTAATGTTCGGATTTTTCCCAAAATCGGGAGCACCTATGTAAAAACTGTCCCCTGCTCCCAGGAAACCTATGCCACATGGAGAAAACTCAACAGCCTTTTCCTTGATACAAAGAGCGGTCTTGGTATGTGTGATGTCATTGTCCGAAACGGAATGTTTATTTTCAGCGGCAGTCAGCTCTATGCCGTGGTCTATTCGCCCGGACAGAAGCCCCGTGATGTATTGCGGTCCATCACCAATCCCGACGGTTCGGAGTATATCCAACATCTTTCCGACGATTGGTATCTGGCCGTGTTCCGGTATCCGGATTGATGTTGAAATTTTCAGAAGCGACCCATCTATCCGGATAGGAGAAGGCGGAACCCATCTATCGTAAACCGCATAAGCCGAAGAAAAATCAAAAAGGAGAAATTCTATGAAAAACATCACCAGAAACGCCTGCTTTCTCATGGCGGTCTGCTTGATCTGCTGCTCTTTGGTTTCCTGCTCCTCCGGCATTACCACTTCCGGAAGCACCGCCACAAGCGATTCGGCCGCCTCCGATTTCACCGCCCTTGCCGACTATGAAAAGAACACCGGCGCTCTTAATTTCAAAAGCTGCCGGACGACCGAAAGCCAGACGCCCTTCGGAAGGGAAAATGAAACCGTTCTGCGCTGTCTGACCCCCGCAAAGACCCTTGGAACCATTCCGGAACAGGCGGCGGAAAAGCTGGAACAGGGCATGTCTATCTCCCGTGTGGTGGAAGAATTGGGCAATCCCTGCTATTCCAACATCCAGTGCGGCGAGCAGGTATCCGATGCGGTAGATCTGGTCTACTCGGTGCATCTGATCTATCAAACCGACAAAGGAACGGTTTTACTGGCAGAGCTGGAGCAGAATTATAAGGTCTATGCCATGAAGCAAATTCCCGAAAAGTCCTCCCCGGGCACGACCCTGTACTATCCGGAGGGGCTGACGCTTTCTTCCGTTTGCACTTTATCGGTAGACGAGCTACTCGATCTGTATGACGCACAGCCCGTTTCCAGGAGAATTACAGACGGCAGTCCTTTCCGGTGGAACATCCTTGTCTCTGTGCTGGTCGGCGACGAAGAGGAATGGCAGAAGCAGACCCAGTATGCAGAAGCGTCCGAATTGTCGGTTGCCGGAAAGGAAAATCGTCTGAACACCACCGTCTGAACCAAGTCCTTTCCTACGGGATCGTATTTAAAGAACAGGAGAGAATTCAAAATGAACACACAAACGAAACTGGTTCTTTTAATTTTTCCTATATTTCTCGTTCTGCTTGTCGTTTCCCTGGTTCTCTTTATAAAGGCCGGAAAAAAGAGGGGAAGGGAGATAGCCGCCGTGTTGGCGGGAATCAGCGTTCTGTTAGCTCTGGGATTGACCGTCGGTTGCGTCGCAACGGCGCAATTTCTGAAAAGAGACTACATCGCCCAAACCCAACTGTCCTTTGAGGATTCCACCGTGAAAGTCACAGTCAAGGAGTGGGAATTCCTCCAGGGGAGCGGAGCGGAGGTCTACCAGACCTTGAAAAACGGTTCAGAGGTACACTTGGGCAGCCTGACCTATGGCGACACGATCCATCCCTTCAAAAACGGATACTTCCATGCAACGGTTGAAAACGGGAACTTGCAGTTGACTTATACTTCAAAATACAACGATACCACAGGGGAACCGATCCGCAAAACCGTCTCTTTGGAGCTTCAACCCTACGACCGTTTTGCCCTGCCCTCTTGGTTCGTGCCCGTCACTGCCGGCTTTGCAGGCGGAGTTGCGGTGTGTACGGCCGCCCTGCTGATCGTCTTTGCGGCGAAAAAGCGCAAAAAGCAACAGCCGCCCGAGCCGGACAACGCCGAATAGGAAACACAAATTCCAACCTTTTTAGACAAATTCAACTTCATCAGAAAGTGGGGTGTATAACACATGAAACAAAAGAAGCTACGCAGAGCTCTGCTTATAACCGCATTGATTCTCGCAGTTCAGGTGCTGTTTTCCGTTGGTTCCTATGCCAACACTATTATATGGATGCCTCCATATCCATATCCCAGTTGGGTAGATACAGTTTTCGGATTGCCGGAAGAATATCATGTATATGAAAGCGCATCCATTTTCAACTATTCTCTGGCTTCAACCGAAAATCAGTATCCGCAAACCTACGAAAAGATCAATGCAATGCCATCAAATCACCCCCTCGCATTGGTCATTGAACCTCTTCTCGGAAAAGATGTGGATCCTCTGGATGTGAACGAAACCGATTCCTCCATTATTGAGCGTCAAAATTTCTACGCAAACGAGCCCGTCCGGCTCCAGTACATAAAAGTTGACCAAGAATCCAGAGAATCTGAGGGCATGACCCTGACCCAGTGTGTGATCCGGCAGGTCTGTAAAAACGAGACCGGATTGACGCTGAAAGAGGGGGATCGCATTTGGGTAAGAGAAGACTATTTTGTTTTTACTTCCGCCCCCGAAACTCCTCCCGATCTTCCGCCAAATATAACACCTGTATACATGCATATTTATTTTCTCAATAAAGAAAAAGCCAAGATCTATTCCCCTTACGGTAAAGATTTTGCACCTCTGGAATATAAGAGTCTGGTGTTTGCCGACATTTATGAGGATGCCACCGAAACCACCGTTCTGGACATCGATCCGGTGCATTTCACCGTGGACGGCCCTGTGGGTAAAACCACGCCCGAACGGGCAAGGTCCGGATTCTATGCTTCGGAAGAGTATTGGCACCGGCAATTTGCCGAGAAGTTCTTTGAGGAGTTCGGCGTGAAGCCCGGCTCTGACCCGGCAACCACCGACGATTCCTCCCTCCCCTCCTGGATTCTGCCCGGTGCCGTCGGCTTCGCAGGCGGGGGTGCGGTATGCACGGCCGCCCTGCTGATCGTCTTTGCGGCGAAAAAGCGCAAAAAGCAACAGCCGCCCCAACCGGACAAAACCGAATAAGAAACATAAACTCCAACCTTCCTAGACAAATTCAACTTCATCAGAAAGTGGGGTATATAACACATGAAACAAAAGAAATTGCGCAGAGCTCTGCTTATAACCGCATTGATTCTTGCGGTTCAGATGTTTTTTTCCATCGTTTCTTATGCTACCTCTTTACTACCAGCGGACTCTCCCATATGGAAGTATACAGAATTCGGCTTGCCAGAAGGATATCGATACTATGAGAGCGAATGCATTTTCAATTTTTCTCTGGCTTCAACCGAAAATCAGTATCCGCAAACCTACGAAAAGATCAGTGCCATGCCATCAACTCACTCCATCGCATTGGTCATTGAACCCCTTCTTGGAAGACATGTGGATCCTCTGGATGTGAACGAAACCAATACCTTCATTACTAATCGCCAAGAGGTCTACGCAAACCAAATTGTCCGGCTTCAATACACCAAGATAGACGAGGAAACCGGAGAAGCTGAGGGTATGACCCTGACCCAGTGCGTGATCCGGCAGGTCTGCAAAAATGAAACCGGATTGACGCTGGAGGAAGGGGATTACATTTGGGTGAAGGAAGACTATTTCCTCTATTTTTCCGGAATGGAAAACATGAATCGATTTGTGCAAGGGAATTGGCAAGGGCCGGATAGTTTCTTTCTGCATGACGACACCAAAATTTATTCCCCTTACGGTGAAGATTTAGCGCCTCTGGAATACGAGAGCCTGGTGTTTGCCGACATTTATGAGGATGCCACCGAAACCACCGTTCTGGACATTGATCCGGTGCATTTCACCGTGTACGGCCCTGTGGGCAGAGGCACGCCCGAACGGGCAATGTCCGGACTCTATGCTTCGGAAGGGTATTGGCACCGGCAATTTGCCGAGAAGTTCTTTGAGGAGTTCGGCGTGAAGCCCGGCTCTGACCCGGCAACCACCGACGATTCCTCCCTCCCCTCCTGGATTCTGCCCGGTGCCGTCGGCTTTGCAGGCGGAGTTGCGGTGTGTACGGCCGCCCTGCTGATCGTCTTTGCGGCGAAAAAGCGCAAAAAACAGCAACCACCCGAGCCGGACAACGCCGAATAGGAAACACAAACTCCAACCTTCCTAGACAAATTCAACTTCATCAGAAAGTGGGGGATATCATGAAAAAAGCAATGAAAAAAGTTATCGCTCTTTTGCTACTGGCTTTTATGCTCCCATTGACGGGGATTTTCGGAAATGCCGGAAGGCCCTTCAGTTGGGATTACGGTTGGTTCGCCACATCGTTTGGTTTGCCGGAAGATTTTCGTCCATACTTCGCCCACTATCCGGTCTGCAGTTTTTCTGTTGCAGATACAGGAAAGAAAACTTCCTTGAGCAACCCAAACATCGAATCACTGGCGAAGGATTCGCCGGCTGTCCTTGTGGTTAGGCCACTTCTCATGACTGAGGTGGAGGGGCCGGTCTTTGGATTGGACCAGATTGTCCGTCTCCAATACATCAAAACAAATGATCAGGGAAAGCCGGAAGAAGGCATGACCTTGACTCAATGTGTGATCCTGCAGGTATGCAGAGACGAAACCGGATTGACGCTGAAAGAAGGAGCTCACATTTGGGTAAGAGAAGAATACTTCCATTCTAAAACCGATCTTACGAACTCGGATAATCCTGAGATCTTTTCCCCTTACGGTGAAGATTTAGCACCTCTGGAATATAAGAGCCTGGTGTTTGCCGACATTTATGAGGGCGCCACCGAAACCACCGTTCTGGACATTGATCCGGTGCATTTCACCGTGGACGGCCCTGTGGGCAGAGGCACGCCCGAACGGGCAATGTCCGGATTCTATGCTTCGGAAGGGTATTGG
>DPGD01000034.1:0-42227 GCA_003522145.1 Clostridiales bacterium | reverse complement strand
TCTATGCTTCGGAAGGGTATTGGCACCGGCAATTTGCCGAGAAGTTCTTTGAGGAGTTCGGCGTGAAGCCCGGCTCTGACCCGGCAACCACCGACGATTCCTCCCTCCCCTCCTGGATTCTGCCCGGTGCCGTCGGCTTCGCAGGCGGGGGTGCGGTGTGTACGGCCGCCCTGCTGATCGTCTTTGCCGTGAAGAAGCGCAAAAAACAGCAGCCGCCCGAGCCGGACAAAACCGAATAAGGTTCCCCTATTCTCCTGCCGCCCTTACCGGCGGCAGGAGAAAACCGCTTCTTTAACATCGGCAAACTTTGTGCCGGTAGACGGGGAAGTTTGTTCCTTTTCCATAAGGAATCAAAAAATCGGGGGAAAACAATTATGGTGAACAGTATACTTGAAAGCAAACTTAAATGCAATAATTATTATTCGGAACAGGAGGAACTCTACAAAAAATACATGAAAGACCGTTACGGAGTATCTATTCAGATGATTTGCTTTTCAAAAGGATACGGTCAGCAGCGGTTTCTACACCTTTGGATCAATGAAGATGAGAATGCGTGGATGCAGGACCGGTATGCTTCCCCTGAAAGTCAGAAAACCTTAATCCTGAAATCGGGAAAAATACTTACGGAGCAGGAGATTGTGGAAGGATTTGTGCAATGCTTTTCTTATAATGATCGTCTTGCAGAAATTTTTATTTTTATATACGATTTCCGAACCTCTTTGGTTATATATTCTTACGGACAAGCTCTTAAAGGAATGAGAGCATACTTTTCTGCGACATACGGACTGGAATCAAGGTATTTGTTAGGCACTACCGGTTATCCGGAGTTTATCTTTGACCTTTCCACAAAGGAACTTCCTGTTGTTCTGAAAGACCGGGAGACACTTGAAAAGAAATGCTATGAGTTTCTGAAAGAGTATGATGACTATGATGTGATTACTCCGGAAGATGTTCACCTTCGGTTTTTTGATCATGAGGAACTGACCAAAGCCGGGCTTGGCTATCTTCGTTGGATCTATCGTTGAAGAAACCGCCTGATAGCTTGTATTTGGCACAAACAGCAGGGGAGGTTAAAAAATTCCGAAAGAATTTTTTAACCTCCCCGACGACATTGGTCTTGGCGGCTTTCAGCCGTCATTTTGCCGCAACATCCACCGAAATTTCAACAAAATAAAGGGCAAAACCAACCAAGATCCCATCAAGAATGCCGGAATCCCCACGGCATTTTTAAGGGGCTGCAAAAAACATCGAGTTTTTTTACAGCCCCCTTTTGCCTTGGATTTTTCAACAGTTCCGGTTTTTTCCGGTCCTTTTCAGTGCTCAAGGTTGGTAGCGATGGTGGAAGAGAGCGCCGCCTTTTCCTCTTTCAATTTCTTTTTCTTCAGCGCCGCATCCTGCTTCTTCACCAGTGACTGCAATTCCTCCCGGTTCCCCATATGCTTTTTCACATCCCGGTAAACCGCCAAAAGTCCCCGATCTGCGCCATCACCCTCCGGGTTGGCGGCGTTGCGGCGATAGGTCTTTCCGGGCTTGGTAAATGCCCAACCCACCGTGAAGCACTCCTTTCCCAGCTTCGCCGGCGCTTCGGTTTTGTCCTTCAGTGCCTTGTTCACCCGCTTGAAAAGACGGCTCCACATTTCAAGGAAGTAGTCATCCATCAACCCGTCGAACTGACGGTTCGCATAGTTGGTAATGGGAGCAGAGGCCCAGACCGTCAGAAGGATCTTGGCGTTATACGCCATCATGTCTAAGTCAAATCCGGCATAGTGCCCGGTACGCTCGTCCTCTGTGAAATCCACCCCTCTGCCGATCCAGTTGCCCAAAAGCTCATCCTCATTGTAGGTGGACAGCTCCGACACCAATTTCATGGCAGACAGGAATTTTTCGGAATACTTCCGGAAGGTGGTTCTGTCCCCTAAGGCTCTGGCGCGCTTTAACACCTCAAAATAGTCGTCACAAGCAATCGTCAATGTCATTCTCAAAAGGTCCACCGTGTCGTATATACCGCCCTCGGAATGCTTCAGGGCCTCGTAGTCCTCCATAAAGGTCTTGACTCCCCGCTCAAAAAGCTCCCGATCGTAACCGATCTTATAATAGCCACCCGTGCAGTAGCCCATTTCCAGACTGGCATTCTCATTGATGACATTGTTCTTGGTGGTACCGTCGTAGCTTTCCACGCCATACACGGTTTTTTCAAAAAGTTTCCAGGCCTCAAAGCTTGCCTGATCTGCCAAGCCATAGCGTCTTTGGGCGTATTCCCGCAGCCAAAAATCCATATCCGGCGGGCTTGTTCTCCAAGCCATCTCCCAAAACAGGTCAAAGACCACCGGATTTCCGTTCGTTCCTTCCGGCGTGATCCCGATTCCCTTCAAGACCTTGCCCTTGCGCCGGGCATTGTCCATCAGCTCCACCATTTTTTTCAGTTTTCCGTGCATACCGGTTCGGCCGCCGTAGTTGTCTAAGATGCAGAAGATCCAAGGAGTGGAGCCGAACTCCACGCCCTCCCAGGTTTTCGTGTTCGTCCATTTGGGATTGGCCAGCGCCGCCAGATCCAGAATCAGAATGTGCTCCTGCTTCAATGCGCCGAAGCCGTCTAACACTTCCTTCATGGGATTGGACCACCAGCCCTGCAGGATCCAGACGGCACGGGGATCTGCAACCAACAGTTCGTTCAGAATCTTTGCCGACATCTGAGGCTTGGAAAGGTCAGCCGGAACAATTCCTCCCTCGTGGCAAACATCGCCGCAGTAGTAGTCGGAAACCTGTCCGTACACCTGGTTCTGCGTATCGTAGAAAAGCTTGGCTAAATAGGAATAGCCGTCATAGCTGGTTTTCAGCACATTGGGACGGACAAAACCGCCTGCCCACAGTCCTTGCGGCGCCATATAGGGACGCACATCGGAAAAGCCCTTTTCCTTCAGATGGGCATTTGCAAGCGTTCCGAAGCTCTCGGGCATGGCGCCCACAAAGGTCTCCAAGGCCGGCTGCGCCCCCATGACCGTCATATACCGCTGATTCACCCGGGCCATTTCCATGGTATCCAAAACCCATGCGTCTGCCACCGGGCCTCCGTAGCCCTCCAGGTTGCCCATCAGCCACCAGGCTTTGTAGCAATAACCGCACACATAATCCTTGGCTTGGTCTGCCGTATAGCCGAGTTTTTGCAGGTAGGAGACCCATACCGCCTCCATGCCCGTCAGATCCAGAATCAGATTCACGCCCGAAAGCATCAGAAAATCCAATTCTCTCTGCCACTTGTCGTAGCCAAAGAAGGGCATGGTGTAGGAGAGAGTGCAGTAATTGTAGGCATAGCGCACTTCATAGGGCGAAGAGTTGCAGACCTTCTCGGCAATGTGGGGTGCCTTTTCGGGCATACACACCTGCTTGGTCTGCTGGGTCACCTGCACCTTGCAATAGTATTTCAGATAGAAATTCAGTGCCGTTGCGGCCGAAACACCGCAGTCGGCGTGAATGAGAATCTTTTCGTTTTCGGTCTCGGACAGTTCGTAGGAATTCTTCCTCATGCTCCGGTCGATGCGGAAAACAAACCAATCCACATACATCTGCCCCAGAATTCTGCCGATCAGTCCCTCCAGTGCCCTCACGGTATCGGCGGGCGTGTAGGTATCCTGAATGTTGTACTGGCCCTTTGCGTCCTTCAGCTTGGACAGGTCCACATTTTCTCTTTCCCTCAGCCACTCCTCATAGGTGGTCATTTCTATGATTTTCCGGGTCGGCAGGACCTCTCCTCCGGCTTTCTTGCCGTAAGCCTTCACCTGGCAGAGCGCCGAAGCGCCGTTTGCTCCCTGGGTGGTACCGGTGCAAAGCACCCGGAGAACTCTTGCCGTTTTTCCCTCCAAAGCCAACTCCGCCTCGGTTTTTTTCTCCGTGGTAGTCAGCGATCCGGCCTTTTCAAAATTCACTCCGTCGGCGGACAGATAGAGACTGTAGTCAAAGCCTGCAAAGGCAGGGGCTGTCAGAACCACTCTGGAAAGCTGATAATTGTCCAAAAGGTCCACATCCACAAACCGGGGATACAGCTCTCCCAGCCAACAGCTTTCCGGGTCTCCGTCGGTCACCAAGAACGAGAAGGCATCGTTCACATTGGCTCTGGTGGGCTTGCCGTATGCAAGATCCTCCGGATCCGCCTTGGGCGCCGTTTCCGCTTCTTCCTTGTATTCCGGACACTCTTCGCCATAGACCGCAAGGTCTGCAATGTGTACTGAGGGATTGGCCGTATTGTGCAGCATGACCACCTTCACATACCGGGCCACCACCGCAGAGAAGGTCATCTTGTATCCTTCCGCCGTTGCTTCCTCATCGGTTTTCTGTTCATAAAGCAGGGTCATGCCGCTGCTGCGCACGCCGGCATAAAGCGCAAACTGATAGGCTCTTCCGTCGCCGTAATAGGTCGTGAGCGTGGCCGCTGTGATCCTGTAAAATCCACCTAAATCCACGATTGCCTGAGCCGGTGCCGCACCTCCGTCCCAATGCACCCCCGCTTCGGTGATGCCGTCGGTGATTGCGGCTGTGTTGGAGCCAAGAGCATTGACCTTTTTGCCCTTTGCCACATTGAAAAGTTCTGCCATAGCCTTCCTCCGTTTTTCCCTTAAAATATGATCCAACGCCTATCTATTCTATCATATTTGTAAGAAAAGCACAATAGATTTTGAAAAAAACCTTCCGACTTTTGTTTTTTGTTCCCAAAGCGTCCAAACTACACGGCGATTGGCGCAGATTCCGATTTCCCCTTGAATTTTTTCTTTTTCTGTGCTATTCTTTTGGCAGAGGGGAGGGAGAATTATGGAAGAACTCAATTGGGGCGACCGCCCGGTGACCGCTCTGCCGGGAGTGGGACGAGTGAAGGCCGGGCATTTGGGAAAATTGGGGATTCAGACCATCGCCGATCTGCTCTATCATTTTCCGAGAGGCTACCAGAACCGAGGCGCCGTCTGCCTTTTGGGGGAAGCCTCCATGACCCCCTGCTCCACCTCCACCATTCTGACCGTGGGCTCCAAGCCCTCCTCGGTACGGTTGAAGGGAAACCGAGTGATGACCCGATTCACCGCCTTTGACGACAGCGGGAAATGCATCATCACCTTTTTCAACCAGCCCTATGTGAAGGATATTTTCTTTTTGGGCTCCTCCTTTCGCTTTTGGGGAAAGGTGGAAAAGCTGGGGCGGAACTTTACCCTTTCCTGCCCGGAGTATGAGCCCTTTGACAGTGTCCATGCCCTTCCCGAATTCAAATCGGTATACCCCTTGACCGAAGGGCTCAATCAGAAAGGAGTCTGCACCGCTGTCGCTCTTGCTTTACAGGACGCCGATAAAATCAAAGACCCCCTACCTCCGGAAGTGCTCCAAAGCTACTGCCTGCTTCCCTTAGGGGAGGCCTTCCGCAAGATCCATTTTCCGCAGAATTATGAGGAACTGGATGAGGCCCGGAGAAGATTTGTCTTTGAAGAACTGTTTTTCTACGCTCTGGGTATGCAAAAAATCGGAAAAAAAGAGGCATTGCCCCCTGAAGAGGTGCTTTCAAAAGCGGACCTTTCCCCTTTTCTTTCTCTTTTGCCCTTTTCCTTGACCAATGCTCAGAAAAAGGTTTTGGAGGATGTCTCCAAGGACATGACCGGTCCTTTCCCCATGACCCGCTTGATTTGCGGAGATGTGGGCTCGGGCAAGACTGCCTGTGCCGCCGGAGCCATTTACATTGCCCTACAAAACCAAAGGCAGGCGGCGCTGATGGTGCCCACCGAAATATTGGCCCATCAGCATTTTGCCGAGCTTGCTCCGATTTTTGAAAGACTGGGCTTTTCCACCGCACTTCTGATCGGCTCCCTCTCCCCCACCCAAAAGAAAAAGGTGCGCTTGCAGCTTGAAAAAGGGCAGGTCCGGTTGGTCATCGGCACGCAAGCGCTCTTGACCGAAAGCACCGTGTTCCGGAATTTAGGCCTGGTCATTGCCGATGAACAGCACCGCTTCGGGGTTAACCAAAGAGCCGGCCTTTCCGGCAAGGGAAAGGCTGTGCACACCCTGGTGATGACCGCCACGCCGATTCCCCGGACCTTGGCCTTGATTCTCTACAACGGTCTGGACATTTCCTATATCGATGAGATGCCGCCGGGCAGAAAAAGTGTAGGCACCTATCTGGTGAACGAAAGCTACCGGACCCGTCTTATCGGCTTCATTGAAAAGCAGGCCAAAGAAGGACACCAGACCTATGTGGTCTGCCCGGCAGTGGAAACGGAAGAACCGGAGGAGGAAGAAGGGGAAAACGGGCAGTTTATATCCTTAAGCTACCATCCGGAGGAGGAACACCCCAAGCCCCTTTCCCTGAAAGCCGCTGTGCAGTTTTCCGAAGAACTGCAAAAGGCCATGCCTTCCCTGCGGGTGGGCTTTGTGCACGGAAAAATGAAGCCCAAGGAAAAAGAGGAGGTCATGGCCGCCTTTGCCCGGAACGAAATACAGGTGTTGGTCTCCACCACCGTCATTGAGGTGGGGGTCAATGTGCCCAATGCCACCCTGATGGTTGTGGAAAACGCCGAACGCTTCGGACTGTCGCAGCTGCACCAGCTGCGAGGCCGGGTGGGCAGAGGAAATACGCAGTCCTACTGTGTCCTGGTTTCCGAAAGCAACCGGGAAAGTGCCGCCGGGCAACGGCTTTCTGCCCTGTGCAAAACTCAGAAAGGACTGGAAATTGCCAATGAGGATCTGAAAATGCGGGGGCCGGGTGATTTTTTCCCTTCTGCTTCCGGCACCGCCACAAGACAGAGCGGCGAATTCTCCTTCAAGGTCGCCTCCCTGTGCACCGACCCCACCATGCCCGAAAAGGCCGCCATGGCGGCCAAGGCTCTTCTTGCAGACGATCCGGAGCTTGCAAAAGAGGAGCACAGCGCCACGCTTCACCGGATGCTCCGGCTCTTTACCCTGACTCAAAACAGCCTGAACTGACCAAGACGAAGCCGAAAACAGTTTCCCAAAATAATAAGAACCAACACAGTCGGAACCAAAACCGAGCGATTCCAGACAGGTTGTCCAAAACAGTCGGAACAAAAACCGGGCTCTGACGAAAAGCCGGTGAAGTCTCCCTTTTCCGGTGCTTTTCAAACATTTTTGGAGCATTCTCCGAGGGGGTATGCCTTTTCAAGACGCTTTCAAACGCTTCCGGGTGCATTCAAGCCTTCCGGGTGCTTTCGCCTTTCGGAAACGAGGATACTAAAAAGCAGATCTGCCGCTTTCCATTGCGGAAAATCTGCTTTTTCTCTTTTTTTAAGGGAGTCTCCCCGTTTATTTCCCTGCAATGGGCACATTCAGAAGAAGCACATCGGGACAGCGAATCTTGTGTGCGGCGGGAAGCACATCCTCAATCGAATTGCCCAGCGCCGCCACATTCTTCAGAAGCGAAAAGAAATTGCCCGAAACGGTAAAGGACTTCACCGGTCTTCCTTTCTTGCCGTTCTCAATGAGAAAGCCCTCGCTTTCAATGGAAAAATCCCCCGAAACCACATTGGCTCCTGCGTGAAAGCCCTTCATTCCGGTGATGAAAATGCCTCTCTCTGCCATGGAAAACAGCTCTTCTCTGCTCTTGTCGCCCGGTTCTATATACAGATTGTAATAGGTCGTTCCGATGGAAGATGCCCCTCTGCTTCCGTTTCCGGTGGAGGGCTTTCCTGCCTTTTTCCCGCTTTCCAGATTGTACAGCAGGGTCTGGAGCACGCCCTTTTCGATCACCGCTTTTTTATAGGTAGGCGTTCCCTCTCCGTCAAAGGGCAGGGGCATGGGATTCCCGGGGTAAAAAGGATCGTCGATGAGCGACAGGAAGTCTGCGGCGATCTTTTCGCCCTCCTTGCCCGCCAGAAGAGAGGTTCCCTGCTGGGCTTCCTTGGCAAAAAATACCGGTATAAAGGCCGAAAGGATCTGCTGCATCTGCTTGCCTTCCAAAACCACCGGGTAGTTTCCGGTATCCACCAGTCCTGCCCCGAAGCGCTCGGCCGCCCGTTCCGTGGCGGTTTTCGCCATTCCCGCCGCATCCAATTCGTCAAAGGGCTTGGCCGCACTTTCATAGCCGTCTCTCTTTTCTCCGTTCCGCTCCAGCACGCTGTAAACGCCTCCGCCGCAGGCCCCGTAGGACACCGACAGGCGGAGCCCATTGGAGGAATACAGATAGTATTCGGACTTGGAAGCATAAGCGCCTCCTTCCGTCCCGTCCGAAATTTCAGGAGAGGAAGCGTACGCCGCATGGCGCAGTGCCATGGCGGTATCCTTCACCTCTGCCGCCGAAGGCATGGAAAACGGGGGAATGACCGCCGCTTGGTAGCTCTGACCTCCGGCACAAAAGACCGCTTCTTCCTCTTTTTCGATCAACCCGGCATTTTCCGCCGCTTTTTTCACCAGCAGCGCCGCTTCTTCGGGCGTGGCAAGACTCCCCTGTGCAGCCCCCGCTTTGCCGCCCACGGACACCCGCACGATCAGCGATCCGTCGCAGTCTGCGGAAAATCCGGCAAGCTCGTCTCTGAAGGTATTGGCGGAAATGCCCTCGGCGCCCACATAGTATACTTCGCAATACTCCGCACCGCAGTTCTTCGCTTCCGTTTCTGCGGCTTCATAAATCTTTTCAAAGAATTCCTTGGTCATCCTGCTTCTCCTTTCAGTTTCTGCCGCCTACCGTAATGGAGGAAATGCGGATAAGAGGCTGACCCACTTCGTTGGGCACCGAGCCGCTGACCGAACCGCACATTCCCTGACCGTTGAAGCGATTTTGTCCCACCATATCAATGTTCAGAAGCACCTCACTGCCGGTGCCGATGAGTGAAGCGCCCTTCACACATTCTGAAAGCCGGCCGTTCTTGACCAAATATCCTTCTTCAACGCTGAAGTTGAAGGCTCCGGAAATCGGATTCACCGAACCGCCGCCCATCTTTGCGCAATACAGTCCGCTTTCCATGGAGGAAATGATGTCTTCATTCCGGTCGGGACCGTTGTCAATATAGGTGTTGGTCATTCGGGAGGTGGGCTCATAGGAGTAGTCCTGCCGCCGGGCACTGCCCGTCAAAGGCATACCGTTCATCCGGCGGGAGCCAAGCCGATCCACCATATAGGATTTCAGAATGCCCTTTTCGATCAGAACGATCTTGTGCGTCGGCGTTCCCTCGTCGTCCACATCGATACTTCCCCAGGCATTCTTTTCCGTGGGATCGTCAATGGCTGTCACCTTTTCTCCGGCAATCTTCTGGCCCAGCTTCCCGGCCATCTGGGAGGTCCCCGTCGCTACGGCGGTTGCCTCCAGGGAATGTCCGCAGGCTTCATGGAAAATCACGCCCCCGAAGCCGTTCTCAATGGCCACCGTCATCTGCCCTGCCGGACAGAACGAAGCCCCCAGCCGGGCAAGCGCCACTCTGCTTGCCTCCCTGCCGGTTTTTTCGGGGCTGACTTCCTTTTCAAACATTTCCATCCCCATGCGTCTGCCGGGACCCTCAAAGCCGCTTTCCATACCGTTCTGATCCTCCGCAATCGAGGAACAGGCCAGCCTTGTGCGCACCTGCCGGTCAACAATATATTTTCCCTCGCTGTTTGCAATCAGGATATTCCGATCCACATCCAAAATCCGGGCCTTGACCTGCTTGATCCTCCCGTCTGCTTCCAGCGCCGCAAAGTAACAGCGCTTCAGCACCTCCAGCTTCTCTTTTTTGGACACCTCGGAAGAAGGACGCAGAATCGGCGAACAGCACCCGACCCTCATGGGTGTCAGGTGGATAGACAGAGCACACTTTCCCTGCCCCAGAGCCTCCGCTACCCGCTCGGCCAGAAGCAACAGCCCGGCTCTGGACAGGTCGGTCGTGGAGCCGTAAACAGAACGAGTTCCGGACATCACCCGGATTCCCGCCCCCGAATTCACCGAGTCGGAAATCTCCTCCAGCCGTTTGTCCACCATGTAAAGGCTGGTTGCCGGACTGCGCTCGGCAAAGATCTCGGCATAGTCCGCTCCGGTGGAAAGGGCCTTGCCCAAAACCTCTTCACAAAGACTTTTTTCGATCATTCCTCTTCTCCTTTGCATTATAAAGAACAGTGTTTCCAAACGGTTTTGATTCTATGCCGCCCTCACACCGCCTGATAGAGCTTCTTCTCATGGGCATCGTTGTCATACACGGTATAGGGATCGAACAATTCATTCAGTATTGCGTTGTCCCGGTATTTGTATAACTGCGCCGAAGACAGCGTGATACGCTCATTATAGACATTGCCCTGTAACGGGAAGTTGTCCCAGTTCACCGCATTCATGGCGGTGCTGCAAAACACCGCATACCCTTCGGCGCTCAAGGCTTTTGCCTGTTCGCTGTCTCTTGGAGTGAACGCCCCGAAAGGATAAATAAACACATGGGTTCTGCCTACAAGGGGGAGAACCTCCTCCTTCCATTTGGCAAAATCTTCCTGTATCTGTTCCACGGTCATGTCGGCAAAGCTCTTATGATAATAGCTGTGGCAGGCCAGCGCATATCCGTTGTCGATAAACCATTTTGCCACCTTTCCGGCCTCCAGAACGCTCTGCTCATAATTGGCACTTCCGGGAACGGTATCCCATCCGAACAGCCCTTCGGCCCCGGAAGGCGCCACCACGCATTTGGCTCCCGAAAAGGAGAAGTCCGGATGCGCCTTGATAAAATTCTCCAGGATCGGGAACACATCGTCGTCTTCCCCGTATTTTTCACTGCCGTCTGCAAGCCTGGTGTAGGTCACTAATTTTCCGTCCACCACCTGCAACCGGTCCACTCTGCCCAGTCCGTGCTCTCTGCGGGGGTAGGCCACATTATCCACCGAAAGGACCAACGGCTTCTTTCCTGCCGGAATCTTAATGGTAGGTTTGATTTTCGCCGTCAGCATTCCGTTCTGGCCATAGGCATACTCATACATATAGTCAATGTCGATCAGAACATATCCCCGTTCGTACAGCTGGTCCAGAATCCGGTTGAATTCGGTAACCGTCAGACAGTTCTTATAGTAATCCTCAGCGTCCTCCGCTCCGGTTGCCCCCTTATAGGCAACCAGATTGTGGCAAAAAATGTGCCGTACCAGCTTGGTATTGTACTCCACATAGCTCACCCCCTCCTCAAAAACGGGCGTGTAGGTGGGCAACCCGGTCAAAGGGTCATACCGTTTGTTTTCCGGAATCGGATTTTTCTCTTCGACCGTAACCGTACACTTGGCGCTGTGAAGGCCGTCTGCGGATGAGACCGTGATCTCGGCATTTCCTGCCGCAAGGGCCGTCACCTTCCCCTCCGAACAGAGCGCCACCTTCTCGTTGCTGCTTTGATAAGTCACCGTCCGGTTATCGGCATTTTCCGGCAGAACCCGGACCGTCAGCTCCCATTCGTCCCCCACCTTCAGCGTCAGAACCTCCGGCGCTACCGTCACACCGGATACCGGAACCACCGTCGGCGTTTGCGTCGAAGTTCCGGAGGAACTGCTTGGCGACTCCGTGTTCCCTTGGGTGCTTACAGGCGTTTTGCTCTCCGAAGAAGGCTCCGTGGTGCCCGTTGCAGAAGAAAGCGTTTCAGAAGCAGACACCGTGCCCTCAACGGAAGTACCCGGCAACACCGTAACAGCCGGCTCCCCTCCGCATCCGGTCAGTGCTCCAAGCAACAGCGCCCCTGCAAGAATCCATGCACCACAAAATAACTTTTTCTTTCTGTTTTCCGCCCTACAATTCATTTTCTTCTGAACTCCTTTATCCCAAATCATCTGCACAAATCAGGTTATATATGTAAACCCGTCCTTCTTTTTTTCGCTTGAAAACGCCGCATTCCAGCAACCCCTTCAAGGCCGCCGATCTCTTTCTGCCCCTCGTGCCTGTCCTCTTCCCGAATTCTTTCTCGGTAAACCATTCCGGACACCCTGTGGGCAGCAGCGCCCGGCAGTCCCCGGAATTTTCCACAAGAAGCATCTCCACTGCCTTTTCCGGTACCCGCTCCTGCCGATGGGCACCTCTCTTGCCGTCCTTCCCCCAGCCGTCTTTGCACTTATACTCTGCGCCGTCATAAAGAAACAGCAAAAGACGGAAATGCCCCTCATCCAAAAAGGGCGCAAGATAAATCAGTTCCGGCAGAATATCACTGTATTTTCCGGTTTTCGGGCTTTTTCTGCCCCCTGAAAGCGCTCCGCTCTGAGGATCGATCCAGAATACCGTTCTCTTCCTGAAGATCGGACAAACCACCGTAACCGGATACAAGGGCAACAGCGCCTGCAGCTTGGGACGCAAGGGAGCGCAGCTTCCGGTCTGTATTTCCATGATCCCGTTTTTTCCCAGCAGATCCACGATGTACTTTCCCACCTTCTGCTCCGGAAGAGCCCCATCCTCCAAAAAATAATTTTTCAGGGTGGCATGAAGCAGTTTCTCCCGCAACATCCCGATTCCCTCCGGCTGCCGCTCGGCAGCATCCTTCAATGCGCAGGCAAAACGCTCTTTATCCACTTCCAGTCTGCGCATTTCCGCCTGTTTCCTTTCCCATAAAAATCTTCCTGCCGAACGAACCGCCGCAAAGCCATCTATTGCGTATATTACCATTTTTTCTTCCGGAAGTCAATAGTTTTCCGTTTTTTACATTCTTTTCATCGCCCATTTTCTTCAGGGGCATATACCTACTCTCCATCCCCTAAAGACAGATTTTCTTCTTCAAAGTCAACGAAAAAACGCCGCTTTCCGAAAAAAAGATTGCGGCGTTCTGAATCCCGGCGCCTCGGAACATGCAACGCATATCCGGCGGCAATGCTGCCGTTGCCCGATGTGTGAGAATGTCTTAAGGTGCCCTCTTGTTATTTTTTGCGAAACTGATCCTTCAGTCTTAAAGAATTGTCCAGAATCTTCTTGCGCAGACGGATATTCTTGGGCGTGACCTCGATCAATTCGTCCTGAGCGATAAACTCAATGGCCTCCTCCAAAGACATCTTAATGGGCGTCACCAAGCGCAGAGCTTCGTCCGCACCTGAAGAACGGATGGCGGTCAGATGCTTCTGGCGGCAGACATTGACGGCAATATCGCCCAACTTGGGGTTCATGCCCACGATCATTCCTTCGTATACCGGCACGCCCTGCCCGATAAAGAGCGGACCACGGTCCTGAGAGTTGTAAAGCCCATAAGAAGTGGTGATTCCCGATTCGGAAGCGATCAGCGAACCGGTGTACCGGGTGGGAATGTCGCCCTTATAGGGCTGGTAGCCCTCAAACAGCGAATTCATCACGCCCTCTCCCTTGGTGTCTGTGGGAAAGTGGGAACGGTAGCCGAAAAGACATCTGGTGGGGATTATATACTCCATTCTCGTCCGGTTGCCGTGGGGATCCATGCTGAGCAATTCTCCCTTCCGGGCGTTGAGCTTCTCCACCACAGCCCCCACATAGTCGTTGGTCACATCGATATACAGGTGCTCGATAGGCTCGCAAAGCTTCCCGTCGATCTCCTTCATGATGACCTTTGGCGTGGACAGCGCCAGCTCGTAGCCCTCCCGGCGCATATTCTCCACAAGAATGGACAAATGCATTTCTCCCCGGCCCGAAACAATGAAGCTGTCGGTGGTGTCTCCATCCCGCACACGCAGGGACACATCCCGCATCAGCTCGTCGTACAGCCTTTTACGCAGATGTCTTGAGGTCACATACTTGCCTTCCTTGCCGGCAAAGGGAGAATCGTTGACCTGGAAGGTCATTTGCAAAGTGGGTTCGCTGATCTTCACAAAGGGCAGAGGCTCCGGCGTATCGCCGCCGCACAGAGTATCCCCTATGGAAATATCCTCCGCTCCGGAAAAGCAGATAATGTCTCCGGGAAGGGCTTTATCCACCGGGGTTCGGGAAAGTCCGTCGAACTGATACAGCGACACCACCTTGGTGCGCCGGGGCGTGGCCTCCGGATTGTGATAGTTGCAGATCAGCACCGGGTCGCCCACCGAAATTTTTCCGTTTTCCACCCGGCCGATACCGATCCTGCCCACATAGTCGTTGTAATCAATGGAAGAAACCAGAACCTGCAGGGCCTTATTCTCGTCTCCTGAGGGGGCAGGCATATAGCTTAAAATCGTATCAAACAAGGGCTTTAAGTCGGTGCCCGGCCGGTCCGGGTCCAAGGATGCGGTGCCGGCTCTGCCCGAACAGAACACCATGGGGGAATCCAACTGCTCGTCCGAGGCGTTCAGATCCATCAAAAGTTCCAGCACCTCGTCGATCACTTCGGGAATCCGGGCGTCGGGCCGGTCGATCTTGTTGACCACCACGATGACCCGATGCTGCAATGCCAGCGCCTTTTCCAGCACGAACCGGGTCTGGGGCATGGGACCTTCCGCCGCATCCACCAGCAGCAGCACCCCGTTGACCATCTTCAGGATACGCTCCACCTCGCCGCCGAAATCGGCGTGCCCGGGCGTGTCCACAATGTTGATCTTAACACCGTTGTAGTGTACCGCCGTATTCTTGGCCAAAATCGTAATGCCCCGTTCTCTCTCGATGGCGTTGCTGTCCATCACACGGTCTTCGGTGGCCTGGTTTTCTCTGTACACCCCGCCCTGCTTTAGCATCTGGTCCACCAATGTGGTCTTGCCGTGGTCCACATGGGCGATGATGGCGATGTTTCTCAAATCTTCTCTAACCAAAACAGGTATCTCCTTCTATTGTTGCGTTTCTTCGGCTCTTCTTTCAAAAAACAACTCATTATAGCACGCCTTTTTTTGGTTGTAAAGAGGAAAATACGAAAAAATACAGCTTTCCGTGTAAATTTCTTCCCGCAGAAACCTTCTGAAATTTCAAAAATTCAGTTGCAATATTTTTCCCGCTATGGTACAATACTTGGGAATGGGGAATTTTCCCCGGAAAGTGAAAGGAGAGTGCCACTTGGTTTTTTCCAGTATTGAATTTCTCTATTTTTTCCTGCCCGCCACCATGTTGCTTTATTTTGCCGTGCCGCCCAGATTCATCAAGGCACGGAACCTGGTATTGCTCCTTTTCAGCCTGATTTTTTACGGCTGGGGCGAGCCGCTGTGCGTATTTCTGATGGTCGCCACCGTGATTTTTTCCTATTTTTACGGTCGGATGGTGGAAAGGTGCAAAGAGCGCGGAAAGCCCAAAGGCGCCAAGGTCTGGCTGATTCTTGCGATTGTCACCAATCTGGGGCTGCTCGGTTTTTTCAAATATACCGACTTTTTCATCAGCATCCTCAATTATATCCCCGGCCTTTCTCTAAAGCCTCTTGCTTTAGAGTTGCCCATCGGCATCTCCTTCTATACTTTTCAGATTCTTTCCTATGTGATCGATGTGTACCGGGAAGATACCAAAGCCCAGAAAAACATTCTGTCTTTGGGCACCTATGTGGCGCTTTTTCCCCAGCTCATCGCCGGCCCCATTGTGCGTTACAAGGATGTGGATGCCCAGCTGTCCAAAAGAGAACAAAGTCTGTCCCTCTTCTCCTCCGGGCTGCGTACCTTTCTTTGCGGCTTGGGCAAAAAGGTGCTCTTAGCCAATGCGGCCGGTTCCTTTTTTGACAGATTCCGGGCGATTCCGGAAGAACACACCACAGTGCTCAGCGCCTGGCTCGGAATTCTCCTTTTTGCCTTCCAGATTTATTTTGACTTTTCAGGCTATTCCGACATGGCCATAGGCTTAGGCAAGATGTTCGGGTTCCGGTTCCTTGAGAACTTCAACTACCCTTATATCTCCAGAAGCATCACCGAATTCTGGAGACGCTGGCACATTTCCCTGTCCACTTGGTTCAGAGAATATCTCTATTATCCCCTGGGGGGAAGCCGGGTAGACGCCAAATGGAAGCTCTACCGAAACCTGCTGGCGGTCTGGTTCTGCACCGGCTTCTGGCACGGAGCAAACTGGAATTTCATCCTGTGGGGACTGCTTTTCTTCGTCTTTCTGGTTCTTGAAAAGTCCTTCCTTCTGAAATTCTTAGACAGGCTACCTCGGTTTGTGGGGCATCTGTATACCATGCTGGTGGTGCTTTTCGGCTGGGTGCTGTTCAACTTTTCCGACTTGGGTGAAGGGGGCGCCTGGATTTCCCACATGTTCGGTGTGGGCACTGCCGGCTTTGCCAACAGCACTTCGCTGTCCCTGCTGATTCAGTCCGCATCGCTTTTCGTCTTCCTGATTCTGGGAAGCACGCCTCTGCCCAAAAAAATCTTTTATAAGCTCTCGCAGAAAAACGCTTTCTGGCGCACGGCCTTTTCCCTTCTGTCCGTGGCGCTTTTGGGGTTGTGCAGCGCCAATATTGTGGGCTCGGATTTCAACCCCTTCCTTTACTTTAATTTTTAGGGAAAGGAGCAATACACTATGGCGAAAGTACACGAAGCCGATGTTGCCGCCGCAGAAAATCTGGAAATACAGCGCACCTTCTACGGTAAAAAAGAAAATTTTCTTCTTTGCCTGCCGGTTCTTCTGTTGCTTTTCGGAATGCTTCTGCTGTTCTTCCTTTTACCGAAAGACACCTACAGCAAGAAGGAAAACAAGGAACTGCCCTCCGTGCCGGAGTTCTCCATAGAAGCTCTGAAAAACGGAATGCCGGACAGCGGTTCCTCCTTTCAAAGATTCTTTAAAGGCACCAACTCCTATATCAAAGAGTTTGTACAAGACACCGTTTCCTATGTAAAAGGGCACTTCCCCTTCCGGGAACAGCTGGTGGAGGTCAATGCCGCCTATGACCTTTTATGCGGCAGAATGCAGAGCAACGGCATTTATCCGGGCAAAGACGGCTATCTTTTGGAGCCCGACAGCGCCGACATTGATGTTCCGAAATTTGAGAGAACGGCGGCCTATATCGACAGCCTTCTCTCGGCCGATCTGCCCGCCGTGATCGCTGTACCCGGCAACAGCAGTGAGGTGCTGAAGAAGAAATGTCCCCCTTTTATGGATACGACCCTCCTTGCATCCAACAGAGCCTTGATCGACAGTGCCTTTCAAAATAAAAGCTACACCTATCTGAATTTGTCAAAGACGCTGAGTGCTCATGACGAAGAAAACATTTATTTCCGCACCGATCACCACTGGACCGCTCTGGGGGCCTACTATGCCAGTGCAGAAATTCTGCGAGCCTTCGGCAGATCCCCGGCGCCGCTCCGTGATTATCGCCCCGAAACCGTTATGGAAAATTTCTGCGGCACCTACTACAATCGGTCAGGACTGTTTTTCCTTGAAGGAGAAGCTCTGACCTATCTGCGCTATGAGGGGGACGAGGAATACACGGTCTCCTTCTGCAAGGCCAACGGGGAGGTTGAAAGCGTCTCCCACAGTCTTTATGACCGGGCGGCTCTGGAGCCCGACTACGAGGGAACGGCTTACGATTCCTTTGTGGCGCCGGTGACCACGCCCGTGGTGAAAATCGAAAAGGAGGGAGAGGAGCGTCCCACGCTTTTGGTTCTGAAGGACAGCTATGCCCACAGCACCCTTTCCTTTCTTGCTCAGCACTACAACCTGATCACCGTGGATATACGGGGAAATCTGGGCTTTGCCGCACAGCTCGTGGAAAGCGGGCAGGTGGATGCGCTTTTGATTTTAGCCTCCTCCAGCACTCTTCTGCCCAAAGCCGAATCCTGAAAATTCCTCAACCATTCCGAAATGAAACTGGGGATGTTAAAAAATTCCGAAAGAATTTTTTAACATCCCCGACGACATTGGTCTTGACGGCTTTCAGCCGTCATTTTGCCGCAACATCCACCGAAATTTCTACAAAATGGAGGGCAAAACCGACCAAGATCCCATCAAAAATGCCGAAATCCCCACCGATATTTTGAGGGCTGTAAAAAACATCGAGTTTTTTAACAGCCCCTCTTTTTATATCCTTTTGTTTCTACTTCTATTTCTTTTTCTTTCCGTTCCGATGCTTGCTCTTCACCCTGTCCGCAACCTTCCGGGCCTTGGATTTGCAGGAATCCAGAAGATCCTCTTCCGGCTTCTCCTTCGCCCGTTTCTCTGCTTTGGCCTCCTCTGCCGCTTTGGTTTCCTCTGCCGCCTTGGCCACCTTGGACAGGTCCTCAAAGGAGATCTGCTCCGATTCCTCTTCCTCTGCCGGCTTCAGGCGCCCCGTCTTCACCAGCACCCAGTTCCGGATCCTCCGATAGGTACGCACCAAAGGAGGCGTGGGATGTTCGGTCTTGTGCTCATGGGCATAAGTCAGATAGGAATCGGTGGAGACCGGAAGATTCTTTTTCTGGAGCCGAGCCTCCGCTTTTTCTTTCACCAGTACATACAGAACGGCGAAAAACGGCACGCCCACAATCATTCCGGGGAATCCGAAGAATCCGCCCATAACGGTAATGCCTACCAGCACCCAGAAGGTGTCCATCTGCATATTGTTGCTCTGTATGATCGGCACCAGAATATTTCCGTCGATCTGCTGAATGACCAGCACCGAAATGATAAAGGGCAACAGCTTTTCCGGTGCCACCAGCAGAACCAGAAGACCGTTGGGCACGCCGCCGATAAAGGGCCCGAAATAAGGAATAATATTGGTCACGCCCGAAATCAAGGCAAGCAAGGGTGCCAGCGGCAACCCGATAATCACATACACAATATAGGAAACAATGCCCACCAGTATGGAATCCAGCACCTGTACCCGCAGGTATCTGCCCACCCGCTCGTCGGTCATTTTTCCGAAACGGTAGATTCTTTCTACCCGTTCGGGCTTGAAAAATGCCGCCAACAGCTTCTTGACCCTTGCCGCCTGCCGCTCTTTGGAAATCAGCAGATAGACCGTGAAAATCAGGACCACCACCGTGTCGATCAGCGCCGATACCACAGAACTGCCCACCGAAAAGATCTTCATCAGATTTTCGGAAGAAAGCAACCCGGTCAGCCATTCGGCAATTTTGGGGGTCAGTTGGCTCAGCAGTGTTTTGTTTTCGTCCACATCCAAAGCCTTTTTCAGATAGGCATAGAGCTTTCCCCACACGCCGTCGGGATTCAGATGATCCTCCAGATAGCCGTCCAGATTCTGGTTCAGCTTGTTCAGATATTCGCCCAGATTGTTGTTCAGCATCTCGACACAGGTAGCAATTCCGGGCACAAAAATCAGTACGACCGCCGCCGCGACCGCAGCCAGAACCAGCATGGTCATGACCACGGCCAGCCCTCTTTTCAAGGATTTCTGCCACTTTTTCTTGGAGGGAAAGCGCAGAAGCTTATCCTCAAAAAAGTTCTGTATGGGACTGAGCAGATAGGCCAGCGCAATGCCGTACAATACGGGAGAAATCACATTCAAAATTTTAGTAAACATTCCTCTCTCCTCTCCCGATCACTGCAACGCTCTTTCTTTTCCAGTATACAACTATTTTTTCGTTTCGTCAATCACTCTCTTGAAGTTTTTTCTTTTTCATGCTATACTCAACATACTCCGAAACGAACCGAAAAGCGGGAATATGTCCCATCCACCGGGTAAAAATGAGGATGCTTATGGAAAACCAACTGAAGATCTGTGCGCCGGCCAAAATCAATCTGTTTCTCGAAGTCACCGGACGGCGGGCGGACGGCTACCACCTTTTGGACACGGTGATGCAAACCGTAGGACTCTGTGACGAATTGACCCTTGACTACCGCCCCGAGGGCGAAGGAATCCGTCTGACCTGTCAGAAAAAGTACATTCCGACCGATGAAACCAATGTGGCTTACCGGGCCGCCGAACTGTTTCTCCGGCAGGCAAACAGAAAGGGCGGGCTTGACCTGCACTTGGAAAAACACATTCCCGTGGCGGCGGGACTGGGCGGAGGAAGCGCCGATGCTGCGGCCGTCTTTCTCGGTCTGAACCGGATGTTTAATGATCCCTTTTCTCCGGAAGAGCTGTGCGCTCTGGGCACAGAGTTAGGTGCCGATATTCCCTTTTGCATCCGGAAAGGCTGCGTCCGCGCCACGGGCATCGGTGAGGTATTTGAGGAAAGTACGCCCCTTTCCGATCTGATTCCGGTGATTGCCATCGGAAGCAAGGGCTCCTCCACTCCTGCGGCCTACAAAGCCTTAGACAGCATCGGCTACTGCGGCTCGGAAAGCGCTCTGCCCCTCTGCAGAGCTCTGTCTCAAGGCGATCGGCGGGAAATCTGCCGGTTGCTCTTCAACGCCTTTGAAGAGGTGATTTTTCCCCAGAACAGCGACGCCGAATTTCTCAAAAAAGAACTGCTTCGGTTGGGTGCCTGGGGGGCGCTGATGAGCGGAAGCGGCGCCTCGGTTTACGGTCTGTTTCCCGGACTGCCCCAAGCCCGCCGGGCCTGCGCCTCCTTACGGAAGCAGGGCTTCTTCTCGGTGGTTGCCCCTGCGCAGAGCTGACCGGAAAAGCAACGGGAAGGGGCGCTTTTACGGCTATGTTCCCATAAAAGAGCAACGGTAGGTGCACCGGGGAACAGCGGAAACGACCGTTCCGGCTTCTGAAATTTCAGAGGCCGAAAGAGCTGTCCAAAACGCAGATTTCAAAGCGTTGGGGACAACTCTTTTTTATTCGGACAAGAATCCGAACGGGGTATTGCGGAATATTCAAATTCAAAGTATGTCCGGCGGGCGGCTTTGCCGGGAGCCGGAAAAGAGAAGGAACGGCTGAAAGCGACAGCCCCAATAGAAAAGCAAACCGCAAAGCCGAAAGGCGGAATGCTGCCCGGCGGGTTCTGGCCGCCAAGCCCAAAGCGCAAGCATTTTGAGGGCTTCTTCCTTCTCACCGCAGGAACAGATGCAGGAGCTTTTCATAGAATCCGCTCCTATAGGGTTGATAGCGCATGGGCAGATCCAGCCAGGTCTTTTTGTCCACAATGGATTTGGAATGAGAGAAGGCTTCAAAGCCGTCTTTCCCGTGGTAAGCGCCCATACCGCTTTCGCCCACGCCTCCGAATCCCATAGCGCTTGTCGCCAGGTGAATGACCACATCGTTGATACAGCCGCCGCCGTAGGAAAGCTCGGCCGTCACCCGCCGAATGTGCTTTTTATCGTTGGAAAACAGATACAGCGCAAGCGGCTTCTTCCGGGTCTTCAGTTCCTCCACCACGGCATCAAAATCGGAAAAGGTCAGAATCGGCAGGATGGGGCCGAAAATTTCCTCGCCCATAACGGCGTCCTCTTCGGTTACGGAATCCATGACCGTGGGAGCAATCTGACAGGTGGCGGGATTGGTCTTGCCGCCGAACACCACCTTCTTTTCGTCAATCAGGCCGCAAAGACGGTTGAAATGCTTTTCGTTGATGATTCGTCCATAATCCTTGTTTTCAAGAGGACAGTCCCCGTATTGCCTCTGAATTTCCGCACAAAGGGCCTTTATAAATTCGTCCTTGACCGAACGCTCGCAGAGGACATAGTCGGGAGCC
Organism: Clostridiales bacterium; assembly: GCA_003522145.1. GTDB lineage: Bacteria > Bacillota > Clostridia > Oscillospirales > CAG-272 > UBA11512. Next base: position 20,918 of record DPGD01000034.1, on the reverse strand, counting down.
ACGCAGGTCTGGCCGCAGTTGAGAAATTTGCCGAAAACGATCCTTCTGGCCGCAAGCCGGACAGAAGCGCTTGAATCCACAATACAGGGGCTTTTTCCGCCAAGCTCCAGAACGGCGGGCGTGAGATGCTCTGCGGTGTGACGAAGCACCTCTCTGCCCACAGCCTGACTGCCGGTGAAAAATACAAAATCGAACTTCTGGTCCAAAAGTGCCTGATTCTCCGCTCTTCCTCCCCGGACCACCGCCACATATTCGGGGGCAAAGCACTCTCCGATCATCTTTTCCACGATTCTGCCGGTGGCCGGGGAATAGGCGCTGGGCTTCAGGATGACCGTGTTGCCGGCGGCGATTGCGTCGGTCAGGGGATCCAGGGTCAGAAGAAAGGGATAATTCCAGGGACTCATAATCAGCACATTCCCATAGGGCACCGGTTGCCGGAAGCTGTGGGAAAGAAACTGTGCCAAAGGGGTGTGCACCCTTTTTCTCTTTGCAAATTTTCTTACATGCCTCAGCATATAGGAAATTTCGGTAAGCACCAGACCGCTTTCACACATAAAGCCTTCGTAAGGGCTTTTCCCTAAGTCGGCTTTGAGCGCGTCTTCGATTTCCTTCTGATATTTTTTTACCGCAGCATACAGTTTTTTCAGCTGTTCCCTGCGGAATGCGACCGGTACCGTCGCTCCGCTTTTATAGAATGCTCTCTGTTTTTCAAGCAATTCTCCGATTTCCTGTCCGGTCATACCGCACCTCCCTGCAAAAACCTATACCTTCTCAAAGCCTACGAGCAGTCCGCCTTTTTCCGCATAAAAGCTGCATAAGCCTCTTAAGCTGTATATTTCAATTTCCGCTTTTCTGAATTTCTTCTGGATCATGTCCTTCAACCGCAATGCGGCAGGTTCGTTCTGGCAGTGACCGATGCTCACTCTGCCCTCCTTCATCCCAAGCTCCTCCAAAATCTCCTCCACCAGCTTCAGCGACCGGGCCTCCCCTCTGCATTTATGCAGGATGTCCAGGGTTCCTTCGTCGCTGGCCTTTCCCACAAGGCAGATGCCGGCCATCTTCACGATCCGGGCGATCAGCGGGGAAACTCTGCCGTTGTTGGACAGGTCCCTTAAAGACTTCAGCATAAACACCAGTCCCGTTTTTTGGCGGTATTGAGTAATCTGCTCGCAAATCTCCTCATAGGGCATTCCGCTCCGGGCGTATTCCTCCAGCTTTTGGATGATCAACAGGCTTTCCGGACCTGTGGAAAGGATATCCAGCACAAACACTCTTTTTCCTTCGTTTTCGGCCTCGTACACACTTTTTGCGGCGCAGGCGGTGTTGTAGCTTCCCGAAAGGGCGCTGGTAATGGTCACGCACAGAATGTCGTCCGCCTCTCCGAAGGCCTCCAGCCAGTCCGCCACATTGGGGCAGGAGGATCGGGATATTCCCTTGTACTGACCGAAAAAGTCCACCATTTCGTCCACATTCAGGCTCTCGCTGTCCACAAACTCTCTTTCCCCGGCGATCAGCTTCATGGGCGAGTATGCAAAATCGGCATACTGCAACGCCTGAATATCCGACGAAGAATCGGTCACGATCCTTAATTTTCTCATTGAACATCTCCTATTATGTAATACAGTTTTTCAAGCTCCTTACCGGTCATCAGTCGGGGCACGGGATACAGGGGATTGGCCTCTTTTTCCGCATGACCGGCCATTTCGGAATTTAGTACAAACATTCCTTTTCCTCACAGTAATCGTTTCGGTGACCGCAGGCGGGAATACTCCCATCCCGTTTGGGATCTCAGTCGTTTCCTGACGGTCTGTCAAATGCTTTTGCGCATCTTTCCAGATTGTCGCTGATGGTTTTCAGATTCCAAAAAAACGCCACTCGCTCCTCCTCGGAAAATGCAATGCTGACCTCATCCAGAACCTGATTCACTTTTTCAAAAACCTTCTTCCCCACCTCTTTTCCCTTTTCGGTCAGAACCAGACGGCTTTTATACCGTTTGGCACACTGGGTCGGACGGGTCAGGTATCCGTTTTTTTCGAGATAGTCGAGAGACCGGGATATGGTGGCCTTATCCTCCTCGCATCTCTCGCACAGCTCGGTAGCCGTCATGGATTCAAAAGAATACAGGTAATACAAGCAGGAAATATGGGGGCTTTTCAAATGGTACTCCGCCATCTCCTGATTCTTCAGCTTGCGGATATTCCGGCTGATCTTGGCAATCAGCACTGTAAATATTTCGAATCGTTCTTTCATATTCGACTCCCTTCAGCTGGTTGAAAATTCAACAAACTCTGGGTCAGTATACTACAAACTTGTTGAAATGTCAACAGGCTACAGGCAGATTTTTCCCCTGTCAAATGTTCATTTTTCAAAACGCAGAGAAAAATCGTCCCCCGGAAAACCATTTTCCTCCCCCAAAAATCTGTAGCACCGTCTATCCGTTTGCACCGAAAAAACGGCTTATCCCTGCCAAATCCAATTCGTTTCGACTTCGTTTTGCCAAAGAAGTCTACAAAAATCTGATGTATGCATACCTGCAGAACCTTCACAACGATCCTATTGGGTCATATCTATTTACAACACAGAAACAATTTCGGATTTTTTCCAAAAACCTATTGACAAAAGCAAAAATGTATGTTAGGATACTGGCATCAGCTTTAGTCAAGTAAAGCGGTAAAGCAATAAAGCGATAAAGAACTAAAGGAGACTTCAAGCAATGAAAAAGATCATTTCACTTTTACTGGCAGTATTCATGGCCGTGGGCATGGTGGGGCTGTGCGCCTCCTGCGGAAGCAGTACCACTGCTGCACCCGGAACCACAACGCCCGGAACCTCCGGCACGCCCTCTGCCCCCGCCCAGACCGATCTGGACTATGTAAAGAGCAAGGGCAAGCTGGTGGTCGGCATCACCGACTTTGCGCCCATGGACTATCAGGACAAAGACGGCAACTGGATCGGATTTGACGCCGATATGGCCAAGAAGTTCGGCGAATACATCGGTGTGACGGTAGAGTTCACCGTCATCGACTGGAGCAAGAAGGTTATGGAGTTGGACAGCAAGTCCATCGACTGCGTTTGGAACGGCATGACGCTGAACGACGAAGTCACCGACACCATGAACTGCACCGAACCGTACTGCAACAATGCGCAGATCGTGATTCTGCCCAAGGATAAGGCCGAGCAGTACAAAACTGCCGAGGATTGCAAGGACCTGAAATTCGCCGTGGAAGTCGGCTCTGCCGGAAAGGACATGGCTGTGGAGAACGGCTTCAACTATACCGAAGTGAAGGATCAGACCACGGCCGTGATGGAAGTGGCCGCAGGCACCTGCGATGCCGCCATCATTGACTCGCTGATGGCCGGCGCCATGGTGGGCGAGGGCACCAGCTACGAGAATCTCACCTACACCGTGAAGCTGAACAGCGAACAGTACGGCGTGGGCTTCCGGAAGGGTTCCAACCTGACGGCCAAGTGGAACGAGTTCTTTGCCAAGTGCAAGGCAGACGGCACTTTGCAGGAGATTGCCGAAACCTACGGCGTGCAGGCCTCTTTGATCGGTTAAGTTTTCTCTTTTGAAATACGGAAAAAGAGCGTGGGCACACGCCCTTTTTCCGGCGTTTGGATTTGTTGTGATTTTTCGGAGGCGGAATGAAAAACAGAGTGCAGTATTTAAAGAAAATCGGGGTATGGCTCTTATTTTCCCTTGTGGTTCTGTGGTCTTTGGGAATCTTTGCGGCGGCAGAAGGGACGATACAGCTTTCCGCCGGTGAAACGGCAAGCGGAACGGACGATACCGTGACGGTGCCGTTAGTGTTCACCCGGAATCCCGGTTTTACCTCCCTGAAAATAAAAGTTACCTATGAAAAGGACAAATTCACTCTTACGGCCGTGGAGAGCGCAGCCGTCAAGGAAGCCACGGCGTTTCAAGGAGAAGAGGGGGATGAAATTCTTTTTCTTGCAACGGAGAACTGCCTTGAAGGGGGCACTCTGGCCGAACTGCGCTTTAAAGTGGCAGACGGCGTTTCCAAGGGAGACTACCGGCTGGATTTTTCAGCCGTCGGGGCGGTAAACGCCGCCTACGAACCGGTTGGGGTGTCATTTGAAGAGGGAAAGATCACCCTGACACAGGATATGGTATTGGTCCGGAGCCTTTCCTTCAAGCAGGAGGTTCTGACCCTGGAACGGAACACCCAGAGTACCCTGGAGGTTACGGTCTGGCCGGAGAATGCGGTCAACACCAAGCTGACCTTCCAGAGCAGTGACCCGAAGGTGGCCACGGTCACTTCCGGGGGCAAGGTCACGGTGCTTTCTTCCGGCGAAACCACCATCACCGTCCGCTCTTCTGACGGCAAGGCCCAGGCGGACTGTCGGATCACCGTGCCCGAAATGTCGGGGAAGGAGACCTTTCTCGTTGTTTTAAGCGAATTGAACACCGGCTTTGTGCAGACCTTAAAGCTCTTCTTTGTGACGCTGTTGGGTGCCATTCCCCTGGGACTGCTGATCGCTCTTTGCACCATGTCCAAATTCCGGCCTCTTTCGGCGCTCTTCAAGGTGATCGTCTGGATCGTCCGGGGGTCGCCTCTGATGATCCAGCTGATGATCATCTTCTATTTCCCCGGTCTGATCCTTCAGAACAACATCTGGGGAAGCGGCGATAACGGGCGGTTTATTGCCGCCGCCGTAGCCTTCATTCTGAATTATGCCTGCTATTTTTCGGAGATCTACCGGAGCGGCATTCAGGGGGTACCGAAGGGTCAGCAGGAAGCGGGACAGGTGTTGGGTCTGACCAAAGGGCAGATCTTCTTCAAGGTCACGCTTTTGCAGATGATCAAGCGCATCGTTCCGCCTATGGCAAACGAGATCATCACCTTGGTCAAGGATACATCCCTTGCCCGGATCATCGCCCTGCAGGAGATCATCTGGAAGGGCGAAGCCTTCATCAAGGGAACAAGAGGGGTTTCGGGCATCATCTGGCCTTTGTTCTTCACGGCTGTGTATTATCTTGCGTTCAGCGGCATTCTGACCGTTCTTCTGAACCGTCTGGAAAAGAAGCTGAACTATTTCAACTGAGAAAGGAGGAGTTGCTGTGGCTTTACTGGAAATCAAGGGCTTCAAAAAGAAGTTTGAGAATCTGGAAGTGCTGAAGGGCATCGATTTTGAGCTGGAAAAAGGTGAAACCCTTGCCATCATCGGCTCCTCCGGTTCGGGAAAGACCACCCTTCTGCGGTGCCTGAATTTTTTGGAAAGCCCCGACGAAGGGAAGATGTATCTGAAGGGCGAATTGCTTTTTGATTCCGCCGACCGCCAAAGAGCCTCCGAAGCGGCCATACGGAAAAAGCGCCTGCATTTCGGCTTGGTTTTTCAGAATTTCAATCTGTTTCCTCAGTACAATGTGTTTGAAAACCTTTGTCTGGCTCCGAAGCTTTTAGCCAAGGAGCGTGCCGACTTCAAGGCAAACAAAAAGAAAATCTACGAGGAAATCGAAGAAAATGCCGGAAAGCTCCTGCGGAAGGTGGGCTTGGCTGACCGGGAAAAATCCTATCCCTGCCAGCTTTCAGGCGGTCAGCAGCAGCGGGTGGCCATTGCCAGAGCCTTAGCTATGTCCCCGGATGTGCTCTGCTTTGACGAACCCACCTCGGCGCTGGACCCGGAGCTGACCGCAGAGGTGCTGAATGTTCTGCGCTCTCTTGCCACCGACAACATGACCATGATCGTGGTGACTCACGAAATGCGCTTTGCTGCCGAGGTCGCCGACCGGATCCTGTTCATGCACGAGGGCGTGGTGGCCTTTGACGGCGACAGCAAAACCGCCTTCTCTGCCGACTGCCCCTGCGAGCGCCTTCGGAATTTCATCGGCTCCATTGAAAAATAGCCTTTCCTTCGGACGAAACGGGAGCGGTCAGCAGAACAGGAATGCTCTTGCCGGGCTTCCGGCCCTGTTTCGCATAAAAAGCCGAAAAAGGCCTAAAAAACATTTTGTAACAAAAGCATCATGAAAAGACCGCAATGTTTTTTCAAAAGCCTCTTGAAATTCTTGCTTAACCATGATAAAATGATTGAGAATCTAATATTATAGGGGCTGTGACGAAGAATGGCTTGGGGGAAACGCATCGCAGAGAGCCGACGGTCGCTGCAAGTCGGTATGTAAAGTATCCTTGTCCTCTCACTTCCGAGCCTGAAGCCTGAAGCGTAAGTGTGTAGGGTGTTCCGTGTATGCTACGACAGTGCATAGAGGTTTATTGACTTCGATTTCAAAAAGGCGTTGATGAAGACGGAGACTGCAACGAATTTCAAAGAGAGCCGGAGAGGGTGCGATTCCGGTAGAGGACTGCAGATTTCCCATCCCTTCGGAGCCGGAGGTCCCAAAGGTTTCAACACCCAGTAGGCGCTTCCCGCAGATGCCGCGTCAGGGCATAGAAGTTGTTTGACTTCAAAGAGGTGGCGGATTCCGTATCCGCAATTTGAGTGGTACCGCGAGTGCTGAATTTGTGTTTGCACCCGTCTCAAAGCAATCCATGGCTTTGGGGCGGGTTTTGTTTCGCCTCAAGGGAATGCAAAGTATGTCCCTTGGCGGGCTGTTTTTCAGAGGAACGAGGCGCCCCAACACCGGAATACTTTGTATAGTTCAAGCTTCTGAAACGAAGCGAGGCAGTAAAACGATCGATGCCGGATATGCGGGAAATTTCAGGATGCCCTGAAAGCAACCGCCGCCCCCCCAAAAACAAGAATCAGAAAGGCGGAATTCAGAATGTTATCTCTTGACAAGGTGTTTAATGCACAAACGGTGCTGAAAAGCATTATCCGGGAAACCAATGTGGTCCGAGCCTTTGGTATCGCTCCGGAGTGCGAGCTGTACCTGAAGCCCGAAAATCTCCAGATCACCGGCTCCTTCAAGGTCAGAGGCTCGGCCTATAAAATCGCCATGCTCTCCGATGAAGAGAAGAAAAAAGGCGTCATTGCCTGCTCGGCAGGCAACCATGCACAGGGTGTTGCACTTGCAGCCACCAAAAACGGAATAAAATCTCTGATCTGCCTGCCCGACAGCGCACCGATCTCCAAGGTGGAGGCCACCAAAGGCTTCGGCGCAGAGGTATGTCTTGTGGAGGGCTGCTACGATGACGCTTACCAAAAAGCACTGGAGCTGAAAGAAAAGGAGGGATACACCTTCGTCCATCCTTTTGACGATGAAAATGTGATTGCCGGACAGGGGACGATCGCCCTTGAAATACTGAACGACTTGGACAACATTGACGCCATCGTGGTTCCCGTGGGCGGAGGCGGACTGATCTCCGGCATCGCCTATACGGCCAAGCATATCCGTCCTTCCATAAAGATTTACGGCGTACAGGCCGCCGGGGCACCGAGTATGCACAATTCGGTTCAGAAAGGGGAAATCGCCTGTCTTCCCTCGGTTTCCACCATTGCAGACGGAATTGCCGTGAAGAAGCCGGGCGAAAACACCTACGCCCTTGTGAATGAATATGTTGACGAGATCGCTTTAGTCAGCGACGACGAGATCGCCAGCGCCATTCTTGCCCTGATCGAAAAGCAGAAAATGATTGCAGAGGGTGCCGGAGCCGCGGCGGTTGCGGCGGTGATGACCGGCAAATTCGACCTGAAAGGGAAACGGGTGGTTGCCGTTGTTTCCGGCGGAAACATCGATGTGACCAGTCTGTCCCGGGTGATCGACCGGGGCTTGATCAATTCCGGCCGTTCCTCCAGCCTTCTTATTGAGTTGATTGACAAACCGGGACAGCTGAAGGATATTTCCAGAATCATTGCAGACTGCGGCGGAAATGTGACCGGCGTACATTATGAAAAGGGGAACACCGAGAGCGTGAACGGATGCTTCCTCCGCATTGAAATGGAAACAAGGGATTTCGACCATGTACATCTGATCACCCAATCCCTGCGTGACGAAGGCTTTAAAATCGTATGGACCCGGAGGGAGAGAAGAATATGAGCCAAAAAGTGCAGACAGACAAAGCCCCGGCGGCCATCGGGCCGTATTCCCAGGCAGTCCTTGCAGGCAATCTGGTTTTTACCTCGGGACAGATTCCTCTGAATCCCGAAAGCGGACTTATTGATGGTCAGAACATTACCGAGCAGACCCACCGGGTCTGTAAAAACCTGGAAGCGGTGCTGACCGCCGCAGGTTCTTCCCTGAAAAAAACGGTAAAAACCGTATGTTTCCTAAGCAATATGGCCGATTTTACCGCATTTAACCAGGTATACGCCCAGTATTTCACCGAAAAGCCCGCCAGAAGCTGCGTGGCCGTAAAGGACCTGCCCAAGGGCGCATTGGTCGAGGTGGAAGTGATCGCAGAAAAGGAATATAAGGAAGGATAAGGAGTAAAAGTTCATGATGGATGCAAGCAAATACCGGGTGGGCTATTTCCCGGTCGATGCAAAATACAACAAGTGGGTGGAGAAGGATCATATCGAAAAGCCGCCCGTATGGTGCAGTGTGGATATGCGGGACGGAAATCAGAGTCTTGTGATCCCCATGAGTCTGGAAGAAAAGTTAGAATACTACAATACCCTTCTGGCTGTGGGCTTCAAGGAGATCGAAGTCGGATTCCCTGCGGCCAGCGAAACCGAATATGAATTCTTAAGAACCCTGATCGACCAGAACCGGATCCCCGAAGATGTGACCGTTCAGGTCCTGACCCAGTGCAGAGAGCACATCATCCGCAAGACCTTTGATGCCTGCAAGGGTGCGCCCAGCGCCATTATTCACTTCTATAATTCGGTAAGTGTGACACAGCGGGAGCAGGTGTTCAAAAAAAGCAAAGAAGAAATCAAGCAGATTGCCGTAGAGGGCGCAAAGCTGGTCAAAAAGCTCGCCGCAGAATACGAAGGCAACTTCCGCTTTGAATACTCGCCTGAATCCTTCACAGGCACCGAGCCGGAATATGCCTTGGAGGTCTGCAACGCCGTGCTGGATGTGCTGGAGCCAAGCGAAGAGAACAATGTCATCATCAATCTGCCTGTAACGGTGGAAATGAGTTCGCCCCATGTTTATGCCTCACAGGTTGAATACATGAGCGAGAATCTGAAATACCGGGAACACATCACCCTGTCGGTGCATCCCCACAACGACCGGGGCACCGGCGTTGCCGACACGGAGTTGGCGCTGCTGGCAGGAGCGGACCGGGTGGAGGGGACCCTCTTCGGCAACGGGGAGCGGACCGGAAATGTGGACATCATCACCCTGGCCATGAATATGTATTCTCACGGTGTTGACCCCAAACTGGACTTTTCAAATATGAACGCTTTGGTGGAAACCTACGAGCGTTGCACCCGTATGCATGTTTACGAAAGAGCGCCCTATGCCGGAGCCTTAGTGTTCGCCGCCTTCTCCGGCTCTCACCAGGACGCCATTGCAAAGGGCATGAAATACAGAAGCAAAAACAATCTGCATGAATGGAATGTGCCCTACATTCCCATCGACCCGAAGGACATCGGCCGCACCTACGACGCCGATGTGATCCGGGTGAATTCCCAGTCCGGAAAAGGCGGCATCGGCTACCTTCTGGAGCAGACCTTCGGCTACAATCTTCCGCCCAAGATGCGGGAGCACTTCAGCTATATCTGCAAGGAGGTTTCCGACCACCAGCACAAGGAGCTGAAGCCCGACGAAGTCCTTGAAATCTTCACTTCTCAGTATCTGAATCTGGACAGCGGCATCAAAATCGCCGATTTCGATTTTGAGCGGGAAAACGATGCGGTGAAGATCAACATCACCTTCCGGAAGGACGGAAAGGAAACCGAGCTGGAAGCCGAAGGAAACGGCACCCTCAGTGCCATAAACAATGCGCTCTGTGCGTTTACGGGAGAGCAGTATACTCTGCAGGTATTCACCCAGCACAGTATGCAGGGACAGGGGTCCCGCAGTGTGGCGGCCTCCTATATCGGCTTAGAGCGTGCGGACGGCACCCTGTTCTGGGGAGCCGGCACGGATACCGATGTGGTGAAAGCCAGCACCAACGCCCTGCTCAGCGCCTTTCAGAATATGACGAAAGGAGGTGTTCAGTGATGGGAATGACCATGACGCAAAAAATCCTTGCCGCCCACGCAGGGCTGGACAGGGTTTGTGCCGGACAACTGATCAATGCCAAACTGGACATTGTTCTGGGCAACGATATTACCACGCCCGTGGCCGTAAATGAATTCAAAAAAGCGGGGTTTGACTCTGTATTTGACCGGGACAGAGTGGCCATTGTGCTGGATCACTTTGTGCCGAACAAAGACATCAAGGCGGCAGAACAGTCCAAAACCTGCAGAGAATTTGCCTGCGCTCACTGTGTCAGCCACTTTTACGATGTGGGCAAAATGGGCATTGAGCACGCTCTTCTTCCCGAACAGGGCATTGTTACCGCCGGAGACTGCATCATCGGGGCGGACAGCCACACCTGTACCTATGGGGCTCTCGGTGCCTTTTCCACAGGTGTGGGCTCTACCGACATGGCGGCAGGCATGGCCACCGGCATGGCCTGGTTCAAGGTTCCCTCTGCCATCCGCTTCAACCTGACCGGAAAACTGCCGTCAAATTGCAGCGGCAAGGATGTGATCCTCACGATCATCGGCAAAATCGGCGTGGACGGTGCGCTCTACAAGAGCATGGAATTCACCGGGGGAGGCGTCCACGGACTTTCCATGGATGACCGTCTTTGCATCTGCAATATGGCCATCGAAGCCGGCGCCAAGAACGGCATCTTCCCTGTGGATGAAGTCACCCGGAACTATCTGAACGGCCGCAGCGAAAGAACGCCTGTGGTTTACGAAGCCGACGCCGATGCCGACTATGAACAAGTACTGGACATCGACCTTTCAAAAATCGTGCCCACCGTCGCCTGCCCCCACCTTCCCGAAAACACCCGCCCGGCAGCCGAACTGCACCATATCCGGGTGGATCAGGTCGTCATCGGCTCCTGCACCAACGGCAGAATGGAGGATATGGAGGCGGCCTACCGCATTCTGAAGGGCAAAAAGGTGGCAAAAGGCATTCGTTGCATCATCATTCCCGGCACCATGCAGATCCTGCGGGAGTGTGTGGAGCGGGGTTGGTATACCGCCTTTATTGACGCCGGTGCCGTGGTTTCCACGCCCACCTGCGGTCCCTGCCTCGGCGGATATATGGGGATTCTTGCCGCAGGCGAAAAATGCATCGCCACCACCAACCGGAACTTTGTGGGCCGTATGGGCCATGTGGACAGCCAGGTGTATTTGGCTTCGCCCCACACCGCCGCCGCATCGGCTTTGGCCGGCTTTATCACCGAATACACGGAGGATTCACAATGAATACGCAAGGAAAAGCTTTCACATATCCCGATAATGTGGACACCGATGTAATCATCCCCGCCCGGTATCTGAACACCCCCGATGCCAAGGAATTGGCTCTGCACTGCATGGAGGATATTGACACCGGTTTCGTAAAGACCGTGCAGGCAGGCGATGTGATGGTCGCCGGCTGGAACTTCGGCTGCGGCTCTTCCAGAGAACACGCTCCCCTGGTCATCAAGACCTGCGGGACGGGCTGTGTGATCGCCAAGAGCTTTGCCCGCATTTTCTACCGCAACGCCATCAACATCGGCCTCCCGATCCTGGAATGCGAGGAGGCGGCGGAAGAAATCTCGGCCGGCGATGAGGTCAAGGTGGACTTTGACACCGGCATCATCACCGACATGACCACCGGCAAAACCTATAAGGCACAGCCCTTCCCTCCCTTTATCCAGAACATTATCAAATGCGGAGGTCTGCTCAAATCCCTGAAAGAAGGTGCACAGAATGGTTAAAAATATTGCAGTGATCCGAGGCGACGGCATCGGTCCGGAAATTGTCGGACAGGCCCTGAAGGTCTTAGACCGGGTCGCCGAGCTTTACGGGCATACTTTTCACTACACCGATGTGGATATGGGGGGATGCGCCATTGACAAATACGGCGATCCCCTGCCCCAGGCAGAGCTTGAAAAATGCCTTGCCTCCGACAGCGTTCTCTTAGGTGCTGTCGGCGGAAACAAATGGAACGATGTGCCCGGACACCTGAGACCGGAAAAGGGCTTGCTCCGGCTTCGGGCCGGTATGGGTGTTTATTCAAACAACCGCCCGGCGAAAATCTGGCCTCAGCTTGCCGACGCTTCGCCCTTAAAGAAGAGCATTGTGGAAAAGGGCATTGATTTCATCATTGTAAGAGAACTGATCGGCGGCATCTATTTCGGCGAGCACAAAACCGAAGGGGATACGGCCACCGACATTCTGAAATACAGCGAAAAGGAGATCGAGCGCATCGGCCGCATCGGTTTTGAAACCGCACGGAAGCGGAACAAAAAACTCTGCTCGGTGGAAAAAAGCAATGTGCTGGACTCCAGCCGTCTCTGGAAAAAGGTGATGCACAGACTTTGGGAAGAATACCCCGATGTGGAGCTTTCCGATATGCTGGTGGACAACTGCGCCATGCAGATCGTAAAGAATCCCGCCCAATTCGATGTGGTGGTCACCGAGAATATGTTCGGTGACATTCTGTCCGACGAAGCCTCCATGATTACCGGTTCCATCGGCATGATTCCCTCCTCCAGTCTGGGTGCCACTGCCTGCGGACTGTACGAGCCCATTCACGGCTCGGCTCCCGATATTGCCGGGCAGGACAAGGCCAACCCCATCGGCACCATTCTGTCGGCGGCCATGATGTTGCGCTTCAGCTTCGACATGGCCAAAGAAGCGGATGCCATTGAGCAGGCCGTTTCCGCCTATCTGGATGCCGGCTTCCGTACCGCCGATATTATGAGCGAAGGAATGACGCTTGTAGGCTGTCGGCAATGCGGAGAGCTGATCGTCCGGAATCTGGGAAAGGAGTGAGTGCACATGCTTCTTTCCGGCGCAGATATTCTTGTAAAGACCCTGATCGAACAGGGCTGTGACACCGTGTTCGGCTATCCGGGAGGACAGATCCTGAATGTCTACGACAGTCTGTACACCCATCAGAATGAAATCCATCACATTCTGACCGCCCACGAGCAGGGGGCTGCTCACGCCGCAGACGGATATGCCCGAACCACCGGAAAGGTGGGGGTGGTTCTGTCCACCTCCGGTCCGGGCGCAACCAACCTGGTCACCGGTATTGCCACGGCTTATCTGGATTCGATCCCTATGGTCGCCATCTGCGGCAATGTTCCCACCACACAGATCGGCACCGACAGCTTCCAGGAAATCGACATCACCGGCGTGACCCTGCCGATCACCAAGCATAACTACTTTGTCGGCTCGGTGGAAAATCTTGCCGACACCATCCGGGAAGCCTTCTCCCTGGCACAGTCGGGGCGGCCCGGCCCGGTGCTCATTGATGTGCCCAAGGATGTGCAGATCGCAAAATGCGCCTATACCCCCCAGCCCCCGGCTGAAAAGCAGGAGGCCTTTGCGGCCAAGTATATCCGCATTGAAGAAGCGGCAAGCTATATAAATGAGGCCAAAAGGCCCTATGTCTACTTCGGAGGCGGTCTGATGACTGCAAATGCCCAGGAGGAAATGCTCCTTCTGGCCGACAGGATCGATGCACCTCTCGGCTGCTCTCTGATGGGGCTTTCGGCCATTCCCACAGACCACCCCAGATTTCTCGGAATGCAGGGGATGCATGGGCACTACGCCTCTTCCATGGCCATGCACCACGCCGACCTGATTCTTTCCCTGGGTGTCCGTTTTAACGACCGGGTCACCGGCAACCGGCAGAAATTTGCCACAGGTGCCAAAATCATTCACATTGACATTGACGGCTCGGAGCTTTGCAAGACCGTGAACGCCGTCTGCGGGCTTCGGGGCGATGTGAAGCTCACGCTTCAGAAGCTGTTGCCCCTCCTACGGGAGAGCCGAAAGCCCGAATGGCAGGCAACGGTTGCCTCCTTCCGACAGGAGGAAGAACAGATTTTAGACCACCGGGAGGGGTTGACGCCGAGAAAAGCGATTCTGACCCTGAACAAGCATCTGGGAGAAAACACTGCTGTTTGCACCGATGTGGGTCAGCACCAGATGTGGGCGGCTCAAAGTCTTTGTTTCCAACGCCCGCGTCGGTTTGTTTCCAGCGGCGGACTGGGCACCATGGGTTTCGGCTTCGGCGCCGCCATCGGTGCCGCCTTCGGCACCGGAGAGCGCAGTGTGCTGGTCACCGGGGACGGCAGCTTCGGAATGTGCTTAAATGAACTGGCAACCGCCGTGACCTACAATGTTCCGGTGGTGGTCCTGATTATGAACAATGGGGTCTTGGGTATGGTACGGCAATGGCAGACGCTGTTCTACAACAGGCACTACTCCAACACCGTTCTGAACCGGAAAACCGATTTTGCCGCTTTTGCCCGATCCTTCGGGGCCGAAGGCGAAGCAGTGAACACGCCGGAAGAATTGGATGCGGCTCTGACAAGAGCCTTCGGGCACGAAGGCCCCTATATCATCGATTGCAAAATCGATAAGGACGAATTCGTCCTTCCGATGCTCCCTCCGGGCGGCAGTATGGACGATATTATTACCGAATTGGAGGTGGAACAATGAAGCGATATACCGTAGCGGTGCTGGTAAACAACCAATTCGGCGTGCTCAACCGTGTCACCAGTATGTTCCGCCGCCGCCAATTCAACATCAGCACTCTGACCGTCAGCGAAACCGAAACCGGGGAGTTTTCCCGGATCACCGTGGTTTTCGACGGAGAAGAGACGGCCAAACAGCAGTTGGTCAATCAATTGTATAAGCTGCCCGATGTCTGTTCCATCAAGGAGTTCAACGAGAACAATTCCATCAGTTGCGAGTTGCTCCTTATAAAAATGCAGAATGACCCGCAATCCCGCAGTGACATCCGGGATGCCGCCGAGGCTTTTCACGCCGTCACGGTGGATTATTCCAAGGATTATATCATGTTCCGCCTGACGGACAGCTCCCGGAGAATCGATGAATTCATCAATCTGATGCGGGATTACACCATTCTCGAAATCTGCCGGACCGGCAGTGTTTCCCTGGAAAAAAGCAGTACCACCATTCGTCAAACCTTAAATTTTTGATATGAAAGCGCCTCTGAATATTCCAAGTATGTCCGATGGTGAGCGGTCGTGCCCAAGAACCGGGCGCCAAAACGCCGGGACACTCTGTGTGTTTCAAGCTTTTCCAACCAGCTTCCGGGGCAAAAACCGGTCTCAGATGTGCAAAGATTTTTTGAGGTGCCCAGAATAAAAAAAGAAAGAAAGAGGTAAATACTATGGCAAGGATTTTCTATCAACAGGATTGCGATCTGCAGAAGCTCAAAGGCAAAACCGTTGCGATTATCGGTTACGGCTCCCAGGGTCACGCCCACGCTCTGAACCTGAAAGACAGCGGCGTGGATGTGGTCGTCGGTCTTTACGAAGGCTCCAAGAGCTGGGCAAAGGCCGAAGCTCAGGGAATGAAGGTCATGACCAGCGCCGAGGCGGCAAAGGTTGCCGACATCATCATGATCCTCATCAACGATGAAAAGCAGGCGGCTCTTTACAAGGAATCCATCGAGCCCAATCTGACCGAAGGAAAGACCCTGGCCTTCGCCCACGGCTTCAACATCCATTTCGGCTGTATCAAGCCGCCCAAGAATGTGAATGTGATCATGATTGCGCCCAAGGGCCCCGGTCACACCGTCCGCAGTGAGTATTTAGTCGGCAAGGGCGTTCCCTGCCTGATCGCCGTGGAGCAGGATGCCACAGGCGACGCCTGGGATCTGGGTCTTGCCTACGCTCTCGGAATCGGCGGCGCAAGAGCCGGCGTGCTGGAAACCACCTTCCGCACGGAAACCGAAACCGACCTCTTCGGCGAACAGGCCGTCCTTTGCGGCGGCGTCTGCGCTTTGATGCAGGCAGGCTATGAAACCCTGGTGGAAGCCGGCTACGATCCGAGAAACGCCTACTTTGAATGCATTCACGAGATGAAGCTGATCGTGGATCTGATTTATCAGAGCGGTTTTGCAGGAATGCGGTATTCCGTCTCCAACACTGCCGAATACGGCGACTATATCACCGGCCCCAAGATCATCACTGAGGATACCAAAAAGGCCATGAAGCAGATTCTCAAGGACATTCAGGACGGCACCTTTGCAAAGGACTTCCTGCTGGATATGTCCTCTGCCGGAGGCCAGGTTCATTTCAACGCCATGAGAAAGAAGGCCAGCGAGCATCCCTCTGAGGTGATCGGTGCCGAGATCCGTAAGCTCTACAGCTGGAGCGACGAGGACAAGCTCATCAACAACTGATCGGAGGTGCCTTTATGCCGAAAGAAAATGTAGTTGACGGTGTAAAAAATGCTCCCCACCGCAGTTTGTTTCATGCCTTGGGACTGACCGAGGAAGAACAGGCAAAACCCCTTATCGGCATCGTCAGCTCGTACAACGAAATCGTTCCGGGGCATATGAATCTGGACAAGATCGTGGAGGCCGTAAAGCTGGGTGTGGCCATGGCCGGCGGTACACCCATCGTCTTCCCTGCCATCGCCGTTTGCGACGGTATTGCCATGGGACATACCGGAATGAAGTATTCTCTGGTTACCCGTGATTTGATCGCCGACTCCACCGAGGCCATGGCCCTGGCACACGGCTTTGACGGGCTTGTGATGGTTCCCAACTGCGATAAGAATGTGCCGGGACTTCTGATGGCGGCGGCAAGAGTGAACATTCCCACGGTCTTTGTCAGCGGCGGTCCCATGCTTGCCGGAAGAGTGGAGGGACAAAAAACCAGTCTTTCCAGTATGTTTGAGGCGGTCGGCGCCTACAATGCCGGGAAACTGTCCGATGAAAAGCTCCGGGAATATGAGTGCAAAACCTGCCCCACCTGCGGCTCCTGCTCGGGAATGTATACCGCCAATTCCATGAACTGCCTGACCGAAGCTCTGGGCATGGGCTTAGGCGGCAACGGGACGATTCCCGCCGTCTATTCCGCCCGTATAGAGTTGGCCAAGCACGCCGGTATGGCGGTTATGGACCTGGTACGGAAGAACATCCGCCCCCGGGACATCATGACCGAAAATTCTCTTCTGAATGCGCTGACGGTGGATATGGCCCTGGGGTGCTCCACCAACAGTATGCTGCACCTTCCGGCCATTGCCCACGAATGCGGCGTGAATCTGAATCTGGAGCTTGCCAACGAGATCAGCGCCAAGACCCCCAATCTCTGCCATCTGGCTCCTGCGGGCCGAACCTATATGGAGGATCTGAACGAGGCCGGCGGCGTTTACGCCGTGATGAAGGAGCTAACCAAAAAGGGGCTGTTGCACACCGATTGCATGACCGTTACCGGAAAAACCATCGGCGAAAACATCGCAAACAGTGTCAATCGGAACCCGGAGGTCATCCGTCCGGCGGAAAATCCCTACAGCGAAACCGGCGGCATTGCCATTCTGAAGGGCAATCTGGCCCCCGAAGGCAGTGTGGTCAAGCGCTCTGCCGTACTTCCCGAAATGCTGGTGCATGAAGGTCCTGCCAAGGTTTTTGACTGCGAGGAAGACGCTCAGGAAGCCATCAATTCGGGAAAAATCGTGGCCGGAGATGTGGTGGTGATCCGTTATGAAGGGCCGAAGGGCGGTCCGGGTATGCGGGAAATGCTGAACCCCACCTCGGCCATTATGGGCATGGGGCTGGGCAACAGCGTGGCGTTGATTACCGACGGGCGGTTCAGCGGGGCCACAAGAGGCGCCTGTGTGGGACACATCACGCCCGAAGCGGCCTCCGGAGGGCTCATCGGCGTGGTGGAAGACGGGGATATGATCCGGATTGACATTCCCGGAAACACCATCGAACTCAAGGTCGACGAGGCGATCCTTGCAGAACGCATGAAAAAGTTTGTTCCCAAGAAAAAAGAACTGTCCGGCTACCTCAAACGGTATGCGGCCCTTGTTTCGGGAGGAGCTTCGGGAGCCATTCTGAACTGATATGAAGCAATTGAAAGCCAAACTGGAAACCCTGTGCATTTTCAGAGAACTGCAAAACGACCCTGTGATTTCCTCTTTGCATGCCTATCTTGAGAACCCTACAGGCTCGGCTTACGCCGGGTTTGTAGCGGCTCTCTATTCCGCTGACGGCGGGAATCTGGGCGGATATGTAAAAGGACTTTGCCTGAACAGCGAGAATGTATATGTAAAGCTGGTCGGTTCCGGGAAAGACATTCCGGAGTATCTGCATCAGTCGCTCTTAGCCGAACTGGACATCCTGCAGGAGGTGGCAGAGTTAGACAAGACGAAGCTCTGCGCTTCGTTGGAATATCCGGCCTTTTTACCGGATTTCACCACCGAAAAGCTGAATCTGAAGGAGCTTTATCTCCGCCGTGCCGAAAACATCGGCAAATATGGCTACGGCATTTATGCCCAAAACCGAATGTTCTATGTGGATGAAGCCGGTGCCATCACTCCGGTACATCATCCCGACCGAATTGAGCTTTCACAGCTGGTGGATTATGAGTCGGAGCGAAAGGTAATCCTCGAAAACACCAAGGCACTGCTTGAAAATAAGCCGGCGGCCAACATTCTTTTGACCGGCGATGCCGGCACCGGAAAATCCTCCACAGTGAAGGCCGTTGCCAACGCACTGTGGAGTGAGGGTCTGCGCATTGTGGAGGTCCGGAAGGATCAGCTCCGTGCCATTCCGAAGATTCTCGACGAGCTGTCGGGCAATCCTCTGAAATTCGTGCTGTTTATCGATGACCTCTCTTTCTTGAAGGACGACGACAATTTCAATGCCCTGAAAGCCGTGTTGGAAGGCTCGGTGACGGCCAAATCCACCAATGTGGTCATTTACGCCACAAGCAACCGCCGGCATCTGATCAAGGAGAGCTTCTCCGACCGTGAAGGGGATGAGGTTCACCGCAACGACACCCTGCAGGAATTCGTCTCTCTGTCTGAGCGGTTCGGCATCCATGTTTCCTTTTCCAAACCCGACAAGAAGACCTTTCTGCACATCGTCCATCATCTGGCCAAGGAAAGCGGAATTGACATGGAAAAAGAGGAACTGGAGCTGCTTGCCGAACGCTTTGCTCTGGAACGAGGGGGCCGGTCTGCAAGACTTGCCCGACAGTTTATTGACGGACTGCTGTCGAAATAGCCAACGACTTCAGACGACAGGCCCGCCAAAACGGGAGCGTTTGGTCTCTCGTTGCGTCGGTCGTTCCGTTCGTATCCGCCGGGTTTTCTCCTTTTTAAGCCTTTGGGCGGTTCTTTGATCGACGCTCACACTTCATAAAAACAGTTAACCGCAGGCGAACTTAAAAGTTCGCCTGCGGTTGATCTTTGCTTTAAACCCCTTCCGCCCTTCCCGGTCTGAATCTTGGAGCGTTTCGTCTCCAACACCGTGCTCCGGCTGTACAGGATTCGGAAACATCACTTTTTCTTTTTGTGCATCCTTGGCTCCGATTGATTTTTCTTCTTTCCGGGATAGTAAAAGCAGGCACCGATCAGCATGATGACCAAGAAAAGGATCAGATAGAAGAGAACCGGACAGGAAAATTTTCCGTTTTCCCGGGCATTCAGGAACGGAGTAATGCCGTGAGCCCAAACGGCGGCAAAAATCATAAACACCGAAGCGATGATTCCCAAGACCGGCATAAGAATATTCTTGAAAGGATTCTTCTTTCCGAATTTCTTTATATACATCACAAAAATCGGGATATAGAAGCCGTAAATCGTCACAATGGGCAGCTCGGAGGAATCAAAGCTGAACAGCCCAAACAGCGGTGTTTCCATCAGGTTGGCACCGAAGAAATAGAAAAGCCACAGCCCGCAGATCAAAAGGCCGAAAACCGAAGAATTCGTGGGCATATTGGTGGAGGGGCTGACCTCAGAAAAGGTCTTGGGCGCCGGGCCCTGACTGCGGATAGCCATGGCATACATTCCTCTGGTGGCCGCCAGCATCAGCCCGTTAAGCGTGCCCAGACACGAAACCACAATCAATACACTGACTGCCGTGCCTCCGGCTTTACCCAACAGATTCGTAAAACCGGCGGATGCCCCCTCTTCCATGAGCGTCTGAATCCCGGTGGTTCCGGCAATACCGATGTAGTATACCACATAAATTGCAACAATGATGATTCCGCCGACCGTCAGCGCCAAAGGCAGATTTCTCTTGGCGTTCCTCAGTTCGGCGTTGATGGATGTGGCAATAATCCAGCCTTCGTAGGCAAAGGCCGTTGCCACAACCCCGGCAAACAGAGCCGAACCGAAGCCGTCGGCCGGAACCTGCGAGCCGCTCTGAAAGGCCGTAACCAAATAGGCATCCTTACCGAACAACCCGGAAACCGTACCGACAACGGCGATAAGGATCAATGGAATCATTTTGATAAATGTAGTGCTGACCTGGAATTTCCCCGCCAGCTTGGGCGAAAGGGCGTTGACCGCATAGGAGGCGCAAAGATAGAAACAGGCGGTCGCCATGCAAATGCCCGAATCCAAAGAATGTCCGAAAAGAGCCACCGTATATCTGGCTGACACCCATGCCAGAACGCTGGTCATACCGGGATAATAGATCATGGTGCTGAACCAGGCAATGAAGTAAGCGTAGCCTTCTCCCACTGTGGCTTCCCCGTAATCCACGATGCCGTTCACCTTTTCAAAATGTGTCGCAAGCGTCGAAAAGTTCAGCGCACAGATCAGCATCACCGCACCGCCGATCACCCAAGCAAGAATACCCAAAGGCATATTTCCCTCAGTAATGCTCAGCACATTCTGCGCCTTGAAAAAGACGCCCGATCCGACCACAATCCCGACCACCATGCAGATGGCTGTGATCAGACCGAATTTTTTTTCCAGTTTGTTCTCCATAAAATTCCTCCGTATCTTTTTCCTTTCTGTGGGGGAGCTTCAGTTTAACATATTTTATGTGATCTGTCAACAGAAAATCCAAAAATGCAAAATTTTATATTGTAGTGTTACAATAGATGTGA
>DPGD01000020.1 GCA_003522145.1 Clostridiales bacterium | reverse complement strand
CTATTTGATATTGCAATTTAGACCTTGAAAAAACAGATATATTTTTTCAAAAAAGTTCTTGACAAACAAAAGACTCTGTAGTATACTATTCGAGCACGGAGGCGTAGCTCAGCTGGTTAGAGCGTTCGGTTCACATCCGAGAGGTCTTGGGTTCGAGTCCCTACGTCTCCACCAAAAAGAAAGGTCGCGCAAGCCGCACCTGCGATAAAGCAGGTAGCCCATGGGCGGTGCTTGGGGAGACGGCATGGCAGATTGATTCTGCCGTGCCGTTTTTCTGTTTTCATTTGTTTTTGTTTGTGCTTTTGCGCATTTTTGCGCAACTTGCTATCGTTACGATACTTTTGCTCACGCCGACACGGATTTCAGGGTGTCGGCGCTTTTATGTTTTATGTGGTATTCGTTACCCGTTTACCCGAATGTTTTTACCAGCGGTGTCTCCCGCGTAAACTCTTGTTCTGTTTCTGCCGGATTTCAGGTGTTCCTGAAACAGTCGTTCCATTTCCTCCGGGTCAGAGGGATAGATGATGCCGACACCGGAATAGTAGATGTCGATGTCCTGATGCCGCACGCCGTCGATCTTCCTCGCTTCATGTACCACGATCCTTGAAACAAAGCGGTGGACAAGCTCGGGTGTCAGCACGTTCGGCTCCGTGACCGACTTCACCATGCGGATGAACTTTCCGATCCCTTCGGTCTGTTCCTCGGATGCCGCGAGCTCGGCTTTCATAGCTTCGACATCGGTTTTCTTTTCCGACTGTTCGTCTTCATATCCGGCAGAGAGCGTTCGGAATCGCTCGTCGGATATTTTGCCGGAAACATTGTCCTCGTACAGTCTGCGAAACAGCAGATCAAGTTCGGCGATCCGTTTCTCCGCCTTTTCCAGCTCGCGCTTCTTCCGTGCCTGTTCCTTTTTCTGTTCATCCAATGACCGGTTTTGCAACTCTTCAGCAAAGCGATTTTCAAATGTTCTTACATACCAGAACACGCGGCGCATACTTTCAAGCACCGCTTTCTGTATATAGACATCGCGGATGAAATGAGCGGTGCATTTGCCCTTGGTCTTTCGTGCGGACGAGCAGGTGAACCAGTTCTGCTCCGGTCTGAAGTTTTTCGCCGTACAGAAATAGAGTTTTTCACCGCAGTCGGCGCAGAACACCATGCCGGAAAACAGGCTTTGCTTCCCCTCACGGGTCGGTCTGCGTTTGTTTTTACGGAGCTCCTGAACCTGCTCAAATGTGGCACGGTCAATGATGGCGGGATGAGTGTCGGGAAAGACTTTCCAATCCTCTTTCGGGCGGTCGATCTTCTTTTTGTTTTTGAAGGACTTTGTGGTAGAGCGAAAATTGACGGTATCGCCCATGTATTCCTGCCGCTCCAGCATATCGGCGACGGCGGTCTGCACCCACCTACCCGGGACAGTCGGCTGTGACGGAAAGCGATATCCCAAGGCATTGAAATGCTCGGCGGGGGTCGGTATCCCTTCGGCTGTCAGTCTGTCGGCGATCTGCGTCGGCCCGAAGCCCTGCATACAGAGATCGAATACCTTTCTTACTACATCTGCTGCTTCCTCATCGACGATCCATTTTGTCTTGTCTTCCGGATTCTTCAGATAACCGTATGGCGGAGTGGTCGATAATGGAACGCCGGATTCGCCCTTGCTGCGGAATACCGCCCGAACCTTTTGTGAGGTGTTCTTGGCGTGCATTTCATTGAACCAGTCCTGCACGGGCAGAAAGTCGCTCAGCCCTTTTGCGGAATCGATGTTGTCCATAATGGCGATGTAACGCACGCCCATGCGGTCAAATTCTTCTTCCAGCAGTTGCCCGACGACCAACCGATTTCTGCCGAGCCTTGAATGATCTTTTACGATCAGGGTGCCGACCTTACCCGCCTCGGCAAGCTCCATGAACTCCATAAAAGCGGGACGGGCAAAATTTGTGCCGGACCATCCGTCATCGACAAAAAATCTTGTGTTTTGAAATCCGTTTTCTTTTGCGTAACGCGCAAGTATATTCTTCTGATTGGTAATGGAATTGCTCTCGCCCTCCGATTCGTCGTCTCTGGAGAGACGGCAATAGAGCGCGGTGATCTTCGTATCCGACATCGGTGTATTTTTCATTTTCATTGACTCCTTTCGTTCCGATCGGTTTGTCGGATGCGGCGAATTATAGATTTACTTATGATTGTATATTTGCCACGCGCTTGACGGTGTCTGCTACCGTTTCTTCGGTTTTCCCCTCAAAGCAGGAACGGACATGAAGCACGGTCGTGCCGAAATTCATATCGAAATCCATTCTGTTAAAACGGTCCATGCGACGGAAGTATGCGATGCGCTCGTCCCGCGACAGCTTCATCAGCGCCTCGGTTTCCTCATCTACCGCACAAAGCAGCTTTTCCACTTCCGGAGATCCGTCAAGTAGCCATATTTCACCGCGACGGTCAAGCCACACGCGATAGTGCATCTTCATACGCAGGCGGGTCAACCATCCGGCGTTCCGATACTCCGGCGTTTCTTCAAAGTGGTCGATGGCATAGCGTTCAAGCTCTGCCTGCTTTCGTTTTTTCGCTTCCCGTTCGTCGCGTATGACCTTCCATTCCTCATCGGTGACGCCCTTGGGCTTGGAATCTGTTAATAGTCGTATGAACTGACAAAAGCGTTCCTTCACTTGCATATGACCTCCTCCTTGTTTTTTATTTGACTGCCTTTGTCTGTACAAAGGCGATGCTTGCTGAAACAGCTTCACAGTGATTTGATGACCTTGATCGCCACGCCCTGAATGGTCACACTGCGTTCCAGCCGGTCAGGGTAGTCCGGATTCTCGGCGTGCAACAGATAAGCCTGCTTGTCGGGCAGGTAGGTGACGGTCTTGAGCAAGGTTTCCCGCCCGTCCACAAGTACGACGGCATAGTCGCCGTCCATGCAGGTGTTCTGCTTACGAACGATCACAAGGTCTCCATCATCTACCCCGATGCCCGTCATAGAGTTACCCTTGGCGGTAAGAATGAAGAATGTTCCGTCGCCGACAAGCGATTTGGGCAGCGGCAGTACTTCTGCGGGTTCCACATTGACTTCGGTCGGCAAGCCGCACGACACGGTACTGTCATAACGGGCGACAGGTGTGATGTTGGTCATGACACGGGAAAGGTCGGTTTCAATGCTCCGCCTGCCGTTGTACTCGATCTCGCCGTGCGCCTTCATATCAGTCAGATAGCGTTGCACTGCGGTCTTGGATATCCCCGTACCCGCGGCAATGTCGCGCACGGTCGGGGACTTATGATGGTCAAGATAATATTCATCGATGAACGCTCGGATTTTTGTAAAGCGTTCTGCGTCCAATGCTTTCATAGACACCTCTTCCTTCATAGCGGTACAATTGTACCGCATATTATTATAGCATTACTCGCGTAACTTGTCAAGGGAATTTGGAGAAAATTTTTGGATTCGATAATGTGTAAGTAAGTCAATGAGAAAATTCAATCAGCATCTCGTCCGAGGGGTATTAGGGGAGGTATCCCCTCACAAGCGAATATACCGAAAACCCGGTGGGAGGCATCCGGGTGGGAGGTATCATTCAGTGCTTGCTGAGAGTGAAGGACAAAAGAAAACTTTCCACGCGCGTGTACGGGCATTCGCAAGGAAACCGAACACAAACAGGAGCAGGGTGTAATTACCGATTGAAACTTTGGAAAAAAGAAAAGTCGCTCCGGTGTGTACGATCTCCGAAACGGCTTTGTCTGTCTGCGATTCTTAGCAAGCACTGAATCCGGGTGCTCATTTCATGGTGCTCACACCCGGATTCTCTTTATGGGGACACCCCTTATACCCCGTGGTAGATGTCAGTTCTGTAATCAGATTTTAAGGAGTGCTTACGTCCTGTTTTTTCTATGAACACCGTTCCTTGCCAGAAAGATTATTCTTTATTTCCTGTTATGAAGTAATCGCAGTATTCTCCACCGTTTGCCAGCGTCTGCTTTCTGTGAAGCACGCCGTGCTGAAGTGTAATCATCACTTCGTCAAGCTCGCAGAACAGCGGCATCAGTTCGGAAACACCCAGCTTTTCCGTATAAATACAAATGGGACAGCGGGTGATGCGGTAATAGCAGGCGTCATCATACGGCTGCCCGACGAAATCCACCTTAAAGGAGGTCGGGTATTGCTTCTCCTTTTGCGGTGTGTACCATTTGGCGTACTTGACAACACTCTTTTTGTTCTCCGCCTTACCCTTGTCGGTGTTCAGGTCGGTCTTTGCAAAATACCACTTTATATGATAGAGTGAGCGGCGCATCATTTCCTGCACGGTCGTCGGCGGAATTTCTTTTTCGCTTGCCACATACGGCGCAACGAAAGCAAGGGCGAACAACTCGTTGTACGCCATAGGGTTATCGTCACCGATATCGTCTGCCTTCTCGACAAGCTCACGATAAACCTTTTTGCTCTTTTTCATTATCTGGGAGGCATATGCCTTGCCGTATTTCTCTGCCAGAACCTTTTTCATCGGGCTTTTGAACATCCAGAAATAAAAACCGTTGTATTTCATATCACTTTTTCTCCCGTGGTTTATTTACAGACTCAAAAAACGTAGCCCAGCCGCCGAAGTGATAGACCGTCATCGCATCCATATACCGCTCGGCAGTCTTGCGGTCGGGGCATTCCGCCACGATACGGCGGTAACTGTCAAACTGCGCGGAGATCAGAAGCCCGAGCAGTTTTTTGTCGATGACGGCAACCCCCGCCGCATGGAAGAACGTGATGCTTTCTTTGATTTTGCTTTGCACAACAGCATCAAAATAACGTTCTAGACTGCTCCCCGCACTGCGGCAAAGAAGCAAAACCGCTTCTTCATAATGCTCGAATATCAGGTGAAGAATCGCTTCGGACTCGTGCCACATCGAGGCTTTCAGTCCAGTCGAAAAATCTGCATTCGCGCCCGAATAATAATCTACCTTGGTATTTTGAAACAAATCTTCGATTTTATCGAGAAGCGGCTTCAGCAGGCAGACAAACAGTTCATCTTTGGATTTATATCGCGTCTGTATCGCTCCAACGGTCACGCCCGCTTTTTCGGCAATCTTCCGCAGAGATGCGCCGTTATATCCTTTTTCCGAAAACTCATCCCGTGCGGCTGTGACGATCTTTTCATCAAGGGAATAATCTCTTTGTGCCATAGGTCTGCCTTTCTTAATTACATTGTAATTGATTACACTGTAATTATAACATGACAAAGCCATTTTGTCAAGTATACAGAATGAAAATCATTTTTCAAACTTCAAAGCCTTCTATCGCCATCATCGAAAACTGCAAGAGCAAGCATAAATTATTTTTTGAAAAAAACTTTTTCCAAATCTCTTGCATTTTCCATGCCGGTGTGCTATAATAACACTGTTATTGATAATGGCGTTATCGATGTGAAAGGAGCGGACAATGGCAAGTAAAAATCACTCTCTTGACAGCGGCATTGCACAAGCCGCATATAAAGAATTTCTTACCTGCGGCTTTCAGAAGGCTTCGCTCCACAAGATCGCCGAGAACGCCGGCGTCACGACCGGCGCCATCTACACGCGGTATCAGAATAAGGACGCACTGTTTGTCAGCCTCCTGCAAGGCTTTTTCAAAACGATGGAGGAAATATTTTCGCCTGCCGAGCAGGAATACGAGCGGGCGAGGAAAAGCGCCCGGGCGGAGGATATTATCCGTGCCATCAACGTGGAGGAGGGCATCTATTTCCGCTTGCTGACCGAACATTATGACGACTGTACCCTGTTTTTCAGCCGCAGTGACGGAAGCTCGGTCGAGCGGATGCTCAAGGAGCTGATGGAGCGCAAAACAAAGCAAACCATTGATTTTTTCACCGAGGTCTACGGCAAAGCGCCGAACGAGGATGCCATCCGGTTGCTGATGGGCTCGCAGTTTTGGTATTTCCGGCAGCTGCTCGACGAACACCTCGAGGAAAATCAGATGTTTGCCTGCCTCCGGTCCATTCTCGACTTCTTCAACGCCGGCTGGCGGCAACTGTGCGACACGCTGAAATAAACAGCCGAAAGTTTCGGGCGGTTCCCACTCCGCCCGTTTCTTACGGCAAACAGTTAGGCTCTGCTAACTAACAGAAAAGAGATAACGATGATAGATTTTGAATTTGAATTTCAATACGCGGAAGAAAAAACTCCGGTACTTCGACAGACCGCCGGAAGCATTCCGAAAGGACGCTGTGTGGTGCTTTGCGGAAGCAGCGGATGCGGAAAATCTACGTTGCTCAGATGCATCAACGGGTTGATTCCGCAGTTTTATGAGGGAGAGTTAAAAGGTTTTTGCCATCTTGCAGGCAAAGACACCGACGGACTCAGCATCGGCGAGATCGGCGAGCTTGCGGCATCGGTGTTTCAGGATCCGCGAAGCCAGTTTTTCACCGTGAACAGCTCAAACGAAGTGGCTTTCGGACTTGAAAACCACGGCCTGCCGCAGGAAAAAATACGACAGAGAGTGGACGAAGCATTTCGCGTCTTTCACCTCGAGCGCCTGAAGGGCCGCAATGTTTACGAGCTGTCGAGCGGCGAGCGCCAACTTATTTCCATTCTTTCGGCGTGGGCAATGGATACGGACATTTTCCTTCTCGACGAGCCGACGGCAAACCTGGACTTTACGGCAACACAGCAGTTAAAAAATATTTTGCTTACGCTGAAAGCACAAGGCAAAACCCTCTTGATCAGCGAGCACCGGCTCTACTATCTTGCCGACATTGCCGACGAATTTTGGGTCATGGCAGACGGTGAAATCAGACACAAATACACTTCAGGGGATGCAAAGACACTTTCACAGGAGCAACTGCGTGCGCTCTGTCTGCGCACACTTAATCAGGAGAATATTCCCGTTCCGGAAAAAGCATCTCCGCCGAATGATGCGCCGCAGGCACTTACAGTTTCGGATGTGCGCTATACATACGGTGAAAAAGATAGAGCCATTCTCTCCGGCATGAGCTTTTCCGCCCACGAGCATGAAATCGTCGGGCTGGTGGGCGCCAACGGCTGCGGAAAAACAACGATAGGTAAGGTGATTGCGGGGCTTTACCGTCCTTCCGGCGGCAGGATAATGCTTTTCGGAAAGCCGCAAAATCCAAAGCAGCTGCAAAAGCAAGTGCTGTTCATCCTTCAGGAGGCGGAGTTCCAGTTCTTCACCAACTCCGTCCTGCACGAACTGCAATACGGCCATGCGGTGACACCGGAGTTTGAAGCAAAAACGGAAGCGCTGCTGAAAAG
>DPGD01000012.1 GCA_003522145.1 Clostridiales bacterium | reverse complement strand
GTATACTGTGGAGAGCTTTTTCGAACCATCTCCGTCCTCAGGAGGAGTGGTCGGAGACCCCGACTCGGTAGCAGAGCCGGATGTGCCCGGATCTACGGTCGGATCTGCAGTCGTCCCCGAATCGGTTGTTCCCCCGGTCGGAGTTCCGGTGGCAGGAGACGATGTCTGCCCTTCGGTGGTGCCATCGCCTCCGCATCCCGCAAGAACTGCGGCGCTAAAAGCCAGCATCACTGCCAGAAGGAAGGCTACCGCCCTGTGTACGACTCTTCCGGTGGTTTTCGGATTGTTGTTATCGTTCATGATTCTGTTCCTTTCTTTCCTTGAATCTATGAAATCTATGAATACTTGAATCTATGAATAGGAATGCGTTGAGGACACCTTCAGCACATTGGAGAAGAGG
The DNA here is from genome assembly GCA_003522145.1 of Clostridiales bacterium. Classification (GTDB taxonomy): domain Bacteria; phylum Bacillota; class Clostridia; order Oscillospirales; family CAG-272; genus UBA11512. Next base: position 41,291 of record DPGD01000012.1, on the reverse strand, counting down.
AAGGTGATAATGACCAGCAGAAATCCGGTGAATACCAGAATTTTGGCGTATTTCCGCAGATTTTCCCGCCGGTAGCAGTGCAGGCAGAGCATATAATCCAGCCAGGTACACAGCGACCAGCATTCCTTGATGTCCCATGCCCAGAATTCGCCCCAGACCTGATCCGCCCAAACGGCGCCGAGAAACATCCCCGCCGACATGAAGGGAAACAGAGTCCGTACACAGCAGGCACAGACCCCCTCCTCGTTTTTCCCTGAAAACAGGGAGACAAAGGCAATGAGAAAGGCAATGGCCGCCAGGGAATAGGACAGCATATAGCAGATCACATGCGGCACAAAGAAGACCGACTGCAACGCCGGAGGGAAGGTCCAGACCGCATGAATATCCATAAAACAGGGGCCCAGCATCACGATGGCCGACGCCAGAAGGAAATACCAGTGGTAGCCCTTATACCGGCAGACCTTTTCTACAAACAGCCAGACCGGCGTGAAGGTCAGCGCAAGGAATATCAGCACCTGAAACATGGAAACAAAGGGCGCATAGCTTGCACCGTTGGTGATCCGGTTGATGATGTAGTTGTAGACCACCAGCCCTGTGTTCAGCGCCAGCGCCGAACCTGTAAATACCCACTTCCACGCCGGGCGCAGCTTTTTTTCAAAGCGTTCCAGCGAGCAGACAAACGCCCCGGCATAGCACCCTGCACACAGGGCCAGAAGGAGCTTCATTACCCAATTGCTCATTTCTGCCCGCCTCCTTTCTTACCGGCCGTCTTCCGGAAGCCGGAAAAACAGGCAAGAAAGATTCCCGCCAGCAGAACAACAACGCCCGCAAGCACGATGTATTCTCCCGGATTGTACTTGATGATCAGCCGGGCGCCGAAATCTCCCATAAGCGAATTCAGGTAAATTTTGCATCCGTTGATGTACACCGGATGGTTGACCGTCAACACAAACTGATCTTTTTGCACACCGTTTCCGTCGTAAATTCCAAGCACCGCTTCGTAGTGCTTCGGCGACACACCGTCGCTGTAGTATTCCACAGAAACCTCATCCAACACCAGATCTCCCTCATCAAACTCAAGCGTTCTGGTGTTGTCCAGCTGAAAGCCGGAATACCTTCGGCCGCAGTACATCTCAAAATTTCCCTTCACCGTGGTCAGCTCGGTAACAAGGAACCCCGCCATCAGCACCACCGCTCCCACATGAAGCAGGTACACACCGATTCTGTAGGGCAGCCTGCCGCCTACCGGTGTGACAAAAAGGCAAAGAATGGTCAGGACCGTCATCGCCGCCAGACACCCCACTACGGTATACAGCCCCAGCTTGCTTGCCGTGGGCGAAATCCCGGTTGCGCCCACAATCAGAGTGACCGCCAGTGCAATCAGTCCGATTCCGCCCATAACGAAACAACTGATTTTATAAAATTTCTGCATCCTTCGTCCTTTCTTTTGAATGTGTTGAACAGGCGGGCCGTACTTCCTCCCGCCTCAACCAAGGTCATCATTCGTCAATTTCCACAAAGCAGAATTTGATTCTTGTGCAACTTGACGGTTTCCAGTCCCCGTCGACTGTAGTATATCATATTTCTGTCCGGTTGAAAAGCATTTTTTCTATTTTTTTATTGACACTTTCTACTCTTTTTGGTATACTGAATCCGAAGGAGGAGACAGCCATGCATTTCACGCGCGTCAAGGCTCTTTGGCCTGAAAGAAAGGATTTTCACCTGACAAGAAAAAGCACCGGGAACGAATACATTTTTTTGCACTATCTTACTCCTGTTCAGATCGTCATTGACGGCAAGCCGGTAAAAGCCCAGGAAGGCGCCTGCATTCTCTACAATAAACTTGACTATCAGGAATTCTCTTCCCCGAACCATTCCCTGCTCCACGACTACTTTCATTTGTCGGGAGATCTGGATGAATATATGGACCGGCTGGGTCTGCACTATGCCACCATCTACTATCCGCAGGCCAGCGATCAGATCACCGCCATTCTTCAGCAGATCGAGCAGGAAATGTTGAAAAAAGACGCTTTTTTTGAAGAAATGTGCGAAAGCAAATTGACGGAATTGCTCATTCTGATTGCCCGATCCAACGGCTCTGCCGACTTTACCGCCCACATTGACAGCCAGACCTATGACCGATTTGTCAACCTCCGAAAGGAGATACACAATCGGTTCGACAGCAGTATGACGGTGGAAAGCATGGCGGCCATGGTCAACCTGAGTCCCTCCCGCTTCTACAGCATCTACAAAAATATTTTCGGGATCTCCCCCAAAAAGGACTATCTGAACATTCGTATCGAACATGCCAAGACCCTTCTGCAGCAGCGGAAATATACCGTCTCGCAGGTGGCAACCATGGCAGGCTACAACAATCAATACCATTTCATCCGTCAGTTCCGGGAAATCGTAGGGGTGACGCCCGGAAAATATTTAAGCACCTTCCACCCGGATGAATTTGAGAAGAACGACAACCAATGAGCTGCCGGCGGAAATCCGTACAAAATAAAACGGCAGAAATCCGAAAAACCAGTCCAAAGGCATCAGAAATGCCGCAAAAAAGCTCGGCATTTCGGCAGAATGCCCGGTATAGAGCAAAAAGCAGCACAGGGATACTCTATTTGTACGAATGGGATTTTTCCATTGCTTTTTGAAGGTCTTTTCCCTATTTTTCCACAATTATTTTTTGTGAGGCTCCCTTTCGCTGTTGACTTTTTTCCGAAAAAATCGTATCATAAAAGAGAGATTGAAGATTTACGAGATTTGAGATTACGAGATTTGAAAATGCAGCTTGATTTCCTTATTATCTTGGAGGTGTAAAATGATGAACAATAAATTCCGGTCCTTTCTTTGCGTCGGCATTGCGGTTCTCGGCGGATGGAGTTTCGTATCCTGCGGGAACACTTCCCCCACGATCCTGCCCTCTTCTTCCACAGAACAAAGTCCCACCACCTCGGTGGTTTCCTTTGTGACACCGGCCTTTCCCCTGACAGACACTCCTTCCTCCGACAGCTTCTCCGGTACATCCGAAACGCCGACCTCCCCCTCTTTTCCTACGCCGTCTACTTCCACGCCGGTCGTGCCTTCATCACCCACGCCGGCAACCCCTTCTTCGCCTACGACGGAAACCACGCCTCAGCCGCCTTTTTCGGCTTCCGGGGCCGCTTCCTCCGACACCGAAACCTCTTTGAATGTATACTTTGAGTGGTCGGTAAATGAAACCGAAAGCGGAACCTTCCTCGTAAAGGTCAGTGCCTATCTGAATCACTACAGCCTGCGTTGCGGGGAACGGACCGGCTCTGAAAATGTGATTTTCATCGGCGAAAATTCTTTCCCGTATTCCACCCCCTCTTTTAACTTTTCCGACGGAACCGGCAGGCACCATACCCCCCTTGCTACGGCAGAGTATGAGTACACGGCCGAGGATCTGCCCGAAAGTCTGAGCCTGTCCGTCAGCTGGAATTTCCATGGACAGTATTCCCAGAAAGAAATCGGCATTATCACAGCCACCGCTGTGGTGAATCTTTCCGGTGCGAAATAAAAACTTTGTATAGTGTCCGGATTTCCGGACAGAATACTTTCATATCGTCCAAACGCCCCTTTCCGTCAATGGAAAGGGGCGTTTGTGAAGTAAGACTCCGGAAATCATTGAAAAAAACAGGATACATGGGTTTGGCCTCCATATCGGCTTGAGCCGTCTGTGAATGAAAGGAACGACGCAATGCAAAAAAAGTACTTTGTTTCGGGCATGAAAGGCGCTGCGTGCGGTCTGGCGGTGGAACGAGCGGCGTTCCGATCGGGTATCGTCTTAGGGGCAGATGCTAATCTGCGAAACCACTCGCTGACCGTCACCCTGTTTGACAACTGTCTCGATGAGGAGCCGCTGTACCAAACGGTACGCAAAGCGGGCTATACCCTTTCTGCCTACAGAGCGCCCGCCGTCCAAAAGCACAAGCTGAATTTTTTATTCTTCCGTATGCTGTTTTCCGTTGTGCTTCTTCTCCCCCTGCTTTCCATTTCACTGGGGCAAAGCGCCTTTTTTCCCGTGCCGGATGTCCTGTCGGATCAAAAGATCTGCGTTCTCCTTCAGTCGGTTCTGGCTCTCTCCATTGCCGTCCTGAATGCCGAATATTTTGTAAAGGGCTATACATGGCTATTCCGAAAACAGCCCCATCTGAGCTGTCTCATCGCTCTCGGAGCCAGTGCCTCCCTTGGGTATTCTGTGTACGCCGCAACAAGAATTCTCTTTGAAGGAAAGACCGACTTTACGCTGTATTTCGCCGATGCCGGAACGATTCTCACCCTTGGTGCTGTCGGAAAATATCTGGAAGCCCGCATCTCCAAAAAGGTCGGAGAGGCTTTGGAGGCACTGTCCGTTCCGGAAAAGACGGAAGTCACGGTTTTTCGTGGCGGCCGGGAAACGGTCATCCCCTCTGACCAATTGCAGGAAGGAGACACGGTTCTTCTTCGCCCGGGGGACTCGGTTCCGGCAGACGGCAGAATACTGGAAGGCAAAGGCTGTTTTGAGGAATCCTCTCTGACCGGAAAAAGCCTTCCGAAAGACCTCCAAGAGGGCGAATTCGTCTCCGCCGGAACCCTGAATCGAACCGGAAATCTGAAATTTCTGGTTCAAAGGACGGCAGACGGCACCGGCCTTTCCCGCATAGAGGCGTTTGCCGAGAGAACTTATGCTTCCAAAGCGCCGACAGTCCGGACGGCGGACAAAGCGGCCGGCCTTCTTCTGCCCGCCGTTCTGGCGATTTCCTTCATCTCTGCCGCCGTCTGGCTTTTCATTTCCAAGGATTTTGAAACGGCGCTGAAAGCGGGCGTTTCGGTGCTGATCCTTGCCTGCCCCGGCTCTTTGGGCTTGGCCGTTCCCACCGTCCTTGCGACAGCTTCCGGAAAAGGCGCAGAAAAAGGGGTGCTTTTCCGATCCCCGGAGGCGCTTGAACTCTGCGGAAGAACCGACACTGTGGTTTTTGACAAAACCGGCGTTCTGACCGAAGAAAAACCGACGGTAAACCGCATTCTTCCAAGAGAAGGAGACGAGGAGCAGGTTCTGGCGCTCCTTGCCTCTCTGTATTCCGGCTCAAAGCATCCTCTGGGCGGGGCTGTTACTAAGGAGGCAGGGAAACGGGGACTTGGGCTTTTTTCCTGTAAAGACCTTACCATTCTGCCGGGAAAAGGGGGTTCGGGCACGGTGAACGGCAAACAATGCAGAGCGCTGTCCCTAGACGCCGCCGGAGAGCTTTTCCCTTCTTTTACTCTTTGCGAGGATGAAAAGCAGGCTCTTTACGGAAAAACGGCCCTCTGCTGTTTTGAGGAGGACCGGTGCGTCGGCCTTGCACTTCTGGGGGACGGGCTGAAGCACGACAGCCGCTCTGCCGTTGAGAAGCTGAAAAAAGCGGGCATTTCCTGTCTGCTTCTTTCGGGAGATTCAAAAGAGCGCACGGCCAGCATCGGAAAGGAGGCCGGTATTCCCCGGATTCTTTCCCAAGCCTCTCCCGGTCAAAAGGAGGGAATCCTGCGGGAACTGCGGCAAAACGGGAAAAAAGTTGCCTTCGTCGGTGCCTCTGCCGACAATGCCCCGGCCTTGGCGGCCGCCGATGTGGGCTTCACCCTCGGTTCGGGGGCCGGGCTCCTCTTGAAAAATGCAGATGTGCTTTTGAAAAACGGTCATCCGAGCAGCGTCTGCACCGCCCTTTTCCTGTCAAGAAAGGCTTTGTGCCTCCTGAAGGAAAATCTGCTTTTGGCCTTCCTTTTCAACGGCATCGGCATTGGCTTGGCCGTTGCCGGCAGACTGCCTCCTCTGTTTGCCGCCCTTGCCGCCGGCCTTTCCTCCTTGTGTATGGTCTTTAATGCACTGCGTCTGCGGCGGTTCAAGGAAACCTCCGGGAAAGAAAGGACCAAAAAGAATTAAAAAATCCTTGCGTTGGGGCTGCCGCCGGTGCGCCTGCCCCCGACCGAATCGCCGTATAACAAAACCGACTCCGTTGGAATCACGAAGTCGGTTCCCGCTTGAAAAAACGGGGCGGCAGATTTTCTGCTTGAACCATTACAGCAAAAGCCATCTGCGCAAGTTGTCTTTTTACGGCATCTGTTCCGGCCCACCGTCCCGGACTTTTTAAAGCCGTGCCCTGCATCGGACAGACCTTTGCTCTCCTGAATTTACCGGACGGTATCCTCCTTTTTCGAATGCTCCGGGTCAAGAAGCTCCAGCAGCTCCTCCACTGCCCTGACCCGGCCAAGCTCTCTGTCGGCATCGGAATTTCTGAAAAAATGAGCCGGAAACCGGGTCTGCCCCGCCAGTTCCAATTCCAGATGTCCTTCCCTTCCGGAGATCCGACCGCTCCACCCCAGATTTTCCAGACAGGCCATGAGAATCCGCAATTCAGAGGCTCTTATTCCGGGATATTTTCCGAATTCCATCGGGGTATCCTTGAACCGGGAAACCATCGAAAACAGTACATTGGCCCGCTCATACTGACAGGAAATGAAAATATCGATCTTCCCGTCGGCACAATCCTCTGCCAAAAGCACCAGAGAAGCCGCAAAAGCCGACATCAGCGCCGTATAATTCTCAACCGGAAAGTTCAGACAGTCAGAGGTACACCGGGCGCAGACCTGAAAGCCCCTGGGGGAAAGAAACCTTTCGGCAAACCGGTTGAGAAAAAGACCGACATCCTCCATCCGAAAATTCTTTCCGGCATTTCCGGAAGCCTGAAAGCTTCGGGACACAGCCAGAATAAAGGGCCGCAAAAACAAGGAAGAAAGGGAACGGTACTCCCCTCCCTCCGGCCGTTTTACTCTGCTGTTCGTATGGATGTTCTTTTCCGGACCCCTGTCAGGCTCTGCGGCTGATTCCTCTTTGAAAAACGGAGAGCAAAACAGAATCGCTCTCTGCGTGTTCCGGCAACCATCCGGAATCAGGAGCGCCGGAGAACGGCATTCCCGACCCAATTGAACGGTAACAATCGCCGTTTGTCCCTGAAAAATACAATTCTTTAGAGCATCCGGTGCATCGGGAAAAACCTCTGCCATATCCGACACCCGGCGGATATACCGGGCTAAAACCTCGGCCACCTTGTTCCGATAGGCCACGCTCCCGTCGGAATTCAGCACCAGAGCCGGAGTCTCCAGCTCGTTGAACCGGTCATAATTCGTAATTTCCACAGCATACTCCTTCCTTCAATCACCTGCTCAGCCTTCCGACTTTTCCAAGGAAGGCAGATTGCCCATGACCTGCTTGTAGGTTCTGGTGAAATAGGACATATTCTCGAAGCCACAGCGCACCGCCGCCTCGCTTGCCCTGTATTTCCCCGATTTCAACAGCTTGGAGGCGTTCCGGCAACGGACCTGATTGGTATAGGAAACCACCGTATAGCCGGTCACCTTTTTGAAGATCCTTGAAAAATAGGCCTTGGAAAGACCTGCCGCTCTTGAAACATCCTCGACGGTGAAGGGACGGTCATAGTTTTCCTTAATAAATTTAATGGCGCTTTTCACATTGTCCAAATGGGATTCGTCCTCATTTTCACCCTTTTCTTCCTTGGACAGGTATCCCTGTACCAATGCCAGCAACAGATTCAGCACCGCCGCCCGGATTGCCGTTTCCTTAAATTCTCCGGAGGCGCCGTAGGCCGCGGCCACCTTGAGAAAAAGCGTTTGCAATTCCTCGTCCCCCTCAATCCGATCCCTGAAATACAGCTCCGTTACCGGAATGCCGTTTTCCACGCAAAAGTCGCTGTCAATGATCAGGCAGTAGTACCGCACCGGAAATTCTTCATGTGCAGACTCCACCATATGCATTTTTTCCGAATTGATCACAAACACATCCCCCGTGTTCGTCCGGATCGACTTGAAGTCGGTGGTCACCAGCCCCTCGCCTTCGTAGAAATAGAGCAATTCGATATTTTCATGCCAATGGGTGTAATCCTTTTCTCCGGCAATCATCTCGTCATCCCGGAAAATAAAGGGCAGTTTCCGGTTGTTCAGCTTGTGTACCTCGTATTTCATCGGCATTCCCTTCTTTTGAACCCGGTTTGTTTGGTAAGATGCTGCAAAATGGCAGAATTGTGTTAGCAATTGTCTGGTTTGTTGCTTGTTTTCTCGCAGTTTTTATTATACAATACAATCAAAAAAAAAGCAAGAAGAGTTTTCACATTTTTGCGTCATCTCTTCACAAGAAAGGATGGAATACACTATGTACAAATTTCCCATAGGCGTCATCGTTGAATCCTTCACCGGCAAGACCGAGGACTGCATCAAAAAGGCAGCCGCCATCGGCGCACAGGGCATTCAGATGTACATGACCGCATACGGTCTGCCTGAAAACCATGTGGATAACATGACCGCCGAGCGGCAGAAGATGCTCTTGGATATGGTGAAGAGCGAAGGCATGGTCTTTTCCGCCATCTGCGGAGACTTAGGCGGCGATCCCGGAATGCGGGGCGGCTTCCAGAATCCCGAAACCAATCCTCTGAAGATCGAAAAATCCAAGAGAATCATGGAATTTGCCAAGGGCTTCGGCACCGACATCGTCACCACCCACATCGGTCAGGTTCCCGAAGACAAGACCTGCGACAAGTACAAATATATGCAGGAGGCCTGCTTCGAGCTGGCGGAATTTGCCGACAAGATGGGCTCTCACTTTGCGATTGAGACCGGTCCCGAACCCTCCGCACGGTTGGGCGACTTCTTAGACACCCTCCATTCCACCGGTGTGGCGGTCAACTTTGACCCGGCCAATCTGGTGATGTGCTCGGGCGACAACGATCTTGCCGCCGCCGTTCACAGATTGCAGAAATACATCGTGCACACCCACGCAAAGGACGGCATGATGCTGAAGAATGTGGATCCCGCCAAGCTGTATGCCGGCGACATCACCGACATCATCAAGCAGGGTGGAGATGCCGAGAAGACCGAGTCCACCGGCAATCCGGTGCTGGATTCCATCATTGCCGCCACCAAGAACGGCGCGCCCTTCATCGAACTGCCTCTGGGCTACGGCAATGTGAACTGGAACGCTTATCTGAGAGCGTTGCAGGATGTGGGCTACAAGGGCTTCCTCACCATCGAGCGGGAGTGCGGAGAGGATCCGGCTGCCGACATCACTCTGGCCGCAAACTTCCTGCGCGGCAAGATGAACACGCTGTAAGCGCAAAAAGCAGACATCAACAACCAAAATTATAAAATACAGGAGAATACCGTCATGATTAAAGTTGCCGTTATCGGCGTCGGCTCGATTTCCGAGTGCCATCTGGACGCCTATGTAAAAAACAAGGACGCAGAACTGTATGCCATCTGCGACATCAACCCCGAAACCCTGAAAAGACAGGGAGAACGCTACAACATTCCCGAAGAGCGGAGATTTTTGGACTACAAGGAACTGCTGAAGCTGCCTGAAATCGATGCCGTTTCGGTTTGCACCTGGAACAGCGAGCACGCTCCCGTGACCATTGCGGCTCTGCAGGCCGGCAAGAATGTGCTGTGCGAAAAGCCGATGGCTACCTCCGTGGAGGCGGCAGAGGCCATGCTTGCCGCCGCCAAGGAAAGCGGCAAGCACCTGCAGATCGGATTTGTCCGTCGCTACGGCAACGACTGCGCCCTGATTCAGGACTTGGTGAAGGAAGGCTTCTTCGGTGATATTTATTTCGCCAAGGCCTCCTACCTGCGCCGCAACGGCAACCCCGAAGGCTGGTTCGGTGACAAGTCCCGCTCCGGCGGCGGTCCCCTTTACGACCTGGGCGTTCATGTGATCGACCTTGTCCGGTATATCGAGGGCAACAAAAAGCCGGTTTCGGTTTATGGTGCTACCTGGCAGAAGCTCCTAAACCGTCCGAACCTGAAGACCCCCAAGGCTTACTATTCCGCTTCGAGAACCGACCATGACATCTGCGATGTGGAAGACCTGGCTGTGGCTCTGATCCGGTTTGAGGACGGCTCGGTTCTGTCGGTGGAGGCTTCCTTCTCTCTGAACATTGCCAAGGGCTCGGGTGCCATCGAGCTGTTCGGCACCAAGGGCGGCGCAAAGCTGGACGGAAGCGACCTGTCCCTCACCTCCGAAATGTACGACTACATGACCGATGTGAAGCTGAACGGAGCAAAGGCCGATATGGGTGATTTCTTCCAGAAGGAAATCGATCACTTCGTGGAGTGCGTCACCAACCCCGAAACCGTTTGCAAGGCTCCTGCCGAAGACGGCGTGACGATCATGAAGATCCTCTGCGCCATCTACAAATCGGCAGAGACCGGTCACGAGGTTGTGATCGACTAAGCGACCAAAAACTGAAGGGGCGTCCTCTCCGGATGCCCCTTCATGATTTTCCGGAGGAATTTATGGCACTGATCATCCGTCCCCTGTCTTTTGAAAACGAGGATGTGCGAAACTGTCTTGAAATTTATAACCACTACATAAAAAACACCACGGTCACCTTTGAGGAAACGGAGCTGGAGGAAGAACAGTTCCGAAAACGGCTTCGGGAAATCACCGGGCAATACCCCTTTCTGGTGGCGGAAGACGCAGGAACGATTCTCGGCTATGCCTATTTGGATGCCTACAATCCCCGCTCCGCCTATCGGTATACCGTCGATCTGTCGATATACCTTGCCCCCTGTGCCACCGGGAAGGGTTTGGGAAAAGCGCTTCTTTTGGCCATTGAAAACGCCGCAAGAGCGCAAAGGTTCTCGTGCATTCTTTCTCTCATTGTGGGAGAAAACACCCACAGCCTGCATTTTCACGAGCAAAACAGATACCGCAAGGTCGGTCTTATGGAACAGGTGGGCTTGAAATTCGGACGCCGGCTGGATGTTTTCATATACGAAAAACTGCTTTAGAGCCTCTCGGTCACACCGAAAAAGGCCCCAAGCCCTCTATTTTTCCGGGCTTGGGACCTTTCTTTATTTGTCTGTACCCTGCTCCCGCTTTTGCCGGGCCTGCTGCTCTTTCACACCCTTTTGGGGGAGGTTGCGCAGACCCTCTCTTTGCCGGCTTCTCCGCTTTGTCCGTGCCTTTTCCGCTTCAGCCCAGAATGAATACACTGGCAAGACCAAAATAGGTCAACAGCGAAATGGCATCCACCAAGGTGGTAATCAAAGGGGAAGCCATCACCGCCGGGTCTAACTTTATGGCTTTGGCAAGAAGAGGAAGGGAGGCACCCACCAATTTCGCAATGACCACCGTCACTGCCAGAGTCAGGCACACCGTCAGCATGACCTGAATATCAATCTCTTCGGTTCTTCCCATCAGAAGTTTATCCACCAGAAACATTTTTCCGAAGTTGCAAACCGCCAGCACCGCACAGCACAGCAGACCCACCCGGAGCTCCTTGAACAGCACCCTGAAAATATCCTTGATCGAAATTCCGCCCAAGGAAATGGCGCGGATCACCGAGACCGAGGCCTGAGAGCCCGAATTTCCGCCGGTATCCATCAGCATGGGAATGAAGCCGATCAGCACCGCACAGGAGGCCAACTTGTTTTCAAAATTGGAAATAATAGCCCCGGTAAAAGTGGCCGAGATCATCAGAAGCAGCAGCCAGGGAATTCTGGCTTTCCACAAATCCAGTACCGAGGTCTTTATATAGGGCGTTTCGGTAGGCACCACGCCGGCCATTTTGGAGAAGTCCTCTTCGCTTTCCTCGGTCAGCACATCCAGAGCATCGTCAATGGTGACGATTCCCACGATCCTCTGTTCCTTGTCCACCACCGGCAACGCCATCAATCCATAGTCCCGGATGCGGTTGACCGTTTCCTCCCGATCCTCGTCGGTGTACGCAAAAATCACATTTTCGGTCATCAACTCCGCCACCGTTTTCTCCTTGGACGCCAGCAAAAGCTCCTTCACCGTGACTACGCCCACCAGCTTTTTATCTTTGGAGGTAACATAGCAGGTATAGATGGTTTCACTGTCCGAGCCTACCTGTCTGATCCGGTCAAAGGCTTCACTTGCGGTCATGGTGGGCTTCAGGGTCACATATTCGGTGGTCATAATGGAGCCGGCGCTGTTTCCCGGATATTTCAGAATCTCATTGATGTCACTGCGCATGGAGGGATCGGCCGAGGCCAAAATCCTCTTCACCACATTTGCCGGCATTTCCTCGATGATGTCCACGGTATCGTCCACATACAATTCGTCCACCAGGGCGTGCAATTCATAGTCGGAAAAGCCGGTGATCAGCTTTTCCTGCATATCGCTGTCCATTTCCACAAAGGTATCTGCCGCCAGTTCCTTGGGCAATAATCGGAAAAAAGGAGCCACCCGTTCGGGGGGAATCTCTCCGAACAGTCCGGCGATATCAATAGGGTTCTCTTCAGACAGTCTTTCCTTGATTACCAAAAACTTTTTGTCGTCTGCCAGCTGAAGCAATTCTTCGGGAGTAATTTTGTTCATGACTTCTCTTTTCCTTTCTTTCCTATTTGCCCTTGCGGCATCCCTGAATGTCTCATTATACTCCTTTTCCGCCCGAAAAGCAAGCGCTTTCAGGAGCGTTTTTCTTTTTTCTCCGGATTTTACGATGCTTTCCCGTTTTTTTCTGAAATCCTGTTGCAAAAAAGAGAAAAATGCTATACAATGATGAAGAGATGCCTGCCCAAAATTTCTGCAGGCACATATAAAGGAGCATCGGCATGAATGTATCCGACCTATCCCGTTTTCCGCAGACCGCCGCCGGAAAAAAAGCGGAGGTCTTAGGCATCGGGGTTTCCAATCTGCCTCTCGTGGACTTTCTTTTGCAGTGCGGCGTGCTTGTGACCGTCCGGGATCGGAAAAGCGAGGAGCAATTGGGAAATCTCCCAAAGGAACTGAAAGCCAAGGGTGTATCGCTCATCACGGGCGAGCAATATCTCAACGACTTAGAGGGGGACTATATTTTCCGTTCTCCCGGCATTCGTCCGGATCTTCCGGAAATCCTTATGGGTGTTGCCAAGGGAGCGCTGCTCACCAGTGAGATGGAGCTGTTCTTCGCTCTGTGCAAAGCGAAAACCCTGGCAGTGACCGGAAGCGACGGAAAGACCACCACCACCACTCTTGTTTCCCTGCTTCTGAAGGAAGCAGGACACCGGGTATATGTGGGCGGAAATATCGGCTCTCCTCTTCTGCCCCTTGTAAACGAAATGACCGAAGAGGATTTTGCGGTTCTGGAGCTTTCCAGTTTTCAACTGATGACCCTGCGCCAGTCGGCAGAGATTGCGGCGGTAACCAATCTTTCCCCCAATCATTTAGACTGGCACCGCAGCATGGAAGAGTATATCGAAGCCAAAACCAATATCTTTGTCCATAAGGAGAATCGGATTCTGGTCCTGAATGCCGACAATCCCCCTTCCCGCCCTCTTGCACAGCAGGCTCAGGGGGAAATACGCCTGTTTTCTTCGGAAAAAGAGCTTCCAAGCGGAATGTATGAGCAGGAAGGAAACATTTGTCTGGACGGACAGCAGATCCTGAAGAACGAAGAAATCCTTCTTCCCGGCCGGCACAACCGGCAGAATTATATGACTGCCTACAGTATGGTGCGGGATTTTGTGCCGGTGGAAGCCCTTCGGCGGGTGGCCGAGAGCTTCCGGGGCGTGGAGCACCGTCTGGAGTTTGTCCGGGAATACAGGGGCATAAAGATCTACAACAGCTCCATTGACAGCTCTCCCTCCAGAACAGCGGCGGCCCTTTCCTGCTTCGGGGAGAAGGTGAATGTGATCTGCGGCGGCTATGACAAGCATATTCCCTTCGCACCGTTGGCCGAAGCCCTGTGTCAGAAAGCCCGCACCGTCACCCTGACCGGTGCAACCGCCCAAGCTATTGAACAGGCACTCTCAGAGTGTCCTCTTACCGACAAGCCGGTCATCCTCCGGGAGCCGGACTTTACAAAAGCCGTTTTAAAGGCGCTGGAGGCCTGTCGGCCGGGCGAGGTTCTCCTGCTTTCCCCCGGATGTGCCTCCTTTGATGCCTTCCCCAATTTCATGGTCCGGGGAAACACCTTCAAAAAATTGATCAACGATCTGAAGTAAAAAGAAAAAACGAACCAAAATACAGAAAAGAAAAATACAGGAAAGGATTCAGAAATGCCGAACACAGACTACCTCCGCTATCTTGAAGAACTGCGGCAGATTCCCACTCTTTCGGGCTTTGAGAACGCCGGGCAAAAGGAAGTGCAGCAGCTTCTTGCCCCTCTCTTTGACGAAAGCCGCCCGGCCGGAGTTTCCGGACTGCTCTTCACCAAAAAATGCGGCAGGGAAAATGCCCCTGTCCTCCTCATCGACGCCCACTTGGACGAAATCGGTCTGATCGTCACCGACCTGAAGGACGACGGAACCCTGACCGTCTCCTCCTTGGGCGGTATGGATGCCCGCACCTACACAGCGTCCTCCTACACCATTCATGGAAAGGAAAACATGCCCGCCCTCTCCCTGAAAAAGCCCTATTGTCTGGGAGGCCCCGAAGCAAGAAAACTCCCCAAGAACGGCGAATTCTGGATTTTCACCGGCTTTACAAAAGAAGAACTGACCCAAAAGGGCGTAGCCGTCGGTACGCCGGTTTCCATGGAGCGTTCCACCGAAAGCCTTTCGGAGGAGCAGCTCTGCGGGGCCTATATGGATGACAAATCCTGTGCGGTTGCGGCACTCATCGCTCTGGAGGAACTGAAGGGAAAGGACCTTTCCTGCGATATTTGTCTTCTGCTTTCCGGTCAGGAGGAAAGCTACGGTGCCGGCTTCCGCACCGGCGTCTTTGACGCCTGTCCCGACGAAATTTTAGTGGTGGATGTGGATTTGGGCAACACGCCCGAAACCGATGCCGCCAAGACGGTGAAGCCGGGAGAAGGCCCCTCTGTGGCCGTCTCCGTACAGACCGACCGGAAAATGACCAAGGAGCTTTTGCGCATTGCCCGGGAGCGGGAGATCCCGGTACAGCCGGCCATGAATGTGAAAAGCACCGGTACCAATGCTTCCTCCGCCCCGTTCCTACTGGGCGGCGTGCCGACGGCGGTGATCGGTCTGCCCCTCAAATATATGCATACCTGCGTGGAAACGCTTTATAAAAAGGACCTTCTGAACACCGGACGGCTGATTGCCGCCTACATTGAAGAACGCTTCGGAAAGGGAGGAACGGCAGAATGACAACAGAATTCTATACGCTTCTTTCCGCACTTTCGGCGGAATTCGGCCCTACAGGCTGTGAGTGCCGGGTGGCGGCACTGCTTGAAAAGGAACTTTCCGGCCTTTGCGATTGCTCTCGTGATCGAATGGGAAGTCTTATCTGCCATCTGCCGGGAGAGGGAGAAAAGCTCCTGCTGGTTGCCCACATGGACGAGGCCGGCTTTATGGTCACAGACATTGACGACAAGGGCTATCTCCGCATTGCTCCCACGGGGAATGCGGATCCTGCCTGCTTTCTCGGCAAACATCTGACCGTCGGAAACGAGACGGTCCTTCTCAAAGGTATTGGCGGCGGAAAGGTCCTCCATCTCACCTCCGGTGCAGAGCGCACCGACAGTCCTTCCTTTGACAAGCTCTTTATAGATTTGGGTTTTCAAAACAAGGAAGAAGCCGAAAAACAGATTGAAAAAGGCGACTTTGCCGCCTACAGCGGCGGGCTTTCGGAATTGCCCAACGGCTACCTTGCCGGAAAAGCACTGGAAAGCCGGAGCATGTGCGCCATCGCGGCAGAAGTGCTGAAGCTGGCCACCCGAAAGCCGGTTTCCGAGCGCAAGGACCTGACGGTTGTTTTTGCCGCAAAGGAAAAGGCCGGAATGTCCTCTGCCGTCACCGCCGCCTACAGAGAAAATGCCCAAAAGGCTCTTCTTCTGGGCTTCTCTCCCTCTATGGACTTTGACAAAACCGAGGACCACCAAAAGGGTGCCCGCCTGGGAAAGGGTCCGGTGCTTGCCTTCAAGGACGGCAATGTGCTTTTCTATGATTCTCCGTTCTTGGGAGAACTTCGCCAAACGGCCGAGAAAGCCGCACTGCCCTTCCAGATGCTGAACAGTCCCTTGACTTTGTCTTCCGGCAGGGCCCATTTGGGAAAAGAAGGATTGCCCATGGCCTCCCTGCAAATTCCCTGCTTCAACCCTGAAACGCCCTTGGTCATCGTGCAGAAGTCCGACCTTTGCGCAACGCTTTCTCTGCTTTCGGCGTTGGTCTGAGCAGGCAACACTAAAATCCGTGAATAAAAAGAAAAACAAAAATCAGGAAAGGAACAGGCTTTGCAAAGGCAAAGCGGAAGAATAAAATGAAAATTCTGAAAGAACTGATGCTCGTCCATTCGGTGTCGGGCAGAGAGCAGGCCGTTTCCGAAAAAATCGAAGAGATGATCGCCCCCTATGTGGATGAAGTCCGGAGAGATGCCATGGGCAATCTGATCTGCTATAAAAAAGGCACCTGTAAAAATCCGAAAAAACTGATGTTGGCAGGCCACATGGACGAAATCGGATTTCTGGTCACCGGCATTGACGAAAAGGGCTACATTCATGTTTCCTCCATCGGCGGCATTCACTATGTTTCGGCGGCCTTTTCCAATGTGGTCTTTGAAAACGGACTCAAGGGGGTTCTGGTGCCCGAAGCCGACTTCGGCAATAATTTTTCCGAAAGCCGTTTTGTGATCGACATCGGCGCAACCGACAAAAAGGAAACCGAAAAGCGGGTGAAGGTGGGCGATTTTGCCTCCACCGTTTCCCACTTGGAGCATCTTTCCGGTTCCTTCTACTCCGGAAGGCCCTTCGACGACCGGATCGGCTGTGCCATCATGGTTCGTGCGGCCCAGACCCTGAAGGACTGTAAAAACGACACCTGGTTCGTTTTCACCACCCAGGAAGAGGTGGGGTGCCGCGGGGCCAAAACCGCCGCATACGGCATTATGCCCGACTTCTCCCTTGCCTTTGATGTGACCGGTTCGGGCGACGGTCCCAAAAGCCGTCCCATGGCCGTATCCCTTGGCAAAGGTGCGGCGGTAAAGGTGAAAGACTCCTCGGTGATCTGCGACAGCGGCTTCGTCCGGTGCCTTATGGATCTTTCCAAAGAGAAAAAAATTCCCGCACAGCTGGAGATTCTGGAGGGCGGCGGAACGGACACCTGCTCCATGCAGGTTGCCGGTTGCGGAAGCCGGGCAACCGCCATTTCCGTGCCCACCCGCTACATTCACAGCAACAATGAAACCATTTCCAAAAAGGACTACGATGCCTGCGTGGCTCTGACGGTGGCCCTTTTGGAAAAGGATCTGAACGAATACAAGAACTAAGGAAAAAGGACGCAAACATGATGGATCTTGAAAAACTGGCGCAACGGGCCGAAGAGGAAATTGCGCCTCAGTTTGCCCGTTTGGAGCGCATTTCAAGGGAAAATACCGGCAAAATTCTCGACTCCTTCCGTCAGCATCGGGTATGCGAAGGGCATTTTGCCCCCTCAACCGGCTACGGCTACGATGACCGGGGCCGGGAGGTGATTGAACAGGTCTACGCCGATGTGTTCGGCTGTGAAAACGCCCTTGTGCGTCAGCAGATCGTCAACGGCACCCACGCCCTTGCCATTGGGCTTTACGGACTTCTGCGCCCCGGAGATACCCTTTTGTCGGTGGCCGACCGCCCCTATGACACTCTGGAAGAGGTGATCGGACTTTCCGGAACTCCCGGAAACGGTTCGCTGAAGGATTTCGGGATAGACTATGAGCAGGTGAATCTGAAGCCCGACGGAAGCCCCGACTATGGGGAAATCGAAAAAAAGCTCACCGATCAGGTAAAGGTCGTTTTCATCCAGCGTTCCAAGGGATATCTGACCCGCCCCACCCTGTCGGTAGACACCATCGGGGAGATCATCTCCTTTGTGAAGGCCCGCAGTTCCGCCTATGTGATGGTGGACAACTGCTACGGGGAATTCACCGAAACCAAGGAGCCGGTGGCCATGGGGGCGGACCTGATGGCCGGTTCGCTCATCAAAAATCCCGGCGGCGGCATGGCAGAATGCGGCGGCTACCTCTGCGGCACCAAAAAGGCGGTGGAGCTTGCCTCCTACCGGATGACCACCGTGGGCGTAGGTGCGGAAGGCGGCGCCTCCTTAGGCCAGAACAAGAGCATATTGAAGGGCTTTTTCTATGCGCCCCACACCGTAAAAGAAGCGGTGAAAACGGCAATTTTTGCCTCGAAAATCTTTGAAGAACTGGGCTTTCGGGCAGAGCCTGCCTCCACGGCGACCCGCCATGACATTATCGAAGCGATCTATTTGGGCGACCCGGAGCTGCTCTGCGCCTTTTGCAGAGGCATCCAATGGGCCTCGCCCATCGACTCCTATGTAACGCCTCAGCCCTGGGATATGCCGGGCTACAGCGATAAAGTAATTATGGCGGCCGGTGCATTTACCTCCGGCTCCTCCATCGAGCTGTCGGCCGATGGCCCTCTGCGCCCGCCGTATATCGCCTACTTACAGGGAGGATTGACCTATGAAAGCGGCAGACTGGGCATTCTTTCCGCCGCAAAAGAGGTGCTGAAGGCTCAAGGAAAAATCTGAAGTTTCCGTCCCTTGTCGGAAAGGAGAATTCCAATGGAAGAAAAAAAGAACCAAAGCATCGCAGCTTCAACCGAGCAAGTCAGGGAGGACCCGGATTCTGCAAAGGACCCTTCCGAAAACGGTCCGGAAAACGCCTCTGAATTCCCGGCTCCCGAGGAAAAGGAGGCGCCTCAAAACGCCGACAAAGGGCGAAAAAAGAGACTTGCTCTCATTTTCATTCTGAGTATGCTTTTGCTGTTGGCCATCACCCTGCCGTTGCTGTTTCTGGATTTCGGCGAGGTAAAAGACCGCCTCTTTCCGGTGAAAAAGCAGGAAATTCACTATTGTGCTCCCGACTATCAAAGCCACATCTGGACCGATGAAAGCTATCTCAAGATTTTGGGGCAAAAAGGCTATCTGGAGCTGGAAGGCGGACTGAAATTCTATTTCCGGGATCAAGAAAGCGCCGAAGAAGCGCTTTCCCAGCTTGCACAGGAGACCCACGGGGGGGCGGTACTCAGCGCCTATCTGAACAACCTTTTAACCGGTGCGGAAGGCGAAGCTATTCAGAAGTTCTATGCTCTGTTTTCCCCCGCCTATGAAGGAACTTTGCCGAACCGCTTCCCTATGCAGAAGCTCTACGGCATCCGCTTGGAATACCAGGGCACCAACGACCGGCAATTTGAAGAATGGATCGTCTCCTTTTCCATTCTGGAAAACGACGGAACCGTTGTCCGCTACCTTGCCTCAAGAGATGAGGGAGAAGCGCGCTTTGTGCTGGAAGAACGGGGAGACGACTACTTTATTCGGGAAATTCACGGAATCGTTCCTGTGGAAATAAGATGATTTTTCTCCTTGTGACCGTCCGAAATTGAGCGGGTCCCGCCCGTCGGAAGCCGGGAACAGGAGGCAAAAGAACATTTCCTCTTGACAAAAATGCAATTTGTGTATATAATGGTTGGCATAAAGAACCAAAGTGAGGAGAAAAATGAGTAAACGATTCAAATACACCAGAAATCCTCATATTGACTCGGACCCCATTGTGAATTTCAGACAGAATCTTCAACGGGTAATAAACACCGTTCCCGCAGACCATCCGGTCTATCTTTACACCAAACACCGGGTAGACTACTCTCTGACCTACCGTCAGTTTTATGAAAACATCCGGGCATTCGGCACCGCCCTTTCGGTTTTGGGACTGCAGGGGGAAGCGGTGGCCATTATCAGTGAAACCGACCCCTGCTACATGACGGCCTACTATGGCACCATGATTTCGGGCGGTATCGTGATTCCTTTAGACAAGGATATTTCCGATGAAGAAATTGTGGGCTTTTTGAAAAAAGCCCATGTGAAGGCCATCGTTTACGGAGAAACCCAGAACAACCGGATCGGACTTTTAGCCGACCAGCTGCCGGAAGTGCAGTATTTCCTGCCCGCCTATGAGGAAAGCGAGCAGGCCGTCACCGACCGCACCAAGCCCTTAAAGGAGTTCCTTGCTGTCGGACAGAAGGCGGTAGATGAGGGCAACGACTTTTTTGAAACCTGTCCTCAGGACCTTCAAAAATGTTCGGTCATCA
This sequence comes from Clostridiales bacterium, assembly GCA_003522145.1. Lineage (GTDB taxonomy): Bacteria > Bacillota > Clostridia > Oscillospirales > CAG-272 > UBA11512. The sequence continues at coordinate 21,252 of DPGD01000012.1, read as the reverse complement.
TTTTTACCTCCGGCACGACCGGAACCAGCAAGGGTGTCATGCTCTCCCAGGGAAACCTGGTGGCAGCCGCCAATGCGGCAGTCAATGTTATCGACCAGCTGGATGAAAATACGGTACTGCTCTCGGTGCTTCCCATGCACCACACCTACGAGGCTACCACCGGCCATTTGGCCGCACAGTTTTTCGGCGTAACTACCGCCATCAATGACAGCGTCAAATATGTTGCCAAAAACATCAAAAAATACCGCCCGACCTATCTGATATTGGTCCCGCTGTATGTGGAAACCATGCACAAGAAGATGTGGGACGAAATCAAAAAACAGGGCAAAGAGAAAAAAGTACGCCTGACCATGAAGCTCAGCGACGCTTTCATGGCCTTGGGCATCGACCTGCGGAAAAAGTTCTTCGGACAGATTCTGGAGAGCTACGGCGGACGGTTGGACGCCATTGTTTGCGGCGGAGCCAAACTGAATCCTCAGTGTATCCGGGATTTCCGGAGCATTGGCATTGAGATTCAGGAGGGCTACGGCATCACCGAATGTGCGCCTCTGCTGGCAGCCAACCCCATTAACCGAAACAAGGTGGGATCGGTGGGGCCCGCGGTTCAGAATGTGACCGTAAAAATCGATCGGGAAAAACCCACGGATGAAACCGGAGAGATCCTTGCAAAGGGCCCCAATGTCATGTTGGGCTATTGCGATATGCCCGAAGAGACGGCAGCGGTCTTTACAGAAGACGGATTCTTCCGCACCGGAGACATTGGCTATACCGACAAGGATGGCTACATCTATATCACCGGCAGAAAGAAGAATGTGATCATTCTGAGCAACGGAAAGAATGTTTTCCCGGAAGAACTGGAGGAGCATTTGAGCTCTGTTCCGCTCTTCCTGGAAAGTGCGGTGGTGGGGCGTACCGACTCCAAGGGAGAGACGGTCATCACTGCGGTGATCTACCCCGACTACAATGCCCTGAAGGATAAGACCGAGGAAGAAATCGAAGCCATCCTGAGAAATCAGTTGAATGAGATCAACCGCACCCTGCCTCAGTACAAGCAGATGCGGGGACTGGAGATCCGGAAAACCGAGTTTGAAAAGACCACCAGCCGGAAGATCAAACGCTATAAAATTTAATGAATCGAGGAACAGCACAATGTCCATGTATGACCGTATCAAAGATGTTTTGGTTTCCAAGCTGCAGCTGAACGAAAATGAAATCACACCCGATTCCGAGTTGGTCAATGATTTAGGCATCAACTCTCTGGAGTTGGCGGATCTGGTTATGGAATGTGAAGAGGAATTCGACATTGAGATCGATGACAACTCCATCCGCGGTTTCGTTACGGTAGGAGATGTGGCAAAGTATCTTGAAAGCGTTGTGAAAGAGGGATGAGCTTCTTCACCTCCCTGTATTTCATCTTCTTCCTTGCTTTGACAGCCTTGGTGCTCGCTTTCTTCCTTCTTCGGGAGATTCTGAAGATCCTCACCATCGACCGCACAAGAAGAGAGAAAGACCGGTCGGCCCGGCATGTCTGCGATCTGCTTTCCGAGCGTTTTCCCGAAGCCACGGTCTACAGCAACGTGCGGCTTCTCAAAAAGGAAGCGGCCGAACGCGGCCTTCGTTGCGTCTGCGATGCGGTCTATATCAGCCGAGGCGGCGTGCTTCTTCTGACGGCTCTGCCGGATGTGGGCATTTATGACAATCCGAAGGTGGGACCCTGGCGGCACCGGTATGTGAACGCCAAAAAGGAGACGGTCACTTTGCAGAAGCCCAATCCCTTTGATGAGATGGCTTTTTTCGGCACGGTGATCGAGAAACTGCTGCTCTCTGAGAATGTGCTGAACCCATCGGTAAGCAGAGTTGTGGTGTTTTCTGCCAACTTGGTAGATTATACAACAAACTATCCCGAATGTCTGACCATAGCCACGCTGTTTGACTATGTGGATGCTTTTAACCGCCGGGTGCATTTCAACCGGCAGGAATACGGGAAAGCCGCTGAGGCGATTTCTGCCTGTTCGGACTATTTAGACTCTATGTCTGACTTCAGCGGAGACGAGGATACGCACTTTCCGAAAGCGACGAAGCTTCCTCCGGAAAAAAAGCCGGCAAGGACCGGCGAATTTACGGAGGACTGACTCTTTTGTAAAGTCGGTTCCCGACTGAAAAACCTGAGAAAGCGGTGAAGTAGTGTTAGGCTTTTATAATTATACGACCTGGCTGACCTATCTGGGCGCTCTGTGCGGAGTATCCGGCATCTGGAGCGTTTTGGAGGGGCATGAAACTCTGGCGGTGCTGTTTTTGGCGGCGGCGGGCTTTTTCGACCTTTTTGACGGAAAAGTGGCTTCCACCAAGAAAGACCGTACCGAGCAAATGAAAAAATTCGGCATTCAGATTGATTCCCTTTCGGATTTGATTTGCTTCTGTGTGCTTCCGGCAACCCTGCTCTATCAGCTTGCCAAAGCCACCTTTCCGGATGTGGATCGGTTGTGGTTCTGCCCTTTGGCGGTATTCTATGTGCTGGCCGGGCTGATCCGTCTGGCGTATTTCAATGTTTCTGAGGAAGACCGGCAGAAGCAGGAAGCGGGGGTTCGCAGGACCTACACCGGCATTCCGGTGACGACGGTTTCCATTGCCGTCCCCCTTTTCTTTGGCTTGTACCGGATTCTTCTGTTGCTTTTCGCCCCGGACAGCGGTGTTCGTAACTGGGAATTGGGCTATTTTGCATTCTACTGCTTTGAATTGCTCTTCTTTGGTTTCGGATTTCTGTTCAAAGGCTTTAAGGTCGCCAAAGTGCACGGAAAAAAGATGCTTGTGCCGTTGATTATCGGAGCAGTAGCCGTCTTGGGTGTGTTGGTGGCTTTCTTCCTGAATCTGAAATGATTTTTGAAAACCATCCAATTGACTTTTTGATCCTGCATTCTAATAGAACTACAAAAAAGACCGGAATTGCTGATTAAACGGAAAAGCGCCCGAAAGGACTTGGACCTTTCGGGCATATTTTTTTGGAAATTTCTGAATATTTACCGCATGCATTCAGGAAAAGGACGCTCCGTCTTTAGATACAGCGAGGATCACCGGACAGAGAACGGCCGGAAGTCCTGCAAAGCTGAAAAAATACAGAGAGCTCGTTGTGCAAAGCATCAGAAGCAAAGCGTTGGAAGCAAAGCATCAGAAACCAAGCATCGGAACTTACCCTTTGAGAATCCGGCAACGCAGTTCATCCGGCAAGGGCGGAACAGCACCCAGTTGCGTTACCACATAGTCCGACAGCACCGTAGCCGCTTCCAAAGCGGTTGGGATACTATGCCCTGAAAGAATATGAAACAGATAGGCCGCACAGAAGGAATCCCCGGCGCCCACAGTGGAAAGAGCCTTGGAACAGGGTTTGGGAGAAAGAAAGCCTCCCTGTTGCCGGTCACACACATAGGCCCCATCTTTATCCAAAGTCAGGATCACCTGATGAAGTTGGGGAAAATGAGCCAACATGGTCTCGCAATAGTGTTCCGGCGAAGTATATGGAAGGAGATAAGAGGCCTCCTCCCTGGAAATTTTCACGATTGTTGCCTTTTCAATACTCTTCTTTAAAATTTCTCTAGTTAAATAGGGTTTACGCACATTCACATCGAGGAGCACCTCCCGATAGTTGCGCCGGAGCAACTCCGACACCGTATTCCGTGAAATGTCCCGGCGCTGGGCAAGAGTTCCGAAATACAGTGCGTCATACTCCTCCTCCGGCTCTATATAGGGAATATAATCGTAGGCCACATTGGAAGTCAGCTCATAGGAAGGTGTTCCGTTTTTCAAAGTGACCCTGCAAGAGCCGGTGGGCAGATGCACAGAAGAAAAATACTTACGGCCAATGCCTCTCTTTTCAAGCTCCCCAAGAGCCACACGGCCCAAAGCGTCCTCCCCCACTGCCGAAACCATTTGGGCTTCTCCGCCCAAAGCCGCATAATGGGCCGCAAAATTAAAAGGGGCGCCGCCTATTTCCGTCTTGTTTTCAAAAATATCAAAAAGCACTTCTCCGAAAACCAGAACGCTCTTTCCCATGCTCACCCCTCCTTAAATGACGGATATTCGTTACAAAGCAACCGGTAGGGCGCTTCATCCTCTTCAATTTCGGGAAACCGCCCCATATTTTCATAAAAGCGATTATCCGTACAGTCATCATTCACTTTGGATACTTCCCCGATCAGCACCTTCCCTGTTCCTTTTTCCGCCCAGAAGGCATGATAAAGTCTGGGCGGCAGAGTGACGCTCTCTCCAGGTGTCAGAACCAAATGTCCGCCGGCCGGAAGCACACGCACCCTGCCATCTGTGGAAACCGTCACATCGGACACCCGGTCCAGCTCCTCCTCCGGCGTGCTCTTATACAACTCCACCACCAGATTTCCGCCGCCCCGATTGATGATGTCCTCGGTTTTGAGAAAATGGAAATGCATGGGCGCATATTGATCCTCTTCGGAAATCAACAGCTTTTCCGCATAGGTTTTGGGACAATGGGGATCGCCGAAAGTGCCGTTGCGCAATGTAAAAAGGAACAATCCGATTTTATGAAAGTCTCCCTTTCCGTAGTCGGTCACATCCCAGCCCAGCATTCTTTCCCGTATCTCGTCATAGGAGTGATCTTTTTCCCTCCACTCCTCCGGCGTATACCCGGCAAAAGGCGGCAGATGAAAGCCCATTCCGGCTATAAATTGTTCGTTTTCCTGGATCAATCGATTGATTTCCGACCTCTTCATAAACACTGCCTCCCTCCAATGGCCGAAGCACGCCGCTTTTCCTTCGTGCTCTTAAAACGCCAGTTTCTCTTCCAAATACTCCTTTAACCCACCGATGGGTATACGCACCTGCTCCATGGTATCCCGGTTGCGGACGGTCACGCAGCCGTCCCCGGCCTTCTGCTCGTCGCCCACCGTGTCAAAATCCACGGTGATGCAATAGGGCGTGCCGATTTCGTCCTCCCGACGGTAACGCTTGCCGATCGAACCGGTTTCATCATAATCGACCGTGAAATATCTGCTCAACTCCGTATAGATCTCGCCGGCTTTGTCGGCCAATTTTTTGGACAGTGGCAACACCGCCGCCTTGAACGGGGCAATGGCCGGATGGAAACGGAGAACCGTGCGCACATCGTTCTTCTCCGGGTCCACCACTTCCTCGTCGTAGGCATCGCAAAGAAGAGCCAGAACCGACCGCTCCACACCCAAGGAGGGCTCGATCACATAGGGGATGTACCGCTCGTTTGTTTCGGGATCAAAATAGGTCAGATCCTTGCCGGACACATTCTGGTGCTGGGTCAGGTCATAATCCGTCCGGTCGGCAATACCCCACAATTCGCCCCATCCGAAGGGGAACAGGAACTCAAAGTCGGTAGTGGCCTTGGAATAGAAGCACAGCTCATCCAGGTCGTGGTCTCTCAGCCTCAGGTTTTCCTCGGTCAGGCCGATGGACAGCAGCCACTTATGGCAGAAGGAACGCCAATAGTCAAACCATTCCAAATCGGTTCCCGGTTTGCAGAAGAATTCCATTTCCATCTGCTCAAATTCCCGGACCCGGAAAATGAAATTGCCAGGGGTGATCTCATTCCGGAAAGATTTTCCGATCTGCCCGATGCCGAAGGGAAGCTTCTTTCTCATGGAGCGCTGTACATTCACAAAGTTCACAAAAATGCCCTGGGCCGTTTCGGGACGGAGATACACCGTGTTCTTGGCGTCCTCGGTTACACCTTGGAAAGTTTTGAACATCAGGTTGAACTGCCGGATGTCGGTGAAATTATGTTTGCCGCAGGTGGGACAGGGAATGCTGTTCTCTTCAATAAAGCTCTTCATTTCGGCCTGTGTAAAGGCGTCTACAGGCTTGGGCAGGGCCACACCCTTCTCCCCGCTCCAGTCCTCGATCAGCTTGTCTGCACGGAAGCGCTCATGGCACTCTCTGCAATCCATCAGAGGGTCCGAAAAGCCGGCAAGATGACCGGAGGCCACCCAGGTCTGGGGATTCATCAGAATCGCCGCATCCAAGCCCACATTGTAAGGGCTTTCCTGCACAAATTTCTTCCACCAGGCCTTTTTTACATTGTTTTTCAATTCCACGCCCAAGGGACCGTAGTCCCAGGTATTGGCCAACCCTCCGTAAATCTCGCTCCCGGCGAACACAAAACCTCTGTTCTTGCAGAGCGCCACAATTTTGTCCATGGATTTCTCGGTTGCTTTCATAAATATACCTCTTTTTTGAATTGATTCCTCACCGGAAGGCGGCAAACGCCTTTACCAACTGCTCCTCATCCGGTCTGAATCTGCCGTCTTGGTCAAAACTTCCGTATTTATAGAATTCCAGCTTCTGAACCGTGGTCTGATTGCTTCCCTGCTCTCCCACAAAAAGCGGCAGGGTATACAGCACCTCGATCAGCTCTGCCACATCACTCTGAGTGAAGGTCGTGCGGAAGGAGGAGATCTGCCGATAAAACTCCTCCGCATCGTTGGTGGCCAGCTTGACCATGGTCTGCAAAAAAATGCCTTCCGCAATTTCGTCCTTCAGACCGATATTCAGAATGTCAAAACCATCATAGTGCAAATAGGTGTACAACCGGTCGCCGGTCAGCTTTTCGCCCTGTTCAAACACGGCTGCCTTCAGCCCCTTGTACTCCGGAACCTCTAAACTTACCGGCGCTTCATACTCGGTTTTCGGACAGTATTTCACAAAATCCCTTCCGGAAAACTCAACGGTATAATCCACCTTTAGTCCCAAAAGGCCGCTCACCTTTTCGGCTATATAATCGCCCCCCTTGTAGTCATAGGCGTCACCGATGCTCATCTCCACATAGTCCACCGTCACCAAAGTGGAGGAGGGAATCGTCGTCATCCGCAGGGCTCTGTTCTCTTTGTCAAACCGGACAAACAGGAGGGTCGTCGCTTTCACCCGCTTGGGCACAACCGGCTTGGTGCTGTTTCGTTCATCATAGTTGTATACCAAGGGATCCCGGTCGGTGCCGATCACCAGAAGGTTAAAGGAACGGCCTGTTTTGATGGCGTTCTGATCGTTTTTTCCGATGGCGTCATCATAATTTTCCACATTCTGATTTCCCTTGTCCACATTTGCCTCTTCATCCGGTGCGAACAGATCCGCCACAACACCCATAGCGAAATAGGCAACACTCGAAAAAATCAGAAGTGAGATCAAAAGAGCAATTCCGAAATTCCGCAAAGATGACACCGCTTTTCCCTCCTTCTCTTTCCGTCGGCATGACCAAACTTTATGCTTTCAGGTAGTATACCACAAAATCACGATTATTTCAAGACTATTTTTCAATATCCGAACATTGCGAAAAAAAGCCGGAGCAAAGGCCTCTTTCAAAAAAGCCTCTGCCCCGGCCAAAACATTCGCCGATGCGATTTTCTTTCATTTCGGGCGTAGGAATCCGGACTGAGTTTTATTCCGGCAGTCCCTGCTCTGCAAAAAAGAATTTTTCCAGCGCCTCCGGCACCCCGTCTTCCTTTTTACAGCGGTAGCGGACAAAATGATCGAAATCCGCCGGAGCGCCGGGCATACACACCGCATTTCCGGCAAACAGGAGCATATCCCGGTCATTTTCGCTGTCTCCGAATGCCCAAAGGTCCTCCCTTTTCAAGCCCTCCAACTCCATGATCTTTTTCATTCCGACGCTCTTGTCAAAGCCGGAAAGGATCCCTTCCGCATAGCTCTTGAAATGAACCACCCGGAGCTGAGGAAAGTCCTTCTGTTCAACCAGTGCAGGCTCACAGCAGAAGGTCACCTTGGTGATGGCCGGAAGTTCCCTTCTTTTCAGCATTTCTCTTGCCGACGGCAGATCGCCCCCCACGGAAAAGCTTTCCCGCTCTCCCTCCAGAATGACGCAGACCTTTTTCTGTTCCCCCCACCGAACCACCTGCTCTAAAACCGCCTTGGAAAGGGGATGATGCTCCAACAGCTCTCCTTTGTACTCCACATAGGTTGAGCCGCAGATCTTTCCGTCCCACAGGGGCAGCTCTGCAATCTCCTTGGGTACATACCCAAGGGCTCTTCCGGTATTCAGAACCACCTTGTGACCCATTGCCCGCAGACGGTTCAGGCCATTGAGGGAAGAAGGTGAAATTTCATCCTTCACCGGTTCTTCCTCCTTGCGGGAGGAAGAAAACCGACTGCTGACCAAAAGCGTCCCGTCCAAATCAAAAAAGAAAATTTTCATACCTGCCGTTTTTGCTCCTAAATTCTGCCGGTGGAACCGAAGCCTCCTTCTCCTCTCTGCGTTTCGGAAAGCGCCTCCGTTTCCTCGAATTCCGCCGGGATGTAAGGGGTAACCACCAGTTGGGCGATCCGCTCTCCGGGAAGCACCGTCTGCTCCTCTGCACTCTGATTGTACAGTGCCACCAACAATTCTCCCCGGTAGTCGCAATCGATAACTCCCACCTTATTGGCCGGTGCCAGACCTCTTTTCGTGGCCAACCCCGACCGGGCATAGACCAGCCCCACCGTGAAGGGCGGCAGCTCCAGCGCCACGCCTGTGGGCACCAGAGCGCTCTTTCCCGGCTCAATTGTCAGCTCTTTCTCAAGGCAGGCATACAGATCCGCTCCCGCCGCAAAAGCGCTTCCATATTGAGGGAGCCTTGCTCCCTCCCGCAGAATCTTTACCGGAATTCTTGCCTTTTCCATCTGTACAGGGTCCCTTCCTTTTCCGCATTCTTAAAGCTGCAGCTCATAGTCTCTTTCTCTGCCGTAAACATCCACCAGTTTGCAAAGAAACCGGCTGCCCTCCGGCAACTCGATTTCCCGGATCGTGGGCAGAGAAACCTCTTTCTTTGCCACCGTTTTTCCGGTATTGTCCAACACTGTATAGGCGCAGAGCATCACCGGACAGGCGGTATTGCCGCCTTCAAAACACAGATAGCTCCTGCCGTTTTTCTGCTCTTTTTTCGGCAACAGCTCTTTCTCCCCTCCGAAGAGTTCTTCCTTCTTTTCTACAGCATACACGGAGGACAGCGGACGGACAGCATCATACTCCTTCGCATTTTCCACATCTCCTCCGGCACTTCCGAAGAAATACTCCGTTGTAGCGCCGAAATTGTGGGTTCCGGCGGTGTTGAAATGCCAGGCAGGATCGTCGTAGCTCAAGGCCGTTCTTTCAATGTATTTCCACTTTTTGTCCGTATGATCCAGCACATAGATATTTTTCAGATGGAACTCCCGGATCGGCTCCGAATCCTCGTCCCAATAGTTTTCCTGAAACTGAGACATCCCGCCCTCCAGAAAGGAATCCTTCAAACCGGTATCAAAACAGGAAATAAGCGACCAGCTTCCGGTTTCCCGGTTGCAGATCCACTGCCCCACAAAGGTGGTTCCTTTTTCCGCATCCACCCAGCTTCTCAGAATCATCCGGTACCAACAGTTGTCCTCCCAGCCAAAAGGAGTGATGTAATTGGTGCCTTCCCCTTCTCCGCCGAATGTGTTGTCCTTGCCTGCCGGGTAAACTCTTCTGGCGTTGTGCCGTTTGCTCTCTCCCTCATAAAAGATCTCCCAAAAGGCCATGATTGCGGTTTTGCCGTTGCAGGTATTCTGCATTCCGGCATAAGCTCCGCCACCCTTGGCGTCGGGATGCTCCGTTCTGAACCCGGACAGGTTCATGCCCCAATTGCACAGCGCCCAATAGGTTGCCCTCGGCGTCTGTATCCCCCTGAAATCAATGGAAAATCCGTCAAACTTTCTGCCGGTTCCGTTCAAAACAGGGTTGGAATAGATGTTGTGCGCCATATGCAGACGCTTTTTCTGTTCGCTCATGATTTTTTCCTTCCGTTTCTTTCAGATTTTTCTTTTCAGATTCCGTTTCTTTCAGACGATATATTTCACGATCAAAATGGAAACGCCCAACACCACCAAAACCGTACCGGTGGCCCGGTTCAGCACAATATTGGAAACCTTATTCGCAATGACCGATGCCAGTTGAGCAAAGATCAGAGTGCTCAGCACGCACAGAATCAGTGCCTCCATATCCGGCATTCCCCCGATGACAAAATGGCTCAATGCCCCCGTGAAAGCGGTGACCGACATGATCAGAACGCTGGTGCCAACGGCCGTTTTCAGCTCATAGCCCAGAATCGTAGTGAGCACCAACAGCATCATCATGCCGCCGCCTGCTCCGACAAAACCGCAAATCAATCCGACCAGAGCTCCGAACGCCACAGACCGTATGGCCTTCTGCTTTTTGGTGGCGTTGATCAGCCGCTGCTTCGGTGCCACATCCGGACGCACAATGAACTTGATACCCAAAAGCATGGTCATGAAGGTGGAGGCTCCGCCCAATGCCGTTCCCGGAACCAGGCTTGCCACATAACTGCCTGCCAGTGTAAATACCAACACCGCCGCCATCATGTATAATCCGTTGCGCAGGTCCAGATTCCTGTTTTTTCCGTAGGTGATTGCCGAAACAGCGCTTGCCAGCACATCGCTGGCCAAAGCAATTCCGACCGAAAGATAGGGGTCCATGTCCAAAAAAACAATCAGCATGGGGCTGATCACCGCCGCCGCACTCATACCGGCAAAGCCGGTGCCCAAGCCGGCGCCCAAGCCTGCCAAGATGCATATGATGACCTTGAACATCCGAAAAACCCTCTCCTGAAATTCCTTGATTTTCAAGGGATATTATATCCGACCCTGCCGCTCTTGTCAAGAACAATTCTTTGTAAGAGCCCTTTCCTGTTTTCCGGAAAACAGTCCCTTGAAAGCGCCTTTTCGCTCTGAAATTTACTCCCCCAACCCCGGATTCCGCAAAACAACAGCATAAAGCACAATAAGTATAACAAAGATTCACAGGCGATTCACAATATTCCATTATACTGTTTCTGTTATACTGTTTTTGTTGTACTCCAAAACAAACGGAAGACCGATTTTCATGAAAAATCTAATTGTTTACCTGAAAAAATACCGACAAGAGAGTATTCTGGCACCCCTGTTCAAATTGTTGGAGGCACTGTTTGACCTGTTGGTGCCTCTGCTTGTGGCCAAAATGATCGACACCGACATTCTGTCGGAAAAATCCACTGTATTTCTTTGTTTCGGCGGACTTCTGCTCATGGCCTTGGTGGGACTGCTCTGCAGCGTTGCCGCTCAGTATTTTGCGGCCAAAGCAAGCGTAGGGTTTGCAGGCACTCTGCGCCAGGCGCTTTTTGACCATATCCAGTCTCTGTCCCACAGCCAGTTGGACCGGCTCGGCACCAGCACCCTGATTACCCGCCTTTCCGGCGATGTGAATCAGGTACAGACCGGGTTGAACATGGGCCTGCGGCTGCTCCTGCGCAGTCCTTTCATCGTGTTTGGCGCTATGATCCTGGCGTTTTTCATAGACTGGCGCTGTGCATTGGTGTTCGCCGTGGCCATTCCGCTTCTCTTTTTGGCGGTTTTTTCCATTATGCTTATCAGCATTCCTCTTTTCGGCAAGGCACAGGCGGGCTTAGACCGGGTCACCGCCCAAACCAGAGAAAACCTGACCGGTGTGCGGGTCATCCGGGCCTTTTGCAGAGAAGAAAAATCGGTGGAAGAATTTGAAGCGGAAAACCGGGCATTAACCAAGCTCAACCGGTTTGTGGGCAGGATCTCGGCGCTGATGAATCCCTTGACCTATCTGATCATCAATATCGCCACCGTTTTTCTCATCCAAAAGGCGGCCATCCGGGTGAATCTGGGCGCTTTGCCTCAGGGACAGGTGGTGGCGCTCTACAACTATATGCTTCAGATCATCGTGGAGCTGATCAAGCTGGCATCCCTCATCATCACCCTGAACAAATCCCTTGCCTGCGCCAAGCGCACCTCTGCAATTCTTGGAATTCAGCCCGATATGGAGTATCCCTCTGCGTCCGTTCTTCCCCAAGCCGAAATCGGAAAGGCTCCTTGGAAAGCGCCCGCAGTGGAGTTCCGGAATGTATCCTTTACCTACGAGGGCGCCGGTGCGCCCAGTCTCTCCTCGGTCAGCTTCTCGGCAGAAGAAGGACAGACCGTGGGGATCATCGGCGGCACCGGAAGCGGCAAAAGCACCTTGGTCCATCTGATTCCCCGGTTTTACGATTCCACAGGAGGAGAGGTGCTTCTTCACGGACAGCCCATCCGCAGTTTTTCCAAGGAAGAGCTTTGCAGGAACATAGGAGTTGTCCCCCAAAAGGCGGTTCTCTTCAAAGGGAGCATCCGGGAGAACCTTCTCTGGGGCAACCAAGACGCCACCGATGAGGATCTGTGGCAGGCGCTGGCCATGGCGCAGGCCAAAGAAGTGGTGGAAGGAAAGGAAGGAAGGCTGGATTTCCTTCTGGAGCAAAACGGCAGAAATCTCTCGGGAGGACAGAAACAACGGCTGACCATTGCCAGAGCCTTGGTCAAAAAACCGGAGATCCTGATTCTGGACGACAGCTCCAGCGCCTTGGATTATGCCACCGATTCCGCTTTACGCAAAGCGCTCCGGGGTCTAAGAGGCACGACCACGGTCTTTCTGGTCTCCCAGCGCATTTCCGGTGTGCAGCAGGCAGACAAAATTCTGGTGTTGGACAACGGCAGTCTGGTGGGGTGCGGCCGTCATGAGGAATTGCTGAAAAATTGCGCCGTCTACAAGGACATTTATTATTCTCAGTTCCCGGAAGAGCGGCCCCAAACCAAAGAAGCGGAGGGTCAAACCGATGAAAATGCCTGACAAACTGAAAAAAATGAACCCCGGAACATTGAAAAAGCTCCTTCCCTTTCTGAAGAAAAGATGGCCTCTTCTTGCTCTCAGCCTGCTTCTTGCGGCCGGAACCGTGGTGATCCAGCTCTATGTGCCGGTGCTTTTCGGAAACGCCATTGATGAGATTCTCGGAGAGGGACAGGTCCGTTTTGAAGCCCTTTCGGGATGGCTTCTGAAAATTCTGCTTTTTGTGGGACTTTCGGCCTTTGGAACCTATCTCATGAATCTGATCAACAACCGGATGACCTATGGAATCGTTGAGGAGCTTCGCTCCAAAGCCATCCGTCACCTGCAAACACTCCCCCTGTCCTATCTGGACACCCATTCCGCCGGCGACATTGTCAGTAGGGTCATTACCGATATTGACACCCTTTCCGACGGACTGCTCTTAGGCTTCACCCAGCTCTTTTCGGGGGTAGTCACCATCGGAGTCACGCTTGTTTTCATGTTCTCCAAAAATCTGTGGATATCGCTTTTCGTGGTTCTAATGACCCCCCTCAGTTTTCTGGTAGCCCGCTTCATTTCGAGCCAATCCTACAAGCTTTTCCGAAAGCAAAGCGAGCTGAGAGGAAAGCAGACCTCCTTCATTGACGAAATCGTGAGCAACCAGAAGGTGGTCAAGGCCTTCGGCTATGAGAACCGCTCCTCAAAGCGCTTCTCCGAAATTAATGAAGAATTGACCGAATGCAGTCAGCAGGCCGTGTTTTTCAGCAGTCTGACCAATCCCTCCACCCGTTTTGTCAACAATCTGGTTTATGCCGGAGTGGCCCTTTTCGGCGTACTCCTGATTCCGGGCGGAAGCCTGACGGTGGGAGGACTTTCCGTGCTTCTTTCCTATGCCAATCAGTATATGAAGCCCTTCAACGACATCAGCTCGGTCATTACCGAATTGCAGAACGCTTTGGCCTGTGCCTCCAGAATCTTTGATTTTCTGGAGGTTTCGGCAGAGTCTCGTGACGCCGAAGGGCATCTTGAAAAGGTGGCAGGACAGATCCAACTGTCCGATGTTTCTTTCCGTTACACCAAGGATCGGCCTCTCATCGAGCATTTCGATCTGCAGGTACAGCCGGGTATGCGCATTGCCATCGTGGGCCCCACCGGATGCGGAAAAACCACTCTCATCAACCTGCTTATGCGCTTTTATGAAGTGACAAACGGCCGTATAACGGTAGACGGCCAAGACATCCAGGAGCTTTCCAGACACAGTCTGCGCAGTGCCTACGGCATGGTCCTGCAGGACACCTGGATCAAAAACGGCACCGTCCGGGACAATATCCGCTTTGGAAAGCCCGATGCCTCCGAAGAAGAAATTCTGAAGGCGGCGAAGGAGGCACACTGCTCTGAATTTATAAAACGCCTTCCGAAGGGTCTTGATACGGTCCTGAACGAAAATGACCTGAGCCAAGGGCAGAAACAGCTTCTCTGCATTGCCCGAGTGATGCTCTGTCTGCCGCCTATGCTGATTCTGGATGAAGCCACCTCCTCCATTGACACCCGCACCGAATTGGAGATTCAACAGGCCTTTGACACACTGATGGAAGGACGCACTTCCTTTGTGGTCGCCCACCGTCTTTCCACCATCCGGAACGCTTCTCTGGTCCTGGTGATGAAGGAGGGAAAAATCATCGAAAAAGGAACCCATGAGGAGCTTCTTGCCACCGGCGGCTTTTACCATCGGCTGTACAACAGCCAGTTCCAAAAAGCATGATTCCTTTCCGGCTTTGGGCATTCTCTCTGTCGGAAGGGGTTCTCTCCTCTTTAAAAAAACGGTTTTCATTTTACAAAGGGGGCTGTAAAAAACTCGATGTTTTTTACAGCCCCTCAAAAATGCCGGTGGGGATTCCGGCATTTTTGATGCGATCTTGGTCGGTTTTGCCCTTCATTTTATAGAAATTTCGGTGGGTGTTGCGGCAAAATGACGGCTGAAAGCCGCCAAGACCAATGTCGTCGGGGCTGTTAAAAAATTCCGAAAGAATTTTTTAACAGCCCCCTTATTCGTTTCTTAGGTTCCGCCAAGTCCCTGGCTCTCTTCTCCCTTTTGATTCAGGGAGTGCCGGCGAAAGACCTCATAAGGCCTTCTCAATCCAGCTCTTTTTTGCCGGTATAAAGCTCGTAGTATCTTCCCTTCAGTGCCAGCAGTTCCTCATGGGTGCCTCTTTCAATAATGGAGCCTTTCTCCAGAACCATGATGGCGTTGCTGTTGCGCACGGTGGAAAGCCGGTGGGCGATGACAAAGGTGGTGCGGTTGCTCATCAGTCGGTCCATTCCATGTTCAATGTGCCGCTCGGTTCGGGTATCCACCGAAGAGGTGGCTTCGTCAAGAACCAGGATCGGTGCCTTGGAAATGGCGGCACGGGCGATGTTCAAAAGCTGTCTTTGTCCCTGAGACAGGTTGGCACCGTCTCCATGAAGCATGGTATCATACCCCTTATCCAGACGCATGATGAAGGAATGGGCCGAGGCGGTCTTGGCCGCTTCAATCACCTCTTCATCGGTAGCGTCCGGTCTGCCATAACGAATGTTTTCCATCACCGTGCCGGTGAACAGATGCGTATCCTGCAGAACCATGGCAATATTCTTGCGCAGAACATCCCTTTGAATATTCTGTATATCCTCTCCGTCTATGGTGATGGAGCCCTGATCAATGTCATAGAATCGGTTAAGCAGATTGGTCACCGTGGTTTTGCCCGCACCGGTTGAACCGACAAAAGCGATCTTCTGCCCGGGCTTGGCGTACAGGCTGATGTCATGTAGAATCTCCTTGTCGGGCGTATAGCCGAAGCTCACATGCTCCAGGCGCACATAGCCCTGCATTTTGGGCATATCCTTCGCCTGGGGCCGATCTGCCGGTTCGGGATCGGTATCCATCACCCGAAAGACCCGCTCTGCCCCCGCAAGAGCCGAAAAGACCGAGGACATTTGCTGGGAGATCATATTTATCGGCATGGAAAATTGTCTGGAATAGTTGGCAAAGACCGTGAGTTCACCGGGAGTGAAGCCCGAAAGAAACATCAGAACTCCGCCGGTGCAAACCGTCACAGCGTAGGTCACCTGAGAGGTATTGCCCATAATCGGCCCCATAATGCCGCCGTAGAACTGGGCTTTGAACTGTTTGTCCCTCAGATCGTCGTTCAGCTCGCCGAATTCCTCCACGCAGGTTTCCTCATGGTTAAAGACCTTGATGACCTTCTGTCCGGTGACGCTTTCTTCGATATAGCCGTTCACCGCACCGATCGCCTCCTGCTGCCCCTTGTAGTACTTGGAGCTTCTCTTGGCAATCGCCCCGCCGCCGAAGGCAATGAAGGGGACGAAGAAAAGAATGATCAGAGTCAGCCAGATGTTGGTGGTAATCATGAAGATAAAGGTGCCTGAAAGCGTGATCGCGCCCGACACAAGGGAGGTCAGGGAATTGTTCATCATCACATCGATGTTGTCAATGTCATTGGTAAACCGGCTCATGACCTCGCCCGTGCTGTTGGCGTCAAAATACCGAACCGGCAGAGTCTGGAGCTTTTCAAACAGATCGCTCCTCATTTTTTCCACAACACCCTGGGAAACAGACAGCATCAGTCTGCTTTGCAGGTAGGAAAACAGCGCTCCGCAAAGGTAGATGACCGCCATAAGCGCAATCGCCGCCGCCACATAGGCCATCATTTCACTGAGCTTTCCCTGGGAAGCAATGCTTTGGAACAAGGAGGTATTCTTTACGGCATTAAAAAGCTCATCCGCCTTCCGCACGAAGAAGCCTGCGTCCTTGGAAAGCTCTGTGCCGGCGATGTTGTTGATAACCGGCGACAGCATAAAAGAACCGAGCAGAGAGGTCAGCGTGCTGAAAAGCATAAAAATCAATACCAAAATCAGCTTGCCCTTATAGGCGCCCACATAGTGCAACAGTCTTTTCAGTGTCTTTTTGGTATCCTTGGGTTTGCCGCTCATGCGGGCGCCGGGACCGCCCGGTCCGCCGGGTCTTCCGGGATCTCCGGGACCCCGCTTCATCCCCATTCCGGCGCCGGCTCCGGAAGCGTTCGCCTTACCGGTTCCCGAATATTGCTTCTGCAATTCTTCAAGAGTTCTCTTTGCCATGGCTCACACCTCCTTTCCGTCGGTCTGAGAACTGCAGATTTCTCTGTATTCCTCGTTGTTCTTCAAGAGCTCCTCGTGGGTGCCCACGCCGGTGATTCTGCCGTCATCCATCACAATGATGGTGTCTGCATCCTTCACCGAGCCGATCCGCTGGGCAATGATGATCTTGGTGGAATCCTTCAGTTCCTCCCGGAATGCCTTTCGGATCTGCGCCTCTGTAGCGGTGTCCACGGCGGAAGTGGAGTCGTCTAAAATCAGAATCTTCGGCTTTTTCAAAAGGGCCCGGGCAATACACAGCCGTTGCTTCTGTCCTCCCGAAAGGTTGGTGCCGCCCTGATCCAGCTCGGTATCATACCCATCCTTGAAAGAGGAAAC
The DNA here is from genome assembly GCA_003522145.1 of Clostridiales bacterium. Lineage (GTDB taxonomy): Bacteria > Bacillota > Clostridia > Oscillospirales > CAG-272 > UBA11512. The sequence goes on along the minus strand of DPGD01000012.1, from coordinate 4,085 downwards.
AAATTTGTCTGCCTGAGCAATCCCGGCATAGTGGATCATCTCTTCATCGCTTGCACCGTCATCCCCCCAACGGAGATTGTCGGCAATACTCCCCGAAAAAAGAACATTCTTCTGGAGCACCATGCCTACCCCTTCCCGCAAATTGTAAAGCGAATAGTCCTTTACATTCACGCCGTCCACCAGCACCTCGCCTTCATCCGCATCATACAGTCTGGGAATCAGCGAAACGAGAGAGGTCTTTCCGCATCCGGTGGAGCCGATAATGCCCACTGTGGATCCTGCCGGGATCTTCAGGTTGATGTGGGAGAGCACGGCATCCTCGCTGTTTTTGAAATACCGGAAGGATACATTTCTGAATTCGACCGATCCTTGCTCGATTATTTTTTCTCTGCACCGGGCATTTTCATCGGTCAGATCGGTTTTTTCCTCCAATACTTCGGAAATCCGTTTGGCGGAAGCTATGGCACGGGAGAACATCATCAGCATCATCGTCACCATCATGAGAGAACTGAGAATTTGAGTGACATAGGTGATAAAAGCGGACAGATCGCCAACCGACATTCCCCCGGTTTCCCGCATTCCGGCACCGAACCAGAGTACCGCCATGGTTGCAATGTTCATGAAAATAGTCATAACCGGCGACATGAAGATCAGAATCTTCATGGCCGACATCCCCGATTTTTTCAGGTCTCTATTGGCCTTTCTGAACTTTTTCACCTCATAGTCTTCCCGGACAAAGGATTTGACCACCCGCACATTGGTAACATTTTCCTGCACAGCAGAATTCAGTTTGTCCACCTTTTCCTGCATGACCGAGAATCGGGGAAAGCCCGCCCGGATCAGCAGCAGCACCACAATGACCATCAGGGGCAGCACCACCGCCAGCACCAAGGAAAGCTTGGGCTGAAGAAGGATCGCCATGACCAACGCTCCGATCAGCATTCCCGGCGCCCGCAGCATCATACGCAGCGCCATATTCACCACATTCTGCATTTGGGTCACATCGTTCGTAAGCCGGGTCACCAAAGAACCGGTCTGAAATTTGTCAATACTCCGAAAAGAATATCCCTGCACCTTGCCAAACAGGTCTTTGCGCAGGTCTGCCGCAAAATTCACCGATGCCTTTGCGCCGAAATATGCGCCGCCCACACCGCCTGCCATCATGAGCAATGCCACCAGAACCATCAAAGCCGCAAGACCGATGGTCTGCCAGATGAAGCCGGTGTTGGACAGAGCCTCGTAGGTGCCGGACACTTCGGTAAGGGCCGATGAAAGCTCGGTAAGACTGCCGCTGCTGAAGGCCGCCTGTGCGGTCTGTCCTGCGGCAGAAAGAGAACTGTTTCCTAAGGTACCGATGTATCCGCTCAGGTTGGACATCAGTCCTGCCCCCGGCATCTGTCCTGCGCTCAGCATACTCTGCATCTCCTGGACCGTAGGCAGGACGCTCTGCCAAGCGGTTCCCAGATTCAGGATGTTGGAAAGGAATTTGGGCATCAGAACCTCTCCGATGACCTCCACAATCATGCAAAGAGGCCCGACAATAAAATAAAACAGGTAGGGCTTTATATATTTATACCATTTCTTCATAAATCGCTTTCCTCGTTCCGTTCCTGACAACTTTCCCGGATGAGCCTTTCTTCGGGCGCAAAGGGATCTCCCCAGCCCTGCTGGTCAAAATATCCGCGCAAGAGCTTGGTCAAAAGCCTTGCCAGCTCCTTTTCTTCCTCTGCTGTGACTGTTGCGGCAAACTGCTGTTCCAGAACATCTACCTTTTCCTTGTTCTTACGGTTGATTTCCTTACCCTTGTCGGTCAGACACACCAGAATGACCCGACCGTCCTTACCGTCTCTCCGCCGCTCGATATAACCGTCCCTTTCCATTTTATCCAAGGCAATGCTGACGGTGGATGGCTTCAACTCGGTCTTTTCTACCAGCTCCTTCTGACTGCACTCGTTGTGATGTCCCAAATGGAATAAAAGACTCCGGTAGCCCACTGGCACTCGGTTTTCTTCACAGACCTTTCGCATTTCTCTGTGGAAGGTTTTGGAAATCCGGTTAATCAGCAGAAGTAACGGCAATTCTCCCCGTAAATATTCTTCTCTGCGTTGCGATTCGCTCTTCATTCAGCGCCCTCTCCCCTTTCTTGTTTATAATTAGTTATCAAACTAAATATGTATACCATTATATCCATTTTCCCGGGACATTCAAGGATATTTTATGAATTTTTTATGCTTTTTCCAGAACACGATCCAAGGCTCTATAAGCCGATTTTATAATTCAAAAAAGAGTCATAAGAACAACTTATTCTTGGTATAGAAAAGAACGATGAAAAAAAGCCTTTACAATGGAGCAAGAAAGGACTATAATGGAGGAGGTGCGAAAAAACCACTTAAAAGGAGCGAAAGGACGAAAAAAATGTTAACTTCAATCGTAGGCATTAACTGGGGCGATGAAGGCAAGGGAAGAATGGTAGATTTGCTTTCCGAAAAGGAGGACATTGTGGTGCGCTATCAGGGCGGAAACAACGCCGGGCACACCGTGGTGAACCATTTGGGCAAATTCATACTGAATCTGCTTCCGTCAGGCATTCTGCGGGAGGAAGTCGTCTGCGTTATGGGCAACGGAATGGTCATCGATATTGAACACCTGATCAAAGAAATGAAACGGCTCACCGACGCCGGTGTGAAGATTTCCCCGAAAAATCTGAAAATCAGTGATAAGGCTCATATCTGTATGCCCTATCATGTAGCTCTGGACCGGATGGAAGAGCAGCGTCTGAAGGACAAAAAATTCGGCTCTACCGGCAGAGGCATTTCTCCGGTCTACGGCGATAAATATATGAAAAAAGGCATCCGGATGGGAGACCTTTTGCATCCTGAATATCTGGAAAGCCGCTTGAAGGATATTGTAGAATTCAAATCTCTGACAGTGGAAAAAGTCTATGGCGGGGAGAAACTGTCCTACAAGGCCATGTCAGAGTGGCTGCATACCTACGGAGATGCCCTTCGTCCCTTCATCTGTGACACATCGGTGTATCTGGACAACGCCTTGAAGGAAGGAAAACGGGTGATGCTGGAGGCACAGTTGGGTGCCCTGCGGGACATTGATTTCGGCATATATCCGTATACCTCTTCCTCTTCCACCATCTCTGCCTACGGCCCTGTGGGTGCAGGCGTGCCCAACCACAAGCTGAATCTGGCCATCGGCATTATGAAAGCCTATTCTTCCTGCGTGGGTGAAGGCCCCTTCACCGTGGAAATGTTCGGAGACGAAGCCCATGCTCTGCGGGAAGCAGGGGGAGAATATGGTGCCGCAACCGGCAGACCCAGAAGAGTGGGCGCTTTTGACGCCGTCGCCTCTCGCTACGGCGTGCGGGTTCAGGGCGCAGATGTGCTGGCGCTGACCAAAATGGATGTGCTTTCCTATATGGAGACCATCCCCGTGTGCGTTGCTTACGATGTGAACGGAGAAATCATTTCCGATTTTCCCACAGGTGAGGCTCTGAACCAAGCAAAGCCGGTATTTGAATATTTGCCCGGCTGGAAATGCGACATTTCAGGGGCCCGTAAATTTGAAGACCTGCCTGAAGCAGCCCAGAACTATGTGCTGGCCATTGAAAAAATGGTGGGTTGCCCCATCAAGTATGTGTCGGTGGGCGCCGAGCGGGATGCCTACATCGAGCGTTGATTTGTTTTGAATACCCATAGAGGGGCTGTAAAAAAGCGAGTTTTTTACAGCCCCTCAAATATATCGGTCGGAATTCCGGCAATTTGGATACGCTCTTGATCGGTCTTGCCCTTCATTTCCGGGATTTTTTACCTGAACCATTGACACATAGAGCCAAAAAAGGACCTTGTAACGAAACCGATAAGGTTCGGATTACAAGGCCTTTTCAATGTTGTAATGTTAAAAAGGGAAACTTTTAGTGAAGTTAAAAATACGCAAATACCTCTTCACTATTCACTCTTCCTTATTACCTGAAATTCTAAATGTGAATTAAGTGAAAAGCGAGAAGGTAATAGTGAAGTAAAAATCCTGAACGCTTTCGCATTCAGGATTTTTTGGCTCCCCCTGTCCGACTTGAA
>DPGD01000002.1 GCA_003522145.1 Clostridiales bacterium | reverse complement strand
AATATTTTCTACCTATGGGGTGTCTTTGTGCTGTCCGTACAATTTGGGGCAGTTCATTTACGGGGGGATATTTATTGTTTCTAACTTTTCCGGATTTTTATGGATCGATTTTGGATCCTTTGGCAAACCGAAAGGATTTGAACCAGTGAGATACAAAAAGCGAAATCAGAACTACCGGAACGGCAGGTAGTTCTGATTTGCTTGGTAGCTTGGCACAGTATATAGGTTATTTTGAAATTATTTTGAAACAGTGCTGTCGGTGCAATAAACGGTGTATGCGCCGGTCTTTTCGTTCCAATAGTTTCCCTTGGTGACAGCGTCCCACTGCGATGCGGTGCCTTGGAATTGAATGCTTGTAATACTGCTACAACTTTGGAATGCCCGACTGCCTATGCTCGTCATGCTGTTGGGCATTTCAATGCTTGTTAGACCGGTGCAATAATAGAATGCGCAATCAGCTATGCTTGTTCCTCCTGTGATTATCAGGGTCTGTAGACCTGACGGTACACAGGTTGGATTTCCTCCGTAATGAAATGCGCCGAATATATATCCGAAATGAGTGTTTTTACTGCCGTCTTTCGTGGCACCCACGAAGGGCAAGGTAATGCTTGTAAGTGAGGAACAACCTTCAAATGCTCTGTAGCCTATTTCGGTCACGCTATCAGAAACGACGACATCGGTAATTCCGGTGCAGTTTTTGAACGCTTCATCACCGATAGCGGTTACTCTTTCGGGAATCGCAATGCTGGTCAAGCCGGTACAGCCGCAGAAGGTAGAATAGCCGATAGAGTTCACGCCGTCCGGAATCGTAACGCCGGTCAGGACGGTACAGCCATAGAACATACGGGGGCGATTGCAGTCAGGCTCTTGGGAAGCGTGACATATTCAAGTGAACTGCAGGATTCAAATGCGCAGGAGCCTATGCTTGTCACGCCATCCGGGATGTTGATGCCTGTAAGACTTTTGCAGTTTTCAAAGGCAGAAACACCTATGCTGGTGATACTATTTGAAATCAGTATGCTCGTCAGTCCAATGCAATCTCTGAACGCATAACCACCTATGCTCGCTCCGCCGGTGATGGTCACTGTTTTCAGACTTGCCGGTACACAGCTGGCATTTGCCCCGGAATTTGAAGCCCCGAATATATATCCGAAGTGGGTGTTGGCGTTATCGTCCTTCTTGGCTCCGGCAAAGGGCAGGGTGATTTTGGTTAGCTCTGTGCAGCCTTCAAATGCCCTGTAGCCTATGTCGGTTACACTGTCGGGAATCAGGATATTCGTCAGCTTTGTGCAGCCACGGAAGGAGGAGGCGCCGATGCTGGTCACGCTGTCGGAAATGGTGACACGCACAAGACCTGTGCAATCTTGGAATGCGCCGGTGCCTATGCCGGTTATCCCCTTGGGGATCGTCATGTCGGTCAGGCTGTTGCAGGCATAGAATGCCAAACGATCAATACCGATCACGCTGCCGTCGTCGGGGATTCTGCTGGCTTTACATCCGGCAACCAGGAGCTTTGTCGATTTTTCAATGATACAATTTCCGGTTGAAAAATAAACGGGATTTCTATTGTCCACCGTGATGCTTTCAAGGCTTGAGCAGCCGGAGAGCGCCGCTTTTCCGATGGTTTCCACGCTACAGGGCAGTATGATTTCCCGAAGTCCCGTGCAATATTCAAACGCCCCGCTGCCAATGGAGGTCACGCTGTCGGGAAGCGTGATGCTTTCAAGACCTGTACAACCGTTGAATGCCCTGGAACCGATCCCGATCACGCCGTCAGGTATGGTAATGCTCGTAAGGCTGATGCAGCCTTGAAATGCCCCGGAGCCAATGCTGGTCAAAGTATGGGGTGGCGTGATGCTTTTGATGCCGGAGCATAAATAAAACGCTTGGTCGCCTATACTTGTTTCGCCGGTAATCACCACCGTTTTCAGAGAAGGAACAGCACTGTTGTTTGTTTCGGGTGTTTTTGCACCGAAAATGTATCCGAAGTGGGTATTCTCCCGGCTGTCTTTTGCGGCACCCACGAAGGGCAGTGTCATGTTTGTAAGCCTGTAGCAACCGCTGAACGCACCAAGACTGATTTCGGTCACACTGTCCGCTACAGTGATATTGGTAAGCTCATTGCAACCGTAGAACGCATGATAACCGATGGTTGTTTCTTCTGTGATCGCCACCGTTTTCAGACTTGCCGGCACAGTGCTGCTGTTCTCTTCCGGTGTCTTTGCGCCGAAAATGTATCCGAAGTGGGTATGCTCACTGCCTTCTTGGGCGGCACCCACGAAGGGCAGGGTAATGCTTGTAAGACCATTGCACCCTCCGAAGGCCTGATAGCCAATACTCGTTACACTGTTTGGCACAGTGATGCTGTTGAGGCTTATGCAGCCGTTGAAGGCCAGCTCTGCTATGCTGGTTACGCTGCCGTCGGTAGGGATCACGCTGTTTTTGCATCCGAGGAGCAGGGTCTTTGAAGAGGTTTCGATCAGGCAATTGCCGGAGGAATGGAGGGTGCTGTTTCCTTCTTCAACCGTGATACTTGCAAGGCCGGTGCAATCGCTGAACGCGCGGGAGCTGATGCCGGTGACACCTTCGGAGAATCGGATGTCTGTAAGTTTTTTGCAGGCGTGGAAGGCATGCTGTTCTATTCTCGTTACGCTCTTGCCGATCGTTACATCAGTCAGTGCCTTGCAGCCATCGAAGGTCCAGGAAGCGATACCCGTCACTCCGTCCGGTATGGTAATTTCTGTAAGGCTTTGGCAGTTGTGAAATGCACCCTCGCCGATGCTCGTCACGCTGTCGGGAATCTTGACGCTTGTCATACTCATGCGGTTGTTAAAGGCCCAAGAGCCGATGCCCGTCACCGGTTTGCCAAGGTAGGTTGATGGAATTACAACATCCTTATCGGTGCAGGTTCCCATGCCTGAAACAGAATAGCTTTCAGAATCCGGGTTCAGGGTGTAGCGCAAGCTTTCGTTTGCTTTGTTCATGCCGCAACGAAGGCAGATTCCCTCCACATATTCATGACCGAGCGCTTCAAGGAAACCAATCTCAAGGTAGCCGCAATCTCTGCAGCTTCTCTTTTTTTGCCCTGTTCGGTGCAGGAAGGAGCCGGGTCTTCTACCCATTCTCCAAGGTTATGGCCTTTGGCGGCAATGGTCTCCTGCTTCACAAGAACCTCACCGCAAACAGCGCAGTGCCGGCCTTCGGTTAGACCGGTTTCGGTGCAGGTGGCCGGTACTCCGGCATCCACAAGGATCTGATGTGCACAGTCCGGAGAGGGGGAGCTTGCCGGATCGGTCACTTTTTCCCTCCCGGAAGAGCATCCAATCAGGAAAACCAAGGCCATAAGGATCGGAATCGTACAGATCAGATTTTGTTTTTTCATGTTCGAGTCCCTTTCTTGTTGCTGTTGAACAGCGTTTTCCTTTTTACTCTTATAGACGGCTTTGTTTCCAAAAAATCAACGGCTTCTGGAATTTTTTTGAAAAAATTCTGTTTGTCTCTTTTCACCCCAGCTGAAAAGCCGGATCAACAGGCAAACAGAAAAAGCAGAGACCGGAACCTTTTCGGTCCTTGTCCCTGCTTTTTTGAATTTTTACAGTCCTGCCGCCGTTATTTGCTTAAATCCTTCAGCAATTGATGCTTGATGTTCCAGAGCTTCTTGGACAGGTCCACATAATAATTGTGCGGGTTGTCGAAGCGTTTGACCTCGTCCCAAAGCCGGTCGATCTGTGCCAAGCAGTATTTCCGGATTTCGGCAGTGGCGGGCCGGTTGTAAACGCACTTTCCGTTCTTGAAAATCGGCTTCAGCAGTTCTTCTGCCGTAAAATTGGTGAGCGTCTTTTCTTTCCAGGTGTATTGAGGGTCAAAAATGGTCAGAGGCTTGCTTTCATCAACGGTTTCATCGTAAACACACAGCAAATCCGCAGTGGCCTTTCCGCTTTCCTTTTCAAAAAGCCGATAGACCTTTTTTCGGTGGGGTGTGGTGATTTTGGCTGGATTTTCGGAAATCTTGATTTTGGGAATGACTGTGCCGTCGGGCTCCTCCACAGCGCAGAGCTTGTATACTCCGCCGAAGATCGGGTCGGATTTTGAGGTAATCAGCCGCTCTCCCACACCGAAAGCATCCACCTTTGCCCCCTGCAACAGAATATCCCGGATAATATACTCATCCAAAGAGTTGGAGACGACGATCTTGCACTCGGTCAGCCCTTCGGCGTCCAAGGCTGCCCGGATTTTTTTGGTCAGGTAGGTGATGTCTCCCGAATCGATCCGGACGCCGCACTTGGTGATACCGTGCTTTTTGAAGGCCTTGATGGCATTGGGCAGTCCGGACTTCATTACATTGTAGGTGTCGATGAGCAGGGTGGCGTTGTCGGGGTAGATGGAGCAATAGGTGTCAAAGGCTTCAAATTCGCTGTCAAACATCTGTACCCAGGAATGGGCCATGGTGCCGCCTGCCGGCACACCGTAGAGTTTTTCCGCAATGGCACAGGCGGTGGAAGCACAGCCGGCAATGTAGGAAGCTCTGGCACCCAGGATCGCTCCCGAAGCCCCTTGAGCCCGTCTGGATCCGAATTCCGAAACCGGTCTGCCGTTGGCGGCACGGACGATTCGGTTGGATTTGGTGGCTACCAAGGACTGATGATTGATGACCAGCAGAATGTAGGTTTCCACAAACTGTGCCTGAATGGCGGGGGCACGGACGGTGATGATCGGCTCTCCCGGAAAAATGGGCGTGCCTTCGGGAACGGCCCAGATGTCTCCGGTGAATCTGAAGTTCTTCAGATACCCTAAAAACTGCTCATCAAAGCATCCTTTGCTCCGAAGAACTGCCAGATCCTCTTCGGAGAAACGGAGATTTTCAATATAGTCGATCACCTGCTCCAAGCCTGCCGCAATGGCAAAGCCGCCGCCGTCGGGCACGGAGCGGAAAAACATATCAAAATAGCAGATCTGATCCTTCTTACCGGACTTGAAATAGCCGTTGCCCATGGTCAGTTCGTAAAAATCGCAGAGCAGGGTATAGTTTTCACCCCAATTTATTGAATTCATACAGTTCCTTTCTTTCACACGCAAACATATTCAAGAATAAAGCCGCCCAAAAAGGCTCGATCTTTGGCAGGACAAACGCCCGATCCCCATTTTACAGCATTTTTTATTTTTTGTAAAGAGCTTTTTTGCTTTTAAACCATTATTTCGGCCTGCGGCATATTTTTTTCTTTTCGGTCTATACTGGAAGTAGAATCCAAAACAGTGAGGACGGTGTATGAACATGAAAAAGGAAAAACGCTATGAACTCTATAAACGGGGTGAACTGAGCGACCGGAACCCGCCGGGGATCAATGCCTTGGGAGACCCGGAAAGCTCTGTGAACGGAAATATTCTGGAGAATCGGAGCCGGTATGAAACCGGCGCACCCCGGTCCTCTCTCAACAACCAGATGTTCAACGAGCTGATGAATCAACAGGCGCCCCATCCCAAGCTCGACGGGAACCCCCAGGGGAGTACCCCCGGCATCCCTCAAAAGCAGGCTATGGGCCGAAAAAGTGAAAAGCGAAAAGGCGAATAGAAATAGCATAGAGAAAACCGAGAAATGGAAGCGCCGGGTTCTCTCTTTTGGACCGGGCGTTTTGAGGGTTTGACTGTCTGAAAATGCTTTTGACGGAGAAAGGGGACACGGTTCCCAAAAAGCAAAAATGAAATCAAAAATGAATAAAAGGGAGTGGCCGTAAACGAAGCGGCTCACTCCCTCTTTTTTTGATCGATTATTCCTGCCGGTTCACATAGTCCAAGAACCGCACAAAGCCGGCCTGCCCCTCTTCGGTACGCTTGTAGATGCCGGCATCTTCCAGAACCCTCATGAAAACCAGACCCACCTCATACCGGAGGATTTCTCCCACATTGTCCTTCCGGATGTCCGGATACTTTGAAAGAATCTCATCGCACCAGGGAGCGTGGAGCTTCAGAGCTTCCGACTGATAGGGGGACTGACCCTTCAGAAGATACTCTTCCAATTCTCCCAGTTCTTTTTTCAACCGTGCGGGAAGAACCGCAAGACCCATCACTTCAATCAGCCCGATGTTTTCCTTTTTGATGTGATGCAGTTCTTCGTGTGGATGAAACAGCCCGAAGGGGTGCTTTTCCGTGGTGATATTGTTGCGCAACACCAGGTCCAATTCGTATTTTCCGTCCTTATACCGGGCGATGGGGGTGATGGTGTTGTGAGGCTCGCTTCCCGAAAAGGCAAAGACAAAGCATTCGGGATCGCTGTAGTTTCTCCACCCATCAAGAATCCTTCCCCCAAGGCCCGCAAGCCGTTCTTTATTCTCATGGCGCAGACGGATGCAGGACATGGGCCAATGCACGATCCCCGCTTCCACATCCTCAAAGTTCCGGAAAACGAAGGAACGATCTATGGGAGCCTTCTCCATCGGGAACACATAGCGTCCCCCCTGAAAATGGTCGTGAGAAAGAATGGAGCCGCCCACAATGGGCAGATCGGCGTTGGAACCGAGGAAATAGTGGGGCAGAAGAGAGACAAAATCCAAGAGCTTTCCGAAGGTTTCCTTGGTAATGGACATCGGAATATGCTGTTCGTTGAAAACGATGCAATGCTCATTGTAGTACACATAGGGAGAATACTGCATCATCATGGCAGAGCCGCCAAGTGTTAAGGGAATGGTGCGCAGATTTTGCCTTGCCGGGTGGTTGAGCCTTCCGGCATACCCCACATTTTCCTTGCAAAGCGGGCACTTGGGGTAGGAGGATTGGGGGGCGTTTTTGGCCGCCGCAATGGCCTTCGGATCCTTTTCGGGCTTGCTTAAATTCACGGTAATGTCCAAATCACCGTAAGGAGTGGGGGTCTGCCATTTCAGGTCCTTGGCGATCCGCTCCCTGCGGATATAGTGGATGTCTCCCGAAAATTTATAGAACCAGTCGGTAGCAGATATAGGGTCGCTTCTATACAGGCTGTTGAATTTGGCGATAATATTGGAAGGGCGGTCGGCAAAGATGTCCATAATCTTGGTGTCGAAAAGATCTCTTGCCGTGATCCCTTCGTCCACGGTCAGGCGTTTGGAAACGGCCCAGTCGGTGAGAGCCTTCAGAGCCGGCTCCAATTCCACATTCTGAAATTCTTCCTCCGGCTCCTTGTAATCGGTAATATAGAGAATTTCCAACAGCCGGTTGGTACAGTAGTCTTTGTCGGATTCTTCGATCAGTTTTTGTTCAAAAGCATAGGCAACCAGTCTTTTGATGGCTTCTTCAATCTGCATATTGTTTCCTTTCTCGGCACTTTGTCGGTTCATTATAGACCTTTTTGAATAGGCTGTCAAGAGAGGCTGAAAAATACTTGCAATTTGAGTCGGTTTGTATTATAATCAGAATGTTTGACAGAAAGAAGAAGGGAAGAGAGAAAATGATTTTCGGGAGCATACTGGAGGCAGTAGGAAAAACCCCGCTCATCCGGTTACAGCGGATGGTTCCGGCGGGGGGAGCAGAGATTCTGGTAAAATATGAGGGGCTGAATGTTGGCGGTTCTGTAAAAACCAGAACGGCTCTCAATATGATTTTAGAGGCCGAAAAGGCAGGAGTGATCCATCCGGAGACGGTGATCGTGGAGCCGACATCCGGAAACCAGGGAATCGGCTTGGCGCTGGTGGGCGCTGTCAGAGGCTATAAAACGGTGATTGTTATGCCCGACTCGGTATCTGCCGAGCGGCGCCAATTGGTACAGCACTACGGGGCGGAGGTCAGACTGGTACACGACGACGGCAACATCGGGAAATGCATTGCCGAATGCCTTGCAACCGCCGAAAAAATGAAGAAGGACGACCCGAATGTCTTTATTCCTCAGCAGTTTGAAAATCCGGCAAATCCCCAGGCCCACCGGTTCGGAACTGCAAAGGAGATTTTGGAGGAGGCCGGCTGTCCGATCGACGGCTTCTGTTCGGGAATCGGAACCGGCGGTACGATCACGGGCGTGGGAGAAGAACTGAAAAAACACAATCCTCAAATCGAAATCTGGGCCGTGGAGCCGGAAAACGCCGCCATCCTTGCGGGAGGAAGCATCGGAACCCATCTTCAGATGGGCATCGGTGACGGGTTGATCCCTGCCAATCTGAACAAAGAAATCTACAGTCATATCTGTATCATCAGTGATGAAGAGGCCATTTGCACCGCCAAGGATCTGGCAAAAAAGGAAGGCCTCATGTGCGGCATCAGCAGCGGCACCAATGTAGCGGCGGCCATAAGGCTGTCAAAGAAGCTGGGCAAGGGAAAAACGGTGGTGACGATTCTTCCGGATACGGCAGAACGGTATTTCTCCACGCCGCTTTTTGAGGAGTGAGAAAAAATGGAACAGAAGAAAAAGGACCGTATCTCCTTTTTGGCAAAGAAAAAGAAGGAAGAGGGGCTGACCGAGGAGGAAGCGGCGGAGCAGCAGGCGCTCTACGCCGAGTATCTGGCAGAGTTCAGATTGTCCTTTCAAAGCACCCTGGAGCACACCTCCCTCCAGCGCCCTGACGGCACCAAGGAACCCCTTGGCAATTACAGGAAGAATAAAGAGTAATGGAGAAACTGAAAAAATTTATCGGATACTACCGTCCCCACAGGATGCTGTTCTTTCTGGATATGGGGGCGGCACTCCTTCTGGCGCTCTGCGATATGTTTTACCCCTTGGTCACCCGCACCATGCTGAACGACTACATCCAGAACGAAAAGCTGGGGATGCTTCTGATCGCCGGCGGTTTTCTTGCAGTGGTTTTTCTGCTGAAGTACTTTTTGGGCTATTTTGTGACCTATTATGGGCATTTGATGGGTGTTCGGATGCAGAGAGATATGCGCAGGGACCTGTTTGCCCATTTGGAAAATATGCCGGTGGGGTATTTTGACGACCACAAGACCGGGTCGCTCATGTCGAGAATCGTGGGGGATCTGTTTGATATTTCGGAATTGGCCCATCACGGGCCGGAGGATTTTTTCCTGTCTTTTGTGATGCTGATCGGCTCTTTCATCATTCTGGTGTCTATCTATTGGAAGCTGGCGCTGATCATCTTTTCGGCTCTTCCCGTTTTTCTTTTTATTGCGGCAAGGAACAGACTGGCGCTTTCCCAGGCCTCTATGGAAAGCAAGGCGGAGGTCGGCGAGATTAACGCCGGACTGGAGAACAGCATTTCAGGAATCCGGGTTTCCAAGGCCTACACGGCTTCTGACTATGAAAACGACCGTTTCGCCGAACGGAACGAACGGTTTGTCAAGGTGCGGGGAAAATACTATAAGGCCATGGGACGCTTCTCGGCCGGTACCACGCTGGTTACGGATATTCTGCTGATTGCCATGTATCTGGCGGGAGGTCTGTTTTGCTATTTTGATCCCGATTTCGGAATCATCGATTTTACAACCTTCATTCTCTATATTTCGGCCTTTACCAGCCCCATCAAAAAGCTGATTTCCTTTGTGGAGCAGTATCAGAACGGCATGACCGGCTTTGAGCGGTTTCTGGAGGTGATGGAAACCCCTGACGAGAAGGACGCCCCTGATGCTCTTGATGCCGGGAAATTGGAAGGTGAAATCGTTTTTGAAGAGGTGAAATTTGAATACGGTACCGGCGGGGAAGTGCTCCACGGTATTTCCTTCAAAGCGCCTGTGGGAAAGAAAGTGGCGCTGGTGGGTCCCTCCGGCGGAGGGAAAACTACGGTTTGCCATCTGATTCCCCGGTTTTATGACTACTCCGCAGGAAGAATCCTTCTGGACGGAAAGGAGATTACCGACTATACCCTGAAGTCCTTGCGTCAGAACATCGGCATCGTTTCGCAGGATGTGTTCCTCTTTAACGACACCATTGAGGAGAATATCCGTTACGGCAGCTTCAACGCCACCAAGGAGGACATCCGAAGAGCGGCCAAGGCGGCGAACATTGCAGAGTATGTGGAAGGTCTGCCTCAGGGCTACGATACGCTGGTGGGCGAACGAGGGGTGAAGCTGTCCGGCGGACAGAAGCAGCGGATTGCCATTGCAAGGGTGTTCTTAAAGAATCCTTCCGTTCTCATTCTGGACGAAGCCACCTCTGCTCTGGATACCGCCACCGAAATCCAGATTTCTAAGGCTTTAGACGAACTGTCGGCAGGGCGCACCACGCTGGTCGTGGCTCATCGGCTGACGACGGTGATGAATGCCGACGAGATCCTGGTGATCGAGGGCGGGCGGATTGCCGAAAGAGGAACCCACGCAGAGCTGCTTGAAAAGCAGGGAAAATATGCCGCCCTTTGGAACTATACCGGAACTCTCGAAAAAATCGGCGAATAAAATCTATAGTGCATTCTTTCAATGTGCACTCCGCCCTGGGAGTGCACATTTTTTTGATGCCTTATGGAAAAAGGACAAAAAAGGAGGTAAAAAAACCTTTTCAGAGCATTTTACACCTCCGAAGACAGCCAATCAAGGGCCAAAACAACCAAGACTGCATCAAAAATGCCGGAATTCCGACCGGCATTTTTCCGACATTTTTGAGGGGCTGTAAAAGAATGGTTCTTTTACAGCCCCTCATCAGATTTTGTTTCGTTTTTAACAAGCCCCTTGTATTCTTTGCAAAGCGCACCCTTTCAGAAGGTTATCTGCGCATTTCTTTCACAACGGTGTTCTGGCTGTTGTAGTATTTGAAGGCCTTCAGGGTCTTGTTGCAGGCTTCCAAAAATACCACACCCTGTTTTCCGTCATCCTTCCGGTAAAGAACGCAGTACGCCTGATCGGTATTGGGGGTAGAGCGCAGGTCGATCTTCTCCTCGAATCCGGTGCGGTCCACCTCGGCTTTATACTCTCCTTCATAGGGGATCACCCTTTCAATGGAGGATGTTTTGATGCGTAAAAGCAGTTTGTCTGCGGTATTCCCGTAAATCTCCGTGCAGATCAGCTCGGAATTTTCGATCGCATAGGAGTATTCGATCTTCAGATACCGGAAGAGAAAATAGTTCAAGGCCATAATCACCATCACCGAGAACACGATCAATGCCAAGCCGAGATAGGAATTAATGGCGCATCCGACCAGGATCAGAGCCAGGATGGCTACGATTGAAACCACCCAGAAGAGAATCCTTTGGGTCTTATATTTGCCTTCCACCTTTTTGGCCACGGTATAATCGGCAATGTTGGATTGCTTGTAGGTGTCATCGTTTCCCGATGAAGTGGAGTTGGAGAATTTACCCAACGCACTGACAATTTTTTTTGCCATAGCTGCTTTCCTTTCAATCAGCGAAAATTGTACCCCTTTATTCTAACGCAGATCTTTTGAAATATCAAGTGCTTTTTTTCCTGTTTTTCCGCTTTTTTTCAAAAATCAGGAACCCGATGAGGAAAAGAATCCCGACGGTCAGTGCCAAGCCGACCTGCAGATAGGTAAAATATACAGAATCTCTGAAGTTGGTCGCCAGATGATGGCTTTCGGCATAGTCATCGGCCACAGTGCCCGTTTGAACCTTCAGAATCAGCCGTTCGCAGGCAAAAAAAGCGTCTTCCCCGATAAATTCAAGGCTTGCGTCGGTTTGAAGGGTGCCCAGTCTCCTGCAATTCCGGAAGGCTCCATCGCCAATGGAAGGTACAGAGGAATTCAGGTTCACGGACGAAAGCAAGGGACAGTTTTCAAAAGCGCCGTCGTCGATGCGACAGCATCCTTCCTCCTCAAACAGCAGGGTGTTGAGCTTGGGACAGTCTGCAAAGGCATATTTTCCGATAAAGCGAAGAGTATTCGGAACGGTCAATTCCCGTAGTATTTCATTTCTGTAAAAGGCACTTTCCTTTATACCCAGGATCGGCTTTCCGTCGTGGGTTTCCGGGATGCGGACGGTTCTTGAAAGGACCGTAGCCGAGCTGATGACCCAGCCGTCTTCATAGGCTTCATAGGAAAAATCGCTTTCCTGATTTTGGCGTTCACAGGAGCAAAGCGCAATGAGAAAGAGCAGGGCAAGCAATAAAGCAGATATTTTTTTCACGGGCATTTATCCTTTCTGGATTCTCTTTTGATTATACCATATCTTCCGCCCGGTGTAAAGGAAAATATTTCGAAAAATATTCTGAAGAATCCGGGAATACTGTGAAAAAAGGAACGAACGGAACGAATATAGAAAAAATGAGTTATAAAGAACTGTGGTCCGGTTTTGATACCGCAACCCATTACGGTACAAACTACGACACCGTGCGCAAGGAATTTCTCTACGGAGGCAGGGTTCCTGCGGTCTACTACTGTCTCAACGGTTTTTCCGACGGGGATCTGAACGAAAAACTGATCGCTTATATGCTGAAAAACGAAAATGCCGCCGAGTATATCGAAAAGGACCGGGAGAAGTTTTTTCGACTGGCGGTGCCCTTCGGCGATGTTTCGGAAAAGGAAAAGGAAGAGGAAGCCCTGTATGCGCTGTACAGCGGGAATTCGGTGCTACTTATCGAGGGAATTGACCGGTATATTGTGATTGACACCCGGCACTATCCCGGAAGAGGCATTGAAGAACCGCCGAAAGACAAGGTTTTAAGAGGCTCCAGAGACGGTTTTGCCGAGGCTCTGGCACCCAATTCGGCGCTGATCCGGCGCAGAATCCGGGACAACCGACTGATTTTTGAGAAGCTGACCCTGGGGGAGTGCACCAAAACCGATCTGCTTGTCTGCTATATGGACGGCATGGCCGACAAAGCGTATGTGGACAATCTGAAAAGACAAATATCGGCGGTGCGCACGCCGGGGCTGAATCTGGGCTTGGAAACTCTTTCCGAATTGCTGATCCCAAAGGGGGGGTACAATCCCTTTCCCAAGGTGCGCTATACCGAACGCCCCGATGCGGCGGCGGCCATGCTTTTAGAGGGCAGTGTGATCCTTCTTTGCGACAATTATCCGGCCGCCATGATCCTGCCCACAGCGATTTTTGATTTTTTACAGGACACCGACGATTTTTATTTTTCGCCGCTGATCGGCGGCTATATGAAGCTGGTGCGGAACGGGGTATACCTGATTTCGCTGTTGCTGACGCCTATATGGTATACGCTTCAGCAAATACCCTGGGTGTTGCCGGAAGGTCTTCAATTTCTGATCTATGAGGGAGAGAGCTTTTTACCCCTGCTTTTTCAACTGCTCTTGGTGGAGATTGCAGTGGACGGTCTGAAGCTGGCGTCGTTGAACACGCCGGACACCCTGTCCAATTCGCTGGGAGTGATCAGTGCGCTCATCATCGGGGACATGGCGGTGAGCGTCGGGTGGCTTTCTGAGCAGGTCATTCTCTATATGGCCTTTGTGGCGATCGCCAATTTTACCCAACCGAGCTATGAGTTGGGCTATGCCTTCAAATTGACCCGAATTCTGACCCTGATTCTCATTTCCTTTTTGTCCTACTGGGGCTTGCTTCTCGGAGTGCTTTTTACACTGCTTCTCATTGTGACGAACCGTTCGATAAGCGGCAGCAGAAGCTATCTTTTCCCCCTGATTCCCTTCAACCGAAAGGCGCTTTTCCGGCTCTTTTTCAGGGGGAAGGCAAAGCCCTGAAATAAATTCACAAAAGGAAGTTGACTTTTTATGCGGAAAATGCTATACTCCCCGTAGAGATGGGTTTGATTCTTCCGAATCGGAAAGAGAAGGTGATCGCTTGAAAAACAAGAAAAAGATCGTCAGCTTGTTTTTTTTGCTTCTATTGATTTTCAGCAGCGTTCTGGCGCTATCTTCCTGCGGCCAATCCGAAACCAACAGGGAAAGGCTGGAAGAAGCGCTTTCCGCCAAGGTTTCAGAGGAACTGTATACCTCTGCCTCCTACGAGACATACACGATTGCTTATAATCAGGCAAAAGAACTGTTAAAAAAGGAAAACGCCACAGCTCTGGAGTTGGAAAGAGCTTTGGAAGAGCTGACGGAGGCCAAAAAGAATCTGGTGAAGAAAGCGGATTTCTCGCAGTTGAAGCTGGCTGTGGAATCCCACGAAAAAATCAAGGAGAGCTCCTATACGCTCTCCAGCTATAAGGCTTATACTGAGGCCTACGAGGCGGCGCTTCTGGTGTACAACCGGGATTCCGCAACGCAAGGCGAGATCAATGCGGTGGTAATCGCTCTGAACAATGCCATCAAAGGACTGATTCTTCTGCCGGACAACTCCTCTCTGCAGGAGCTGGTGAAGGAACATATTGAAGCCGGGGGATATACCAGCAGTTCCTACAGAGCCTATGAGGAGGCCTATACCCTGGCCATGACCCTGCTACAGCAGGAAAGCCCCGCTGTCAGTGAGCTGAAAGTGGCGGAGAACCGGCTGAAGCAGTCGATTGCCCAATTGGTGAAACGGGGAGATGTGTCGGCTCTTTCCTCCAAGATCGAGTATATTCAGAAGAATCTTCTGATAGCCGATGAAAAGGGTCGGGAACCGAGAGAGCGCTATGCTTCTGCCGGATACCTTTCCTTGATGAGCCTGATGGAAAGGGCGGAGGAATATCTTTCAACGGGGGATATTTCCCAAGAGGAGCTTTCTCTCTTTCTGGCAGATCTGGATTTAGCCTGCGGAAGATTGGTGGATCTGGGCAGACTTCTGGATGTCTACGAAACGGCGAGCGGCTATGCCGCTACCCAGTCGGATAAGGTTTATACCGAAAGCAGCTACAATACCCTGTCTGTTGCTATGGTGGAGGCGTATAATTTCAGTAAAAAAACCGATGTGACTGCGGATGAAGTGGAGGGCGCCGTGAAAAAGCTGGAGTCTGCCATTGAAGGAATGGAGCGGATCACGGTACATGCTGACGGGGAGAAGGACAAGAGCATCGGCTCCCTTACCGTAAGGGTGGGTGCCACTTCTGTGACGGTAAACGGCTACATGGCGGACTATACCGGCTTTTTCCGGAAAATGCTTTCCGAAAATCTGGACTTTATCTACAACCCCGTGGGGGAAGGAGTGGAATTCGGCAAAGGAAAGGTGAAGGTTTTCCTTGGTGAGAAGACGCTGAGGATCACGGTTACAGGCGATTTGCCCCTTTTCCAAGAGGATTTGGCCGCTGTGACCTTCGGTAATCTGAATTTGGGAAGCACGGAATTTATGGTGGCCGAAGAAGAAAATATGGGCAATCCCACATCCTACGAAAGCAGGGTGCTGACCGAAAACGGCAAAGAATACAAAATCGCCATCCTCACCTATGAAAATGAGGATGACGGGTTGAAGATGACCGTGCAGTATGACACCATCGGGCAGTACATCCGGTCGGTAGAGTTCGTACAGACCGAGAACCCGGCGGGGGCGGTTGAACCGACAGAACCGACGGAACCGACAGAACCGGCGGAAGGACTTTAACAAACGCTTTTGGTGTCGGTTATCCGGCATAGGGTTTCTCAAAAGCAAGCAGAAACGAAGAGGGAAGCTCCTCTAAAACATGGGTTGCGAGCAAAGAGCGTTGCCCATGTTTTTTTGCGGCCAAATCCCCCGCAAGGCCATGATAATAGGCACCGGCACATGCGGCCTTGAAGGGAGAAAGACCCTCGGCAAGAAGGGCACCGATGATACCGGAAAGGACATCCCCGTTCCCTCCCTTGGACATTCCGCTGTTTCCGGTCAGATTTACGGCAAGGGATCGGCCGTCTGAAATCAGTGTGTGGGCATCCTTCAGAAGAACCGTGCAACGGTATTTCTTTTGCAGGATTTCAAGAGTGTGCAGAGGGTCGTCGGTGATTTCCTTAATGGTCTTCCTTTCGCCGCAAGAAAGGCGCAGAGCCTCCCCCGGATGGGGCGTCAGCACCAAGGGGCCTTGGTAATGTTCAATAAAGCCCCGGCAGGCAGAAAGATTCAGACTGTCGGCATCCAGAACAAGGGGACAGGACAGATTTTCAAGCAGGGTCTTTACCAGTTCTTTTTGCTGTTTCCCCTGCCCAAGCCCCGGACCGAGAACCAGAACCGTACAGCGGGACGCTTGGAAAAGAAGCTCCTCCGGTTTGGTCTGGTCGTCATAGGTATAAAGCGTTGCCTCGGGCAAAAGGGTCTGCAAAATGCTCCGGTTGCATTCCGGCGTAAAGAGCTTTACCAATCCTGCACCGGAAAGATAGGCCGCTTTTCCGGCAAGAAAAGCCGCCCCGGCCATATTTTTTCCTCCGCCAACCACACCGACCGTTCCGAAGGTTCCCTTGTTGGTGCGTCCTGAAGGACGGGCAAGCGGCAAAAAACCGTCTTTGAAGGAAGAGGGAGGAGCGGGGAGCTCTGCGCCGAGAAACACCTTTCCGCAAAGCCCTGCGCCGGGAAATACATAGGAACCGACCTTGCGGGCGGTCAGATTCACGGTGAAATCGGCCGGAAGAGCGTGGGATGAAACGGTTCCGTCGGCACCGTGCACGCCGCTGGGGAGATCAATTGCAAAGACCGGAACAGCGCTTCGGCGGATATCGTCAAACAGATTGCCGATTTCTTCAGGCAGTTCACCGGTAAATCCACTGCCGTACACTCCGTCCGCGATGCAGTCGTACTTTGAAAAATCCGGTTTTGTTTCAAGAACGGCCGCATTCTGGGAGAAAAAGCGGTTTTCTCTGCTTTGTGTTCCGGTATTTACCGAAAGAATTTCGGTGAATATGCCGTCCTTTTTCAAAAGCTTTGCAAAGGCGTAGCCGTCTGCCCCGTTGTTTCCTTTGCCGCAGAGCACAAGAACCCGCATAGGCTTCCGGTTTGCCTCGAAGCACTCTTTGAATCGGTCATAGAGGGCGGCGGCCGCGTTTTCGATCATTTCCAAGGAGGAAAGGCCGTTCTCCGTTTCGTTTTTTTCAATTCTGCGGACTTCTTCGGGGGTATAGAAAAACATGGTGATCCTCCTTTGGCGTTCAGGAATTTCGGTTTTCGTTCAAAAGCTTGTCCAAATATGGCCGGACACCCAGAAATTCGGTTGCTTTCCGGTATTCATAAAGGGCTTTTTCCCGCTTTTCAGCGGGAACGGAGGCTTTGAAGGCTTTGATCAGAATATTCTTTGGAGTTTCTTCCGGATCGATCAATTCGATGGAGGTGACCTTATAGCCTTCGGCCTCCAGGCGTTTGCACCGGAGGGCGTCTGTAAAGGCGTCGCAGACCTTCTGACGGAAAAGGGGATGTCCCTTCAGAAAATCCAGTTCCGGGCAGAGCAGCTGCTTCATCATTTCATGTTGACAGCAGGGAGTGGAGAGAATGACCTTGGCCTCCAGTCTTACGGCGTTGTAAAGCACAATGTCGGTGGCAATGTCGCAGGCATGGAGCGAAATGACCAGGTCCGGCTTTTCGGAGGGGTGGAAGTCCGAAATGTCTTTGCAGAAAAATTCCATGCTCTCAAAGCCCAATTCGGCGGCGGTTTCCCTGCAGAAGTCCATCACATCCTTTTTTAAGTCCACACCGTACATTTTCACCTTCCGGCGGCGGATCGTTGTCAGGTAGTAGTAAACCGCAAAGGTCAGGTAGCTTTTTCCGCAGCAGAGGTCGCAGACGGTCAGTGTGCCTTCCTGGGGGAGCCGAGAATAGCAATCATCCAAAATCTCCACAAAACGGTTGATTTGCTTGAATTTTGCGCTCTTTTTGTCAAAGATCCGTCCTTTTTCATCGCAGACGCCCAGCTTGGAAAGAAAGGGAGCGGCCGAAACCGGATCCAGAAGGTAGTGATGTTCCTTGTTGTTTTCACCGGCGGGAGAAGGGGTCAAGGGATCCTTGATCCTGTTGGAAAAATGGCAGGCGCCGTTTTTGGAAATCCGGATCTCGCATTCACCGGCGGTGGTAAACAGATTGATCTGGCGAAAGCCCTGCACAAGCTCCAGAAGAACCGGGAGGGCGGTGTTTTCCGGTAGATTCTTCTGCCTTGCCTTTCCGTCCGAAGTAAATGTTTCCAACTGTAAGGTGCGCAGGCCCCGAAGCTCAATGATGCGTCCGCTGACCTTCTCCACCGACCGGTCCTTGGAGCGGCTGCATACCAGTCTGGTCAAGGCTTTCGCCTCCAGTATTTTTTCAAGAAGTGTGTAAAGCTCTTTCAAAATTTCTTCTCCTTGTTTTTATTCCTTTTTGTAGTTTAGCAAAACCGGCTCCTTTTTTCAAGGGTAAGGCGAAAAAATCTTGATTTCCGGCCAAAAAAACAGTATAATCAAGGTGTATTGCGAAAAGAAGGGAAAGGAATGGGCAAAGGATGACTTGGGAACAGAACGGAACGGTCATTGCCTCCGAGGGAGGGCTGTATGAGATTTACACCGACGGCGGTGAGCGCATACAGTGCAAACCCAGGGGCAGATTCCGGCACGAAAAGAAAAAGCTTTTGGTGGGTGACCGGGTTTTGGTTTCGGCAGACGAGGCCGGCAACAAATGGGTGGATGAAATTCTGGAGCGAAAAAACCGGTTGCTCCGTCCGCCGATGGCCAATGTGACCCATCTGTTTCTCTTGATTTCCACGGCTTTGCCCGACCCGGTTTACGAAAATGCAGACAAGCTGATCGCCATTGCCGAAGAAAACCGGATAGAGACACGGATCGTGGTGAGCAAATGCGATCTTTCCTCTGAAAAGGCGGAAGAAATCCGAGCGGTTTACGAAAAAGCAGGATATCCGGTCTTTTTGTTTTCTACGGCGGAGGTTGGAGGCCGAGAAAGGCTTTTTTCCTACATCCAAAGGGACTGCGCCGGGGGGATAGCGGCTTTTGCCGGAGCTTCCGGTGTTGGAAAATCCACCCTGCTCAACAGTCTTTTCCCGGCGCTGGGGAGAGAAACCGGCAGTGTGAGCGAAAAAATCGGAAGGGGAAAACACACAACAAGGGCGGTGAATCTTTTCCCATTTGCGCAGTTGTTCGGGGAGGGACAGGGATTTCTTGCAGATACGCCGGGATTCTCGCTGTTGGATTTTGAAAATTTCGATTTCTTCGGTGTGGAAGCTCTGCCCTTGAACTTCAAAGAATTTGCACCTTATCTGGGGCATTGCCGCTATACGAAGTGCAGTCACCGCAAGGAAGAGGGCTGTGCTGTGCTGAAGGCTCTGGAGGAGGGGAAAATCGCCCCTACCCGCCATAAAAGCTATTGTATTTTATACGACCAGCTAAAAAACAAAAGAGAATGGGGACAGTAGACACATATTTTTCTTTTTTTGCATAGAATGAAAGCAGAAAAAGAAAAGCAGGTGGATTTTTTATGAGAATTCTGGTTCTGAAACCGCCAAAGGTCTTTCGGCCTTTTCTTCGTAAAATATTCGGGATTAAGAAAGAAACAAAATAGTTGAAGGTGCGGATGTGCAGAAATGTGCAACCGCACCTTTAATACGCTCCGGCATATCCTGAAAAACGGGAGAAATTTTTTCTGAAAGAAGGAGGACAGAATGGACAATGCTACACAAGTCGGGTCGCTTATTGTAAGGGCTCGCACCGGGTACGGTCTTTATCCTTTGGAGAATGCGCATGTAACCGTAACCCTGGAGGACAGGGAAGACAGCAAAGTGGTGGCCGATGTATATACCGACAATTCGGGGAACACGCCGATAATCAAAGTGGCGGTGGAAGGAAATAACCGGAAGGGCGAGTATTATCCCACCGGTCAGGACTTTACCGTAGAGGTGGCGAAGGACGGATACCAGACGGTGATTCTTTACGGCGTAAAACTCTATCCGGGAGTGGAAACCTCCCAAACCGTGCTTATGGCACCTCTGCCGGATAACCAAGGGATCAAGCCTCAGCCCTACGACACCGAAATTATGATCTGAAAATCAGAAAGGAGAAACCAAATGGTTGAAAATCCGGAGGTTCTGATACCGACCATCCCGGAAAGCATTGTGGTGCATTTAGGCCCTGCCGAAGAATCGGCACCCAATGTGCGGGTTGGATTTATTGACTACATTGCCAATGTGGCATCCAACGAAATTTACCCGACATGGCCTGAAAACGCCCTGATTGCCAATATGATTGCTCAGATTTCCTTTGCCCTGAACCGATATTACACCGAATACTACAGGAGCAAGGGGTATGATTTTGACATTACTTCCTCCACAAGGACCGATCAGGCATACAATCCTTCCGGAAGTGTGTTTGAAAACATCTCACTGCTTGCCGACCGTCTGTTCAACAGCTACATCCGGCGGGAAGACAATGTGGAGCCGCTCTACGCCCTGTACTGCGACGGGGTGAACACCGTTTGCCCGGGATTATCCCAATACGGAAGCGTGGAGCTGGCCAATCAGGGACTGAGTCCCATTGAAATTCTGAAAGCATACTATGGAGACGATATAGAGTATGTAACCGATGTGAGTATCTCGACCCCGGAGGATTCGGCGCCGATTGCCCCCCTGACCATCGGCTCTGCGGGGAATGATGTTTATGTGCTGCAAACCCGGCTGAACCGGATTTCCGCCAATTATCCGGCCATTTCGAAAATTCCGTCGCCGGATGGGATTTTCGGAAACGAGACTGAAAATGCGGTAAAGGCCTTTCAGAGAATCTTCGGGCTTCAGGTGGACGGGATTGTGGGAGACGCCACCTGGTATGAGGTGCGGGAAAAGTACAATGCGGTCAAAAGATTGAACGAATTACTCTCCGAAGGGCTGGAATACGACGAGGTTTCTTTGGCTTTTTCCGAGAACCTGTCTCCTGGGGATCGGGGGCTTTATGTGAGCGTGATCCAGTATTATCTCAATTTCGTCAGCGCCTTTACCACCGAATTTGAAGATATTCCCATCAACGGGATCTACGACGAAGCCACCGAAAATCTGGTGATGGACTTTCAGAATTATGCCGGCCTTGAGCCAACCGGAATTATGGACGAGGTCACCTGGAAGGCTCTGTTTGACGAATACCGGGGCATTGTAAAAAGCCTGCCTCAGAGTGCCTTTGAGGGTGTGGCAAAGCCCTTTCCGGGGATTCCCTTGCGCATGGGCAGTGAAGGGGAGGATGTGAAAACCATTCAGGAATACATCAATGTGCTGGCAAGCGTTTATCCACAGATTCCGGTGATCGCTGTGGACGGCATTTTCGGAACCGAGACCAGAGATGCGGTCTACACGATCGAAAATCTCTTCGGTCTGACCGTAGACGGCTTGGTGGATGCGATCACCTGGGCCAAAATTGCCGATGTGTACGATGACATTATTTCGGGTGCAATTCGCAGCGACGAGCAGTATCCGGGATATACGATCGGAGAGGAGGAAACCGTATGACCCCGCAAGAAGACCGGAAAAACGCCGTTTATACCATACAGGTCTGGCTCTCGGCTCTGTACAACAGCGGAATGCCCATTCCCTATGTGGTTCCCGACGGAATTTACGGAAGTCAGACCGCCGGTACGGTCCGTATCTATCAGGGCTTGAAGGATTTACCCCAGACAGGAAGAGTAAACCTTGAAACCTGGGACAGCCTGAAAAACGCCTACGATGCGGCTTTGGAAAAGGTTGCGCTTTCCGAAGCGATTCGCCCCTTTGAAACCATTCTGAAAAACAGCATACTATCCCTGAACGATGCTTCAGGGTTGGTTTACATTGTTCAGGTGATGCTTGAGACCCTGATGCTGGTGTATACCGGCTTGGAGGAACAGAAGATCACCGGTGTTTACGATCCGGCGACAGAGAGAAATGTGCAATATTTGCAAAGTGTGTGGCAGCTACCGAGAACCGGAAATCTGGATGTGACCACCTGGAATAAACTGGCAACAGCTTACAATCAAAGCCTCAACAGAGAATAGAGAGGGACAGAAATGATCATAATCTCGGTAAACAAGGGAGTGTTTCACAAAGGAGAGATTATGGTTGATCATCTTTCGGACTATGCCAAACAGGCTTTGGACAGCGCCTGCAACTTTTCAAATACCCTGGGGCAGGGCTATATCGGCAGCGAGCATCTGCTATACGGAATCCTGTCCTGCGACGGTTCTGTGGGAGCGGAGCTGTTGAAGGGAAGAGGGGCGGAGCTAAAAAACATGGAATCGGTCATCGGGGCAAGCAGTCCGGTTCTGGGACATCTTACCGCAACCCATACCGATATGACCCCGAATTTAAAGAGAATTCTGGAGCTTTCCGCAGATTTTGCCTCCAAACAGGGGAGCGAGAAGGTGGGCACAGAGCACCTGCTTCACGGCATTCTGGAGTCGGGTACGGGAGCCGCCTGCCGGATACTTTCCTATTGCGGAATCTCCAAAGAGGAGCTGAAAGAAGACCTACGGCTTTATATGCTGGCCATGGACGGTATTTTTGGAAAAGGCCGAGAGTCGGAAAAGGAGGAACAGTCCTTTCCCTCTTTGGAGAAATACGGCAAAGACCTGACAGCCGAAGCAAGCCGAGGAAAGCTGGACCGTTTTGTAGGCAGGGAGGCGGAAAGGGAACGGCTTTTACAGATTCTTTGCCGCCGGAATAAGAACAATCCCTGCCTTGTGGGCGAACCGGGTGTGGGCAAAACAGCGGTGGTTGAGGGTATTGCCTCGATGATCGTTAAAAAGGAAGTCCCAAAGGAGCTTTGGGGAAAAAGAATCTTCTCCCTGGATCTGCCGCTATTGCTGGCGGGAGCCAAATACAGAGGCGACTTTGAGGAGCGGCTCAAGGAGGTGATTTCCGAAGCCAAAGACCCGTCGGTGATTCTGTTTATCGACGAGATACACACCCTGATCGGAGCAGGCGCTTCCGAAGGGGCAGTGGACGGAGCGAACATTCTCAAACCGTCTCTTGCACGGGGGGAAATCAAGGTCATTGGTGCCACCACTTTTTCGGAATACCGGAAGTATATCGAGAAGGATCAGGCGTTGGAGCGCCGCTTTGCCAAGGTACTGCTTCCGGAACCCGGCAAAGAGGAGGCCAAAAGGATCCTCAAAGGAATCAAAGAAAGCTACGAGAAGCATCACGGCGTGGATATTTCAGAGGAAGCGGTGGATGCGGCCGTGGAGCTGTCGGTACGCTATATACACGATCGTTTTTTACCGGATAAAGCCATTGATCTGATGGATGAAGCGGCGGCAAGTCTGCATTTCCTCCCTCACGGCACAGAAAGACAGGTGCTTCAGGCAGAGGATATTCAAAGGGCTTTGGAGTCAGAAATCGGTAAGAAATGCAGAAGGGACCATTGGGAGGAAGACCTGACTGCATTTTTGGTTCGGCAACTGGTGGGGCAGAGGGAAGCGGCAGAAAAAATCGGACAGATCCTTGAAAGCCGCCAATATCACAAAGGAGAAGGCAAAGGGCCCTTCGCTTCTCTTGCTTTTCTTGGCGGACACGGCGTTGGGAAGAGTTATGCGGCGGAAGTGCTTTCCAAAAGACTGTTTCCGGGAAACGAAGGAGCAATTTGCTTCGATCTTTCGGAATTCAGCGAAAAAACCGGACTTTCAAAACTTTTGGGCGCCGCTCCCGGCTATGTGGGCTATGGAGAGGGAGGGCTTCTCACCGAAAAAATCCGGCGGAATCCTTTTTCCCTTCTGGTTCTGGACCGTTTTGACCGGGCAGATCCCGATGTGAAAAATATCTTTCAGAAGGTTCTTTCCGATGGCGTTCTGACAGATGCCGCAGGGCGGAGTGTGAGCTTCCGGAATTGTATTCTTCTGTTTCTCTGTACCGAAGATGAAAACAAGAGAGGGCAGATCCATGGTTTTGCACCGATAGAAGCCTCTTCGGAATCGGAGAGAAACGCCCAGCAGAAAGCCCGCAGGGCAAAAGAGCTTCTTAGTCCGGAAATTTATGACCGCTTGGACGGCGTGGTGTATTTTGAAGTGCTTTCCAAGGCGGCCAAAGAGGAAATCTGCCGCCGGGTATACCGGGAGGAAGAGGGAAACGGAGAAATGACCGAAGGGGAAGAAGAGGTCGTGCAAGAGGCGTTGGCTTTGCCGGAGGCTTCTTTAGAAAGGCAGAAACGGTTTGTGAAGGAACGGGCAAAGGGAAAAATGGACGGAAGAAAGACCGAAGCCCATACAGCAGAATAGACGGAAAACCCAACCGAAGGCAAACTCATTTCCTTGCTCCGGTTGGGTTTTCTTTGTAGGCTTTCGCCCCGGAACCTTTTCGGTTCCTTTTTTATTCGGGATCCTGTTGCCTGTACTCGCTCCACAGTTCAATTCTCTTGGAAATCTGTTGAGCGAACCGTTCATCGCACTCTAAGAACACCGCTTCCTGGGTGTCCACCACATACACCAGACAGTAAATGCTTTTGGGGAACATGGAAGCGCAAAGGTTTTCCTGGGGCATATTCATTTTTTCCACCTTCTGCACCCTTTTTATGGAAACGATGTTGTTGAAGGGAATACAGTATACCATGTTGCTTCCTGCTTTCCGGATGCGGTATACATTCAGCTTGGGATACTCAGACATGGTGTTGGCGGAATCGTAAAGCTGATAGGAATAGGTGGTCAGAACAAAGCGGGAAAGGAGGAGGATGCATACGAGAAACACCAGCATTGCCGGGAACTGGAAGCACCAGGAGGGGACAGCCTTCACAAAGGCGGGGGTCAGGGCAAGGCACAGTCCGAGGGCAAAAAGAAGAATCACCAGGATCAAAGGCATTTTTTTATCCGGCTCCACATTGTATTCCATAAACATTCTCCCATAGAAAGATTACCGCTTTATTGTACCCGAATCTCCGCACTCTGTCAAGAGATTTGGGAAAAAAGCAGTGCGCTTCCTTTTTTCAAAGGCAAAAATTATGAAAAAAAGCGAAGGCTCCGCTTCGGAAACGGGCATACAACAGGTTGATTTTTGCACATTTTTCTATTGACTTTTTTTGAATAATTGGCTACAATTCCTTGTAGGAAACAGATTCAGAAAGCAAAGAGGGGGTATTTGAATTATGGAGAATCAGAAAATCGATCCGTCTGCTCTTTTTCAGATCGGCTACGGACTGTATATCGTTACAACGAAGGACAGCACCAAGGATAACGGATGTATCGTGAACACCGTTATGCAGGTGACAAGCAATCCTCAGCAGGTGGCGGTGGGGATCAGCAAACAGAACTACACCTGCGACCTTGTTTTGAAAACCGGAAAGCTGAATGTGAACTGTCTGACAGTCGACACACCTTTTGAGGTGTTCCGGCATTTCGGATTCCAGAGCGGCCGGAATACCGATAAATTCAGCGGAGAAACGCACAAAAGAAGCGAAAGCGGTCTGATCGTTCTTCCCGAACACATTAGTGCCTATTTGTCTTTGAATGTTGAAAATTCCTTGGATTTAGGCACCCATGTTCTCTTTTTGTGCAGTGTTGTCGAATCGCAGGTGCTTTCAAAGGCCGAGAACATGACCTATGCCTATTATCAGAAGAATGTGAAGCCCAAGCCCCAGGAAAAAAAGGAGAAAAAGAAGGGCTTTGTGTGCAAGATTTGCGGGTATGTATATGAGGGTGACACCTTGCCGGAGGATTTTGTCTGTCCTATATGCAAGCACGGAGCTTCGGATTTTGAAGAAATATCCGATTGAGCGCCGGAAGTCCTGATTTTCGGCTTCCACATCCAAAAAGAATAAAGAAAGAAGTCTCGGACTTCAAGAAAGGCGGTGGGTCTTTACAGATTGTAAAAACCAACCGCCTGCTTTTTTGGGACGGTTGCGTCCGGCACGGAGGGAAGATGGTCTTGCGGCCAAAAGAAAAGAGTGAGCAATTCCGGGAGAAAAATGTCCTTCTTTCGTTTTTCCTGTAGACTTTTTGAAAAAAATATGCTATACTGTCCCTGACATAAACCGGAGGTCTTCCTATGAATCTGTTATATCTGAAATACGCTGTCGAGGTGGCCGCTTCCGGCTCCATCAACAAAGCGGCCGAGAAGCTGTACATCGATCAGCCGAATCTGAGCCGTTCCATAAGAGAACTGGAGGCATCTCTCGGAACCGCCATCTTTGAGCGTTCCACAAGGGGCATGAAGGTCACTCCCGACGGAGAGGTGTTTTTGAAGTATGCCCACTCGATTCTCAACCAGGTGGAAGAGCTGGAGGAAACCTTCCGCAACGGCGGAACAAAGAAAAAGCATTTTTCAATTTCCGTGCCGAGAGCCAGCTACATTTCCGAAGCCTTTGCCCGTTTTTCAAAAAAGTTTTCCGGTGCGAAGGAACTGGAAATGTTCTACAAGGAAACCAATTCTATGCGCGCCATCAAAAACATCCTGGAAGAGGATTATAAATTGGGTGTTGTGCGCTACAGTGAGAATTACGACAAATACTATAAGGCAATGCTGGAAGAAAAGGGCTTGGTCTATGAGCTGATTGCCGAATTCCGCTATATGCTTCTGGTCAGCCAAAACAGTCCTCTTGCCAAAAAAGATTCCATCGGCTACGGGGATTTAGGAGGGTATATTGAAATCGCCCATGCCGATCCGTATGTGCCCTCCCTGCCGTTTTCCGAGGTGAAAAAAGAGGAGCTTCCCGATGTAAACCGGCGGATATTCATTTTCGAGCGGGGAAGTCAGTTTGATCTGCTTTCTTTGGACCCCGAAACCTTTATGTGGGTCTCTCCTTTGCCGGAGAGGCTTTTAGAACTGCACGGATTGGTGCAGAAGCCCTTTTCCGAAAGTCAGAAGACCTATAAGGATGTGATGATCTACCGGAGGGATTATAAACTGAGTGAACTGGACAAAGCCTTCATTTCCGAGCTTTGCCAGGTGAAGCGGGAAGTCTTCGGAGGAAAAAACAGATGAAATGGCTGATTGCTTCGGATATACACGGCAGTGCCGCTTATACAAAGGAGCTGTTGGAGCACTTTCAGAAGGAAAGGGCGGATCGGCTGGTCCTGCTGGGGGATCTCTTGTACCACGGACCACGGAACGCACTTCCGGGGGAATATGATCCCAAGGCTGTAGCGGCCATGCTGAACGAATACAGAAATGAAATTCTTTGTGTCCGGGGAAACTGCGATGCCGAGGTGGATCAGATGCTGTTGGATTTTCCGATCCTGGCAGATTATGCGCTTTGGGAGTTGGGGGATCGGATGGTCTTTCTGACCCATGGGCATCTTTATAACGAAAACAATTTGCCTCCCTTAAAGAAGGGCGACATTCTCCTGCACGGACACACTCATGTGACCGGATGCACGGTGCATAGCGATTATATATACATGAATCCCGGTTCTGTTTCCATTCCGAAAGGGGGAAGCGAGAGAGGGTATCTGACCTATGAAAACGGGGTGTTTCTTTTCAAGAATTTAGCCGGGGAAGAGCGAAATCGGTTATCCCTTTGAAGAAAGGCGTTTTTCTTGCAGGCAATCAATAAAAGCAATATCGATATATACAATACGGATATGTAAAATCTGCACTTCCGGAAAATACGGTTCTGTGGTACAATTCTACAGAAAGTAGGCAGAGGAACCGTAGGAGGAGCGGAATGGAGCACCGTGAAATATCGAGAGCAACGATCGGCAGGCTGCCCGGGTATCTGGATTTTATACAGAAGTTGCCCAAGCATATCCGCTATATTTCCGCCACCGCAATTTCCAAAGCTCTGGGGCTGGGAGAAGTGCAGGTGCGCAAGGACCTGTCGTCGGTTTGCGGGAGCGGCCGACCGAAAATCGGATACGAGGTGGATACCCTTTGTGAAGCCTTGGAGTATGCTTTGGGCATACATACCGAGTGCGAAGCGGTGATTGTAGGCGCCGGACGGCTGGGCATGGCCCTCCTGGGCTTCAAGGGGTTTGCCGAATACGGCATCACCATTGAAAAAGCCTTTGACAGCAATAAAGAAAAGTGCGGCGGCCCGGTTCTCCCTTTGGAGAAGCTGCCCGAATATTGTGCCCGGCATCGGGTAGAGATCGGTATTCTGACTGTTCCCTCCGAATGCGCCCAGGAGGTGGCAGAACTGCTTGTTTCCTGCGGCGTGAAGGCCATCTGGTGCTTTGCGGCGACCAGATTGGCAGTGCCGGAGCAGGTGATGGTCTGCTATGAGAATCTGGCCCTTTCTCTGGCACATCTGCGCCAGAAAATGAAAATTTCCGGGATAAGTAACGGGGGAATCGAAGTTGCGATTGGACAGAATCATTGCCGTCCGGAATGACAAAACCGTATACAAAGACAGAAACCGTTGCCTGAAGGTCTTTCGCAGCGGATATTCTAAGGCCGATGTGCTTTCCGAAGCGCTGAATCAGGCACGGGCGGAGCAAGCGGGAATCCCGGTTCCGAAAATCCGGGAAATTGCCGTGATTGACGGAAAATGGACGATTGTATCGGACTATGTGACCGGAAAGACTCTCGCCCGGCTGTTGGTCGAAGAAAAAGAGAAGAAGAAAGAATATACAGAGCTTTTTGTGGATCTGCAGATCGATCTGTTCTCGAAAAAATGTCCCCTGCTTACCAATCTCCGGGATAAAATGCGGCGTAAGATCGCGGAAACCGGCTTGGACGAGGAATTGTGCAGCCGATTGTATGAACGGTTGGAGGCTTTGCCGGAGCATGACAAGCTCTGTCACGGTGATTTTGATCTCTCCAATGTGATCCTGACCGACGAGGGTACGCCCTGCATACTTGACTGGGCTCATGCCACCATCGGAAATGCTTCGGCAGATGTTGCGCAAACCTATCTGCTTTTCCGGCTGAAGGGCGATATTCCGGGAGCGGAAAACTATCTGAAGCTGTTTTGTCAGAAAACAGGGACGGCAAGAGAATATGTGGAAAAATGGATGCCGATTGTTGCCGCCTGCCGGATGGCCAAGTGCAATGAAAAGGAGCGGGGGGTCCTCTATAGTTGGGTCAACTCTCCGGACAAATATTAAAAATATCAAAATTATCAAAGGGGTGAATTACAATGAAAGTAACCGTATGTATCGGCTCTTCCTGTCACATCAAAGGCTCCAGACCTGTGGTGGAGGAGCTTCAGAACCTGATTGCCGAGTCGAATCTGGGCGACAAGGTGGAATTGGGCGGCACATTCTGTATGGGCAGATGCCAGGAAGGTGTTTGCGTTACTGTGGACGATCAGTTCTTCTCGGTTTCGCCGGATACGGTCAAGGAGTTTTTTGAAAAAGAGATCAAGGGGAAGGCTTAATGTTGTTTGTGGAAGTTTGCATTGGCAGTGCTTGTCACATCAAGGGAGCGCCTCAGATCGTACAGGCTTTTGAAGAGGCCATCAAGGATAACCGTCTGGAGGACGAGATCGTCTTGACCGGGTGCTTTTGCTCCGGAAGATGCAGTAAGGTCGGCGTCACCGTGAAGGTGGGGGACAAGGTATACACCGGAATTACCCCCGAAGGCTTTGACCGGTTCTGGAAGGAGAACATTCTGAAAGCCCTGAAGGCAGAGGACAGCGGAATTAAGCAGGCACCCAGTGCTTGATTTGGAAAAAACCAAGAGCGGACCGATTCTTTTTCGGAAGAATCCGGCCGATTTCTGCAGAAAGGAAGCGTTGCTTTTTAGGCAGCGGTCACAGATATGGCAAGTTGTCTTACTCTGAAAAAATCAAACTGTAAGAACTGTTATAAATGCATTCGTCATTGTCCGGTGAAATCCATCCGTTTTTCGGGCAACCAGGCGCACATCATCGGGAACGAATGTATTCTTTGCGGACAGTGCTTTGTGGTTTGTCCGCAGAATGCAAAACAGATTGTGGACGAAGCGGAAAAGGTACGGGTGATGATTCAGTCCGAAAATCCGGTTTATGTCAGTCTGGCGCCTTCCTTTATTGCCAATTACGATGGCATTGGCATTTCCGGAATGCGCAAGGCACTGAAAAAACTGGGCTTTGCCGAGGTGGAGGAAACTGCCATCGGAGCCACGATCGTGAAGACCGAATATGAGCGGCTTTTGCGGGAGGGAAACCGGGATGTTCTGATTACCTCCTGTTGCCATTCGGTCAATCTGCTGATTCAGAAATATTTTCCTGCGGAGCTGCCCTATCTGGCCGATGTGCTCTCGCCCATGCAGGCTCACTGCGAAAATATCAAGAAAAGAGTGCCCAATGCGAAGGTGGTCTTTATCGGTCCCTGCGTTTCCAAAAAGGATGAGGCGGAGCATTATGAGGGCTTTGCGGACGCCGTGCTGACCTTTGAAGAGCTGACCAACTGGTTGGAAGCGGAGCATATCACTTTAGAGCCGGAAATGGACGAAACCAAAGAGAGCAGAGCGCGGTTTTTCCCCACCAACGGAGGAATTCTGAAGACCATGGAGCCGGGCATCTGCGGCTATACATACATGTCCATTGACGGCGTGGAAAACTGCAAAGAAGCATTGCATGATATTGAAAGCGGAAAGATTCATAAGTGTTTCATAGAGATGTCCAGCTGTACCGGAAGCTGTGTGGGAGGTCCGGTGATGGAGAAATTCCACCGTTCTCCCATACACGACTATATGGCTGTTGCCCGCTATGCCGGCGAAAAGGATTTTCAGGTGGAGCAGCCGGACAGTCTGGAGCTGAAAAAGGTTTTCGAGCCCATTGAACGGCGCTATGGAATGCCCAGCGAAAGCGAGATCACCGAAATTCTGCGCAAAATGGGGAAGACAAAGCCGGAGGATGAGCTGAACTGCGGCTCCTGCGGGTACAATACTTGCCGGGAGAAGGCCGTTGCCATTTACCACGGCAAAGCCGAGATTTCCATGTGTCTGCCCTTTTTGAAGGAAAAGGCCGAAAACTTCTCCGGGTGTATCGTCAACAATACCCCCAACGGTTTGGTGGTGGTCAACGATGTTCTGGAGGTACAGCAGATCAATGCGGCGGCGCTGCGGATTCTAAATCTGCGTTCAGCCTCCGATGTGCTGGGGGATCAGGTGATCCGGATACTGGATCCCACGCCCTTTTTGAAGGTTTTAGAGAGTCGGCGTACCATCAAGGACCAGCGGGTGTACTTGGCAGAATACAAGCGGTATGTGGAGCAGACCATTGTTTACGACACCACCTACCGGTTGATGATCTGCATTCTGCGGGATGTGACCGACGAGGAAGCGGAACGGGAGAAAAAGGAAAACATCAGCCGTCAGACCGTGGAGATCGCCGATAAAGTTGTGGACAAGCAGATGCGGATCGTGCAGGAGATTGCTTCGCTTTTAGGCGAAACGGCGGCAGAAACCAAGATTGCTTTGACCAAACTGAAGGAGAGTATTTCCGATGAATGATCTTTGTGCCGAGATTGGCTGCCGGAGCATCAATCACTATGGGGAACAGCTCTGCGGAGATCATGTGGATATTGTGGAACGGGATGAAAACTCCACCGTTCTGGTTCTTGCAGATGGTCTGGGAAGCGGCGTGAAGGCCAGCATTCTTTCCACCCTGACGAGCAAGATCATTTCCACCATGATGGCGGAGGGACTGACGGTGGAGGACTGTGTGGAGACCATCGCTCAGACATTGCCTATTTGTTCCGTCAGGGGAGTGGCCTATTCCACCTTCACCATCATGCATCTGGTGAACAATCAGGAGATGGAGCTGATCCAGTATGACAATCCGCTGGTGATTCTTTTGCGGGATGGGAAAAACTACGATTATCCCAAAAGCGAATTGACGATCTGCGGGAAAAAAATCTATAAATCTACAGTCAAACTGGAGGAGGGCGATATTTTCATCGCCATGAGCGACGGTTGCCCTCATGCGGGTATCGGTATCGCCTACAACTTTGGCTGGAAGCGGGAGGACATCATTCAGTTCATGGAAACGATGTCTGTGGCCGGGTATGCCGCCAAGTCGTTATCCACCATTCTGATTGACGAGGTGAACAGACTGTACGATGGGAAGCCGGGGGACGATGCCACCGCCTGCGTGGTAAAAATCCGCAAGAGAGTCCCGATGAATATGCTTTTCGGGCCACCTTCCAATCGGGACGATTGCAATCGGATGATGGCGCTCTTCTTTTCCAAGGAAGGGAAGCATATCGTCTGCGGCGGAACCACCTCTTCCATTGCGGCGAAATATCTGGGGAAGCCCGTAAGAGCCAGCCTGAATTTTGTGCAGAGCGACATTCCGCCTACAGCCGAGATCGAAGGTGTGGACTTGGTGACAGAGGGCGTCATCACAGTAAACAAAGTGGTGGAATATGCCCACGATGTGATCGGCGAAAACCGGCTCTATGAAAAGTGGAGCTACGGACACGATGGAGCCTCTTTGATCTGTCAGTTGCTTTTTGAGGAGGCTACCGACATCAATTTCTTCGTGGGAAAAGCTGTGAATCCGGCTCACCAGAATCCCGATCTGCCCATCAATTTCAACATCAAGATGAATCTGGTGGAGGAATTGTCCAAATGCCTGTGTAAAATGGGCAAGAGGATCAAGGTCAGTTACTTTTGAGTACAAAAAACAAGAATTATAGGGGCTGTTAAAAAACTCTGACCGAGTTTTTTAACACCTCCTTTTTTCGGGAGATATGCCGAAGGGCCATTCCGGGAAATTTTGGATCACAGGCTTTCCGTTTCTGAATGTTTGCGGACAAGTTGAGAATTCTATTCTATGTACACACGGAGGGACGGAGGAAAACAGAATATTATGGGATATTTCAAGGGTTGGTACTTCAAATGCTGTACAAAGGGGGAGACGATTGCTTTTATCCCCTCCTTTCAACGAAGCAACAGACAGAAAACCGCATCTTTGCAGATCATAACCGATCACGAAGTGTATAATTTGCCCTTTGACTCCTTAGAGTACTGTGAAAAACCGCTGTCTGTAAAAATAGGCAATTGTGTTTTCGGAGAAAAGGGGATCCTTCTGAATATTCAGGAAAAGGACCTGAATCTGACCGGCGAGCTTCGCTTCGGTTCCGCAACACCGCTTCGTTACGATATTATGGGTCCCTTTGCCCTTGTTCCTTTCATGCAGTGTAAACACCGGGTGTTCAGCATGACCCACAGCCTTGAGGGGCACCTTACCCTCAACGGACGGGAGTATGATTTTACAGACGGAACAGGATATACGGAAGGGGATTGGGGATTCTCTTTTCCCAAGCGGTATATCTGGACCCAGTGCGGCTTTGAAAAGGAGTCCTTGATGCTGTCTGTTGCCGATATACCGATACTTAAATTCCATTTTACGGGAATCATCGGCTTTGTTTTTATTGACGGCAAAGAATACCGGATAGCCACCTACCTTGGGGCGAAAGTGAAAAAAACGGATCGGAATACGGTAACGGTCCGGCAGGGAAAATATGAATTTACCGCTTCTTTGCTTGAAAAAAATGCACTGCCGCTTTTGGCTCCGGTCAACGGGAATATGTGTCGGACCATTCATGAAAGTGCGTCCTGCAAAGCCTATTATCGCTTTTCCTGTGAGAACAGCGTTTTGCGCGAGTTTGTAAGCGATCAGGCGGGATTTGAATTTGAGTTTTTTAAGGAAGAACAGCCAAAGAACTGAAAAATGCCGGAAAAGGATTTCCGCTCCGACGATGCACACCGGAGCGGGTTTGTATTTCAGGTTTTGACAATGAGGTTATTGTGCTGTGCCGACCACAGACGAATGTTTTCGCATTTTACTGCGCAAATCGTGAAGATTCAGCAAATAGGCGGAACAACCGAAAAAAGTAAAAATCCCGAACGCTTACGCATTCGGGATTTTTGTAAAGAGGTTACGAAAAAGATGATATTGCAAAATTCTAATGTGGAGTTGAACCGACAAGAGTATTTTACCAGTGAAATATTCGGCATATGCCGAATGTGAAATAATGTCCTTCAGACATTGTGAAATTTTCCGCTTATGCGGAAAGTAAAATGAAATAAATCCCCCCGCCGCCGCAGCGATTTCACACGCCGCAGGCGTATTTCACGCCCACAGGGCATTTCACAAATCCCGCAAGGGATTTATTTCGTTGAAAAAAGCACGCCGAAGCGTGCTTTTTTCTGGTGCCGGAAGCGGGGGTCGAACCCGCACGGTATCGCTACCACTGGATTTTGAGTTATTTGCTTCATACGGAATACAAACGAACTCAAACCCCTATGGAGGTCGTCAACGGACACCTAAAAGCCCGCAATTACTAATTATTTTGAAACTGATGTGTTAAAAAGCTCCGTTTCGTCTGCCATTTCCGCATTTCTCAATTTTGACGGGAATTTTGGATTTTGGAGGGACATCGGAGGGATGTAACCCCAAAACGGGGCACAACAGCACACGCAATAGATTTATAAATCGCAAACATATTATAGCGTATTTCTCTGCCATTGACAACATATTTTCAAAAAAAGAGGTATCGCTATGAAATCACGCGCACATTATGAAAAACTGTTTTCTTCTTTTCCCGATGTTGTAACCCTCCCCGAATTTCAATCAATGCTCGGAGGTATCGGTGACAGTACCGCCCGAAAAATAATGAGGGCAAACAAAGTTAAACACTTCTATATAAGAAGTACATACATGATTCCAAAAGCCTGTGTGATCGATTATGTATTGAGCGAGGATTATGCAAAATACAGCAAGACACTCAAAGCAAGGGTCTGAACTGCAAGCCGTTTGAGAAATCAAGCGGCTTTTTCATTTCCGTACATAGCCGTCTGCTTCGCCGCAGGCGGCTAAATCTATGTAAAGGAGGAAACCCCAAAATGGCGAACTGTAAAGTAATAGCGGTGACGAACCAAAAAGGCGGCGTGGGTAAAACCACAACAACCGCAAGTCTCGGTATCGGTCTGGCGCAGGAAAACAAACGGGTACTACTGATCGACGCGGACGCGCAGGCTTCTCTGACGCTCTCCCTCGGTTATGCCAAACCCGACGAGTTGCCCGTTACCCTGACGGACATTATGCAGAGTGTAATCGACGACACGCCGATTCCCGACGGACACGGTATTTTGCACCACGGCGAGGGCGTTGACCTGCTCCCGGCAAACATTACCCTATCGGGTATGGAAATCCGGCTCATAAACGCTATGAACCGTGAACGGGCGCTGCGGACATATCTGGGTGAGGTCAAACCTCACTACGACTATATCCTCATTGACTGTATGCCGTCGCTCGGTATTATGCCGCTGAACTCACTGGCGGCAGCGGACAGCGTTATCATACCGTCGCAGCCGTCGTTTCTCTCGGCAAAGGGTCTGGATTTGCTTATGCACTCCATTTCACAGGTCAAGCGGCAGATCAATCCCAAGCTGAAAATCGACGGGATTCTTTTTACGATGGTAGACAGCCGAACCAACGAGGCAAAGGAAATCATTGCTTCTCTGCGCGCCCACTACGGTGAGAAAATCCGTGTGTTTGGGGCGGAAATACCCTTTTCCGTGAGAGCCGCCGAAACCAGCGGCAGGGGCAAGAGTATCTACGCCCACGACAAAAACGGCAAGGTGGCTGCTGCCTATCACGCGTTGACAAAGGAGGTGTTGGAGATTGAGCGTAAAAACGAGAGATTTAGGAATGACGCCGTTAGATGATTTGTTTTCTACCGACGAAAGCCGAGCCGAATCACAGTTTGAAAAGGTCGTGACGCTGAACCCCGCTGAAATCTCCGACTTTCCGAATCATCCGTTTAAGGTCAAACAGGATGACGCTATGGCTGAAATGGTCGAGAGCGTCCGAAAATACGGTGTGTTAGTTCCGGCTCTTGTCCGACCGAAAGAGAACGGCGGCTATGAAATGGTCGCAGGTCACAGGCGAAAGTTTGCGGCTGCTCTGGCTGAGCTGACGGAGATTCCATGTATCGTCCGCAACCTATCTGACGATGAAGCTACCATTATTATGGTAGACAGTAATCTTCAAAGGGAAACGATCTTACCGTCCGAAAAAGCATTTGCCTATAAAATGAAGCTGGAAGCTATGAAAAGGCAGGGTCAGAGGACGGATTTAACTTCTTCTCCATTGGATAATAAGTTAAGTGGAACAACATCTGCTCAACAGTTAAGTCAGAAAAGTGGAGACAGCCAACCGCAGATTTATCGCTTTATCCGCTTGACCGAACTGATCCCGCCTGTCCTGCAAATGGTGGATGACGGAAAGATTGCTTTCCGTCCTGCCGTGGAGCTGTCCTATCTTTCCAAAGACCAGCAGCAATCTCTGCACGACACAATGGAATGTGAGGACTGCACCCCGTCTTTGGCGCAAGCTATTAAAATGAAAGAGTTCAGCAAGGACGGCAGACTGACCGACGAGGTGATTCTCTCCATCATGCAGGAGGAAAAGCCAAATCAGAAAGAACAATTCAAAATGCCGAAAGAGCGTATCAGCAAATATTTTGCACCGGGGACGCCCGCGCAGAAGATCGAAGATACCATTGTTAAGGCGTTGGAAATGTACCGAAAGCGTGAACGGCAAAGAGATATGGAACGACGATAAAATTTTCCTAACAAGGGGTATCTATACCCTAAAATAAGGCAAGGTGCGGCGGTGTTCGCTTGTTCCCCCTCTCCACACCTCTCCCCCTCAAAAACTACCTGCACTACCCGAAAAAAGAGATGTCTATGGGGCTGTCAATTCACACCTTTGCAGCAGAACGCAAAAATCCGTACAATGAAGCTGCAAAGGAGGTCTTGCGATATGAAAAAAGCAATACAATTCATGCTATTGGCAGCGCTTGTCGTTTCTGTATCGGGATGTGCGAATACAAATCATCCGCAGGCAATACGGGAAAGTTCGGATATAGAGGCATTGAGAAGCGAGATTGACGAAAACGCTGTGCCAAAGGAAACGCTAACCGATTCTTTTTCGGAAAGTAAAACGAGTTCCGACGATAGCGTTATTGATGTTAAGGCGGAAACGGAATCGTCACAGGCAGAAACGCCGCAGCCTACCGCAGAACAAAGCCCTGCGCTGGGGATACAATCGCCGCAGACAGTCGTTTCAAACGATACGCCGAAACCCGAATCGTCGAAAGCCGTTGAGCCTACCACTGAACCAAAGCCAACGCCAACGCAGCAGCCAACACAGCAACAGGCAGAAGAAAAACCAACGCCGGAACCTGCACTGACTGAATCACCGCAGGAAACCGCGCCGCCCGCAGAACCTACCGCACCCGACTTCAATATCGACTATTGGATCGGTTATGCGAGAAGCTATGCGGAAAGCGTGGGACTGCGGCTTGAAAGTACGGCGGTTGACTGCTGGGACAATCCCATCACCGC